>DAHUYW010000039.1 GCA_027306915.1 Spirochaetales bacterium | reverse complement strand
CGGGGTGGCTCGATCGTGAATCCATCGCATTGACAGCAGAACCTGTTCGGCCTAAGGTTGGAGAATATAGAACAGCTTGTAACTACAGGCAAGGGTGTGAAAAAGTACGAACGTGTCGAGAGATGGATTCGAGGAGCACTGGGCGACGGTCGGATAAGCCCAGGGGAAAAGCTCCCCTCCGAGAGTCAGCTTTGCCAGCAATTCGGCGTCTCCCGCAACGCAGTCCGCCAGGCGATTCGGAACCTCGCCCACGAGGGACTGGTCGAGAGCATCAAGGGGGTAGGGACGTTCTGTCGACTCCGGGTTGCGGACAGCCGGCTCTCGACCAATATCGGCTTTGTCGATTTTTTCACCAGCTCCTACATCTTTCCCGAGATCATTAGGGGCTGCGACCACGTGCTGTACAAGCGCGGCTTCCATCTGCTCTTGAACCAATCGGAATACGACATCGAGAAGGAGCGCAACATCCTCCTCAACCTGCGGCGAAAGCGAGTCGACGGGATCATCATCGCCCCCGTCTATGACGGAAGCGATCGCTCAAACGCCGACCTCCTGAGCGAGTTTCAGGACGAGGGAATACCGGTGGTGCTCATCGACAGCTACTTCCCGAACAGGGACTTCGGCATGGTCGCCCTGGACGATCGTCTCGGCGGACGGGAGGCAGTCTCGTTTCTGTGGACAAAGGGGCATCGTCGGATCGGGGTCTTCTACCAGGACGACTACTATGTGAAGGTTCTCAGGAAGGAGGGGGTCGAGGAATTCCTGCGGGAGAAGGGCGCTCCCATCCGGCGGGAGTGGTTCGTGGCGTTCAAGGGTCAGGGGCCGATGGGGGAGGCGCCGGAGGCGGCCGAGCGCTTCTTCGCGACGGTGGACGACCTTCCGACGGCCTTTGTCTGCAGCAACGACGAGGACGCTCTCCAGCTGATGCGAGCCGCCGAGAGGCGCAATCTCAAGATCCCCGACGATCTCTCGGTAGTCGGTTTCGACAACTCGAACATCGCGCAGCTCGATCAGATAGCCCTCACCTCGATTCATCACCCGAGCTTCCACATGGGTGAGACCGCCACGAATATCCTCCTTGACGAGATCCTTCACCCCGAGCTGCGCTTCGTGACGCGGACCGTGGTGGCGCCTGCGCTCGTCGAGCGGAGCTCGGTGCGGGCGATGGAGCCAGCGGCGCTGTAGTCAGCCGCGTAGGTAGCGCCAGTCGCGTAGGTAACACGACGGGCCGGGTTGCATTTCGGCGGGAAAGCCGTACAATAGCCGAATGAGTAGCGTCAAGCCCGAAGGGAAAAAAGAGGACGGGACCCCTTACCGTGTTCTCATCGTCGACGATTCCGTGTTCGCCATCAAACAGCTCAGCCAAATCCTCACTTCGGAAGGCTTCGAGGTGATCGACACCGCCCTCGACGGCAACGACGCGGTGGAGAAATACCGGAAACACCACCCGCAGGTCGATCTCGTAACGATGGACGTCACAATGCCCGGCATGGACGGCTTGAGCTGCCTCGAGAAGATCATGGAGTTCGACAAGGGCGCGAAGGTCGTGATGGTCAGCGCCCTCGGCAAGCAGGATCTCGTAAAGAGATCCTTCCTCGTCGGGGCTAAGAGCTTCATCGTCAAGCCGCTGGACCGGGAGAAGGTGCTCGAGCGCCTGCACGCCGTGCTCCATCCCTGACGGCGTCGAGCAGGGCGAAGGGGCGATGGCACAATCCGAAGGGGGCAGTGGTCGGGCTCCCCGGCTCCCGCTCGCGAAACCGTTCCAGCAGTTCTTTCGTACCGAAGCCTCAAGCGGGATGCTGCTCCTCATCGCGACCGCCGCGGCGCTTTTCTTTTCCAATTCCGGGTTTTCTTCAAGTTTCTCTCATCTGCGGGAGAGCCGCTGGGGGATCGTCGCAGGTCCTATAGGCTTCTCCATGGATCTCTCGCACTGGATCAACGACGGGCTCATGGCGTTCTTTTTCCTCATGGTGGGCCTCGAGATCAAGCGCGAGCTGCTCGTAGGGGAGCTCGCAGAGTTCCGCAAGGCGCTGCTGCCCCTCGTCGCGGCTCTGGGCGGGATGCTCGTGCCGGCGGCGATCTTCATCGCCCTGAATACGGGCACGACCGGGCTTCGCGGCTGGGGTATACCGACCGCGACGGACATTGCCTTCTCGCTAGGCATCCTGTCGCTTGCGGGGGCGGCCGCGGGAGCACTGGGATCACGCGTGTTCTTCGGCGTCCTCATCGGGCTCGCCCCAGGAAAACCGATCGGAATCGTCCTCTCGGCGCTTGTCGCGCGCGCGATAGGGCTCGTGCAGTTTCCCGCCGGGATAGGGTTTGGACAGCTTGCGGGCGCCGGCCTTCTCGGCGGCATCGGGTTCACGATGTCCCTGTTCATCGCCGGTCTCGCGTTCACGACGCCCGGTCAACTGGTTCAGGCCAGGCTCGCGATCCTCGCGGCGTCGGCCCTCTCCGCCCTGTTGGGAGCGGTGTGGCTTGGCACCCGCAGGCGCGTGCGGAGCGCCGGAAGCTAAAAGGGTCGCGATGTTGTTGATCGTTTCCCTTTTTGTCGTCGGCTATCTTCTCATCGCGCTCGAGCATCCCCTGCGCCTGAGCAAATCGGCGGTCGCCCTCGTCCTCGGGGGTCTTCTCTGGACGATCCTTGCGGCGCTGCCGCTTACCGGGGTCAAGCTGCTTTCCCGCCTCACGGACCACGTCGCGAGCGTGGCTGCCCTGGTCTTTTTTCTTATGGGCGCGATGGCGATCGTCGAGGTGATCGATGCTCACGGGGGGTTCGAGATCATCACCTCTCGGATCACGACCCGCAGCCTTCGAACGCTGCTCTGGATCATCAGCTTCGTCACCTTCTTCCTTTCCGCGATCCTCGATAACCTCACCACCACTATCGTCATGCTGACCCTGTGCCGGCGCCTGGTTGTTTCACCGAAGGATCGGCTCTTCTTCGCCGGTATGGTCGTGATCGCGGCCAACGCGGGCGGCGCCTTCTCGCCGATCGGCGACGTCACCACGACGATGCTCTGGCTAGGAGGGCAGATCTCTCCGGTGGCGATCATCACCCGTCTATTGCTCCCCTCGCTCGTCAACCTCGTCCTTCCCCTCGCGGTGGGCTCGCTCTTCGTGCGGGGAGGGGTCGCGCGGCAGAAGAGTGCCGAGCAATCGCGGCCGGTCTCCGATGGCGAGCGTTCCGCTATTCTCGTTCTCGGCCTTGGCTGTCTCATCGCCGTCCCGGTGTTCAAGGTGCTCACGGGGCTGCCGCCCTATCTCGGGATCCTCCTCGGGTTGGGGATCGTATGGGTTACCACCGAGGTCCTTCACCGCGACAAGGGCGAGCCCTACCGCAGCTCCTTGAGCCTCGCGCACGCCCTCGTGGAGATCGACCTGCCGAGTATCCTTTTTTTCGTCGGGATCCTCCTTGCGGTGGCGGCACTCGAGGTGGCGGGAGCCCTCGCCGGGCTCGAGACCTGGCTCGAGGCGGCCATCGGCAACAAGACCATCATCGTGGCGCTCATGGGCCTTTTCTCTTCGGTGATCGATAACGTCCCGCTCGTATCGGCGGCCATGAACATGTACAGCCTCGCTCACTTTCCCATGGACAGCTTTCTCTGGGAGTTCCTCTCCTACTGCGCTGGGACCGGAGGAAGCCTCCTAGTGATCGGGTCGGCGGCAGGGGTCACCGCCATGGGGATGGAGCGCCTCACCTTCGGCTGGTACGCGCGGCGCATCGCGCCGCTTGCCCTGCTCGGCTACCTCGCCGGAGGTGCGGTCTATCTGCTCGAGACCGCGCTGCGGTAGTTTCGGGGCACCATTGCTCGGAGGTGACGCCTGCGCTACACTATTCGGGTGATTATCGCGGTGTTCGACAACCTTCTCTCTATCCTGGCTCTCGCATGCCAAGCCTGCTACGGAAGTCGACTTGTGTCCCTCGGCGTCTTTGGATCGGTTGGGCGCGGCACTCCGAACGCGACCTCCGACATCGATGTTCTGGTCGTTGCGGAGGAGCTTCCGCGCGGCCGCATGGCGCGGGTCAGGGAATTCGAGACCGTCGATGCCGAAATGGAGCGAGCATTGCGGACCGCCCGGAGCGAGGGGGTCGACACCAGGCTATCCCCCATTTTGAAGACGCCCGAGGAGGTGGGCGCGGGCAGTCCGCTTTTTCTCGACATGCTCTTCGACCTCAAGATCCTCTACGACAGTGGCGGTTTTTTTGCTGGATACCTCGAGGATTTGAAGAAGCGCCTCGATCGTTTGGGGGCGCACCGTGTGCCGGCCGGTGGGTTCTGGTACTGGGACCTTAAGCCGGACTTCAAGCCTGGGGACGTTATCAAGCTATGACAATGGATGGACTTGCCCGGAGCTACATTGCGAAGGCGCAGGCCCGCCTTCGCGTGCTGGGAATCTTGCTCGATGCGGGTGACTACTCCGACGTCGTGCGCGAGGCACAGGAGGCCGTCGAGCTTGCGCTCAAGGCCCTCCTGCGCGCTCATGGGGTCGAGCCGCTGAAGTTCCACGATGTGAGCCTTCAGCTTGAGGAGAACAAGGGACGATTCGGCGACGAAGCGACTCAGGAACTTCCGCGACTCAAAGCGATCTCGCAATGGCTTCGGAGGGAGCGAGAGTTCTCGTTCTACGGCGACATTGATCTGATCCCGTCGGAGCAGTATTCGGTTGATGATGCCCGGCGTGCGCAGGACGACGCTCAGTTTGTTGTCGAGATCGTGGCACGAGGGGTCGGAGGGCAGTAGTTCGCGCTTGAAATCAGCTGGCCGCTGCGATATTATGTGCGGTAATCGGCTCCGGCGGATCTGCGAGGTCTTTCATGAAAAAGTGGTGGCTTTCCTTCATCGTCATGCTTCTGCTCTTCTCCTGTTCCACCATTCCCTACGGCGAGCGGCCCGAAAACGTCGCAAAGGTCGTCGCACTCTTCAACAAGGGAGACGTGAAGGCGCTTGTCGCCGATTCGAGCCTTCCCTTCCTCTTTGGCGGCGAGATCGTTGAGCTGAAAGAGGACCTTCAAACGATGTGGTCGAACCTCGTCGGCTCCGGCCTCCGCTTCAGCGATGCGCAGGTGGTCGAGAGCCACCCGGTCAACGAGTCGACGTACAAGGCCTTCGTCGACAGCCTCGAAGGGAAGGTCTTCATGACCAAGTACTTGCCGAAGCAGACCGCCTTTGTGCGCGTAAAGTGCACGAGCGGGACCTTCGATTTCCTTCTTGACGGCTCTCGTCGAGGCTATCCCCTTATCCTCGGCTTCAAGGAGGAGACGCAGCAATGAGAAGGCTGGCGCTTGTCGCGGGGTTTTCCCTTCTCGCTCGCTTCGCCTTTGCCCAGCAGGCGGATGTGATTTATGTCCAGGGCAGCGTCGATCTCCAGCCGGCCGGGCAAGATCGGACCGAGGCGCAGATCGGCGACTCCTTGAACGTCGGCGATTCAATCATCACCGGCGATGACGGTAGCGCCCAGCTTCAGAAGCAGGACACTACGCAGATCAACGTCTCTCCGGATACGGTCTTCACTCTCCAGCAACGCGCGAGCTCGGGCGGGCAGAAGCGAGACGTCCTCTCGGTCGCCCTGGGCTCCATCACCTTCAGCTTCAACCAGCTTGCGGGAAACGAACCGGATATCTCTACCCCGAGCGCCTCCGCTGGGATCCGTGGCACCGTTCTCACGGTCTACGCCGGGGCGGACGGCTCCTCGCTCTTTGTGGTGAAGCAGGGCCAGGTCGCGGTTCAGTCAGGGGGAAAGACCGAGCTGGTAACCAAGGACGAGGGTGTCGAGGTAAACCCGGGCGAGGCTCCCGGGCAGAAGTTCAAGGCCCTTCACGGTTTCGTCGACTATAGCACCTGGAACAAGCAGAAGCTCGATAGCATCCTTCGGGATCCGCATCGCGCGGCGCTGAAGGTTGAGGCGCAGATGGAGACCTACATCGACGACATCCACAAGCTCGCCCCCGAATACAACAAGACCTACGCGGAGCTCACGAGACAGCGGGCGAAGCGGGACGCGATCGGCAAGGAGCTCGGCAAGGCGGCCATGGAGCAATACAGCCGGGAGCACGTCTATCCCCTCGAGCTCCTCGCCACCGCGCAGATCATCAACCTCCGCTATTACGCCCTCTCCGCCTTCTCGCTCAAGCGCTTTGTCCTGGGGCGCATGTACATCCGCCTCGCCTCGATGTACATCACCGACCAGCAGAATCAGCTTTACCGGAAGTTCATCGAAATCTACGAAAAGACAGTGAAGACCTTTAACGAGGAGGTCGTGCCGCTCCTCGTGCCGGCCGATATCTGAGGTTAGATGAGATGTGGAGAGTAGTGCAAATGACGAACGAGACCATAGCCAGACTTCGCCTTGCTTCGATCGGAATTATAGTAGCCGCCGTCGTGGTGCTCGCCGCCTGCCAGCCGGGCGTCTCGATCCAGCAGCGAATCGATACCTTCAATAGCCAGGTCAGCAAGCAGCAGTACGATCAGCTGTACACGAACTGGGCTTCCAATACGAACACCTACGCGAGCTTTAAGCTTGCGTCGGCTTGGAACAGCACTCCGTTTTACAGTACCGAGAATCCGAGCGCGATCACGCTGACAGATACGAGCAACCCCGGCAACGTGACGGGCACTTTCTCCGACAAGACGTACTCGTATGCAGTAACGCTGGTGATGGTGCAGCAGGGCAACAACTGGTATATAAGCTCGATGACACTGACTCCCCCCTCCCCAGCCGCTGCGATAACATTCAACTGAGGAGGCGACTCGGCCGCGGGCGTAGGCCTCCTGCGCCGCTTCCGCTTCGCCTCGAACCTGCCGTGCCGACCTGGTGTTCTCGCCGCCAGCGGCCGGTGAGCACGGCCTGGGCGTCGGCATTGGCGGGCACCCGCGTGATGGGACGCGCCAAAACAGCCGAGAATCAGTGGAGATCGCGGCGTCGCCCTTGCCACGATGGGGCAAAAGGTTCAAAATGGGGGCGTTGATCGAACGATTCGGGAGCTTATCGATAAATGGCGGTCATCCGAAAAGGCGCGGCGCTCGCGTCGGTGCTTGTAGCGGCATCACTCCTTCTCGCCTCCTGCCAGGCGTTTAGCGTCCTGTTCGGGGTGTCAATCGATCAGCGCATCAACGATTTCAACAGCGACCTGAAGAGCGGCAACTACGCGGATCTCTACACCAACTTTTCCGCGTCGCGGACCGTGATGTACAGCCAGCTCAAATCAACCTCCTACTGGCAGGCGAGCGGCCCCTTTGCGGCGGCCGAAAAGCCCGGGCGTATCACCAATACGACCCTCGAAGGCTCGATCGTGCGCGGAAGCTATTCCAACGGCGCCGGAGGCAATTATCTGGTCACCATTACGATGGTCCAGGACGGGATCGACTGGTATATCGGAGAGATGACGCTTACCCCGGTCGTAACGAGCCAAAATCAGCCATCGGCCGTGCAGATCTTTTAGCGGAACGATGGAAGAGATCCCCCCTCACGTGACTCCTTCGGGCGAGCGGCCTCTTCGGGGCAAGAGCGAGGCGGACGGCGGTCCGGCGGCCCAGGGGCGTGCCACCGCTCGAAGCGGTTCCAGCATCAGCCCCATTCGGGGCGTCATCTTCGATTACGGCTGCGTCTTGAGCCTTCCCCTCGACAACGGTTCCGTGGTACGGATGGCGAAGCTCTTGCGGGCAGCGCCGGATCGCTTCATGGAGGCCTACCTTCGCCCTCGCCATCGCTACGACCTCGGCGAGATCGGCCTTCGGGCCTACTGGAGCGAGGTCATGGCTCCCTTCGGCGGACTGCCGGACGAGGGGACGCTCAAGCGGCTCTTCCTCGAGGACGTGGGCGGGTGGATGCGGGTTCGCATCCCGATGGTGGAGTGGGCCCGCGCGGTGAAAGAACGAGGACTCAAGATCGCGATCCTCTCGAACATGCCACCCGACCACATCGACTACATCGGGTCGCACAGCGATTGGTTCTCGCTCTTCGACGTCAGGGTCTTCTCGGCGGCGGTGCGCCTCGCGAAGCCCGACCCCGAGATCTACCGCCGCTGTCTCACCGAGCTCGCCCTTCCCGCAGGCGAGTGCCTCTTCATCGATGACCTCCTTCCCAACGTCGAGGCCGCTCGTTTGGTCGGGCTGCGAGCCATTCACTTCCGGTCGGAGGGCGAGCTTGCCGAGGAGGTGGCGAGGCTTCCGGGGCTGCCGGCCTATTCCGCGATTTAGGGCTCGAACATGCTCAAGCACCTTCGCAGTCCCGCCCTGTAGCTTCGCCCGATCGCCTCGCCTCGTAGCTGCCGCAGCCCACGGGTGTGCCATTTCGACCGTTTCCCTTATTCGCCACCGATTTTTCTTGACGGCCTGTATGCGGATGCTATAATTGCTCCAACATGTACCAATATGCTATACCATCATGAGGAGGAGATGTATGCGTGCGCCAAGGTTACGGTGGATCTTACTGCCGATTCTCGCCGCGGTTCTCGTTCTTGCCGGTTGCTCCCAGAAGGGAACCGCAGGGACATCAGGATCGGCGGGAGCGATGAAGATTGAGATCAAGACTGATGCGAGCGGCTTTGGCGAGCCGGTGTGGCCGAAGGACACGAAGCCGGCGTCGCTTACCGTCTGGACCTGGATTACCAACGCGGACAAGCTCGGAGCCATGTTTCAGAAGGCCTTCCCGAATATCCAGGTCGATGTAAAGAGCGTCGGACAGGGCCAAACTGAATACACGAAGCTCGCGACCGCCATCCAGGCTGGGAGCGGCGCGCCCGACGTCGTCCAAGTGGAGTTCCAAGTGTTGCCGCAGTTTGTGAATACCGGCGGGCTGCTCGACATCTCCAAGTACGTAGGCGGGGTCAAGCCGCTCTTTCCCGAATGGACATGGAACCAGGTTTTCCTGAACGGCAAGCTGTACGCGATCCCTCAAGACGCGGGCCCGGAAGGCTTGATCTACCGGAAAGACCTCTTCGATAAGTACAACATTGCGGTGCCGAAGACCTGGGCCGATTTCGAGCAGGCCGGGGCGCTCCTTCACAAGGCCGACCCCACGAAATACATCACCTTTGTCGCGGTCAACGACGAGGGCGAGGTCAACGGGCTGCTTTGGCAAGGCGGAGCTTTCCCCTTTAAGAACACGGCCAACGGCTGGAAGATCGACTTCACAAGTGACGCCGCCAAGAAGGTCATGAGCTACTGGCTGGGCCTCGTCCAGAAGGGTTATGCTCAGGTTGCCAATGCCTGGACCCCGCAATGGAGCCACGATCTTGGCCAAGGGTTGTACGGCGCAGTCATCGGCGCCGCATGGTCACCAACCTATGAGGTCGAGCCATACATGGAGAAGGGAACGACCCAACAGTGGCGCGTCTCCGAGATGCCACAGTGGAACGCCGGAGAGACTGTCGACAGCAACTGGGGCGGCTCGACGGACGCTGTCACAACCCAAACCAAGCATCCGGAAGCGGCGGCTCTGTTCGCGGCTTGGCTGAATACGAACAAGGACGCCGTGGCTCTCGAAATGACCGACATCGGACAGGGGGGCTCCGGGCTGTTCGACGCGGACAACTACGCGAACAAGCTGCCGAATTTTAGCGCGCCGAACCAGTTCCTCGGCGGTCAGGATGCCAACTCAGTCTTTGCAAAGATGATGCCCTGGGTCGACAAGAGCTTCGAGTGGAGCCCGTGGACAAGCTACGTTTACAACCAGATGCAGGTTCAGTTCACCTCGATGTTCAAAGGCGAAATCACCGTCGACCAGGCGTTGCAGAACATTCAAAACAGCGTCTCCTCCTTTGCACGGACTCAGGGCTTCAAGGTCGCCGACTAGCCTGCAAAGCTGACCTTTGTGTCCGACTCTGGCGGCGTGCGCGACACCGGCTCGTCGCGGGTGGCTATGGGCCCGGCCTGCGGGGCCCTGGCCGCTCGGCGGCGCACGACCCCTTCATGACCAACTGACTCTGGACGAAGCAGTGGGGGATACAGAATGACGAAAAAAAACATCGTGCCCTACGTTATGTTTGCGCCTTTCCTCATTCTGTTCTTCGCCTTCTACATTTATCCCTTTTTCTACGCCTTCTACCTCAGCCTGTTTGCAAGCCGGATGGGACAAAGCCACTATGTGGGCTTCACCAATTATCTCTCGGCACTCACGGACGGCGCTTTCTGGTCATCGATCGGGACTGTCGCGAAGTTCGGGGTCATGCAGCTCCTGACCATGCTGATTCTGGCTCTCATCCTCGCGCTTCTACTCGACAGTCCGATCGTTAAGGGAAAAGCGACCTTTCGTCTCCTTTAT
This sequence comes from Spirochaetales bacterium, assembly GCA_027306915.1. The sequence continues at coordinate 28,681 of DAHUYW010000039.1, read as the reverse complement.
TTTCTGCCCTATGCCGTGCCGGGTGTCATTGCGGCGCTTATGTGGGGTTTTCTCTATTCTAACCAGCTGGATCCTCTGCTGGCCATCTTGGGAATCTTCAATCACTGGAAGGCGCCCGATGTTCTCTCCCAGAGCAACCTTCTCTACAGCATAGTCAACGTCGTAATCTGGGAATGGACGGGCTACAACATGACTTTGTACTTCGCGGGGCTTACCTCCCTCCCGCTCGAGCTCTACGACGCCGCCAAGATAGACGGATGCAACGAGCTTCAGATCGCGATCCGAATCAAGCTGCCGCTTATTCGCTCCGTGATTATCTTCACCTGGATTCTGTCAATCATCGGCGCGTTCCAGCTTTTTAACGAGCCTTTCATACTCTCGAGCCTTACCGCGGTTCCTGCGAATTTCACGCCGAATATGTACATCTACAACATGGCCTTCGCCTACAACAATTTCCACTATTCGGCGACGCTCTCCTTTTTCCTGGCCTTCGTTACCCTCGCTGCATCCCTCCTGTTCCTGTATGCAACGTCGGACAATAGGCGATGGCGGACGCACGAGAATCGCGATGAGCCGGCAGCGAGGTAGAACATGAGCGGCCGGAAGAGACCTCTGAGCCCGACAACTCTGCAGAGGCTGAACCACTCTGAGTCCTACGTTCGACGGCGGGTGGCCATTGGAGCGATCATCCTGGTTGCCATGAGCCTCCTCGCCGCTTACTTCGTTCTTCCGCTGTTCTGGTTGTTGGTCTCCTCGACAAAGACGACCGGTCAGCTGTTCAACACCCCGATGTTCGCGCCCGCCTCCCTTTCGAGCCTTGTGACTACTTTGAAGGAGTTGGGCACGAGGGAAGGTGGGGCCTACTGGCGCTGGTACTTGAACTCGATCATCTATAGCACGCTCACTGCCGGCTTCGGAACCTTCATAAGCGCGCTTGCCGGCTATGCGCTGACAAAGTACGAATTCGCGCTCCGGCGCGTCGCCTCGTTCATGGTGCTCGTGGCCCTTCTCCTTCCCGGAGCGACCTTGACGATTCCGGTCTTCCTCCTTCTTAAGAGCCTCGACCTGATGGATACCTATCTGGCGGTCATATTGCCGATGCTTGCCAGTCCGTTTGGCGTCTACTTCATGAACGTCTACATCGGCCAGACGATGCCGAACGAGCTCATCGACTCGGGAAGGATCGACGGAGCCAACGACTACCAGATATTCGGACGCATTGCCATTCCCATTTTACGCCCCGGCTTGGTCACTCTCTTTCTTATAACCTTCATCTTTTCCTGGAACAACTTCTTTCTGCCGCTGCTCGTCTTAAGCAGCTCGAAACTCTTTCCGGTCACGCTTGGTCTCGAGATTTGGGTTTCCAAGCTTATCAGCCCCTCCGTGGGGGTGCCGCCATATCCGCTGATTATAGTCGGTTCGATGCTCTCCGTGCTGCCGATGTTGGTCCTCTTTCCGTTCCTGCGGAAATACATCGCGGCCGGCATCGCCACCGGAAGCGTCAAGATGTAAGGAGAACGCAAAGATGGCAGTCAACGACCTCCTCAATCGCCTTCACATCGGAGTTGTCTACTATCCCGAACAATGGCCGGAAAGCCGCTGGGCGGAGGACGCGAAGCTGATGCAGGAGGCGGGAGTTACTACGGTACGGCTCGCGGAGTTTGCATGGCACAAGTTCGAGCCTGAGGAGGGCCGCTACGAGCTCTCTTGGCTCGAGCGGGCGCTCGAGGTTCTTTCGGCTCGCGGGATTCGTGCGATTCTCTGCACGCCGACGCCGACCTACCCTGCGTGGCTCCACAGAAAATACCCGGACATCCACCAGGTAAAGAGCAACGGTCAGCTCAAGGAGTTCGGCCAGCGGCAAGACGCCTGCAAGAACCATCCCGGCTACCGGGAGCACGCCCTGAGAATTACTAAGGTCGTCGCCGAGCACTTCGGCGCGCATCCGAACGTCGTGGCGTGGCAAACGGACAACGAGCTTGGTTGCCACGGAACCGCGCGCTGTTACTGCGAGCGCTGCGAGCGGGCTTTCCAGACCTGGCTTTCGCGGCGCTTCGGGGGGGACATCGGGCGGCTGAACGAGGCATGGGGAACGGCCTTCTGGAGCCAGGAGTACAACGACTTCTCGGAGATCTCCCCTCCGAGAGACACGGCCGATCGTGTAGGATCGGGCGGCCAGAATCCCGGTTTGTCGCTTGCCTTCTATCGTTTCTCCTCCGACGTGCAGGTAGAGTTCAACCGGGAGCTCGCCCAAATCATTCGCGCCAACTCCCCCTCGCGACTCATCACGCACAATCTCATGGGCAACTTCACGGACATCAACGATTTCGATCTGGCCCGCGACCTGGACGTGGTATCTTGGGACAACTATCCCTTCTTTCAGCCCCGGGCCGCGCACCTTCCGCCGGCGCCCCTTCCGCACGACCTCATGCGCGGCCTCAAAGGCGCCAGCGTTTGGGTCATGGAGCAGGCTGCTGGTCCGGGGGGCTGGGACCGCTTCTATCCAACCCCGGAGCCTGGCCGCATGAGAATCTGGGCCCTTCAGGCATTCGCTCGCGGCGCAGATTTCATCAGCTTCTTTCGGTGGCGCAGCGCCCGATTTGGGACGGAGCAGTACTGGCACGGGATCCTGCCACACCACGGGCAGCCGGGAGCGAGATACCACGAGCTTGCCCTGCTTGCGGCCGATGCTGCGCGTTTGTCGCCGGCTCTCGCCGGGAGCGGGGTCGCTTCCGAGATCGCGATCCTCTACGACTACGACAGCCTCTGGGGACTGGAGATTCAGCCGCACGGCGTGCCGGGGCTCTCCTACCACGCGGTGGCGGGCGCCTACGCGTCCGTCCTCGCCCGGCTCGGGACTTCCTTCGACGTGATCTCAGTCGATCAGGACTTCAGCCGCTACCGGGTGCTGGTCGTTCCGACGCAGTACGTGACCTCCGAGACCTTCGTGCGGAAAATTCACGACTATCTGCAATCCGGCGGAATTGCGGTTCTCGGCGCCCGAACCTCGGTCAAGGATGTGGAGAACGCCATCCATGAAGAGGTGCTTCCATCGGGACTGGTCGATTCCGCCGGATGCACCGTCACGGATTATGACACCTTCTCATTCCTCCCAGACGAATCGGTCCAGGTCGTCGAAGCCGGAGGAGCATCCTTTGCCGCCGAGCATCTGGCGGAGCTTCTCGAGCCAAGCCGGGGAGCGGAGCCGCTTCTGACCTACCGGGGAAGATACTATTCCGGCCGCGTCGCGGCAGTTCGCAATCGCAGCGGGAAGGGGACCGCCTACTACCTTGGGACCTTCCTCTCCGAGGAGGGGCTGGCGAACTTTCTCCGTCTCGTCCTCGGTGAAGCGAAGCTTCCGGTTGTGGACGACCTCGATCCCGCCATCGAAATCACCGCGCGTGAGCGGGAAGGGGTGACCTACCGCTTCTACCTGAACCACGACAGCGCGCCGAAATCGGTCCGGATCCTGCGCGAGGGGAGGGACCTCCTCTCCGGCGCCAGGATGGCAGGTACGGTCGAGCTCGCAGGCCTTCAGGTGGCGGTCGTCGAGGAAAGCTGAGGAGACTTCGGCGCAGCGCAGTCGGATGGCCGGTGATCCTGCGGTGAGCGGGTTCGTTCCGTCATCGTCATCTCGGAGTGGCCTGCATTATGTCCGTAACCGAATTTCGCACCACCAATTCGGGATCGATCATCGTCACGGTATTGCTGCGCAGATCCTGGTATCTGATCTTCTCAAGCAGGATGTTCGTGGCGATCTCGCCGATGTGCTGGCTTGGATGGTTGATGGAGGTGAGGGAGAGGTTCGGGAGATTCGCGAGAGATGAGTTGTCAAAGCTCACGATCGAGAGATCCTGGGGAAAGGACAGTCCAAATCCCTGCGCTATGCGGATGAGCTCGATCGCCTCCTGATCGTTAGTGCACACAAAAGCGGTTGGGAAGTGGCCGCCGTTCTTCGCTTCTCTCGCGAAACTCTCCGTGAGCCGGAGCCTGACCTCTTCGAGATTGCCCATCCGGTCGAAGCCGACGATCCAATTGTCCGGAACCTGGTGGCCCATTTCCCGCAGAAAATCGATAGCTCCCTGCATCCGCAGGATTTTCGGGAAATAGGTGCGGTGATAGACGACTCCGATGTGGCGGTGTCCGTGTGCCCAGAGGTGCGAGGCCGCGAGCCTACCGCCGGCTCTGTCGTTCATGACGACCGCGTTGAACTGTTCGCCTGGATAATGGTTGTCGATGAGAACGACGGGAACCCCCGAAACCTGGATCTCGCGCAGCAGATCGAGATTCGCCGGATTTCGCCCGTCGTAGGAGGGTTGGAGAAGGATGCCGTCGACTCCTCGCTTCCAGAGCTTCTGAAGGACCTCCCGCTCGATCGACGGATCGCGGCGGGATTCGGCGAGGACCAGGTGGTAGTCGTTCCGCGACAAGATCTTGTTGCAGCCTTGGACGACGAGGGGGAAGATGTACTCCTGGGAGTAGAGAGAAACGAAGCCTACGGTCATCGAGGAGGACTGGCGGGACCTGAGGCAGAACGTCCCCACCCCTTTTCTGGTCTCGACGATCCCTTGGTGCGAGAGATTGCTCAGCGCCGTGCGTACGGAGTTTCTGCCGACTGAGAGGAGCTGACAGAGCTCGATCTCGGAAGGCAGCAGATCGCCCGGCTGGAAACGGCCGCTCTTGAGGCCTTGCACAATCCACTCTTCCACGCGTTGGTATTTCGTCATCTTGCTTCCCGACAAGAATAGGCCATTCGATTGGTCTCAGCAAGCTACAATCCAGCCCTTTCCCATGTCAACCACGAGAGATGGGCACGCTTGCAACCCTTTTTCATCCAGAGCGGCGGAGGTCAGGAAGATTCGCCTCGCGGAGTTCACTAGGCGCGAGCTCAAGCCAGAAGAGGGAAGTACCAGCCCTCGTGGCTGGAGCGGGCCTGGCCCTCAACCGACCAGGAAGGGCGCGAGGAGGCTCCGCGTGCGCTCCGGGATCTGCGCTGCGATCATGATGAGATTGTCGTCATAGTGCGTCGTGAGAATCTTGCCCGTGCGGTGGATGAGAGCGACAAGGTCGTGGCGGCTCCCGGGCAGGGCGATCTGGACCACCGGGCGCCCTTCCGCATGCAGCCGGCCGATCGCCTCCTTCAGGCGATCGAGCCCCTCGCCCGTGCGCGCCGAAACCTCGATCGATTCAGAGAGGCGAGCCTGCAGCGAGGCGGCGTAGATGGTATCGCCAGCAGCATCGATCTTATTGAAGACCGTGATGATCGGCTTCATCCCGACCCCGAGCTCCTCGAGGACCGCAACGGTCGTTGCGTAGTGCTCCTGGACCTCGGGGCTCGAGGCGTCGAGAACGTGGATGAGAAAATCGGAGAGGAGGGTCTCCTCGAGGGTCGCCTTGAAGGCCACGATGAGGTCGTGGGGAAGGCGCCGGATGAAGCCGACCGTGTCGGTGAGAAGCACGTCATCCCCATTCCCCAGGCGCACCCGCCGGGTGGTCGGGTCGAGGGTGGCGAAGAGCTTGTCTTCCACCAGGACGTTGGATCCGGAAAGGACGTTCAGAAGGGAGGACTTCCCGGCGTTCGTGTAGCCGACGATCGAGCCCGTCGGAAGCTCGCCTTCTTCCCGGCGCCGGCGCCGGGTCGAGCGCTGTCCGCGCACGAGCTCTATGTCGCGCTTCAGTCGGGCGATCTTCCGCACAACAAGCCGCCGGTCGAGCTCGAGCTGGGTCTCGCCCTCGCCGCGGGTGCCGCGCGCGCCGCCCCGCTGCCGCGAGAGGTGGGTCCATGCTCGCGTCAGGCGGGGAAGCGAGTACTCAAGCCGGGCAAGCCCGACTTGGAGGGCAGCCTCGCGGGTGGCGGCGCGCGCCGCGAAGATCTCGAGGATAACCTCGTGGCGGTCGATAACGGCAAGGCCGGACATCCGCTCCCAGTTGCGCTGCTGGGAAGGGGCGAGATCGTCATCGAAGACGATGCAGTCGGCTGCAAGCTCTTTCGCTCGCGCCGCGATCTCGTCGGCCTTGCCGCTTCCGACAAGGAAGCGCGGGTGCGGTTCGCCAAGCCGGACGATGAGGGCATCGCGCACCTCGAGCCCCATGGTTCTTACCAGGCCGGATAGCTCAGCGGAGTGGGCTTCTGAAATGGCGAGCGCCACGCCGGGGTGTTGGAGAGTGACCAGCACCGCCGACATGGCGCCTTGATTCTTCGTTTGCGCTTGTTCAGCCGAGTTACTCATGCAGCGGCGTCAGATGATGAGCGCCGATCGACCCCATTCATACTCCGTTTCTTTGATCTGGGCGATCGTCGGCATCTTGTACATAGCAACCTTCTTCCCATCGGCGACGTAGATGCCGCCCGCTATCACCTGGAAGGAGAACGACTCGACATTCGTCCTCGTGAAGGTTTTGGTGACCTTGCTCGGATCCTTCTTCACGGCTGCGATGCACTCGAGCAGATGCTCGCGCTCCTTGCCGTACATCTTTCCGATGTTGCCGGTGTTCACTTCGTCGGAGAAGTCGATCACCTTCAGATCAGTAAAGATCATCTTAGGGATATTGATCTTGTTCTTTGGATCGCACATGTTCTTCGCGAAGGCTATCGGATCCAGGGAGCTTACGACCACCGGATCGACGGGGCAAAGCTCCTGATAAATGTAGTAACCGTGCGACGCGTCCGGAGGTGAATAGTCCGAGGGTTTCAGCTCGAGCGAGCGGCCGTCCCTCGTCGTGAGATAGACCGAGCCGATCTGTTCGATCGGAATGTGCTCGAGCACCCGGTAGACTGAAAGGTACACCGAGTGTTTCGGATCGCCATTTGGATGGGGAACGCAGCGTTTTTTTGCATAATCCCAGTCGAAGTGGTCTCCGAACTCACCCTTCAACTCGGTGAAAACGAGCTGCTCTTCGAACCCTCGCTTGGAACCGGTCGCCATGTAGGATCCGAATTGCCGCGGCTCGAGCTGTGAGGCTATGAGCGCCTCCAGAGGGAAAACAGACAGATAGTAATGGATTGCCATGATACCCCCTCTTGCCTCAATACATACTCTCTGTTAAGGATGCTACCGCCGCCGGTTTTAAAAGTCAAGAAAAAGGGCCCGCCGGGGCGCTCGCCCCTACTCCTTCGCTGCGGGCGGGCCGCCGTGATGCTCGAAGGTGCGCCGCAGCGGGAGCTCAGGAATGAAGAGGGTTACGAGAAATCCGGCGATGGCTATGAAGATTACCCAGAAGTAGATGCGCGAGATCGCTTCGGCAAAAGAGAGCTTGATTGCGCGGGTGACCTCCCCGCCGACAATCTTCGCCTGGACGTCGAGCCGGCTCTTTATCGCGGCGAGCAGTCGATCGGTTGCGGCAGCGCGTTGGGCTGCTGCGGCCGCCGCGTCAGTGCGCCCGGCCGCAGCGTCACCCGTTGCCGTCGGGTCGACGCGGATTCCGCCGCCCCGGGCGACCGCCGTCCCGTCCGACGCCGAATGGGCGGCGCCGATCCGGCTTGCCAGCTGACTTTTGAGCTCGCCCGGCAGATATGGGTTCTGCTGCAGCTGGGCAAGGGCGGCCCGGTCACCGTTTTTCAGCACCCGCACGATAAGCGCATAAGCATCGTCGAAGCCCGCCGCGATCTGCTGGGCAGGCGTCGCGCTTGCCGGGCCGGACATGAACCGGCTCTCGACCGCGGCGGTGCTGTCGGCATGCCCGGAGGTCATCCCTTGGGGCATGTTGTGCGCGAAGGCGGTGGCGAGGGAGGTCGCGAGCACCGTCCCAAGGATTGCCGCCCCCACCGTTCCACCGATCTGGCGGAAGAACTGGCTCGCGCTCGTCGCCTGACCGATCTTGCGGACATCGACCGCGTTTTGAATGGCGAGCGTATAGAGCGGCATTCCTGGTCCGAGACCGATTCCGCACAGGAACATTACGAGGCCTGCATGAAAGAAGGTCGTATCGGCATTGAAAAAGGACAGGAGCACGGCGCCGGCAATGAGAATAGCCGCAGAGATGACTAGAATGATCCGATAGTGTCCGAAGCGAGAGACAATCTGGCCCGAGCCCACCGAACCGATGAACAGGCCCACCGAAAGAGGAATGATGCTCAGGCCCGCATTGGTTGCCGACACCCCGAGGACGTTCACCATGAAAAGCGGCAGAAAGATGATGATGCCGAGAAAGGTTGCTCCCATAAAAAGGGTCGCGCCGTTCGCAATCGAGAAGACTCGATTCTTGAAGAGCGAAAGATCGAGAATCGGGTCGTTGTCGTAACGGGAGTGAAGAATGAAGAGCGCGAGGGCGATCGCAGCGGCGGCGAAGAGCGAAAGGGTAACGGCGCCTCCCCATGGGTAGTGGGTCTTGTCGAGCTCCAGAGCAAGGATGAGCGGCACCACAGCAAGCACGAGGAGAAGGGCGGAAAGGTAGCTGAACTTCGCTCCGCTTGCTCGCGGATGCAGCGGTGGCATGCGGGAGATGATGAACCAGAGGGCGACTATTCCGAAGGGAAGGTTGACGTAAAAGACCCAACGCCATCCCGCGATGCCCGGGATGATGGCGCTGCCGTAGTCGGTGAGAAGGCCTCCGAAGAGCGGTCCGAGGACGCTCGAGATTCCGAAGACTGCGCCGACGAAGCCTTGATAGCGGCCGCGCTCGGCCGGCGGGAAGAGATCCGAGATGACGATGAACGCCATCGCGAAGAGCCCGGAGCTTCCGAGTCCCTGCAGCCCTCGAAAGATGATGAGCTGGTTCATGCCGTCGCCGAGGAGTGGCAGCGTTCCAAACTCGCCGGAGAGGCCGCAGAGGAAGGAGCCGCCGAGGAAGATCCCGATAGACCACAGCTCGATTGCCTTGCGGCTATGGATGTCGGCGAGCTTGCCGTAGATGGGAATCAGGACGGTCGAGGTGAGGAGGTAAGCGGTGGCCACCCAGGCGTACCTGCCGAGCCCTTGGAGGTCTCTCGCGATCCTCGGAAGAGCGGTGGCGACGATCGTCTGATCGAGCGCGCCCAGGAAGAGGGCAAGGAGGACACCCGCGAGGGTAATCATCCTCGATTGTTGCGTGATTTCCATCGGCGAAATGTACGATTCTTCGCCTGCGAAAATCAATCCTACGGCGCCCGTCCTGGCCGAACGGGCAGGTGTCCGACTCCGGCCTCTCCTGCCCGTCGGTCAGCGCGCGTATGCCCGCTAGCTTGCGTAGTGCTCCTCGTAGTTCTCACGAAGCGCTTGAACGACCGCAGGATCGGCAAGGGTGGTGACGTCGCCAAGGGCACGGCCCTCTGCGATATCGCGCAGGAGCCTCCGCATGATCTTGCCCGAGCGCGTCTTTGGAAGCTCCGAGGTGAAGAGGATCTCCTCCGGGCGGGCGAGGGCGCCGATCTTGGTGACGACGTGGCGCTTCAGCTCCTCCTTAATCCCATCGTCGAGCTTCGTGCCGCCCTTCAAGGAGACAAAAGCCACAATCGCCTGCCCCTTGAGGTCGTGCGAGCGGCCGACGACCGCCGCCTCGGCGACCGAGGGATGGCTGACGAGGGCGGACTCGACCTCCATGGTTCCGATGCGATGGCCGGAGACGTTCAGGACGTCGTCGATGCGCCCAAGGAGCATGTAGTTGCCCTTCTCGTCGCGCTTCGCGCCATCGCCCGCGAAGTAGGTCTTAGCGTTCCACTTTGAAAAATAGGTCTTGACGTAGCGATCGTCATCGCCCCAGATCGTGCGAAGCATGGAGGGCCAGGGGTAGGTGAGGGCGAGGAAGCCGCTTCCCTCGGTCACCTCCTCTGCCTGCTCGTCGAGGATCGAGGCCTTGATTCCCGGAAGCGGCACGCCTGCGAATCCGGGCTTCATCGTGGAAACCCCCGGAAGCCCGGCGATCATGATCGACCCCGTTTCGGTCTGCCACCACGTGTCCACGATCGGGCAGCGCCCTCCGCCGATGTGCTCGTGGTACCACATCCACGCCTCGGGATTGATCGGCTCGCCCACGCTGCCGAGAAGGCGCAAGCTTGAGAGATCGTGCTTGGCGGGAAGCTCGCTTCCCCATTTCATGAAGCTGCGGATCGCGGTAGGAGCGGTGTAGTAGACCGAGACTCGGTGACGCTCGATGAGCTCCCAATGACGGTCCTTGTCGGGATAATCCGGGGCCCCCTCGTACATGAAGATGGTCGCCCCGTTCAAGAGCGGGCCGTAGACGACGTAGCTGTGCCCCGTCACCCACCCGATATCGGCCGTGCACCAGAAGATGTCGTCCTCCTTGAGATCGAAGACGTACTTCGTAGTGGTGTAGCAACCGACCGCATAGCCGCCCGTCGTGTGAACGATCCCCTTCGGCTTGCCGGTCGTCCCCGAGGTGTAGAGGATGTAGAGCGGATCCTCGGCGTCGACCTCCGCAGGCGGACAGTCGGCGCTGCGGTGATCCATGAGGCGATGGTACCAATGATCGCGCCCCTCCATGACGTGGAGAAGATGATGCTCGCCGGGAAGGTTCCGCACCATGACTACATGCCTAATAGTGGTACACTGCTCGAGGGCGCGATCGCCGTTGTGCTTCAAGGAGACCACGTTCCCGCGGCGCCATCCGCCGTCGGCGGTAATGAGCACCTTTGCCTGCGAGTCGTTGATCCGCTCTGCGAGGGCGTCGGGCGAGAAGCCCCCGAAGACCACGTTGTGGATGGCGCCGATGCGCGCGCAGGCGAGCATCGCGACCGCCGCCTCGGGGACCATGGGCATGTAGATGGCCACGCGATCCCCCTTTCCGACGCCGAGCTCCAGAAGGACGTTCGCGAACTTGCTCACCTCTCGATGGAGCTGGAGATAGGTGAGGGTCTTGATCTCGCCCGCTTCGCTTTCCCATATGATGGCGGCCTTGTTCCGCCGCGCCCCCGACAGATGGCGGTCGAGACAGTTGTAGGCCATGTTGAACTTCCCGCCGACGAACCAGCGGGCGTGTGGGGGGTCCCACTCAAGCACCTTGTCCCAGGGTTTCATCCAATGGAGCTGCGAAGCGTGCTCCGCCCAGTATTCCTCCGGTTTCCTCTCGGCGCGATCGTAGATCGAGCGATCGTTGATGTGGGCGCTCGCCGCGAAATTCGGCGGCGGCGGAAACTCTCGCTGCTCCTTCAGGAGATCGTCGAAGACCACCTCCCCCCGCGTTTTCAGTTGATCCTGTGTTCTCATCGCCCTCTCCTCACTTTCTTAACGTACGTTAGTGATCAATGACGCCGGACCCTGACCACCCGAAAGTTTAGTACTCTGGTCAGAAACTTGTCAACAAGAAATGAGGGTAAGCGGACGCCGAGCGGTCGCAGCAACGCGGTCCTTCCGCACCGCTTGCCGATTTGTGGTATACCATGGGAAGGGAGGCGGACAATGGGGTACTACTTCTCGAAGCGGATGCAGGCGGATTTCGAGGGAGGGGTAGAGCGCGTCCGGACGGCGCTCGCTTCCGAAGGGTTCGGGATCTTGAGCGAGATCGACGTGAGCGCAACCATGAAGAAGAAGCTCGGTGTCGACTTTCGGCGCTACACGATCCTCGGCGCGTGCAACCCGCCGTTCGCTCATAGGGCGCTTCAGCTCGAAGACAAGGTTGGAACCATGCTGCCCTGCAACGTCATTGTGCAGGAGATCGCTCCCGGCGAGCTCGAAGTGGCCGCAGTGGATCCGATCGCCTCGATGCGGGCGATCGACAATCCGCGTCTCGGCGAGGTGGCGGGCGAGGTGAGGGCGAAGCTCGAGCGAGTGATTGCTCTGGTGTAGTGCCGACGATGGAGATGGCGGAGGAGGGCACTCCCGCGCGGCCGCCCAACTGTCTGAAGTGCGAGTTCTTCGCGGTTTCATGGGACCCGGATTTCCCGCGGAGCTGCAAGGTTTTCGCCATAAAGTCGCGGGAGATGCCGAGCGCGGTCGTCTACGAATCCACCGGGCATCATTGCCCCGCCTTTCGGGAGTCGCCGCGTCTGAAAAAGAGTCAAAAAAAGGGATGATGCGATTCTCAAAGGTTGCCTCCACGGGGGAGGGCAAAAGCGCTATACTGGACTTAAGGAGCGCGCGCCCTTGGCGCGCTGCGTCTGCGGGAGGCTCAGGACTTCAAAAGCCACTTGGTGAGTCTCCGCAGCGGGGGAGGTGGCCGATGAGAGGACGCGGGGTTGCGGTTGTTGTCCTCGCCTTGGCGTTGGGGCCGGCCGGCGCGCTGTTTGCGCAGGGCACTCCTACGCCCCAGGGAGCCCCCTATGTGGCTCGCCTGACGCTTTCCGGAGCAATCGATCCCATCTCCGCAACGTACGTCGAGAAGGGTATCGCGAGGGCTGGGCGCAGCGGGGCGGCGCTGGTGGTTCTCGAGCTTGATACCCCGGGGGGAATGCTCTCTTCCATGAACGGGATCGTGGAGGCGATGCTCGCCTCCCGCGTGCCGGTTGCGGTCTACGTGGCCCCGGCCGGCGCCCGCGCCGCCTCCGCCGGCGTCTTCCTGGCGATGGCTGCCCAGATCGCGGCGATGGCGCCGGGGACCACCAGCGGTGCCGCCCATCCGGTGACCGGCGGAGGCGGCGACGTCGGGGGCGCCGAAGGCGTGAAGATCGTCAACGACGCGGTAGCGAAGATCCAGGCGCTTGCGAGCATGCGGGGACGGAACGTCGAATGGGCCGGGCAGGCGGTCAGCAAGAGTCTCTCGCTTACGGTTGGGCAGGCGGTGGCGCAGCACGTCGTGGACCTCGAGGCCGGGAGTCTCTCGGCTCTCCTCAAGGAGATCGACGGCCGCAGTGTTCCGGTCCCGCAGGGGAAGGTTGTCCTCCATACGGCCAACCTTCCGGTTGTGAGCTATGAGATGGGCGACGGACAGCGCTTCCTTTCCTTCCTGGTGAATCCCAACATCGCCTACGTGCTTTTCCTGCTGGGGGTGATCGGGCTCATCTTCGAGCTGCACGCCCCGGGGATCGGGCTGCCGGGAGTGCTGGGCGGGATCTCCCTTATCGTTTCGCTCGTCGCATTCGGCATCCTTTCCGTCAATCTCGGAGGGGTTCTCGTCATACTGCTCGCGCTCGTCTTTTTCATCGTGGACATCAAGGCGCCGACTCATGGTATTCTTACCGCGGGGGGCGTGGCGGCGCTCCTCATCGGCTCGTTCCTGCTCTTTCCGCCGTGGCGTCCGACAGCCTTGCCGGGATGGTCGGGCGGCACTCTCTCGCCGATCACCATTGTGGTCATGACGGTCGTTTTCGGGTTTTTCTTCGTCGGCGTGATCTCCTTCGGGCTGCGCTCGCGGAGCCGCAAGGTGACCGCCGGGAGTGAAGCCCTGGTCGGCCAGTCGGGGATAGCCGTTTCGGCGCTTGCCCCGACGGGAGTCGTCAAGCTCCACGGCGAAGACTGGAGCGCCACTGCGGTGGGCGACGAGGTTGCTGCGGGCGAGGAGGTACAGGTGCTCTCAGTCGAGGGAGTTCATCTCATCGTTATGAAGACCTTGCTATGAATCGAGCATAACAGAGGGGGAGACCATGGGGGTTGCAGCCGTCTTTTGGGGAATTGTCATACTTATCGTCGTTATCATTCTTCTTTCGTCGATCAAGGTGGTTCGGGAATACCAGCGCATCGTTGTCTTCAGACTCGGGCGATCGTTGGGCGCCAAGGGGCCCGGGGTGGTCTTCCTTATACCGATCCTCGACAAGGGAGTCTGGGCGGATCTGCGCGAGCTATACCTCGAGATCCCGAGCCAGACCTGTATCACGAAGGACAACGCTCCGATCGACATCGATTTCCTTATCTACTCGCGCGTGAGCGACCCCGCCCTTTCGGTCATTCAGGTCGGGAACTTCGCCGGGGCGAGCCAGGGGATCGCGACCACCACACTGCGCGCGGTCATCGGCGACATTCCGCTCGATGACGTCCTTGCCAAGCGCGAGGACATCAACCGGGTACTGCGGACAAAGCTCGACGAGGTGACTGAGCGCTGGGGCGTGAAGGTGACCAGCGTCGAAATCCGCGAGATCGTCCCGCCCAAGGCCATCCAGGATGCGATGAACCGCCAGATGTCGGCCGAGCGCGAGCGCCGGGCGATGGTCACGGAGTCGGAAGGAAAGCGGCAGTCGTCGATCCTCGTCGCCGAGGGAGAGAAGCAGTCCGCTATCCTGAAGGCGGAAGGCGACAAACAGGCGGCGATCCTGCGCGCGGAGGGCTTCGCCCTCGCTCTCGACAAGATCTTCGGGACCGCCAAACAGATCGACGAGAAGACGATGGTCCTCCAGTATTTCGAAGCCTTGAAGGCGCTCGGCGCAAGCGCCGCTACCAAGTACATCTTCCCGATGGAGTTCATGGAGTTCCTGAAGCCGCTCAAGTCTTTCGCGGAGAAGGCAGCCCTGAAGAGTGGCGGAGAGGGCGGGAAGACCGGCTGAGAGGGGGCCACTGCGGGCCGAAGCGGAGGCTCTCGAGGCTTCGGCGCCCGCGGGCGCGCGCGAGACTATCCTTGATTTTTCCTTCAGCCCGCGGTAGCGTGTGTGCGGAAGCTATCGATGTCGGCCTATGAGCTTGCGATCTCCCTGCACGCCCTGAAGAGTCTCATCCTGTGGCTCGTGCCGGTGATCATCGCGGTAGTAGTCTGTCTCACCGCCTACCTTGTCGTGCGGCGGTGGCTTCAGCACATTCACGGTCAGCCGCCGGAGCTCGAGCAGCTTCGAAAGCGCATTGAACGGCTCGAGGAGCGCCTTGAGGTCCTCGAAAAGAAATAACGGAGTACCATGAGTCTGAATTGCGGCATCGTCGGACTGCCAAACGTCGGCAAGTCCACCATCTTCTCTGCACTCACCTCCGCGCCTGCGCTCATCGCGAACTACCCCTTCGCCACGATCGAGCCGAACGTCGGGGTCGTCAACGTCCCCGACAAACGGCTCTACCGCATTGCGGAGCTCGTAAAGCCAAAGAAGATAATCCCGGCGATCGTCGAGTTCGTGGACATTGCAGGTCTCGTGAAAGGAGCATCCAAAGGCGAAGGGCTAGGCAACCAGTTCCTCTCCCACATTCGCGAGGTCGGAGCCATTGCGCACGTGGTTCGCTGCTTTGAGGACTCCGATGTCGTCCACGTGAGCGACACGATCGATCCGCGCTCGGACATCGAGACGATCGAGATCGAGCTGGCTCTAGCCGACCTTGAAACGGTTGAGAAGCGGTCGGCAAAGGCGGAAAAGCTCGCGCGGGCCGGCGACAAAGAGGTGGTGAAGCTGAACAAAGCCCTCCTCCCTCTGCTCGATCAGCTGAAAGGGCTGCTCGGCGAGGGGCGGCCGGCGAGGGCGCTCGCGGCCACGCCGGAGCAGCGCGCGCCGCTTGCGGACCTCCACCTCATGACGATGAAGGCCCAGATCTTCGTCTGCAACGTCGACGAGGGCGGGCTCGCGGATCACCTCGCGGGGAAGGACAACTCCTTCGTCCGCGCCGTCCGCGAGCATGCGGCGAACGAGGGCTCCGACGTCACGGTCATATGCGGAAAGCTCGAGGCGGAGATCGCCGGCCTCGAGAGCGAGGAGGAGCGCGAGGAGTTCCTTAACGGCGCCGGGCTCGAGGAATCGGGCCTTTCGAGCCTCATCCACGCGGGCTATCACATCTTGGGTCTGCGAACCTTCTTCACGGCAGGCCCGGACGAGGTGCGAGCCTGGACCATCGACGCCGGGGATGTCGCACCGGTCGCGGCGGGGGTGATTCATACCGACTTCGAGAAGGGCTTCATCAAGGCCGAGGTCTACCACTGCGACGATCTTTTCGAGCTGGGAAGCGAGCAGCGTGTGCGCGAGGCAGGGAAGCTGCGCATGGAGGGGAGGGAGTACGTCGTCCACGATGGAGACATCATGCACTTCCGCTTCAGCGCGTAGGCCGATGTTCGTGCGGCTTTGAGCCGACGGTTCTGCCGGCGGGGAGATGGCGATGCGGGGGGACAGACTTTACGACGTGGTCGAGTTCGTCCTGAACGAGGCGACCGAGGACGAGCTCGAAGTGGTGCGGGCCGCGCTCAAGCGGCGCATCGAGGGCAGTGACGCTCGTGGACCGATGGGGCTAAGTCCCACCCGCCTCGCACAGCAGACTGCGGCAAGCGTTCAGAAGCAGTTGGGAGGCTCTCTCGGGAGCATCAGGGAGATGGTGCGGCGGTTCGCCGGCGAGATTATCCGCAAGCAGGCTCCGGGGCTCACCGAGGAACAGGTAAACGGGCTCCTCGAGAGCTGGGTGCCCGACCGCGAAGGGACGCACGAGGCGGGGGGACCGGCGCAGCCCTCCTTCGAAGGACGGGCTCTGCAGGCGGAGGGCGGCCGCGGCGGGAAGAGGCTTCCCCCAAAAGCGGTTGTGACCATGATCTCCCAGTTTGTCGCCTACGCTACCGAATCCATGCCTATCTCCGAGCAGGTCAAGCTCCGCGACGGAATCGGCGACTGGCAGCGCAAGTACTGGGAGCGATTCACCCCGCGGGTACGCGACCTGATCTCGCTCTTCCTGAGCGGCTCGCTCGAAAAGGACATCTTCTGGGAGCGCATCTTCGGCGAGCTGGGAATCGAGCCCGACGCTACCTCCACACAACAAGGATGATCGTCATGAGGAGCGTCGAAACAAGGGGGTAGGCCGCGTTGATCCCCCAGAGGCCGAAGGGCCGATTCTCGAAGATCGTGTTCGCAAAGGACGGCGCGGCCGTGAAGCCCAGCCATACCATGACGGCGACGATGATGCCCTCCCAGATGGTCTGGGTGCCCGCAATGCTCAAAACCACCGCGAGGATTGCGGCAAGGATGAGGCCCGCAAAATACGCGCCAACATATTCCACGACCTGACCGGCGCCCTCCTCGGTCTTGACCCCCGACATGCGAACCCAGGGACCGGCAAAGAGGAGAGGTGAGTACCAGAGCGCGCCGACGATCATATTCACGGCTGAGGCTACAAGAATTGCCCAGACATTGACTTGGATTGTCACAGCATCCTCCTTTGGCGTGCTGCCCGTTGCGCCGCAATTGTAACCTTGCTTACGGCAGCCGGCAAGCGAAGCTTTTAGGGAGAGCAATAAGGCATGAAAACGATAAGTGAGCAGATAATCCTCATCACGGGCTCGACGGACGGGCTGGGAAGGGCCGCCGCACGCGAGCTCGCGGCCCAGGGAACCACGGTCCTCATCCACGGGCGCAGTCGCGAGCGGCTCGATGCGACGCTTGCCGAGATCGCAAAGGCTACCGGGAGCCGCAAGCTTTCAGGTTTCCTCGCCGATCTTGCGGATCTTGCGCAAGTCCGCAGGCTGGCACAGGAGGTGGCGAAGGCCCACGACCACCTCGATCTTCTCATCAACAACGCCGGCATCATCGGAGGAAGGGGCGTCCGGCGCGAAATGAGCGCCGACGGCTGCGAGTTGACCTTCGCCGTGAATTACCTCGCTCCCTACCTGCTTACGCGCCTTCTTCTGCCCCTCCTGCGGCGGGGAACACCCTCGCGGATTGTCAACGTCTCGTCAGTCGGCCAGAGCCCGATCGACTTCACCGATGTCATGCTCGAGCGAAGCTACGACCCGATGCGCGCGTACAGTCAGAGCAAGCTGGCGCAGATCATGTTCACCTTCGATCTTGCCGAGGAGCTCCGCTCGGAAGGGATAGCCGTCAACGCCCTGCACCCAGCCTCGCTCATGAATACGAAGATGGTGATGGAGAGCTTCGGCTACTCGACGAGCACCATCGAGGAAGGGGTGGAGGCGCTCCTGTTTGTGGCAACCTCGCCCGCGCTCGACGGGGTGACGGGTAGGTATTTCAACCAGAAAAAGGAAGCGCGCGCAAGCTCGCAGGCCTACGACGCGAAGGCGCGCGCCGAGCTCCGGAGCTTGAGCGACCGACTCGCCGGACTGGTGCGCCCATGACCGGCCGTCGCCGCACTACTAGGCGGTGATCTCGCCCTTCTTCGCGCGCGGAGGTGTTGCGGCATGCCCCGGCGCGGCTGGACGACCCGAGGCAAGCAGCGCAAGCGCCGAGAGCGCCGCAACCGCGAATACCGCAAGGATTGCAAAATGCGCCCCTGCAGCCGGGCCGAGTCGCCCGATAAAGACTCCGTCGAGAAAGGGGAGCACCATCCCGCCTGCGCTCCCGAGCGCCCCGGCGGTCCCAATCGCCTTTCCTGTGGCGCCCGCAAACGAGCGCCCGATGATCGCCATCGTCGTAGGATAGATCGGGCCGAAGCCGAAGCCCGTGATCAGGAAGCCGACGATCGAGAGGGGGATGTTCCCAGCGGTGAGGTTCACGAGCAGCATCCCGGCCGCAGCCACTGCGAGGCTGGCGGAGAGGACAACCCTCGCCCGAAGGCCCACCCCCACCGCGGCGCCGGCGACCCGACCAAAGGTGTAGGCGATCCAAAAGCCCGAGGCGACAAGCGCCGCGCTTGAGATCGCAAGGGAGGTGGTTCGCGTCATGTAGACCGTTGCCCAGCCGCCGACCATCTGTTCGGTTCCCACGTAGACGAGGAGGGCGGCGCCGAGCGCCCAGAGAAAGGGTGAGCGATAGACCGGACGGACGCCGCCCGCCTTGCCGGCAGCTGCCGCTCGACCGGCTTCGCGCGATCCGCCTGCCCGAACCTCCGTGAGGCGCGTGATGAAAGGCACCTGGACAGCGACGACCGCGGCGCCCAACCAAAGGGCAGGCATGCCGGTGTGCCACCATTCCCAGCTGAGGCTGACGAGAGCGGGACCGGCAAAGGCGCCGAGACCGTAGAAGACATTGAGGAGATTAAGCGCCGAGACGCTTCGTTCGGCGTAGAGCTCCGTAATGAGGACATTGGCTGCAAGCTCGGTCGCTCCGAGCCCCACGCCCCACAGCGTTGCGAAGGCAAGCGTGAGAGCGAGTGCTCGGCTCTCGGTGAGCCCGACCGTCGTCACAATCATGAGCACGATGCCGAAGAGCAGCACGGGCTTTCGCCCGGCTCGATCGGCGATGGGACCGGCAACGAGCTGGGAGACGACCGCTCCAAGGAAGAGTCCCGTGAAGAGGAGGCCTATCTCAGCGAGGCTTGCGTTATTTATCTTTGCAAGGTTCGGGAGAAGCGGCCCGATTCCGGCCCCGATGATGCCGAATCCAGAATAGACGATGCAGGAATAAACGAGGGTGGAGGTGCGGCGCGACATTGACTGGGCTCCCATGCAGGTTCACCATGCACAAGCGAGACAGTAGGGTCAAAAGCCGGCACGGTCAAGCTGGCGCGAGCGGCCTTGTCCAGGTCGTCAGGGCGCAGGGGCGGGCGCTCCCTTTTCCGCAAGCGCGCCTCTCGCCTTTCCCCACCTGTTGAGCACGATCACTCCGCCGACGACGACGGCTCCCCCGGCGAGCGTCTGCGGCGTAAGCACCTCTCCCAACCAGACGAAAGCAATCGCAGCCGAGAGGAGCGGAGTGAAGTTCAGCGTGCTCGTCACCCGCGAGACATCGGTTTTCGAAAGGGCGTAGGACCAGAGAACGTAGGAGAGGGCCGCCGGAAAGACGCCGAGGTAGACGGCTGCGAGGGTGGGGCCAAGGGGCGCCGCCGGCAGCTCGCGGGCGAGGCCGGGAAGGTAGGCGAGCATGAAGAGAGTTCCCGCCCAGATCGTGTAGGTTGTCAGCTCGAGCCCGCTGTAGCGCGCAAGAAAGGGCTTCTGGAGCACGAAGTACAGGCTCTCGCCGACCGCAGCGGCGACTATGAGAAGAACGGAGGGCTCGAAACGAAGGTGCCTCCCCCCGGCGAGAGCGATGGCCGCCACCCCCGCGAAGCTGACGAGCATTCCAAGCCAGCCGATCCACGAGAGGCGCTCGCGCAGGAATGCGACCGCGAGGAGGGTTGAGAAGATAGGCACCGTCGCGATGACGAAGCTTGCCGCACCCGCTTCGACGACCACCTCGCCCATGTGGAGAGCGACGTGGTAGACCGTGAACCCCAGGAACCCCATGACAAGGAGGCCCGGTACGTCGCGAAGGCGCGGCAGCCGGACGCGCGCGGCGAGGGCGTAGACGAGAAGGACAAGCGAGGCGACGCCGAAACGCAGGAGCGCGAGCTCGCCGGGCCCGTAGCCGCGAAGCCCCAGCCGGATCCCCGCGAAGGCGGAGGACCAGAAGAGAAGCGCCACAATGAGCGCGGCGACTGTCGAGATTGCGGCCTTCTGTTTCATGAGGCGATCGGACCCGCCGCGGCGCGCCGGGCCAACGCCGACACTATAGCCGAACGAGCTCGCTACTTCAATCGCTTCCGGAAACGAAGGGAGGCGGAGGTGAGGGCGATGATCCCTATGGCGAACATCGCGAGCGCCTCCTTCCACAAGAAGCGAAACCCGGTCCCCTTCAGGTAGATCTCTCGGATTATCACGATGAAGTAGCGCAGGGGGTTGATATAGGTGATGTCTTGTATCGCCCGCGGCATGTTCTCGATAGGGATGAAGAAGCCGGCCAGGAGCAGGGAGAAGATCATGAAGAACCAGCTTATGAACATCGCCTGGGGCTGGGTTGTTGCGATCGTCGACACAAAGATGCCGAAGCCGAGCGTCGATAGGCAGAAGATTGCGGCCATGACGTAGAGCAGGAGCAGGCTTCCCTTTATCCATATCCCGAAGACGAGCCCGGCAGCGACGATCCCGACGGTGAGCTGCATGAGGCCGAGGACGAAAAAGGGGATGATCTTCCCGATGATGAGCTGGATGCTCCCGATGGGTGTGACCATGAGCTGCTCGAGGGTGCCGATCTCCTTCTCCCGCACGATGTTCATCGCGGTGAGGAGCATGGTGAGCATCATGAGGAGCACCGCGACGAGCCCGGGAACAATGTTGAGCTTGCTGATGAGGTCGGGGTTGTACCACATACGGGGGATGACGGTGATGGTTGAGATGCGGAGCGCTGCCTGAGCGGCGGGCAAGGGGGCGAATCGCGCCATGCTCGCCTGCTCGCGAGCGAGGGTCGCCTGGATGTAGCCGAGCGCGATCCCGGCTGAGTTGCCGTCCACGCCGTCGACGAGCACCTGCACTCGCGGGGATTCCCCGTCCTTCAGGGCCTGCTCAAAATGGGGCGGAATCGCCACGACGAGCTTCGCCCTCCCCCGATCGAGGAGAGCGGCGGCCTCTTGCTCCGAGGTGACCGACCCGACGTAGGCAAAGGAGGAGGTAGCCCGGACGGCGTTCAATATCTCGCGGCTTGCGGCGCTGTGGTCGAAATCCAGCGTCGCGAGGGGGACGTTCTTGACCTCGGTGGTGATGGCGGAGCCCATGATGAGCAGCTGGAAGAAGGGGGCGACGAAGATGATCACGAAGTTAGCCCGCACCCTGCGGATCTGCCTGAACTCCTTCTGAACGATGTAGAAGATGCGGCGCATGCTCCTATCCCAACCTTACGCGGAAAGCCCGAACGCTCACGGTGATAAGGAGAACGTCCATGCCGAGAAGGATCAAGGCCTGGCGATAGAAATCGGCCAGGGTGTTTCCCTTGAGCACTATGCCGCGAATAATCTGCAGGAAGTAGGTCGCCGGGATGATGTCGCTTATCCACCGGAGGAAGACCGGCATGCTCGATATGGGAAATATGAAGCCGCTCATCGTGGTCGAGGGCAGCACGGTGAGCGTCACAGCCACGAGCATGGCGACCGCCTGCGTCTTCGCAATCGTCGAGATGAGGATGCCGAGGCTGATGCCCGTAATCACGTAAACAAGCATCATGCCGAGCGCAAGGGCAAGGGAGCCGGCAATCGGAACCTTGAACCAGAGGCTTCCGACGACGAGGATCATCACCCCGTCAATGAAGCCGATCAGGGTATAGGGGAGGACCTTCCCGACGATGATCTGAGCCGGGCGGATCGGACTCACGAGAATCTGCTCCATGGTCCCGGTCTCCTTTTCCCGAACTATCGCGATGCTCGTGAGCAGGCTCGTGATGAGAATGAGGATGAGCGCGATGAGACCCGGCACGAAGAAGTTGGCCGAGCGCATATCGGGGTTGTAGAAGATGCGCGGGCTTACGGTGAAGAGAGCGGCGCTCCCGGGATTCAGGGCCTGGTTTTCGTTCGCGACCACCTGCCCCACGTAGTTGCGGATGAAGTTTGCGGCGTTCGGATCGCTCGCATCGACGATGAGCGAGACCTCCGCGCCGCCCTTGGCGACGAGATCCCGTGCGAACGAGGGCGGTATGATGAGGACGCAGCGCGCAACCCGCTCCTTGAAAAGATCGCCGATGTCGGAAAGGGGAACGTCGCGTGCGGTTATTCGAAAGAAGTCAGTAGACGAGAGATGGGAGATGAGCTCGCGGCTCTCGGGCGTGTGCGACTCGTCGATGACCGCCGTGTCGATCTGCCGCATGTCGAGGGTGATGGCGTAGCCGTAGAGAAAGAGCATCAGCAGGGGCATTCCGAGCACGAGGTAGAGACTCTGGATGTCGCGAAAGATGTGGGTGAACTCTTTGCGGACGACCGACAACAGGATTCGGTTCATTGCCCGTTCTCCCTTTCGACCCGCATGAAAACCTCCTGCATCGAGGAGACATGGTAGCGCTCCTTGAGGCGGTGGGGATTCTCAAGCTCCGCGATCCTCCCGAGCCGCATGATGGCAACGCGGCTGCAGTACTCCGACTCGTCCATGTAGTGGGTGGTCACGAAGACGGTCTTGCCGCGGTCGGCCAGCCCGTAGATGAGGAGCCAGAAGCTGCGTCGCGCGACCGGGTCGACCCCGCTCGTAGGCTCGTCGAGGAAGACGATCTCCGGGTCGTGGAGGAGCGCGGCGCTCAAAGCGGTCCGCTGTTTGAAGCCGACCGGCAGCGATCCCACGAGCTTGTCCGCCGTTTCGGCAAGCCCGACTGACGCAAGGAGCTCCTCAGTGCGTGCGGCGATCGCCCTGCGCGCGAGGCCGTAGATTCCTCCGAAGAACTGGAGGTTTTCGCGGACGGTGAGGTCTTCGTACAGGCTGAAGCGCTGGCTCATGTAGCCGATGCTCATCTTGATGCGTTCGGAGTCGCGGACGATGTCGTAGCCTCCGACGCTTCCGATTCCTGCACTCGGAAGGAGCAGCCCACAGAGCATGCGGATCGTCGTGGTCTTGCCCGCCCCGTTCGCCCCGAGGAAGCCGAAGATCTCTCCCCTCGGGACGCTGAAGGAGACGTGATCCACCGCGACGAAGCTTCCGAAGGCGCGGGTAAGGTCGCGTACCTCGACCGCGTAGCCGTTTGGGCCGCCTGCATTCGGCCGGCGGCCGGCTGCGTCGTCGCGTTCGCCGCCCGCGAGGTGGTCGCTCATCCCGTTATCCTTTCATCAGCTTGAGGAAGAGGTCCTCGAGTCCCGGCTGGATGGGGCGGATGGCGCGAAAGACTGCCCCGCTATCCCCAAGGAGAGAGCTCAAGGCCTCCAGCGTCGCGCCGCTTGCCAAGGTGAGATGAACCCCGTCGCCGAAGAAGTGGCATGCGCGGCACAGCCCGCTGCGCTCGAGCGCAGCGAAGGCCAGGTGGGGAGCGTCGGTGTCGACAAGGTAAAGGGGCTCCGTATAGCGCGAGCGCAGGTCCGCAGGACGGTCGGTGGCGAGCAGCTCGCCGCGGTAGACGAGGGATACCCGATCGCAGAGAAGCGCCTCGTCCATGTAGGCCGTGCTTACCAGGATGGTGGTTCCGCGGTCGCGCAGCCCTTTCAGGATGGTCCAGAAGTCGTTTCGGGAAACGGGGTCCACCCCGAAGGTCGGCTCGTCAAGAACGACCACTTCGGGTGAGTGGACAAGCATGCAGGAGAGCGCAAGCTTCTGCTTCATGCCCCCCGAAAGGGCTCCCGAGCGGCGGTCCTTGAAGGGACCCAGCCCCGAGAAATCGTAGAGCTGCGCGAGGCGCCCGGCGAGCTCCTCCCGGGGGACCTGATAGAGGTCTCCGAAGAAGCGGAGGTTCTCCGCGACGGTGAGGTCCTGGTAGAGGCTGAAGCGCTGAGGCATGTAGCCCACATGTGCGCGGACGTAGGCGGGCTCGCGATCGACCGGGCGGCCCTGGAAGAGAACCTCACCGGCGTCGATCGCCAGCAGCGAGACTACCGTTCGGATTATCGTTGTTTTGCCGCCTCCGTCGGGCCCGATGAGGCCGAAGACGGTCCCCCGTTCCACCTCAAACGATACCCCGCGCACCGCGGTAAGGTCGCCGTAGGACTTGCGAAGGCCCCGCACGACGATGGGGAAGTCGCCGATGCCTGTGGCTGGGCGTGCCGCGCCCGCGATTGCGGCGGCGGCGCCGCCAGCCGACGCAGGCGGGTTCCCGAGCTCGAGCGACTCTCTCTGTCTCGGCGCTCTCCTCACAGCCGCACCTCTACGGGCATCCCGATCTTCAAGATGCCGCCGGGATTGGGCACCCTGATCTTGACCCCGTAGACGAGGGTGGTCTGCGTCTCTTGGGTAAGAATCGTCTTCGGGGTGAACTCCGCTTCGCTTGCAACCCAGGTCACCCGCCCGGTGAAGCGCTGCGAAACTCCGTCCACGCTCACCGTCGCGGGCTCGCCGATCTTGATCGAACCGAGCGCCGCAAGGGGAACGTAGATTTCCACCGTGAGCTCTTCAAGGTTTGCCAGCTCGAGGAGCGGAGTGCCCATTGCGGCAAGCTCCCCCGCAAAGTGAAACTTGTCGAGCACGATACCGTCGATCGGCGAGACGATCCGGGCGTCGCGGATCGCTATGTCGGTGAGATCGATCCCGGCCTTGGCCGCGTCCTCCTGGGCGGAGATCAGCTTGATGTTGCACGGGAGGCCGGCGAGGTTCTGCTCGCCGACGGTAGCCTGGGTTGCAAGCTCGTCGCGCCTCTGGCGCGTAGCGCCCCCTTCGGCAAGGAGCTTTTCAGTCTTGGCCAGAGTGTCCCTTGTAAACTGAAGCTGCGCCTCGGCCTGGCGAATCTGGGCCTCCGCCGCGCTTCGCCGGACGTCGAGCTCCGCGAGCTGGGCTTCCTGCTGCCGTCTCTGCGCCTGCAGTCGATCGGTGTTGATCTGGCCCAGCAGCTCCCCTTTGCGCACCGCGTCGCCCTCCTTCACAGAAAGCGAGTCGATGACCCCGGAGGCCTGAGCCGAGAGGATGATAGGGTCGACGTCCATTCGTCCCGTATAGGCGAAGCCATTGCCTCGGGCGGCGCAGGCAATGAGGAGGGTCGGCATAGCAGCGAGGGCGACAAGCGGGACCGCCCGGGCAAAAAGGCGGCTGCGGCGATTAACCGTTCGAGGTCTCTTCATGGTGTGACACTCCACCTATCAATGGGCTCTCCGCTCAAGGCGTCGATCTGGTTGGCCTTCAGGAGCAGGGCCAGGAGCTGGCTGCGGTATTGAAGCTCGGCCTGGGTCAGACCGAGATTGGCGTCGTTGAAGTCGGTCGTCGAGGCCATCCCTTGCTCGTACTGCACCTTGACGATCCCCATTTTCGTCCGGGCGAGGTCGAGCGATGCTTCGATGACCTTCAGCTCACTCTGCATCGCGTACCAGTCGCGCACCGCGCTTGCGTAGTCGAGCTCTATCTCGTGGCGTGCGGAAAGCTCGTCGTTTCCTAGCTTTGCAAGGTTGCGGTCCACCGCCCGAGCCGCGAGGAGGTCGCCGCCCCAGTTGAACGACCAGGTGAGCGCGGCCCCCGCCGTGCCGTAGAGCATCCACTCGTTTAGGATCGGGTTGACGCCAGGGACCCCGTAGTGAAGCGCGCCGCTCAAGGAGAGGGTCGGGTAGAGCTTCGACTCGGCAAGTCTTTTGCTCTGTGCGAGGATGCCGCGCTGGAGGGAGAGCGCCTTGATCTGATCGAGCTGCTCCTCCTCGAGCGGCGGAAGGACGATCGCCGGATTGGCGGCCGGGGGCGCCGGAACCGTTATCTCCTTCCCGGTTATTGCCTTGAGCCGGTCGAGGGCGTCGGCGAGGGAGGCGCGCGCCGCGATAAGCTTCTGATCGTAGCCGAGGCGAGCGATGGTGAGCGAGAGAACGTCCACCTTTTGAGCCATCCCCTCCTTCTCGAGAGCGACGCTGTGATCGATCTGGAGCTGGGCGCGATCGCGTGCGGAGGCGAGGATGTCGATCTGGAGAAGGGCCGCCTGCGCCTGCCGATAGGCGATCACGGTCTTCAGCGCGACGCCCACCCGTGTCGAATCGAGATTGTTCCGCGCGAGGAGCGCCTGGAGGCGTTTCATCTCCACAGTGGCCTGCTGGGCAAAACCGGTGAAGGGGGCCCAGCGGACTCCCGCAAAGAGATCCACCGTGTTCTGCTGCCCGAGGGCGATGGTCTGCGCGGGTTTCCCGGGGAGGGCGGGAAGAGTAACCTCCGCCGTCTCCGAGACGTACTGGTAGGAACCGCCGAGGTTAAGGCTGGGGAGGATTCCGCGGAAGGCGGCGTCCGCCTCGAGCTGCGACGACTCCGCTCCCTGCACAGCCGCCGAGACCGAAGAGTCGTTGGTGAGCGCCAGCCGAATGGTATCCTTGAGGCTCTGAGCCTGCGCCTTCCCCGGCGCGCCCCCTAGACCGATGAGGAGGGCGGCCACAAGAAGGGAGGCCGGCGCCCGGAGGGCTTCCCTACCGGCCATCCGTTTCCTTCCGCTTCTTGATGCCGTAGTAGAGCACATTGAAGATCTCCTCCTTGCGCTCGGTGATGAACTGCAGCCGGTCGAAGGGCACTCCCGGCCTGACTGCCTGAATCACCGCGACGACGATGGGCTCGGCCGCGAAGAAGTACATGCAGGAGCCGAGAAGGGTGACCATAAACTGAAAGGGGCTGACTGGACCGATCTCGCCGGCCTCCTGCTCCCGACTGATGAGGCCAAAGAGGCGTTGCGGAAGGGTCAGCCGCTGCCGACCCAGCGTGGTGGTCAGGATGTCCTGCACGGTTTTGCCACCCTGGGCGAGCTCCTGCATCATGAAGAGAGGGACCCGGGGGTTTGCCACCATGACGGCGAAGATCCCGTCGATGAAGCGGCGGAGCGCAACCGGAAAGGAATCGTCGCTCGTCATGGCGGTTTCGATCTGGTCGAAAAACCCGGCGAATACCCGCTCGACGATCTTGCGATAGATGTTTTCCTTCGAGCGGAAATAGTAGTGCAGGAGCGTCTTGTTGATGCCTGCGCGGTTTGCGATTTCCTGCATGCGGGTTCCCGCCAGCCCCTTTTCGACGATGACCTCCGACGCCGCGTTGAGGATGAGCTCCTCTTTTGACATGTCCGGCTGGTCGAGAATCTCCATTTCGGCGGTCGCCTCCCTTGGTGTTGACCATTCGCTCAAACCAAACAGTCAAACCTTGTGGTGCAGAATACCGCAGCTCATCGGCGACGTCAAGCACAACAAGAGATCAGACGGTAAACTTGGTTCGGATGGAGCGCACGACGTCCTGCATTCCGAGAAAGACCTCGACAAGCTCCGGGTCGAACTGTCGGGCCGATTCGTTGGCGATATACTCAAGCACGATCTCATCCTCCCAGGCCTCTTTGTAGGCTCGCTCGGAGGCGAGGGCATCGTAGACGTCCGCGATGGCGACGATGCGCGCCGCAAGGGGAATCTCCCCGCCCCGCTTGCCGGGTCCGAAATGGATGTCGTCGGCGTAGATATCTTCGATCTTGCCGGGATAGCCGCGGCCGTCCCAGCGCTCATGGTGGTTGAGCACCACATCCGCGGCCATCCGGTCCCATGCCGACCGCTCGTGCTTGAAGAGCCTCGCACCGTAGATGGTGTGCAACCGGATCCTGCCCTGCTCGCTTTCGGTGAGCTCGCCGGGCTTCTTGAGGATGACGTCGCTCACAGCCACCTTCCCGACGTCATGAAGCATCGCCGCCGTACGGAGTATCTCGCGGGTATCCTGGATCTCCCCTTCCGATACGCCGTGGCGCTCGGCCCATCGCGAGTAGATTTCGACGGCATAGGCGCCGACGCGCTTCGCATGGGCGCTGGTCTCAAAGGGGTCGCGCAGCTCGGCAAGCTCGACCATCCGCAGGACCATCTCCTGGGAAAGGCGTGCCTGCTCGATGGTGTTGGCTGCGCTGCGAGCGAACTGGATGATGAAGAGGCGATCCTGCTCGGAGAAGGGGACGATCTGGCCGTTCTCGAGCTTCGCGTTGATGAGCTGCAGAACGCCGATCACCGCGTCTTCGCGATTCTTGAGTGGGACGATCAACATGGATTGGGTCTTGTACGACGATCTTTCGTCGAATGCGGGATTGAACGCAAAGGTGACTCCGCTGCGGATGTGATAAACGTCGTCGATGAGGAGCGACTCTCCCGTGGCGGCAACGTATCCGGCGAGCGAGTTTCGATCCACCGAGACGCTTTGCTGCGAGTAGGTGTACTGATTCACGAGTGGGTTCCGATCGGCTTCGCTCCCGCCAAAGAGGGTGTCGTTCTGGACATAGTTGAAGTAGAGGCGGTCGTCCGACTTCAAATAGAGCGTCCCGGCGTCGGCAAAAACGAACCGCCGCGCCTCGAGGAGGACCCGGTCGAGAAGCGTGTCGAGATCTTTGATGTTGTAGATGCTCTCGATTATGGCGAGCAGCTCGTACACGTTTCGCCGACCCGTAGCGGACGCGTAGCGAGCGACCCGCGAACCGTCATCTCCCGTCCGGACTGCATTAGCCCGCTCAAGAAGCGACATACCGTTGATAGTAGGCTATTTCCCCCCAACCTGCAAGCAGAAGCCTGTCGAGGCAGCAGTTCTCAATTTGACAGCGGGTGCCGATAGGGGATGGAGCAGCGCTTCGATGCTGCTTTTGGCGCACGCACCACGGTGCGTTGCCCGGCGGTGGTGGGGGGGTGTACGGCGAGGGTTGCGA
>DAHUYW010000038.1 GCA_027306915.1 Spirochaetales bacterium | reverse complement strand
GGGAGAATGGGCGGCCTCCCCACGCGATACGGCCGCGTCTACGCGCTTCCCACCAGCAAGCGCACGATCCAGGGTGCAAGCACGGCGGTGGCGATCCCATTCATGCAGAGGGCGAGGCTGCTCGCCGCACCCTCGATCTCTCCCGACTCCAGGGAGCGCGCGGTCCCTATCCCGTGCGACGCGGTCCCCATGGCATAGCCGAAGGCGATGCCCTCGGTTATGCCGATGAGCCTGAGAATCACTGGCCCTGCGACGGCGCCGACTACCCCCGTCAGAACGACGGCTGCGGCCGTCAGCGAGGGGAGGCCGCCGACCTGCTCGGACACGACGATCGCAATGGGGGTGGTAACCGATTTCGGCGCAAGCGACGCGAGGATCTCGCGCGGTCCGCCGAGGATGATGACCGGTGCAACCGAGGCCACAATGCCCACGGCGCTCGCGAAAGCGGTAGTCAGAACGAGGGGCAACGCCTGCGAGGCGAGGCGCTTCAGCTGGCGGTGCAGCGGCAACCCGAGCGCCACTACCGACGGAGCAAGGAAGAAGGCGACGATGCTGCCGCCCTTCATGTAGGTCGGATAGTCGATGTCGAGCAGCTTGAGCGCGGCTATGATGAAGGCAATGCTCACGAGCACGGGGTGGAGGAGAAAGAAGTGTACCCGACCGTAGAGCCTCTTCGCTCCCGCGTAGACGAGAAGGGTCAGCCCGAGCCCAAAGAGGGGTGAGGCGGCGAAGCTCGTGAGGCTCATCGCGCCTCGATTCGAGGGCCGTTCGCACTACTCATGCGCCCTCCCTGCGGCTGCCTCCAAAGAGGCGTCCGAAACCGGTCGCGGCGGCTCCGGTGAAGGCAAGGATCGCCAAGGTGCTCACGAGAATGGAGAGCGAGATAGCCAACCACTGCCGCTGGATGATTCCGAAGAGAGCCATCACCCCGACTCCTGCCGGAACGAACAGAAGGGAAAGGTTGTCGATGAGTGCCGCCACCGCCCCCTCGATCCACTCCTCCCGCACCACCTTCAGCCTGAGGGCAACGGCAAGCAGGACCATCCCGATGACGTTGCCTGGGATAGGAAGCCCGAGTCGCTGAATCAGGTCGCCCGCGATCAGAAAGGCAACGATGATGACAAATCCGCCGAGCATCGCTCACGCTTCCATGATTCCGCGGTAGACCTCGACGCTCCGCTCAAGCTCGGCGAGCTCGATCCACTCGTCGGCGGTATGAGCTTTTGCGAGATCTCCGGGCCCGATCACGACCGCAGGGAGTCCCGCAGCGGCATAAGCCCCCGCGTGCGTCGTGTAGGCGGCCCCGCTCGGCTCCGGGGAAAGGCCCATGGTGCGAAGCACCTTCTGAATCGTGGCCACGAGCGCGTCCGAGCCGTCGGCGGAAAGGGGAGGCGCCTCGAAGATCGACTCGAGGACGTAGTCGACCTCCGGATGTTCGCGCTTGACAGCGGCAAGCGTCTCATCGAAGCGGCGGGTGACCTCCTCTGGGCGCTCTCCGGGAACCATGCGGCGGTCGATCTCGATCTCACACCGGTCCGGGATGATGTTGGAGGCGACGCCCCCGCGGATCGTATTGACGCTGCACTGGGCCGTGCCGATGAGGGGATGAGTGGCTCGAAGAGCGGGCACGTAGCGCGACTCCACGGCGTCGAGAATCCGCATCATCGCGCTGATTGCCGAACGTCCGAGCGAGGGATTTGAAGAGTGCGCAGCCACCCCCTTGGTAGTGACACGGAAGCGGCAGATCCCGCCGTGGGCCACCACCGCCCGAAGGAGCGTGGGCTCTCCAACGATGGCCCCGCCGAAGGAGAACCCGAGGCTTGGGTAGTCCTGCGTGAGGAAGGAGCGGATTCCGCGCATGCCCCATTCCTCGTCGACCGAGTAGAGAATCGCGATGTTCTTCGAGCCGGCACTCGAGGCTGCATAGGCGCGGGCCGCCCACAGCATTGCAGCCCCGCTCCCCTTTGTGTCGCAGGCTCCCCGCCCCCAAAGCCGACCGTCGCGTATCTCCCCGCCGAAGGGATCTATGGACATTCCCTCCGTAGATACCGTGTCGGCATGGCTGTCGAAGAGCAGCCAGGGCAAACCGGGCCGCCGCTCGAAGAGAACCAGGAGGTTTGTGCCATATCCCTCGACGGGAAAACGCTTCGTTTCGAGACCGAAGGAGCGGGCCGCCGCCTCGAGAAACCCAATAAGCTCATCTTCCGATCCCGGCCTTCCCCGCACGTTGCCGTTCACCGAGTTTATTCGAACGGTCGAACGCAACAGCTCGACTACGCTCGCCGGTGTCGTGTAACTCATTTTCGTTGGCGACATTATAGGTTGATCGAGGAGGAATTGAAAGCGCCGCCGGGACTATGGCGAGCGGAAGCGGGGAGGAAGTCCTGGGGGACAGTGAGTGGGCGTCGTAGCACGCGAAGGATCACAAGTGCCACGGCCGGCCGGGGCCGGCCGTGACGATGAATGAACAGCTCAAGGAGGAGGTGTGTTACGCGTAAAGATCGATGAACTGGCCGATGGTCGAAAGCTTGTTGCGCTCCACGATGTTGCTCGCGCTAATCTCCAGCAGCTTCTCGGTCAGATCGGTGCCGCTTCCGGCCGCCTGCTTGAGGATGTTTGAGAGTGATTGAATGGACGTAGAGATCCCGCTAATGTCCATAGCATCCTTCCTTACCTAGGCTTATCGGCGGGCAAGTCGAAAACTTAACCTCGGCCGCGGCGTCCTTGACAAAGATGATCGCCACGCGGACCATGACGGGCATTATGAATTGGCTTTACACCCATTTTCTTTCCCCGCTCGAAAGCGGACCCGTGAACGCCGTCGCGAATCTCTTCTACGGCAAGCACGGTCTCTTCGAGCTCTTCCACTACGATCATCCCATCCACCCGCTCCTCGTCCACGTCACCATAGGTAGCATCACGACAGCCTTCCTGCTCGCCTACGTCGGATGGATTTTCAACAAGCCGGCGCTCTACACGAGCGCCCGGCATGTCATCGTCATCTCGTTTGTCGCGTACTTCTTCACCGCCGCTTTCGGACTAATGGACTGGCAGCACGTCTACCAGCATGCGTGGGGACCGAACATCGAGATGAAGCTGATCTTCGCGCCGCTGCTCTTCCTGTGGCTTCTTGGAATCGTCATCTCCAACCGGCGCGCCGGTCCCGGCTCGCTCTCCTCGAAGATCCTCTACCTGGCAGCGTTCGTCGATGTGGTCTTTCTCGGATACTTCGGAGGAAACATCGTCTACGGGAGCGGCGTCTAACAGGTTGTTGAAATACTTTCTTTGAGCACGAAGATCGGCACCTCTCGTCTGCTTCACCCGGGTTGGTTCGAAGGGAGTGCCGATCTTCGGGATTCGGTCGCGCGACCTTGTGCGCCTTTGTTCAGGTTTCTCAACAACCTGCGGGACCCCCGGACCTCGGCCCTGTCCTGTGCGGCCTCGGTTCGGCGCCCGACTGTCTCTCAGTGAACCATCATGTTGTAATTCAGATGGTACATGATCCACACCGAGCCCCCCACGACGATGGCGAGGATGAGGATCGTGTAGGCAAAGGCCACCACGTTCCATCGTTGCTCGGACGACCCGTTCAGATGCAGGAAGAAGACGAGATGGACGACGATCTGCACGACGGCGAAAGCGACGATCGTTACGACGATGGCTGTGTGCGACATCGCGGAGGTCATGACGATCGCAAAGGGAATGACGGTCAGGACAATGGCCAGAAGAAATCCGGTGAGGTAGGATCTCAGACTTCCATGCCCTGCACCGGCGACGTGTTCGTTGCTCATCGGTTTTACATCGCTCCCATCAAATAGACGAAGGTGAAGACGCAGATCCAGACGATATCCAGGAAGTGCCAGAAAAGGCTGAGATTCATGAGCCGCGTGTTGTTCCTGGAGTTCAAGCCCTTCCTCGCTACCTGGACTCCCATGATCGCCATCCAGAGCAGACCGATGCTCACGTGGATCCCGTGGGTGCTCACCAGGGTGAAGAAGGCCGACAAGAAGGCGCTCTGCCCGGGGCCGTGACCTTCGATGATCAGGTGATAGAACTCATTCACCTCAATACCGACGAACGAGGCTCCCAGGAGAAAGGTGATGCCGAGCCAACCAAGGACCAGGTTGCGACTCCCCCTGTTCATGGCGAGCATCGCCAAGCCGTAGGTGAAGCTGCTCGTGAGAAGACAGAAGGTCTCGATGAGCACGCCGGGAAGATGGAACAACATCGCCCCCGTCGGACCGCCGGCGTAGTTTCTACCCACCACCGCATAGGTTGCGAACAGGGTCGCGAACAAGATGCAGTCGGTCATTATGTAGATCCAGAAGCCGAAGACCTTGGTCGAAGCGGTGTCGTGGTGCTCGTGCCCGTCGGCGGGAACGGCATGGCCACGCAAGACTTCATCTGCCATGGCTTATGCCTCCTGCCATTGCCTGAGAGTGCCCGTCTTCAATCCGCTTCACTTCCTCTGCCGGCACGTAGTAATCGGAATCGTAGTTGAAGCTGCGGGCTATCAACGTGACGATCACCCCGAGGAAGCCGGCGATAGCCATCCACCAAATGTGCCATATCATGGCGAACCCGAGGACGAGGCTGAAGACGCCGATTATCACCCCCGCCCCCGTATTCTTCGGCATGTGGATCTTGTGATACTCGGAAGGCTTGGGGTGTCCGTTGCCATTGTGCTTCATCTCCCAATAGGCGTCCCGCTCATGCACATTCGGAATCTCGGCGAAGTTGTAGAAGGGCGGCGGCGAAGCGACGGACCACTCCAGGGTGCGTCCATCCCACGGATCGCCCGTCACGTCGCGGTTCTCATTGCGGTTCTTGAAGCTCACGTATACCTGCACGATCTGGATGAGGACTCCGAAGGCAATGACCACTGCGCCGGCGGCCGCGACAAGGAGCAAGGGATGCCACGCCGGATTGGTGTAATGATTCATGCGGCGGGTCATCCCCATGAAGCCAAGGATATAGAGCGGCATGAAGGCGAGGTAGAACCCGATGAGCCAGAACCAGAAGGAGGCCTTGCCGAGCTTCTCGTTGAGCCTGAATCCAAAGATCTTCGGAAACCAGTAGGTGAGCCCGGCAAACACGCCGAAGACGACGCCACCGACAATGACAGTGTGGAAGTGGGCCACCAGGAACAGGCTGTTGTGCAGGAGAAAATCGGCAGGCGGAATGGCCATCATGACCCCGGTCATTCCGCCGATCGTGAAGGTGACCAGGAATCCGAGGGTCCACATGACCGACGCGGTGAACCGCAGGCGCCCGCGGTAGATGGTGAACAGCCAGTTGAAGATCTTCACTCCGGTCGGAATGGCGATGATCATGGTCGCGATGCCGAAGAAGGCATTTACGTTCGCGCCGGACCCCATGGTGAAGAAGTGATGGAGCCAGACGAGAAATGAGATCACCGTGATGGCGATGGTCGCGTAGATCATGGAGGTGTAGCCGAACAGCCGCTTGCCCGTGAAGGTTGCCACCACCTCCGAGAAGATGCCGAAGGCGGGCAAGATGAGGATGTAGACCTCGGGATGACCCCACGCCCAGAACAGGTTGACGTACATCATCGGATTGCCGCCGTGACTGTTGGTGAAGAAATGCATGCCGAGGTAGCGGTCGACGGCGAGAAGACCAAGGACCACCGTCAAGATCGGGAAGGCCCCGATGATCAACACGTTCGTGCAAAGAGCCGTCCAGGTAAACACGGGCATCTTCATAAGCGTCATTCCGGGCGCCCGCATCTTGATGATAGTCACGAAGAAGTTGATGCCCGTCATGAGCGTTCCAGCGCCGGCTATCTCAAGGGCCCATATGTAGTAGTCAACCCCGACGCCCGGACTGTAGCGAAGCTCTGAAAGCGGCGGATAGGCCACCCACCCGGTCTTGGCAAACTCTCCGAAGACCAGAGAGAGATTGACGAGCACGGCGCCCACCACGAAAAGCCAGAAGCTTATCGAGTTCATGAAAGGGAAGGCAACGTCGCGCGAGCCGATCTGGAGCGGCACCGCGATATTGATCAACCCAATGAGGAAGGGCATGGCCATGAAGAAAATCATGATCACGCCGTGGGCGCTGAAGACCTGGTCGTAATGATTCGGTGGAAGGTAGCCAAAGGACGAGCCGAACGAAAGCGCCTGCTGGGAGCGCATCATCAGGGCATCGACCCCTCCGCGGAGGAGCATGACGAATGCCACGATGATGTACATGATCCCGATTCTCTTGTGATCGACCGTGGTAAGCCACTCCGTCCACAGCCACCTCCATTTCCGCTTGTAGGTGATGAACGCCAGGATGGCCACTCCCACCGCCACCATGAAGAGGACCGCCACCATTTGGATGGGGATGTCGAGGGGTAGTGCCGAGAGAGTAAGTTTTCCAAACATGATCACTCCATGGACGCCGAGCTCATTTGCTTATCTGCGTAGCTGTCGATGATGTCACGAAACAGATGAGGCTTGACCGATGAGAAGTACTCGACCGGATTGTACTGGCTGGGCTCTGCGAGCTCGGTATAGCCGTACTGGTCCAGCTTTTTGGATGACCTCTTGATCTTCTTCACCCAGTCGTCGAATTGCCGCGGCGAGGTTGCCAAGGCCGTGAAGGCCATGCCGGAGAATCCCCTGCCGCTGAAGTTCGCCGATAGGCCGCTGTAGGTGCCGGCTTTGTTGGCAATGAGATGGAGCTGCGTTTCCATGCCCGCCATGGTGTAGATTTGGCTGCCGAGCTGCGGGATGAAGAACGAGTTCATGACCGAGCCCGAGGTGAGGTAGAAATCGACGGGCACGTTCGTCGGAAACGCAATTTGGTTGACGGCCGCTATCCCCTGGTCGGGGTATATGAAGAGCCATTTCCAGTCGAGCGAGACTACCTCGATCTTGATGGGCGCCGCCTTTGCGTCGAGCGGCTTGAAGGGATCCAGCGAATGGGAGGAGGTCCACGCGAGGATCGCCAGGGCCAGAACGATGACGCCGGGCACGATCCAGACTATGGCCTCGATTTTCCTGGAATGAGCCCAGTCCGGGCTGTATGTCGCCTTCTTGTTGGATTCCCGGTACTTCCAGGCAAAGAGAAACACCATCACGATGACAGGGATCACGACTATCAGCATGAGCGCGCCGGCCGTGAGGATGAGGCTCTTTTCATCCTGTCCGACCTGGCCTTTGGGATTCAGCACGGTCATGCTGCTGCAGCCGCTTAGGAGGACGACAACGCCCAAAGAAAGGATCTGCGCGAGACGAGAGTACCTCAGTTTTTTCATTTTTCAACCCTGTTGCAGCAAGTCACCTTTTTCCGATCATAGCCATTCGCTTTCTGTTGTCAAGATTCCTTTCTGGAACGGTTAGCAATTCCGAGCCAGGGAACACCCTGAACGATTGGCGTGGCGCGTCGGCCGGCTTCAAAACCGACCCGTGCCCCCTTCATCGCCTAGAGTGTGATCTGTACTACGGTCCTGTTTCCGGGACCGTGATAGGTCGAGGTATCCGCCGCACCCTGCGGTGCATGCGCGAGCAGGAGGAGGTACTGCTTGCCCGGCGCGAGGGCCACGTGACCCTTCCCGGCGGCGTCAAGCGAGATCGAGAAGCGCAGCTCCGTGGTCCCGTTGGTCTGAGTGCCGCTCTCATCGGTGAGGATGCTCTGGCCTCCGAGCTCGGTGACCGGCGAGTGGTGGTTGATGGCATCACCGAACTCGTCCCTGATTGTCGCTTGGCCATCCTGGACGTAGCCGAGAAAGATCTCCGATCCTTTCATCTGGCCAGTATGTCCGAATCCGACCCCTACCCATCCGGTGGTGGGAGCGCTCAGGATGCAGTCCAGCTTGTCGCCGTCGACCTTCCACTGGAAGGTGACCTTGGCTCCGGTAACGGACTTGTAGCCGGGGTCGTCCGCCGCCTTCGAAGCGGTGCTCCCCGATGCGGTCGCGGAGGTTGCCTTTGGCTCGGAAGAGGAGGCGACCGTGGTTGAAGCTTTTGAAGAACAGGCGACCAGCAGCACGGCTGCCGCCGCGAACGTGCCGACGAGAACGACTACCTTTTTCGGATTCAAAATTTCCTCCAGAAATTCCATTCCTACCCGTACTGATCCAACGGTTTCGCGGATCGCTGACGAATATAGTGAGATTCTTGGCGTTGCGCAAGTAGAAAGCGTGCCAGCTACCGCCGCTCTCATCGAAGTCTTAGGAATCGCTTTACTCCCCCCTACTATTTTGATAACTTTGGTCAGTTTCGAATGGATTCAGAAGTGGGGACAGAGCACGTGGTCAAGCACGAACTAGCCTTCTCAACGTCCGGCCGAACGATCGAAGAAAAGCTCAAGGCCTACTACGACCTCACCAAGCCGAGGATTGCCCTCCTCGTGCTGATCGTCGCCGTAGCATCGTTCTATCTCGCCTCGCCGCAGGGTATGAATTGGCTGCGGCTTCTCGCGACCTTTTTCGGAGTAGGGGTGCTTGCCGCCGGGATCTTTTCGCTCAATCACTACATGGAGCGCGATGTCGACCTTCTCATGCGGCGGACAGACCGCCGACCGCTCCCCAGCAAGCGCCTCTCCCCGGCCGAAGCGCTTTGGTTCGGCTCGATCCTCACCGGTGCCTCGATCGTTTTCATCACCGGCGCCCTGGGATGGCTGAGCGGGGCGCTTGCGCTCTTCACCTTTGTGAGCTACGTCTTCATCTACACCCCGCTTAAACGGCGCACGGAGTACCACACTGCCCTCGGCGCCCTGCCGGGGGCGATGCCGCCGCTCCTCGGCTGGGTCGCCGCTCGGGGCTCGCTCGACCTGAATGCGTGGCTCCTCTTCGGTATTCTCTTCTTCTGGCAGTTTCCGCACTTCCTGGCGATCGAGATGATGTACAGCGAAGACTACGCTCGCGCCGGGATTCGAGTTCTCCCCGTCGTCGAGCCGACCTGGGCCGCAACCTCCGTCGAGATCGGGGTGAGCCTCGTCCTTTTGGTCGGCGTCAGCCTGACTCCCTTCTTCACCGGTCTTGCCGGCCCGCTCTACCTGGCCGGCGCGATCCTTTCCGGGCTTTTCTTCCTCGTTGCGGGCGGCGTCGCCTTTGTGCGGCGGGATCGAAAGGGCGCGCGCCTCCTCCTGCTCGCCTCGGTCTTCTATCTCCCGGCGCTCTTCGGACTGATGGTTCTCGGCGCAAAATAGCCGAAGGGGTGCTATCATCGAAGGATAGTGACCAGGGGATTCTCTCTTCTCATGCTCGCCGCCTTTCTCGCACTGAACCTCCAGGGGGCGAGCGCCCAGGCGGCGGAAAAGCACCCGGTGATCGCCGTCGTCCTCTCGGGCGGGGGCGCCCTCGGGCTGGCCCACCTCGGCGTGCTCAAGGTCATCGATGCGCTGGGCGTCCCGGTCGACATCGTCGTGGGGACCAGCATGGGCGCCATCGTGGGCGGGCTCTACGCCGTCGGCTACACGCCCGCGCAGATGGCCGATTTTGCGGAACGGGCCGATTGGGACGAGCTCTTCAGCGACGCACCCATGCGATCGCCCCAGTCCTTTCATGAGAAAATGGTAGGCGAGCGCCATCAGCTTCGCCTGGGTTTCGATCGGCGCGGCCTCTGGACGGGCCAGGGGCTCGTTGCGGGACAAAACGTCACCACCCTCTTCGAGCTCCTCACCCTCGATCAGGCGGGAATCGACGACTTCGACAAGCTTCCGCGCCGCTACCGCGCGATAGCGATGGACATTCTCACCGGGGAAGAGGTGGTGCTCGAAAGCGGCAGCCTCGCCGACGCCATGCGCGCGAGCATGAGCCTGCCCGCGATCTTTAGCCCCTATCCGGTGGGCGGGCGCTATCTCGTCGACGGGGGAGTCATCGACAGCCTTCCCGTCGCAGTGGCGAAGAAGATGGGGGCGGACGTCGTGATCGCCGTGAGGGTGAGGACGCCTCCGGTCTCGTCGATCGACGAGCTGACGAGCCCCATCGCAGTGTTGTCGCAGACCTCGCGCCTTGTGGTCCAGCGAAACGTCGAGACTCAGGCCCGCCTCGCCGATCTCCTCATCGAGCCTGACTTGAGCGGCCTCAAGGCATTCGAGTTCAATAGAGCCGAGGAGTTCGTCGCCCGGGGGGAGGCGGCCGCCCGGGAGTGCCTCTCCCAGCTCGTGGCCATCGCGGCCGTCGCAGACGCCCCGGCGAGCGCCGAAACGAATCGTGTAAGCGCCCCGACAGGCGCCGATTTTCCCGAAACCGCCTGGGAGGGATCGCTCCGGAGCTCCTTTCGGATCTCCGCTGTGACGGTCGAAGGGGCCGCCGGCGACGATGCGCAGGTCATCGCGTCGAGCTTCCGACCGCTTATCGGGGCTCCGGTCGACGGGAGCACGCTGCGCGCAGCGGTGGACCGGGCCTACGAGAGCGGGCGTTTCGATTATGTGCGCATCCGCTTCGGCGCGCTCGCTGACGGCGGTCGAAAGCTCATCGTAGGTGTGGCGCCGGCAGTCACAACCAGGAGCGCGCTTCTTTTCGGTATTGACTACGAGGGGAGCTGGTCGACCGCGGTGAGGAACTCCTTCGATCTGTCGGCCGGGATCACGGTCCAGGGGTTGACGGGAAAGGGCTCGCAGCTGCTGGCGGAGGGGATGTTCGTCGACACCCAGTACCTTTACCTCGAATACTATCAGCCTGTCGGGGGCTATCTCTTCATCGACCCGTATTTCAAAGTGCTTCGCTACTTCGAGCTTCGATCAACCGCAGGAGGCCAGATTGGGTTTCCTATGAACACCCTCGGCGGCGGTCTCTGGGCGGGAGTCCCGATTGGATATGGGGCTCAGGTTCAAGCGGGCTATGCGATAGCGTCGGTGCTCACCTACAGCCAGAATCTCGCGAGCGCAATCTCCCTGGTGGTCTCCGCAGCGCGGGCTGCCCTCGAGGTTGACAACCGACCGACTGCAGTATTTCCGCACCACGGGCTGGCTGCCGAAGTAGGCTACGAAACCGCCGTTCCCGCCCTTGGAGGAAACGCTCGGTTCCAGAAGCTCGCCGCAGACTTCCAAGCCAATCTTCCGGTCGGCGAGGCGCTCACCCTTGGGCTTACCTTCTCCGGGGGCACCGATTTCACCACCTCGCCGAGCGATCCCGGCGTACTCCGTCTCTATGACTCCTTCGACCTGCGGAGCAGACAGCAGTTCGTGGGCTACCGGCAATGGGAGGTGGTGGGATCGCACAAAGCGGCCGCAGGGTTCGACGCCCGCTTCAGAGTCTTTCCCCTCTCGCAGGTTTTCGCCAGCGAGATCTTCCTGCTTGCGAACTTCAGCCTCGGCAATTGCTGGCAGGATCCCTTGCCGCCTCCGTCCGATCTCACCCTGCGCTGCGGGGGAAGCTTCGGCATCGGCGCCCGGATGCAGCGCTCGCTCGGACTGCGGATGCTCGTGTCGGTGATCGACAGCGGCAGGTTCCAGCTCTCTCTCGACCTCGGCTCGATGACCGAGCATCTCTTCGACCGTGAGTGACCGGGGGCTGCCTCGGGCCTCGCCCGCCCCGAACGCTTCCCCTGTCACTTTCGGAACGAATGTGTATATTCCCGACGAGGGAGAATGAAAGCTATGAAACAACGTCTGCTTGGAAAGAGCGGCCTCGCTGTCTCCGAGCTCGGTCTCGGCTGCATGGGGATGTCCGAGTTCTACGGGAGCACCGATGACCGGGAGTCGATCGCGACCATTCACCGCGCGATTGAGCTCGGCATCACCTTTCTCGACACTGCCGACATGTACGGTCCCTTTGTCAACGAGGAGCTGGTCGGGAGGGCCATCCGGGGAAAGCGGGAGCGGCTTGTCATCGCCACGAAGTTCGGAAACGTGCGCGATCCGAAGGATCCAACGAAGCGGGCGATCAACGGCCGGCCCGAGTACGTGAGGTCCGCGTGCGACGCGAGCCTGAAGCGACTCGGCATCGAGACGATCGACCTTTATTATCAGCATCGGGTCGACCCGAACACTCCCATCGAGGAGACGGTCGGGGCGATGGCGGACCTCGTCAAGGCCGGCAAGGTGCGCTACCTCGGCCTGTCCGAGGCGGGCGTCGAGACCATCCGCCGGGCCCATCGGGTTCATCCGATTGCCGCGCTGCAGACGGAGTACTCGCTTTGGAGCCGCGATCCCGAAGAGGGCATTCTCGCGGCCTGCCGCGAGCTCGGTATCGGTTTCGTCGCCTACAGCCCGCTCGGACGGGGCTTCCTCACCGGGCAGATCAGGAGCCCCGAGGATCTCGAGCCGGGTGATTTCAGGCGCAACTCGCCCCGCTTTCAGGGCGGAAACTTTCAGAAGAACCTCGATCTCGTGCGGAGGGTGGGAGAGATTGCCGCTGCAAAGGGGGTGAGCCCGGCCCAACTCGCGCTCGCCTGGGTGCTCGCGCAAGGTAATGACATCGTGCCCATTCCCGGCACCAAGCGCCGTCGCTATCTCGAGGAGACCGTCCGCGCCGCAGAAATCCAGATAAGCCCCGAGGAGCTCTCCCGACTCGATGCGGCGGCCCCCAGGGGGGCCGCCCGGGGGAACCGTTACCCGGACGCCGCGATGCGCAGCGTCAATCTGTGAGGCTTCCGCGCTAGCTCGTTTTTATTTCCCCGTGCTCAACGAGCCAGTCGACCGACTCGCAGACCGCTTCGATCGAGGTGTAGCGCGGCTCATAGCCGAGAAGCCTTCTCGCTTTTTCGATGCTGCAGTTGGGGCTGTGGGCGATGTGGTCCCACGTGGCGGCTGCATCCTCCGCGCTCGCCTGCTTGCGCCACTCCTCCCAGGGGGCGTAGCTTACCTCGGCGTGC
This sequence comes from Spirochaetales bacterium, assembly GCA_027306915.1. The sequence goes on along the minus strand of DAHUYW010000038.1, from coordinate 26,222 downwards.
TTGCCGAACCACTGCGCCATGAGCTCGGCGTAACCCCTCAAGGTGAGCGCCTGCCCCGAGACTACGTGAAAGCTCTCGCCGACCGAGACGCTCGGCCGGTCGATCGCGCGGCAGAAGGACTGCGCAACGTCATCGGCGTGGACGTGATGAACGCTCTCCATGCCGAGGTTCGGAAGGACGAGGGGCTCGCCACGAGCAAGGATCTCGAAGACGCGAGGATTGAAGTTGCCGGCTGGGTTGACCGGCACCCATCCCTGCCCGACGATATGGCCGGGGTGGAGGATGGTGGCCGGGAAAGCGAGCATCCGGGCCTGGTTGAGGAGGTAGGCTTCGATGGCTGCCTTCTGGATCCCGTAGTTGCCGAAGGGTCGCCTCGGCTCCTCCTCCACGGTCGGAACTCGAGCGCTTGGCCCGTGCACCCAGATCGTGCCGCAGAAGAGGTAGTGTCGAACGCGTCCAGCGAGGCTGTCGACCATCTGCTGGACGCTCTCCAGACCGAAACCGATGAGGTCGATGACGATATCCGCCCTGAGACCCGCAATCCGCTTGCCGAAGGCGCCTGTAGCCTCCTCGCGCTCCCGGTCTATCGAGATGCTCTGAACGTATTTCCAAATCCCCGGATTCCGATAGGGTGCCCGCGCGCCCCTGCTCAAGCAGATCACCTCATAGCCCGCCTGAACCAGGCGCGGGACGAGGTAGCTTCCAATGTGACCCGTGCCGCCGATCACTGCGATCGTCATCTCGTGCCTCCGCATGCGTTAATTTCGGGATTATACCATCCCTTGATGCGTCCCCTATGCTTTTCGTTTAGAATGGCGTTATGAAGAAAGGGTTGCTGCGGCTGAACGCGCTTCTTCCGAAAGCTCGAACCGCCTATCGCGGACGGGTTTCTGGCCTTCCCCTCCAGCAGGACGTTGAGGTCGTGCGCGATCGGTGGGGAATCCCTCACGTGTCGGCATCCAATGAGCACGACCTCTACCTCGCGCAAGGTTTTCTCCATGCCCAGGACCGTCTCTGGCAGCTCGAGTCGATCCGCAGGCTGACCGTGGGGCTGCTTGCCGAGGTTGGAGGAAGGGGGTTCGCTCACCTCGATCATTTCGCGCGCCTTGCCGGTTTCGATCGAGTCCGCGACCGGGCGCTCAAAGCGACCTCGCCGCACGGCCTCCGGGCCCTCGAGGCCTACACCGAGGGAATCAACGGCTACCTCGCCTTTGCCGGGAATCGCCTTCCGCTCGAGTTCCGCGTTCTCCACATCCCCAAGCGCACCTGGACGCCCGGGGATCTGTGCGGTGTCCTGTCGATGAATGCCTGGTTTCTCCAGACCAACTACCATGAAGAGATCACCGCCCTTCTCGCGCGCGGACGCCTGGATGCCGAGACCTACAACGAGCTCTTCCCCTCCAACCCGGGCGTCCGCCTTCCGGCAGAGGACTTTTTCAAGCGCTACGGCTCAAAGCGGTTCGGCCCGCTGTCGAAGGCCGCTCTCGCCTTCTACGCCGAGCTTGAGGCGGTGAGCGGGGGCAGCAACAACTGGGTCGTCTCCGAGGGCGAGGGCGGCAAGCCCCTTCTCGCCAACGACCCCCACCTCGGCATGATGGTCCCTCAGGTCTGGCACCTCTGCCACCTGAGCTGCCCGGGGACGAACGTCGCGGGCGCCTCGATGGTGGGGGTTCCGGGGATCATCATCGGGCGCAATGAGCGGGTGGCTTGGGGGCTGACGAATGTCATGACCGACGTCGTCGACCTCTATGCCTTTGAGGTCGATCCGCGAAACCCGACGCGCTATCGACTAGGCGACAGGGAGCTGTCGATGGACAGCGAGCGAATCCTCATCCCCGTGGCGGGGGAGAGCGCCTACGAGGCAACGGTTTACAAGACGACCCAGGGGCCTCTGATCACCGAACCGACACCGGGGGCAGAGGCCGTCGCCGCTCTCAAGTGGTACGGGACCCTCCCGGATGGCGCATACGAGGATACGACCTTCGACGGCTTCTTTCGCCTGGCCCGCGCGCAAAGCGTGGCCGAGGCGATCGAATGCGGCAGCCTCATCAAAACGGTGGGACAAAACCTCGTCGCGGGGGACGCGCAAGGCGAGATCGCCTGGCACGCCACCGGTCTTGCGCCAATTCGTTCCGGCTACTCAGGGCGTGCCCCTGCGGACGGCTCCTCGGAGCATGACGCTTGGAGCGGGTTTCTGCCCTACGACCGACTGCCTAGCTTGCGAAATCCGCCGGAGGGGTGGATCGCGACGGCCAACCATCGCTCAGTCGACGAGGAGTCGGAGATCACCTATGCCTGGTGCGCGCCCTTCCGGGTCGAACGGATCCGCAACCTCCTCAAAGTGCACCCCAACCCAACGGTCGAGCAGTTCGGGAAGATCCAGCTCGACCGTTATGCGCTCCAAGCGGAGCGGCTCCTTCCGCGGGTGCTCGCGCAGGAGTACCGCGATCCGCTCGCGAAGGAGGCGGCGGCCATCCTGCGGGCGTGGGACCGCGGGATGGAGCCCGGAAGCGTGGGCGCTTTGGTTTTCTCGGTTTTTCACACCGAGGCAATGCGCTGCCTGCTCGCGGAGACTCTCGGCGAGAGTCTGCCAATCGTGCTCTCCTTCGCGCCGCTCTTCTTTTCAGCGCTCGATAGCCTGCTTCTTACCGGCGAGGCGCCTCGTCTCCTCGCCAAGACCCGGTTCGCCGCCGGAGGCCTCGCCGCCCTGTGCGAGGATGCTTTGAAGCAGGCGATGACCGCGATCTCAGCCATCCTGGGACCCGATCGACGGAGATGGTCGTGGGGTCGCCTTCACACCTATCTCTACGAGCATCCGGGTGCTGCGGGGCGAGACGGGATTTCAGGCAGCCTCTTCGCCTGGCTTCTCAATCGCGGGCCCTACCCTTCAGGCGGCGGCGCGACGACCTTGAACGTCTCGGCCTTCAATCCCTCCCGGGAGGATGGAAAGCTGGCGGCATACCGCGCGCTCACGGTGCCGTCAATCCGGTTCGTGGCCTCGCTCGCCGATCCCGACCGAACCTTCATCGTCGCCCCCATGGGACAGTCCGGACAGCCGGGCGATCGTCATTACGACGACATGATCGCGCTCTGGATAGGTGGCGAGCTCCTGCCGCTGCCCCTGACCCCTGCAGGCGTCCAGGCGGCCGCCCGGACACGGTTGACCCTCGCCGCGGCCGCCGGCGGGCCCGACTCAGCGAGCCGCACGTCCGGCGCCGAAACGGCGAAGGAATCGGCGCGCAGCGCCGTGGAGAAGCAATGAACAGCGAAGTAGTCCTCGTCGGCCTTCTCTTTGCGGATCGGGTCATCGTGGAAAACAACGGAAAGAAGGGCATCATCGGGACCTTCAACAGCTTTCAGTCCGCGACCTTCCCGATCATGTTTCCCCCCTGGTTCATCTACGCGGCCGCGACGAATCTCGAGGGAGATCATGAGTTCTCCCTCAACCTCGTCGCCGACGACAACACCGATCAGGTCGTCGTCGCCCTCTCCGGTCACGTCAGCGTAAAAAACCGCTCCGATGTGGTTGAGCTTACGCCGGGCATAGCAGGGGCGGTCTTTCCGCGCGCAGGCCTCTACAGCCTCATCTTCAAGATCGATGCGCGCGAGGTGGGCTCCCGAGCCCTTCTCGTTCGCGAGCTCAAAGCGGCGCCGCCGACGAACCCGGCGAACTGAGACGGTCGATCGCGGGATGGTGCGGCCGCGGCACGCCGTCGCAGACCGCCGGCGCCGACCGTTAAGTGGAGAATGGCCGTCGCGTCCGTTTTCGGCTTGACAGCGCTGCTACCTCCGGATATCGTCCTGCCAGGCCCAGATCCCAATCGTGGAATGCGGTGCAAGTCCGCAACGGTCTCGCCACTGTAACCGGGGATAAAGGCAGCAGGCGCTCGCGCGACGACAATGCCGCACAATCGCGGCGGTCCGAGGAGCGGGCGCAGCCATTGTGGTTTTTCCCACGAGAAGGCGCTGTCCGAAGGTGATCCGGAAGTCAGGATACGGATTGGAATCTGCTAATCCTTCGATGCAAAGGAAGAGGCATGAAACAATCCATCCGACTCGGTCTACTTGTCTCGCTGTTCGCACTTGTTGTCGGCGCCGCCGATGTTCTCGCCGATCCCCCGAGCTACTCCCTCGGCGATGTGACGATCACCGCGACGCGCGTCCGGCAGCCGATCTCGACTGCTCCGGCCGACGTGACCGTTATCACCTCCGCCGAGATCCGGGCAAGCGGGGCGCAGACGATCGCGGGCGCCATCAAGAACGTGGCGAGCCTGTCCATCACCTCCTACGGCGCAAACACTCCGGATGCGACGGTTTCGATCCGCGGCTCAACCTCCAGCCAGGTCCTCGTCCTGGTGAACGGCGTCCCGATGAACGATCCGCTCACCGGGAGCGTAGATCTCTCGACGATTCCGATCGCCAACGTCGAGCGAATCGAGATAGTGAGCGCAGGGGCAAGCGCTCTCTACGGCACCGCTGCGATCGGCGGGGTGATCAACATCATCACCAAGGGCTCGACCAAGCCGAGCCTCTCCGCCTCGATCGAGAACGGCTCGTACATCCCGAGCCCCTACCAGAGCGGGTCCGGAACGGGCGAGGTCACTTCAGGTCCCGACTATTCGAGCCTCGTCGACTCGCAGCGTGCATCCCTTTCGGCTTCGGGCTCGATAGGCTCCCTCGGCCTCCGGGCGTCCGGAAGCTTCGTGCGCGCGCGGAACGGCTATCTCTATCTCGATCCGAACGGCCAGACGCGAGAGCTTCAGAACGCGGATCTACTCGGGGGCGACGGTTCGCTCGGCCTCACATTCCCGCTTCTCTCGGGCACCCTCTCGGCCGACGCCTACGTGCTCTACCACGCAAGCGGCGTTCCCGGAATCCCCGGGACGCCAAGCGAGCCGTTCCCGTATCTCACCCCCGAGGCGCACGAGACCCAGAGCGTCTACCGGGGGGTGCTTCGCTATTCGACGCCGCACCTCGGCTCGGACCTCCTCTCTCTCGATCTCACCGCGTATGCGACCCAGGCCGAGGTGACCTACGTCGATCCGAGCTCCGCGACGAATGACGACCACAAGGATTCGGTTGTGGGAGCTCAGGTCCAGCAGAACGCGTCGCTTTCCGACCTGCTCACCCTCGTGTATGGAGGCTCGTTCGCCTATGAGCAGGCAGTCGACACCGAGGCCGGCACGCCCCATCGGCTTACGGCCGGGGCCTTCATCGAGCCGATGCTCTCGATCGGCCGCCTCTCGCTCTACCCGGCCGTGCGCTACGACTATTACTCCGACTATGCCCCCGGCTCTTTAAGCTTCATCCTCGGAGCCTTCTACGAGGTTGGACCGAAGCTCGCCCTCAAGGCAAACCTCTCGCGCTCCTACCGTGCCCCGGATTTCAATGATCTCTACTACCAAAGCCCCTATTTCGTCGGGAACCCGGGCCTTTCTCCCGAAACAGCCTGGAACGCCGATCTCGGGGTGCAGCTTCACGCTGGGCCGCTCAGCTACGCTCTCTCGGGCTTTGCGCGCTATGCGCAGGATCAGATCGTCGACCTACCCGAAGCGAACAACCCATTTGTGTACCAGGCGCTCAATTACGGTCTCGCCCTTTTCCCGGGGGTGGACCAAGAGGCAAAGCTTGCTCTCGGCAAACGCCTGCGCCTCGACGTCGGCTACACCTTTCTCTACTCGTTCGCTCTTTTCGGCGGACTCACCCTCAAGAACGACGTACGGGTGCCCATGACCCCGGTCCATACGGTGACCGCCCGGCTCGCCTACGCGGGCGGCCCCCTCTCCGCTTCCCTCGCCGCGCGTTACGAGAGCCTCCAGTATCTCGACACGACCGCGACCTCCTCGCTCCCGGGCTTTGTGGTCGTCGACGCCATCGTGCGGTATGCGGTGAATCGCCAATGCACGATCTACCTCGCGGCTGACAACCTGCTCGATGCGCAGTACCAAGTCGTGGCGGGCTATCCGATGCCGCCGACCCTCATCAAAGCGGGAGTGGAGGCGCACTTGTAACAGGTTGTTGAAGCTCTTGCAGAAAGGGGCGCAGGTTCGCGGGATCGATGTTCATCCGCATCATCGTGATCCAAGCCCTACCCCTATTCGGAGCCGCCCCCGTCGACCAGCCGGTAGGCGATGCGTACCTCGAGGTCGAACCCGGAGCCCGTGTCGTTCGGAACCGGAAAGACCCGCCGCAGGAGCGCAAGACCGGCGCGATCGAGGATCGCGCTCCCCGACGTACGCACGATCCGCTCGGAGGAAAGCTCGCCCTGTCCGTCCACGGTTATCGACGCGGTGACGGTCCCTTCGATTCCGCGCAGGCGAGCGGCGAAGGGATAGCTCCGCGCCCGCTCGATCCTCGCTCGGATGAGGTCGAGCACTACGAGGGCACCCGGCTCGCGGCGGCCGGACTCTCCCTGCAGTCCACCCCCCTCAACGCCTGCGCTCGCGCCGGCCATACCGTCGCCTGCGCCGCCGGGCCGCACCTGCGTGGTGTCGCTTGCGGTTCCGCCCGCGACCCCGCTGCCGCCGGCCGAGCTCGTAAGGCGGCTTCCCGGCGCGAGGGCAGCTCCATCGATCGACCGTTCGTCGCCGCCGGATGGGCTCGACGACGCTTCGATGGGTTGCGCGCGGTTGCCTGACGCGCCGGCTGCAGCGCCCGTCCGCCCGGCGATCTCCCCCGCTTTCGCCTCGCCGCGCGCCGGGGCGTTGCTCGCTGCCGTCCCGCTTCGTGACGCGGCAGCCGAAGCGTCCGCAGCGCCGACCGAGCCCGCGCGTCGTTCGATGACCGCCGGCGCGGAGCCATCGCCGCGCGCCGGACCGCTGCCCGCTGCCGGTCGGCCGCCGCCCGATGCGCCGCCGTCCAAGACGACTGTCACCGCCGCGGGCTCACTCTTCCGCTCGGGCTGCGCCACGGGCGGAAGGAGCGCAGACCCAGCGAACAGGAGGGCGTAGAGTGCGAGCGAGGCGGGGACCGCGATGCGAAGGGAGGTCTCCTCGGGGCGTCGAGCTCTCCGGCGCGTGCTCATGGACGGTGGAATTGTACGCGGCGCCGCGTGGAATCTCAAGCGCCTCTATCCCGCAGACCAAGCACACCGGCACCGCTACCCTCTTGCTCAAGCCCTACCGGGGCTTGCACATCCCCCGCACACAGAGTAGATTTGCCCCCTGAATCCCATGGGCAATCAAGATTCCACATCCATCATCTCAACCTTGAGGACCATCCTTTTCGGAAAAGCTCGCGACGTCCACGACCCTCAGCTCTTTCACCGCTTGTCCCTGATTGCCTTTTTCGCCTGGATAGGTCTCGGTGTCGACGGGCTTTCGTCGTCGAACTACGGGCCCGAAGAGACCTTCCTTGCGCTGGGCAGCTACACCCATCTCGGAATCTTCGTCGCCCTCGCGATGGCCGTGACAATCTTCGTCATCACCGCAAGCTATTCCCAGATCGTCGAGCTCTTCCCGACCGGCGGCGGCGGCTATCTCGTCGCGAGCAAGCTTCTGTCTCCAACGCTCGGGATGGTGTCCGGATCGGCGCTGCTGATCGACTATCTCCTGACGATAACCATTTCCATCGCAAGCGGCGCGGACGCTCTCTTCAGCTTCCTCCCCCTCTCCTTTGGCGCCTACAAGCTTCTCGTGGCTGTCCTCATCGTGCTGTTCCTCACGGTGATGAACATGCGGGGGGTCAAGGAGTCTGTCGTTCCGCTCGTTCCCGTCTTTCTCGTGTTTCTCATCACCCACACCCTCGCGATCATCTACGCGGTCGGAGCAAACGTCGCGACGGTCGGCGACGTCGCCCGCGCGACGACCACCGAGCTCGGCAAGACCACGAGCCAACTCGGCATCTTCGGGACCCTCGTTCTCATCATGCGCTCCTACAGCATGGGGGCAGGGACCTATACGGGAATTGAGGCGGTGAGCAACGGTATGCCTCTCCTGCGGGATCCGAAGGTGCAGACCGCGAAGCGGACCCTGCGCTACATGGCTGTCTCGCTTGCCTTCACGGCGTGCGGGCTCATGGTAGCCTACTTGCTCTACGGAGTTGTCAGCCAGCCCGGCAAGACTCTGAACGCGGTCGTGTTCGAGCGGATCACCGCGGGATGGGGCACGCCCGGCTACTTCTTCCTTCTCATCGCCCTCATTTCCGAGGCGATACTTCTCTTCACTGCCGCTCAAACCGGCTTCCTCGGCGGGCCGCGCGTGCTCGCCAACATGTCCCTCGATCGGTGGCTTCCCAGCCAGTTCAGCCTCCTGAGCGAGCGCCTTGTCACGAAGAACGGGCTCTTCTTGATGGGGAGCGCAGCCGTCATCCTCATGATGGCGAGTGGCGGCTCCGTGGGATTCCTCGTGACGCTCTACGCAATCAACGTCTTCATAACCTTCACCCTCTCTCAGGCCGGAATGGTCCGTCACTGGTGGCAGGTGCGCCGTCAGGCGCCGACCTGGCTACGGAAGATCCTCGTGAGCGGAATCGGATTCGTTCTCTCGGGTTTCATACTCATATCGCAGTTGGTGCTGAAGTTCTCGGAAGGAGGGTGGATCACCATCCTCATCACGGGCACCCTCGTTTCCTTCGCCTTCGTGGTCAAGCGCTTCTATACCCGGACCGGCAAGAGGCTCGCGCGCCTCGACAGCCTGATGACGGTGGCGACGCAGTTTCCCGTCCCCCCCGAAGGCGAGCGGACCGCCGCGGAGCGTAGGAAGGCCGCACCGCGCGCGCAGCCCCGCGGCAAGACGGCCGTCATTCTCGTGTCGGGATTCAACGGAACCGGCCTGCACACCCTCTTCAATGTCAGGCGCGTTTTCGGCGACACCTTTCGAAACTGGTTCTTCATCGAGGCTGGCATTATCGACGCCGATCGATTCAAGGGCCCGGAGGCCCTGCAGAATCTCGCGCAGCACATCGAGGGGGATCTTGCAAAGTACGTCGGCTTCATGCGCTCGCAGGGGCTCTATGCTCGCGGCTTCTCGGCGATCGGTACCGACGTGGTTGAGGAGATTTCAGGCCTGGCGCGGAGCATCTACGAGAAGAATCCCAACTCGATCTTCTTCGGCGGCCAGATCGTCTTTCAATTGGAGTCTTTCCTGACGCGGCTCCTGTACAACCACACGACCTTTGCCGTGCAGCGGCGCCTGCACCAGGATGAGATTCCCTTCTTCATCATGCCCGTTCGAGTGGACTAGCGAAGAGAGCCGAACCCCTCGCCGGGAATCAGGGCAATCGCGAGTCCGCCTGCGCTACTGCGCGCGACCTTGTCGAATCCCTCTCGACGAGTCGGGTTTCCACGATGAAGTGGTTGGTCGCGAGCTCCTCCCCCTCGAGAACCCCGATCAGAAGCTCGCACGCCCGACTACCGAGCTCGTCAGGGTTGATGTCGACCGTGGTGAGAGTCGGTGTCTGATAGGTGCCGCGCACCGTGTTGTTGAACCCAACCGCCGCGACCTCGATTGACCTCTCTGCGCAGGCCCTGAGGCCTCCGAAGGCGAGGAGATCATCGGTGGCGGAGACCGCATCGGGGGTGGCTCGAGCAAGGATCTTCATCATCGCCTCGTAGCCGGCATCCTCCGTGAAGCTCGTCCCCTCCTCAATGAGGCGCTCGTCAACCTCGAGCCCTCGATTCACGAGCGCCTGGCGGTAGCCGGCGAGGCGATTGCGCGTCACGTTGTAGCCGATGGGGCCGCCGAGGAAGGCGATCCTCTTGTATCCCTGTTCGACGAGGTAGTTGACGACGTTGTACATCGCCTGGAAGTTGTCGTTGTCGACCCAGTAGGTGTCGCGAGTCTCCTCGGGTCGTCCGATCGCGACAAAGGGAAAGCCCCGGCTGCGCAGGTAGGCGATGCACCGGTCGTCCTGGCGCGTGGTTGCAAGGATGATCCCGTCGACCCAGTTCGAGTCGATGTAGTTCTTGATGAACTCAATCTCGAGATCCTCGCTCTTCGAGAAGGCGTACATGATGAAGTAGCCGCGCTCCTGGGCGTAGATGCTTATCCCGCGCATTGCGCGAATGAAGAAGGTATTCAAGAAGAGGTCGTCGGGATCGTTGGGAAGCACGAGCCCGATGGTCTTGGTGGCCTTGCTCGCGAGACTGCGCGCAACTGCGCTTGGATGATAGTGGAGCTTCTCCATGGCGCCAATGACGCGCCGCTTGGTTTCGTCGCTGATTTTGGGGCTGTCATGGAGCACCCGCGAGACCGTCGACGGTGAGACATTCGCCTGCCGTGCTACTTCCTTGATGGTCACCTTCATACCGCCGCTCCCTGTCGCTGCCGGGCCCCGATTGACTTCACTGGCTACCCCTTCACCGAGCCCAGCGTGAGGCCCGACACGAGCCAGCGGGAAGAGAAGAAGAAGAGGACCATGACGGGAATCGAGATCATGAGAGCCGCGGCGCTGAAGTTGCCCCATTGGGTTTGAAACTGCCCCTGCATCGTCTGGAGCCCCAGGGGCCAGGTAAGCAGCTCGTTCTTCTGCAGCATGATCCGGGCGAGAAGGAAGTCGTTCCATGCCTGCATGAAGTTGAAGAGAAAGACAATGGCGAGGGCGGGGGTCGACAGGGGAAGGATGATGCGATAGAACGCCCCCATCCGCGAGGCGCCGTCGATCATCGCCGCCTGTTCGAGCTCGTAGGGAACGGTGTCGTAGTACCCTTTTAGAATCCAGATGCTGAAAGGCACCGCCTGAACGCTGTAGGCGATGACCAGGCCGCGCCAGCTGTTGATGATTCCGACCCGCGCCGAGAGGATGTAGAGGGGAATCATGAGCATGGCGGCGGGAATCATCTGGGTCGCAAGCAGGAACACCAGCGCGCCGGTGCGCCCCGGGAAGCTCCACCGCGAGAAGGCGTACGCGGAGGTCGATGCGATTATCACGCCGATGATCGCGGTCGACAGCGTGATGATGAGGCTGTTCCATATCCAGCGGACGAAGTCGGTGTTGGCAAAGACGGTGGCGAAGTTCTTGAGCGTGGCTCCCTGCGGGATGATCGCGAGCGAGGTCGACATCAGGATGTTAAGCGGGCGCAGCGACACCGTGAGGATGCGCAGCGCGGGGTAGACCGCGATGACGCACGCGATGATGAGGACGATGTGGATGAGGGTCCGCTGGAAGGGACTATCGCCCCGCGATCGGAAAAAGAACCACCGCACTAAGCCACGGGCGCTCACCGATTTCCTAATGGTTGCCTTCATTTCCGCGCCCCCTCAAGCACAGTCCCGGCCGGGAGCGGCTTCCGTATCGTACCCCCCACGACGGACTCAAGGCCGGAGAACCGAATATAGATGATGGCAAAGACGAGGAGAATAAGGAAAATCACTATGGCAAAGGCCGCCGCAAAGGCGAATCGAGAATAGTCGAAGGCGGCCCGGAATAATGCTGTGACCAGGATCTCGGAGCTCTCGAGGTTGTATTCGTTTATGAAGTAGGGGACGTTGAAGTTGTTCGTCGTCCAGATGACCCCGAGGATCACCGCCGGCGTAAGCACTGGATTTATGAGCGGCAGGGTGACATTGCGAAAGCGGGTCCACGGACCGGCGCCGTCCATCTCGGCCGCCTCGTAGTAGGTCCGATCGATGCTCTGGAGCCCACCGAGGAGGATGACCATCATGAAGGGGACTCCCAGCCAGATATTGGTGATGTTGATGGCTGCAAAGTTCCAGAAGGGACTCGACTTCCACTCGATCCCGTGAAGTCCGATGTCGCGCAACACGATGTTGAGAAAACCGTATTCGAACTGAAACTCCCCCCGCCACGCGAGGACCGCGACGACCTGCGGGATAGCCCAGGGCACGATGAGCAGGGTTCGGTAGAGCCCGCGGAGCTTCATGGGCCGGTTCAAGAGCAGCGCAAGGATCATGCCGAGGGTCACATGGAAGGTCACCTGAATGGTAGTCCACAGCACCGTCCTGAGAAAAACCGGAAGGAAGTGCACCAGCTTCAGCACCGGCTGGGTGAAAACGTCGCCGAAATTGCGCTCGGCGTAGATCAGGCCGAACTTCGGATTTCGAAAGGTAAAGAGGCTCATGTTGCTGAAGGAAAGCACCACCTCGTAAATGATCGGGTAGACGATGAGCACAACAAGCCCGATCGCCGCGGGAGCGAGCAGCATGAAGGGGAGGGTGTGTCGATACTTTAGGAGCTTGCCGAAGACGAGATAGATGGCTACCTCGAGAACAATCACGCCCGCAAGAATCGCGAGGACCGTCGAGCCGACCTGACCAAGGCTTCGCAGGACGATGTCCGCCGTTAGGGAATGCATCGATGCCTCCGTGAAGCAGGCCGAGAGCGGAAGTTGACCTTCCGCCCCCGGCTCAAAGTGTGCGGGCGGGTGCCGCTCCTAGTGCATATTCTGGATGCCGGTGACCGCAGCTTGCTGCATCTTTGCCGCAGCCGCAGCCGGGCTCTCGCTGTTCGAAAGAACCGCGTTCATCTCCGGCTTCATGGCGTCCCACACGGCGCGCATCTGAACCACGATCGGCATCGGAGTGCCGACCGTCATCTGCTCGGCCGCGCCCTTGAGAATCGGGTCGCTCGTGATGAGAGGATCGCTTAAGGCCACCTTCAGGGCGGGAAGGCGGGCGAGATCCTTCACCATGGTGAGCTGATTGTCCTTGTCGGTCGCCCAGTTGATGAAGTCCTTCACGATGGCGAGCTTTTCGCCTGCGAGGTCTTTGGAGAGCATGAAGAACTTCCCGCTGGTGTAGGGCGCAGGCCACATGCCGGTGGCGCTCACCTTCGGAATCCTCGCCACGCCGAGCTTGTCGCCAAGAAGCTTCTGATACTCGCCGAGCGACCAGTCCCCGTTGATGATCATCGCCGCCTTGCCGGTCTTGAAGAGGGAGTCCATCGCTGCGTAGTCGCTCTCCTTCGGAATGATCTGGTACTTGTACTTGAGGTCATACAGGAACTGGAGGGTGCTCACCATCTGGGGCGTGTTCAGCGTCGGAGTCTTGCCGTCTTCGGCGAAGACCTTGCCTCCGAAGCCGCCAAGCCAGGGCACCAGCCAGAAGGGCTCGACCTGATTGAAGACGAGGCCGTAAACTCCGTCCTTCGTCAGCTCCTTGCCCATCTTGATGAGCTCGTCGGTATTCTGCGGCGGGGTGGGGACGAGTGACTTGTTGTACAAAAGCATCAGCTCGTTGCCGTTGGAGATGGGAACGCCCCACTCCTGGCCGTCCAGCCTGACGGCATCGACCGCCGACGAAACGTACTTCGAGAGATCGAACAGCTTGCCGACCGGCTGGATGACTCCGGCCGCGGTAAAGGGTCCGGCATGATCGCTCACGGTCCAGAGGAAATCGGGCGCCTGCCCCGCGAGGCTTGCCGTCAAGAAGTCCTGCCGGAGGGCCTCGGTATTCTTCTGGAGCAAATGGATGGTCACGGTCGGGTGATCTTTCACGTAGCCTGCGATCAAGCTCTGCACATACTGATAGGAGTTCTCGTTCTCGCTTTCCTGGGTCCACATGGATAGGCTCACGGGACCGGCAGCCTTCGGCTCCTGGCTCCCGGTCGCGAACGCTGCGAACGTGGCCAGCGCGAACATGGAGAGGACTAAGAGCACCTTCTTCACATCTTCCTCCTTAGGTCGCACCACGATGACCGTGGCACCTCATTTGCACGGCTGAATGGGCAACCGTTTGCATTGATTTTACCCCGACTGGGCAAAATTTGCAAGGAAAATGGAGAGGCCTCAGCAACTGTCAATTCAGCGGCCGGCGGCGGCAGATGCGGGTCGTGCCCAATCCTTGGCCGCCGATCTGCAACGGTAACTGCCTTCCTTGAGCTGCAGGATACGATCTGCTCGAGAAGCCGCTTCTCGCCTTCCTACCGCCCGCGGCCCATGAAGCGATCGACCACCGTCTGGGGAAGGAGCTCGGCGAGCTGTGCGGCGCGCGACAGGTGGCCGACCTGATAGCGGCTGCGAGGCCGGGGGGCGACGAGGGCCCGGTAGACTGCGGCCGCGACCAGATCCGGGTCGCTTCGCTTGCGGTCGAACCCCGACAGGCTCTCGAGCTCGGCAGTCATCCTCTCGCCGTAAAGGCTGCGAGCCTCCTCGGACCACCCCTTCAGTGCTGCGGCCGCCTCACGGGCCGTCCGTTCCGGCGAGGGGGTCTGAATCCCCCCGCAGCGAATCATCACCGTGGGGATCCTCCAAGGAGCGAGCTCGAGCCTTAAGGTGCGCGCGAGGCAGTTTGCGGCAAAGTCACAGGCGTGGATGCTCGAGACGTAGGGGATGGGGAGGAGCCCCGGGGTCGTGATCCAGATGATTCGGCCCGAAGCTCTGCGGATGGAGGGGAGAAAGGCCTGCAGGAGCGCGACGGGTCCCAGGATCCGGGCGGAGAGCTCACCCTGGAGCCCGGAAAGCTCCATGAGCTCGATCGGCGCGATCGAGCCGCCGCCCGCGTTGTTGACGATCGCCGCCAGTCCCGGCAGCTTTCTCCGCTCGAGCTCCCCCTCGACCTCCGCGCGCACCCTCGGAATCTGCTCGAGGCGCGCCAGGTCGAGCGGGCAGATCGGCACCAGGTCGGGTATCCCGAGCCCGCGCAGCTCCGCTGCGTTCGCCTCCTTCCGCACGGTCGCGAAGACCACGACCGCGCGCCTGGCGAGGTAGAGCGCGACCGCCCGTCCGATCCCCGACGAGCACCCGGGGACGAGGACCGCCCTGGCGCGTTCCGACTCTCGTTGACTGTCGCCCATAACCACTTCCTCCTTGAAAAACAACCGATTCAATCATATGATTAAAATCGGTGAAAGTCAAGACCGAAGCCCGCCTCGCCCAACGGCGACCGACTTGTCGCTCGTGGCAGGTAGGACGCTAGAGGACCTTGCGCATTCCGGCGGCGCCGGCGATGCCGTCGATTCGCAGGAAGAGCGCCTCGCCGACCCGCTCGGTGGTGAAGCGCAGCCGCAGCTCTTCGCCCCCCGCCCGGCTCAAGGCAGCCGCGGCTCCGATCACGCCCTGCCCGGTCGCGAGGGTTTTGGCTACCGAGGCTCGGACCGCGCACTCCGCGCACGGCTCGTCGTCACCGCAGGCGTGCGGCGGGAGGGCGTGGAGGCAGCCGAAGAGCTCGCCGAAGGTGTGATTCTCGAGCTGTCCGTCCTCAGTGCCCAGGAGCCTGCGAAGGCTTCCGTTTCCGGCCAGCACCTCGCGCTCCCCGTCGATGAGGAGGATTGGATCGTCGAAAAGCTCGAGGAAGCGCCCGAGGTTCGACCTCTGCTCGGAAAGCAGGCCCTTCGAGCACGATGGACAGAGCCCGTGGCTGATCGCGCCAGGGCCCCCATCAAGAAGGTCTCCGCACCATGCACAAATCGTCTTCGCCATGGTCCGCACCCTCCCCGGCGGAGAAGCCCCCCGACCCTCAGATCCAGAGGAGCCCTTCCTTCGCCGCGGCTTTCGACTCGATAGAATAAGTATCGAATGCGTAATGCGATCGGTCAATGCCCGCGGGATTGAGAAGAGGACAAGCCATCAACACCGCTGGGGGAATCGAAGGATGCGGTTCAGTCGCGATGCTCGAAGGGTGCTGCCTTGCACGCATTCACTTGCGCGCGGCGCACCCGACGGGTAGGATTCAAGGGGGCGATCGAACGAACGCTGCCCCAATGCATAAAGAAAGTCCCTGACAGCCATACCGCACGCGCACGCGGAGATCGTCGTGTACGGCGCCTCGCGGAGGGTAGAAACATGAAGAAGCTGCGCGAAGTCGCCCGAATCGTGCTGATAGTCCTCACCGCCTTTCTCGCGCTCACTGCGATCGCCGGCGGAGGGGCGCTCGCGGCCGGCATCAACGCCCCACCGCCCGAGCAGCTGCGGGGCTCGCTCTTCACGAGCTTCCTCATCCCCGGTCTCGCCCTCCTCGTCCTCGTGGGGGGCAGCGCGCTCGCCGCGGCCATCCTTCTCTTGCGCCGACATCCGCTTTCCGGGCTCCTCGCGACGATCATCACGGTCTTTTCTCTAGGTACCTGGTTCATCGACGTGAGGGTGAGCGAGTGACCTCCGAGCGCCGCCGACCGTTCCGCACGGCCGGGGTCCGTAGTAGAATGGCCCCGGGCCACCATGGGAATCGTTGACGACGTTGGCCAGCTGAAGGCGTGGCGGCGAGCGCGCCCCTCACAAGCCGCTCCTTTTACTCTACGTCATTGGACAGTATCTGGTGGGCAGCCCTCGGCTGTTGCCCTACGAGAAAATCGAAGGCCCCTTGAGGCAGCTCCTAATCGACTTCGGTCCCTACCGGAAATCGTACCATCCCGAGCTCCCCTTCTGGCACCTCTATGGCGATGGCTTCTGGGAAATCCGCAACATCGACATCCCACGGGCGGGAACGGGCTCGACAGACATATCCAGTCGCGAGCTTTTCGACGCCGGCGCCAAGGGCGGGCTTACGGAAGACTATTTCAAGAGCCTGCAAGACCCGCGTGTCGCATCGGAGACGATCGCGGAGCTCCTGAACCGCAACTTTCCGGACTCGATCCACGAAGACATCCTCCAGGCGGTGGGTATTGACCCCGACGTTCTCACCGTTGCGGCCGGCCATAGGCCGCAGAGCCGGGATCCCACTTTCCGAGAGGCCGTTCTTCGCGCCTACGAATGGCAATGCGCGATCTGTGGATTTCTAGCCCGCATCGGCCAGAACCTGGTAGGAGTCGAGGCCGCTCACATCAAGTGGCATCAGGCCGGCGGTCCCGACACCAATCCGAACGGAGTCGCCCTGTGTTCGCTGCACCACAAGCTCTTCGATCGTGGGATCATCGGATTTACGAGTGATCTTCGGATCGTCGTCTCCGAGGCGGCGACTGGCTCCGCGATGTTCAACCATGTGGTGACCGATTTCCACGGCCGGGAGCTTTCGCCGCCCGTTCGCCGAGCCTATCGACCCGACGATGGCTTCGTTGCGTGGCACGTGAAGGAAGTGTTTCATCCGCCCGCGCGAGAGTTGGGCCCGGCGTGAGAGAGGGTCCTTGCTCCCGAGGGCAGTCCTTCGTCAGTCGGCGCCCGCGTCGCTCGGGGCAGCGGCTGGAATTCGGATCCTCCTTCCCGATCGACGACGATCCATCGAGCGTTCCTTACGCAAGGAGATCCCCTTGTGAGGTCATCCAGGGAAATCGACATTAGGTGACAGCGCGTTCCTTTGCTTCTTGAGCGCCCCTGGTAAGGAGAAGATGGCGATTAGGAATTCGCAATTTCGACAGGACGCGGTGCTGCGTACGTGTACAGGAGACCGATGCCCGGAAGAGGACTTGAACCTCCACGGGGGAACCCCCACTAGACCCTGAATCTAGCGTGTCTACCAATTTCACCATCCGGGCAAATGGTGTCACGGAAGCCTCATAATCCTACGCAGGATCGGACGGGGTGTCAAGATTTGGAGCGACTGCGCAGCTTCCTGGGGGCAGCGGGCCGCGGCGGGCGATCTGGGCGCGATTGCGGGCGGCGGGCTGTGCGCCGACGAACGTGGGCGGGCTCCGGCGGTAGGGCCGGGACGGCGCGCCGACACGGCGAGGGGCCGTGGGGGGGGAGGTCAGCGACAGCCGCCGCACCAGCAAAAGGGCACGAAAAAAAGGGGCGCGGAGCCTTTCGGCCCCCGCGCCCCAGGTTTAGCCGCTTTTCGGTTTAGAAGCGGTCGTCGCGATCTTGCTGCTCGCGAAACTTCGTCCGCTCGGCATTCGAGCGAATTGCCCGGACGATCTTGATGACCAGCTTGTCGATCTGCGGCTTAAAGAAGTAGCCCAACACCACTCCGACGAGAAGCCAGAAGATCATCACTCGCCCTCCTTCACAATCTCGATCCGAATCCCTTCGCCTCCCTTGAGCTCTTCATTCGGAGGGAGATCCACCTTGAGAATCCCGTTCTTGAACACGGCCTTCACGGCCTGCTGGTCGAACTTGTCGGAAGGCGCGTAGTAGCGCTGCCCTTCGATGTCGCGGAGCTTCAGCCGGCGCTTGAAGTAGCGCAGCCCTTCCCGATCGGCGAGATCGGCAGGGACGCGCGCGCTCAAGACCAGGTAGTCGCCCTGGAACTTGAGATCGACACCGCCTTCGTCAAACCCTGCAAGGGCGAACTCGAAGACCAGATGCTTGTCAGGGGTGACATAGACATTGGCCGGCGGATACTGAAACGCGGGGTAGAAATCCACGTTCTCCTTCCACCATCCCCAAGGTCCGTGCTCCATGAACCCGTGCTCGCCCGGTTTGAAGTTGTCTCGGAATGCCTCGGAGAAGCTCTGGGCGGCGTTGAAGATCTCGTCCATCGCCTTGCCGATGTCGAACATCGATCGCTCGTACATACAGTTACCCTCGAAACGGCACCTTCCAGCGGAAGCGTGCCAGTTGGCCCTTCGTGCGAAGCGGCCGTCGGTGGGCCCAGCCTGGGCGCCCACCGGTCACCTTAGAACATGCATATATCGTGCCATCCGGTCCTCGAGTTGACTTCTTCCGAACCCCCTTGTGCCCCTCCGCAATTGCCACGGGAGCAATGCTTTACCGGGCGCCTCGCCGCGAGTGCGTGGATCTCACGCAGCTCGCCGACGGCTTCCGGCGCAGCTTCCGCAAGTCTGCGTCAAAACGATACAACTCTACGGGTTCCGGAGGAAAGTCGGCGCATCTGGTCCCTTTCGATTGCCGAAGAGGCACAAATGTTGGTATCCTCCCTCAGATTATGACTTACAGGATTTCGTCCTAAGCATGCGAGTCCTCTTTATCGGGGAGATCGTCGGAAAGGCGGGCATCTTCTGCGTCAAGCACGTGCTCCCGAAGCTTCGGGCCGAGCGCCAAATCGATTTTGTCGTCGCCAACGCGGAGGGAACAACCGGGGGCTTCGGCCTCGGCAAGAACCACGCTATCTACCTCCGAAAGCTCGGCATCGACGTGCTCACGGGGGGCGAGCGGATCTACTATAAGCTGGATCTCATTCCCTTCATGCAGAAGGCATCTTTCATATTGAGACCGGCCAACTATCCACCGGGGAACCCGGGTCGCGGATGGCGAGTCTACCCCGTAGGAGACAAGGCTGTGGGGGTGGTCTGCCTGCTCGGCCAGGCGGGCTTCACGCGGGTGCACCTGAGCAATCCCTACACCTTTCTGCCCGAGCTCTTGACCCGCATCAAGCAGGAAACCGACATCATCATCCTCGATTTCCATGCCGCCACCACTGCTGAAAAGTATGCCATGTTCCGCCTCGCCGACGGCAAGGTTTCGGCCGTCATCGGGACCCACACGCGGGCGTTGACGGCCGACGAGGAGATCCTCCCCGGGGGCACCGGCGTCATTTGCGACTCAGGGCGCACCGGGAGCCTCAATTCGGTCGGCGGCATGGATCCCGAGGTTGAGGTTCAGAAGTTCCTCACCCAGATTCCCGAACGGTCGAAGGATGCATGGAGCGATCTCGAGCTTCAGGGGGTGCTCCTCGATATCGACAACTTGGGGAAGGCCACCTCGATCGAGCGCCTGCGGATCAAGTGCACGGAGAAGCCCGATGACCCCTTAAGCACGGGTGATGAAGATCGCGGGGAAGAGAGCGATTCGGCGTCGTAACGGCGCCGCCGAAGCTGCCGCACGCGGCGGCCGGGAAGCTTCCCTACCGAGTGTTTTCCACAAGCCAGTTGATCGCCGGCGCCATGTCCGTGAGCGGCACCACGTACTGAATGGCTCCAGATTCGATGGCGACCTTCGGCATCCCGAAGACGACGCAGCTCG
The DNA here is from genome assembly GCA_027306915.1 of Spirochaetales bacterium. Next base: position 6,535 of record DAHUYW010000038.1, on the reverse strand, counting down.
CCTCATCCTGTGCGACCGTCAGCCCTCCGCCGCGGTGAATCGCGCCGATCTCCCGAGCCCCGTCGCGCCCCATGCCGGTCATGATCACGGCTAGGCAGCCGGAGCGAAACTCCCGCGCGACAGATTCGAAGAGAACCCCCACCGACGGCCGATGGCCGTTCACCGGCGGATCCTCTCCAAGCGATGCCGCCACCGCAAGCCGCCGGCGCTCCACCCTGAGGTGGCACGCTCCGGGCGCAATGAGCACTCGCCCCGCCAGGACAAGGTCACCCTCCTCGGCTTCCTTGACCTCGAGGGGACATATCTTCGAGAGCGAGCGAGCGAACTCCGCCGTGAAGCCGGGAGGCATGTGCTGGACCACCACAATCGGAACCCCGATTTGCCCGTCGATCCGAGAGAGGACCTCCCGCAGGGCGTTCGGTCCGCCGGTGGAGATGCCGATGGCAACTATCTCGATCGCTCCGTCCCCAAGCCGGTCGGCCTGGCGAGGGTAGGGAAACTCTGCGCCCCAGTCCGCGGCCGCGGATGGAGCACTTTGGAGTCGGCTCCGCTCGGCTTCCGCCTGCAGCCGACGGAGGGTCACCTCAAAGTCCTCCCCCGCCGGGCCGCGTGGCGCTGCCCTCGAGACATCCTCCGCTTGGCTCGCAGCGGGGAGGCTGGCTGTGTCCATGCCCGCCGGCCCGGCTTCCGCTCCCCCTCCCGGAGCGAGCGGTGCGATTTCCGTGCCCTTTGTCGGCTCGCCCTTCGCCTCCTCGGTTCTCGTTTCTTGATAGATCCTTCCGTAGCCGCGGAGAAGGTGGGCGAGGTTTTCGGCTATGCTGAAGATCTCTTCGCTGCCGGAGCCGATCGGCTTCATGATGAAATCGGCTGCGCCGAGCGAAATGGCTTCCATCGTGATCTGAGCGCCGCGCTCCGCGCGCGACGAGAGAATCACCACAGGCACGTCGATGCCGCGCCGCTTGCGTTCCTTGAGAAACTCGATCCCGTTCATGTCAGGCATTTCGAGATCAAGGACGACGACGTCCGGCTTGAGCGTTGCTATTTTCTGGAGCGCGAAGGCGCCGTTCAGCGCCTTGCCCGCCACCACCAAGCCCTCCGCCCCCTCGACTATCTTCCCGATCAGGTTGCGCATGACGGCGGAGTCGTCCACGATAAGGACGGAAATCGGCCGGCTACTCACTTCGGATCCCTGATGGCGCTACCCATCCACGTTCTTCCGGTACAGCGAGGCCCACTCGGTCTTCACGAACTCGAAGCGGGTCTTCATTCCGAACAATGACTCGGAATGCCCGATGAAGAGGTAGGAATGCGGGCTCATGGCGTCCCAGAACTTGTCGATCACCGCCTGCTGGGCAACCTCATCGAAATAGATGATTACGTTCCGGCAAATGACGACATCGAGGTCTCGAAGCCCGCTGTCGAACTTCAGGTTGTGATAGTCAAACCGTACCATATTGCGGATCTCGTCCTTGACCAGGTAGCCGCCCGGCTTCTGCTCGAAGTAACGAGCGAGGTACTTTTCCGGAACGCCGTTCATTCGACCCTCCGGATAGAAAGCCTCCTTCCCCGCGATCAGGGATTTGAGCGAGAGGTCAGATGCGATGATCTCCGACTTGTAGCCGAAGGGAAGGAGCTCCCTCAGCACCATGGCAAAAGAGTAGGGCTCCTCGCCTGTCGAGCAGCCGGCACTCCAGATTCGTAAGGTGGTGTCCCCTGTGCTTTGTTTTCGTTTGAGGAGATCGGGAACTGCAAAATACTCGAAGGTTTGGAAGTGGGAGGTGTTCCTAAAGAACCTCGTGAGGTTTGTTGTCACCGAGTCAAGAAGCAGCTTGAGCTCTTCCGAGCTTTTTCTTAGGAGGATGTAGTAATCGGATACGGTGATGTTGTTCTTGCGCAGGATGTCGCGAAGGCGGCTTTCGAGAATCGATCGGTTTGATTCCGAGAAGTGAATCCCGCTTGCATCGTAGATGAGCGTCCTGAACCTCTCGAAATTCTCCTCGGACAGGAATTGGGCCATTTCGGGTAGGCGAGAGTCTAGGGCTTTGGCCACCACCTGTCAACCGGAATGCAACCGCCGGCGCTCGGCTCCGGGACGGGATGCGGCTCTTCGGGGCCGCCAATTGCCAAGGAAAGCGGGACTACTTTATAATCCCCTTACATGAAGAAATACATATTCGTCACCGGCGGCGTGTGCTCGAGCCTTGGGAAGGGCGTTGCGGCGGCATCCCTTGGCAGCCTTCTCGAGCGCCGCGGGCTTCATGTGCGGCTGGCCAAGATCGATCCCTACATCAACGTCGACGCGGGCACCATGAGCCCCTATCAGCACGGCGAGGTGTACGTGACGGACGACGGCGCCGAGACCGATCTTGACCTCGGCAACTACGCCCGGTTCACCTCGGTGCCACTCGGGAGGGAGAACTCGATAACAACCGGCCAGATCTACCAGGAGGTCATCCAACGCGAGCGGGAAGGGCGCTTCCTCGGGCGAACGGTTCAGGTTATCCCGCATATCACCGACGAGATCAAACGGAGGATCTACCTCGTCGGTGAGGTAGCGGGGGTCGACGTCACCATCATAGAGATCGGGGGCACCGTCGGCGACATCGAATCGGTTCCCTTCCTGGAGGCGGCGCGGCAGTTCATCCACGACATCGGCAAGAAGAACGTCTTGTTCGTACACGTGACCCTCGTGCCATCGGTTGTCGGCGGAGAGCTCAAGACCAAGCCGACGCAGCACTCCGTCAAGGAGCTCCGCGAGATCGGCATCCAGCCCGACATTCTCCTGTGCAGGGCTCCCCGTCCGCTCACCGACGACGAACGGAAGAAGGTCTCGCTCTTCACGAACGTCGAAGAGGAGGCAGTCATCTCGGCCTACGACGTCCCCACGACGATCTATGAGATTCCGCTCGTCTTCCATCGCCAGCGCCTCGATGAGATCACCATCGAGAAGCTGAGCCTTGAATGCGGCCCCGCGGACTTGAGCGTGTGGCGCACCGTGGTCGAGACCTACGAAAGCGCCAAGCGGACCGTCAGGATCGCTATCGTCGGCAAGTACATCGAGCTCCACGACTCGTATAAGTCGATAAACGAGGCCCTCTTTCACGGCGGGATTGCCAACGGGGTCCGCGTGGAAATCGTGAAGATCGATTCCGAACGGGTCGACAAGGAGGAGGACCTCGACGGGCTTTTTCGCGGAATCGACGGGATATTGATACCCGGCGGCTTCGGCTCGCGTGGGATAAAGGGGATGGTTCGCACGGCGACCTTTGCCCGCCAGAGCGGCATCCCGTGCTTCGGGATTTGTCTGGGAATGCAGGTCATGGTCATCGAGTACGCCAGATCGGTCCTTGGGCTCGCGGATGCAAACAGCACGGAGTTCGCCCCAACCTGCGGCAGTCCGGTCGTCAGTCTCCTCGAAGAGCAAGTGGACGTGAAGAACTATGGCGGCACGATGCGACTCGGCAAGTCGGATACCCTTCTCGAAGAGGGTACGAAGATCCGCGAGGCATATCACGCTTCGGTCATCGAGGAGCGACATCGGCATCGCTACGAGGTTTCCAACAAGTTCCGGCCCTTGCTCGTAGAGAAGGGGCTTATCGTGAGCGGGACGACTACGAACAGCGAGCTTGTGGAGTCCATCCAGTGGCGCGATCACCCCTGGGGCATCGGAGTCCAATTCCATCCGGAGTTTAAATCAAAGCCCTTCGAGCCTCATCCGCTCTTCACGAGCTTCGTGCAAGCGAGCCTCTCCCATGCGGGTTAGCGTCGGGCGGACGACCTCGCCGCGCGAAGTCGTCCGCGGCTTCCTCGCCTTCTCGCTCTTCCTGGCGGCGCTCACGGGCTGCAGCATAGACTACCGAAGCGCGGAGATAGCGCAGAAACTCCCCGAAAACGTCCCGGACACCGTGTTGACCAACTTCACCTCGACGACGATGCGCGGACAGCTGCCCTACTTTCGCATCCACGCGAAGTCTGCGGAGAGCTTCGGAAAGAAGAACGAGACCATCCTCACCGACGTCAGTTTTGAGGAGTTCGACAACAAGGGTAAGATTGTCGCCGAAGGAAAAGCGAATCATGCGGTCTATTTCACCGACACCCAAAATGCCGAGCTTTCAGGTGATTTGAGCATGTACTCCCTTGCCGAGCACGCGCGGTTTTCGACCGACTATCTCGCGTGGAACAACGACGACAAGACTCTCACGGGCAAGCCGCATGCAGTGGTGATCATTAGGAAGGACACAGGCTCATTCCTCGAAGGTCGCGGCTTTAAGGCCGATACACGAACAAGGAGCCTGGAGTTCAGCGACGGGGTCGAAGGTACCTGGGTTGGCGATTCGAACAAGTAGTCTCCGCAGAGCGGCGCTTATAGTATCTTTGTCGTTGCTGTATGCCGCCTCGGGCCATGCAGATACCTTCTCGTTCTCGACCGATCACATGACGACGGTTCTGGCGAAGGGCAAAGAGCACACTGTCCTCACGGGCAACGCAGTGGTCACCTCAGGCGATACGGTGATTCGGGCCGATCAGATCGAGCTGTACGGGAACGACTTCCAGTACGCAAACTGCACCGGACACGTCAGGGTGGTCGACAAAAAGAAAGGGATCACCCTCACTGCGCAGAACCTCTTCTACGACCGAACCGACGACCTGAGCCGAGTCGAAGGTTACGCCGAGATGGTGGACCAGAAGAACCAGATCGTCGTGAAAGGGGGATTCCTCGAAAACCGCGGTAAAGACGATATCACCATCGTCCAGATCGGCGTGCGTATTCTCAAGGTTTCCGAAGGGAAGGAGATGGCGTGCCGCTCTGAGTTTGCCCGCTACGACCGGAAGACCGATAGCCTCGAGCTCTCTGGAATGCCGACCGTTTACTGGAAGGGCGATACCTACCGCGCAGCCCGAATCACGGTGAATCTGAAAACCGACGAAATCAGGCTTGAGGGCGAAGTCTCGGGCACCGTCAAATCGGAGGCGGCGACCGGGGAAACGGGGGGCGCGAAACCGCCGGCCGAGAGCACCCCGGGCGGCGGCGCGCAGCCTCAGACGCCTTCGAAGCCCGGTTCCGGCAGCGGGGCCACGGGGGGTGCGAATGGACAATAAAGGAAACCTCTCGGTGGAGGGCCTGCAGAAGAGCTTCGGACGAAAGCTCGCCGTTCGAGATGTCAGCTTCTCGATGAGCGAAGGAGAGGTTGTCGGGCTGCTCGGTCCAAACGGTGCAGGCAAGACGACGGTTTTTTACATGATCGTCGGTTTCATCCGGGCGACCGCAGGACGCATTGTTTTGGACGAGACCGATATCACCCACTTTCCGATGTACAAGCGGGCACAGTCCGGCATCTCCTATCTTCCTCAAGAGGCTTCGGTATTCCGCAAGCTCTCGGTCGAGCAGAACATCTGGGCAATCCTGGAGACCCGTCACGACCTCAGCAACGAGGCCAAGCGCAGCGAGCTCGAGGTGTTGCTCGACGACCTTGGTATCAGAGAGATACGCCACCAGAAAGCCTTCACCCTCTCCGGCGGCGAGCGGCGACGGACCGAGATCGCCCGCTCGCTCGCCATCAAACCCCGTTTTCTCCTCCTCGACGAGCCCTTCGCGGGGATCGATCCCATCGCGGTGTTCGAGATCAAGCGCATCGTCCAGCGTCTGGCCGCCCGGGGGATCGGGATACTCCTCACGGACCACAATGTCCGCGAGACTTTTGAGATCACGCATCGCTCCTACATCATCAACCTTGGCGAGATCCTTGTGAGCGGTACCAAGGAGCAGCTCCTCGCAAGCGAGATCGCACGTAAAATCTATCTCGGCCACAACTTCGCGATGTAGCCCAAGATTGACAAAGGGGGGCTTCCAGTCCATCATTAATGTCGATTCAGTTCGCAGGAGCGCGCATGCAGTATCAAAAACCTGTCATGGTACAGGAACAAAAGCTGAAGATGAACCCGCAGCTCTATCAGTCTATTCAGCTTATGGCGCTCCCTATCCAGGAATTGCGATTCAAGATTCAGGAAGAGCTCGAAAAGAACCCCGCCCTCGAGATGGTCGAAGAAAAGACGGACCTCTCGCTCGAAGATTCGGAGCAACGAGCCGAAGGTGACGGCGACGATTACTTCGAAAACACCTCCGACCCCGGCTACTCCAGATCACTCGACCAGGAGGCAAGCGATTCGAAGCAGAAGTTCATCGAGGGCGCGCTCTCTCGACCCGAATCGCTGCAGGACCATCTTCTTTGGCAGCTGCGCCTGCAGCCTGTCCCCAAGAGCTGGTTTGAAATCGGATCGCTTCTCATCCGCAACCTAAACGAGGACGGGTTCCACCGTGAGCCGCCGGAGCGGCTTGTCGATGCGGCCTCGGTCAAGTTGCTCCCCGATGTCATCAACATGATTCAGGGCCTCGAGCCCCTCGGGACCTGCACCGCCGATTATCGCGAGTCGCTCATTGTCCAGGCCATGATGAGCCCCGACGCGCCGCCCCGAACGGTCGAGCTCCTGCGCGACCACCTCGACCTGCTTGAGAAGGGCAAGACAGCGGAGATCT
>DAHUYW010000037.1 GCA_027306915.1 Spirochaetales bacterium | reverse complement strand
AAAACGCGCGCGTACGCGCTAGAAAAAGGCCGAGATCCTATCAAGCGATCTCGGCCCGCCGCAAGGTCGCGGCGTAAACGCGCGCGACTACGCGCGACTCCAAAGCGCGCGAGTACGCGCGACACAATTGACCGGGGGCCTCTTTTCACGTAGGATAGGCGCGCTATGAAAGTCGTCGGTCTGAAGGAGATAGCCAAGAAGGATTCTCCTTTGCACTACCGTGGCGAATACTCGGGCAAGGCCGTGGTCGAGGTCGACACCAACCTCGACGTGGAGTGCCGCCTCTCCTTCGTACTGGAGCGCTCGGCAACGGGGTCCATCGGCGTAACCATCAATCTCCTCGAAGACATCCCCTATCCTGTCGTTCCAGTTCTGGGCGCTCTGAAGAGCTACATTCTTGAGCAGGAAAAGACGGGGAGGCTTCTCTGACCGTCCGTATCACAACAAACGAGGCGCAAACCATTGATCTGGGCCGGGAGATCGGCGAGAGGCTTCACGCCGGAAGCGTTCTTGCCCTCTCGGGGGCGTTGGGCGCGGGCAAGACCGCCTTTGCGAAGGGTGTCGCCCAGGCGCTTGGAGTGCAGGAGGAGGTCACAAGCCCGACCTTCACTATCGTCTCTGAGTACTCCGGTCGGCTCGACCTCTTCCATGCCGACCTTTATCGCGTTGGCAGCCCCGAGGAGCTCGAGCTGTTGGGTTTCGAAGAGATCATCTCGAATGCCGGGGTCATGATCATCGAGTGGCCGGAGAAGGCAGCTCGGCTGCCGGACGACACGGTTCGCGTAACCATGTCGATTTGCGAAGACGACTCGCGCAGGATCACCATTGAAGGGGTCGATTCGTGACCGTCCTCGCGCTCGACACCGCCACCGAGGTCTTGAGCGTGGCACTTTCGACCGAGGCGAGTCAGGCCGAGACGACCCTCGTAGCCGGCCTTAAAGCATCCGAGTACCTCATGCCCGCGGTCGACGGGCTCGTGGGACTCGCTCGAGTACCCCGGCATTTCGATCTCGTCGTGTGCATGAAGGGGCCCGGCTCCTTTACGGGGCTTCGCATTGGGATGGCGACTGCCAAGGGCCTTGCGGCAGGATGCGGCGGCTCGCTCGTCGCGGTCCCGACGCTCGAGGCGCTTGCCTTCGGTCTTTCTTTCTTCGACGGCATAGTGGTGCCGATTATCGACGCGCGCAAGCATCAGTTCTATGCGGCCCTCTTTCGCCGCGGCGAGCGGCTCACGGCCGACATGGATATCACTCCGAGCGGTCTGGTGGCGGCAATTGAGTCCTACGATCGGGTGCTTCTCACCGGACCGGCCGCTCCGCTCTTTGCGGAGAGCCTCCGCGGCCGTACCGGGTGGACGGTCGATCCCGGGTATCGGGCAGGTCACGCGGGAAACCTCATCAGGCTCGGTCTCGATCGTTTTGACCGCTACGGGGGAGAGCCTGACGATGCTGGGCCCGTGTATCTTCGTCCAAGCGAGGCCGAGCTTCCCGCGCAGCGGCGAGAACCTCATGGGTAGAACGGAATCGCACGAAACCGATTTTGCGCGCCTTGAGCCTATCCCCGACACGGACCAGGAGGACCTCCTCGACGAGGGTCTCCTCCGCGAGACGAGCGCGTTCGCGTTTATCGAGTGCTATCGCACAAGCAGCTTTCCCTTTGTGCTCCTCGACCACACGCTGCGGATTGCCTGGGCAAACGAAGGCTTCCTCGCTCTCTTCGGGAGGGGCAGGCCAGTGATCGGCACGTCGATTGTGGGGCCCTTCCAGTCCTATCTGGATGCCGACAAGGTGGAGCAGCTGTTTCGCCACACGCGATCGGCGGAAACGGGATTCTCGTGGCGGGGCCGCGTCGAGGCGCGGGCGAGGGACTTCCCCGCCATCATTGCGAATCTGATGATATCCCCGCTCGCATTGCCGACGAGCAACCTCCCTCGCGGCTATATCGGAGTTCTCGACATCATCACCGATCAGATACGGTCCATCCTTCGCGGCACTTTCATGAGCCTTCTTGAGGCTTCGCGCCTGAAGGACGATGACACGGGACAGCACGTCCAGCGCGTGGGTGAGTACTCGAGGGTCATCGCCCAGGCCCTCTATCAAACCAGCGGGTACGAGGAAATCGACCGGGACTTCGTCGACGAGATCGACTTCATCGCCGAGATGCATGATGTGGGGAAGATCGGAACCCCAGATTCGATCCTCCACAAGCCCGGGCCCCTGCTCGACTGGGAGTGGACCATCATGAAGGAGCACACCTTCAACGGCGCCTTCATTCTTAGCACCTACCCCAATCCAAGGGCGCGGCAGATAGCCCTTTCCCACCACGAGTGCTGGAACGGCTCCGGTTACCCATACGCTCTCGTCGGAACCACCATCCCCCTTGCGGCGAGAATAGTCGCGATCGCCGACGTGTATGACGCGCTGCGAATGCCCCGCAGCTACAAGCCTGCCTACAGCCACGGGCGCGCATGCGAGGAGATTCTCGCGGAATCGGGGACTCACTTTGATCCCGCTCTCGCAAAGGTCTTCGAGCAGAACCAGGATTCTTTCGGGGAGATCTTCAGTCGTCGGTGGAATTCGAGCGATCGGTAGGGGGGGGCTTGCCTGCCCCCCGCTTGTCCACAAGATGCTCCAGGATGGGAAGCTCGGCGGTCCCGCTTGCTGCGGCCTGATTTTCGGCCTGGATCGCCGCATAGACCTCCTGACGGTAGACCTTGACGTGCCGCGGGGCGGTAATCCCGAGCTTCACCTGCTCGCCCTTGATGTCGACGACCGAGACGACGATATCATCCCCGATGATGATGCTCTCGTTGGTCTTGCGGGCGAGGATCAGCATGCTTCGTCCGATGCCTTTTGCGCCAGCTCGTCGAGAATGTAGTGGCGCACCTTCCATCTCGGATTGAGACTTATCGACTGCCGCCCGCGCTTCGTATGGCGATTGATGATGATGGGCCCTTGGAGATTTGCAGTCATCAGCGCCTGATCCTGCGGAACGGTCACGATCGCAAAAACCAGCATGTCGCTCAGATCCTTGAGATCGATATCCTCTAGCTCCGGCGCCGCCACCTCCGGCACGTACTCCGGCCGGAATACCTTCGGGTCGATCAGGACAAAGGCTATCTCGGGGCGCTCGACCGACTGCAGCCAATAGAATGGCGGCCGCGAGGAATCGAGGAGAACATACTCGTGCAGGCTCTCGAAACCGAAGATGCCAAAGGGGAAGTGAATGCGCTGCCTCTCGTCGACCTCAATCTCACCGAATGGCTTCGTGACCAGTCGCATGGCTATCTCAAAAAGTCAAGGAGAGTGGGCGGAAGAATGCGGGCCGCGGTCTGCAGCGCGGCGGTGTGGGTGTATTCGAGCATCTTGAGCTCGGTTATCGCCTTCGTGATGTCGAGGTCGACGGCTCGCGAGTTCTCCTGTTGGACGACGGGAATCTCATAGGCGATCTGGCCGCTCACACCCTTCAGCCGCTCGTTGATTGCGCCCAATTCGGCGCGTGCAGACAGCAGGTTGTTGAGCCCCTCGTCGATCCCCTTCAGAGCCGATCCGCCAATGTCGACTGAGTCACCCTGGTAGAGATCGTTGCGGAGCGCTATCACCATGTCGAAAAGCGATCCTCCGGACACCCGAGCATCGGCCGCCATGTTGTGGGGGGGCTCGCCGCCAATCTGGCTGAGCACCCCGAGCCCTTGGAGGACGTTTCCACTGACGTCCCGCAGCCAGAGCTGGTGGGGGGCGGTGGTCGAGAGCACCAAGGAGTTCTTGACCGGATCGAGGCTTGCCCTCACCGAGGCGCCGGAATTGTTGATTTTGGCGATGATGGCGGCCACGTTGTCCCCCGCAGCAAGATCGATAACGTGACCGTCAATGGCTATCTGGGACGGGTCTTGAACGACGTAGGCGGTCGCATTGATGTTCGAGATGATCTGCTGCTGCTCGGCCCAGAATACCCGGTTTCCAGGTAGATTCTGCTGAATCTTGCTCCCGTCGCCGATCTGTACCATGTTCTCGCCGATGGTGCCGGTGTAGTCGACATTCGTGAGCACCTCCCGCGAGGCTCCGGGTACGACGCCGGAAATCGTGCGGAACGCGAGGCTCAGGTCTCGCTCGCCCGCGAAAAGGGTGGAGCCGTCGGGAGTCCGGGCATTGGCGATCTGAACGAGCTGGTCCAGGAGCTGGTTCACCTCCTGCCCCATCGCGTTGAGGTCGCTCTTGGTGAAGGTTCCGTTCGCGCCCTCGACTGCGATCTCGCGGACTCGCTGCATGATCTCGGTGGCGGACTTGAGATAACCGTCCGCAACGTTGTTCGTATCGATGACCGTGTTCACGTTCTTCTGATAGCGGTCTAGTCGCGTAATCCGCGATTCGAAGCGCACGGCGTGCGCAGCCGCGATGGGATCGTCCCGCAGATTGAGAAGTCGAGTCTGGCTGCCCATCTGGTTGTCGAGATTATTGAGCTGGTGCTCGCGGATGCGAAGCCAGTAGCTCATGTCGTCGTTCGACATGTTCGTGCTAACCCTGTACATACTTCTAGACTCCCATCTTGTTGATGAGCGTATTGAGCATTCCGTCCATTACGCTGATGAAGCGCGCCGCCGCCTCGTAGCCGTGTTGAAACTTGATCATGTTCGACAGCTCCTCGTCGATGTTCACACCGGAGATCGCGGCGCGCCTGTCGTTGAGATCCTTCATTATCGCATTCTCGGTGTTGAGGGTTGCCTGCGCGGTCTGCCCTTTCAACCCGATGTCGGCGACCGAGCTTGAGAAAAACTCGTCGAAGCTCATCAGCCTGCCGATCATGACCGGTTTGGTTCGAAGGGCTGCAATCGCGAGGGCTGCGCTTCCGTCGCCCGGCTCGGCGGGCTGGCCGTCCCGCCCGAGTCCCGCAGCGATGCTTACCGGGCTTCGAGCTATCTCGTGGTTCACCTCTATCCACGCCGAGGGATGTGCGAGCGGGGCGACCGCGTAGCGCAGGCCTCCCCCCTGAAGGGAGGCAACAGCATCGGTGTGTCCCCAATCATAGGCCCCCGCCGCGCCCGAGCCTTTGAGTATTCCCGCGTAGCCGACCAGGAACTGACCCGAGTCCTGGATGTGGCGAATGACGAAGTCAGGATCCGCGGTCGACTGCGACGGGGTTGCCTTCAGGCTGAGGTGCCCGTCGGGACCCAGCACGGCGACTACCTCGGCGCCCGAGTCGTTGATGCGCTTTACCACCTCGCCGACGGTGTCGGTCGGATGGTAGGGAACTGCAATGTCGCCAGTCGGACCCGAGAGGGTGATGGTGCCTTCCAGGCCGATCTGCTGCTTCGCTGAAAGGACATTTGCCCCGGTAATCCGGAAGAGGTAGGTGGAGTCGAAGACTCCGTTCCCGCTCCGGTCGTAGTTGCCGAGGACGTTGTTGACGAAGGGGTACTCCTTGAAGAAGTCCAACCCCGTCTTTCCGTCCAAGCCGTAGCCCTTCTTGTGAATCTCATTGACCATGTCCGCGAAGTTCATGGTCATGTTGTCAAGCTTCTGGATCTCCTGGCGTACGTCGCCGTCCCGAAGCTGAACCAGGGCTGCGAGCTTCCCTCCGGTGAGGTTCACCTTGTCGCCCGAATCGGCCCAGACCACGTCGGAGTAGCCCTCGTTCGGGATATTGGGCGCCGCCTTCAGGTAGTGCACGATATCACCCTGGATGAGCTGCATACCCCCGATGTGAACGTTGAAGGCCTGCGGGTCGCGGCTGTCGATCGTGATGGGGAGGAGCTCAGAGAGCTTGCGCACCAGGAGGTCGCGCTGGTCGAGAAGGTCGTTCGGGTTGTCCCCCATGGCCTTGACCTGAACAATCCGCTTGTTGAGCGCGGCTATGTTGGTCATCATCTCGTTGGCCTGACGGACGGTCGCCTGGACATCCTGCTCGAGCATGTTGCGGATTTCGTGAAGCGCGCGGTAGTTGCGGTGGATGCCGTCCACGAGGGCCTGTCCGCGCTGCAGGACCGCCTCGCGTGCCGATATCTGCGACGGATATACCGAAAGCTCCTGCCAGGAGCTCCAGAACTTATCGAGGAGGCCTCTCACGGAGAGGTCGCTGGGTTCCTTATATACCTGCTCCACCTGCAGGAGATAGTCGTTGCGCGCCTTCCAGTAGCCCTGCGAGCTTCCCTGGGCAACGATGCGCTCTTCCAAGAACCGGTCGGTCACCCGCTTGATGGAGGCGACGACCACCCCCTGGCCAAGCTGCCCGGGAGTGTCCTCGCGGGTCAGATCCGGCATATAGATGGGATCGAAGGGCTTCATCTCCACCCGCTCTCGGCTATAGCCCTCGGTGGAGGCGTTCGCCAGATTGTGGCCGACGGTGGTGAGACCGACGGTCTCGGCGACGAGGCTCCGCTTCCCGATCTCGATGCCTGTGAATGTAGATTCCACTGGATGCTCCTAGAGCCTATGGCTCACTATCATGGGGTTCGAATGGACCGGCTTCGCCTTTCCCCGGCGCGAATAGATCTTGCCCTTTCGAAAGGGATAAAGCTCGCCGAGCGCGTCATGCACTGTCTGGATAACGGCCTTGAGATAGGCATCGATAGTAGCGTTGACGCCTTGGATCTCGAGAACGGCGATTCGAAGGCGCCGGTAGGCTTCCGCCATCCGCTCGCGCTCCGCCTCCGGCAGGAGAACGATGATCTGATAGAACCCGGCCTCCGGCCCGGCAGCCAACAACGTTTGGAGCTCCTTGAAGCTCGCGTCGCGTGCCGCCTCGATCTCGGTAAGCCTTTGGGCGACCGGACTGATCTCGCGAACGGTCCGTTCCAACCCCTCCCAACTTCGTTCGACGACGCAGGACCTGAGCTGGGTCTCGAGTCCCATGATCCGCTCGAGCAGCTCCCTCTCGTCATTCATTGCGCGCACGAGCGACTCGGCCTCGCGAGTGGATGTCATTGCCTATTTCTCCTTACCTCTATTGATCGGCGGAAAGGTAAAGAGAATTAGCCGATTGTCGCAGGTGCTTCGAGCGGCTACTGTCCGGCTCCGGCCGCCTGCTCAGCCATCCGGAGATCGTTGGTGAGCATCGAGTTACCGGGCAGAGTCACCAGCGCCTCTTTGAGAAGCGGGATCGCTGCGCGCGCGTTTCCTGCGTTGTAGAGGGCGGCAAACCGGTTGTGTACCGTCGCTGCATAGTCGTTCAGGTAGATTGCCCTCCCCTGCGCAAGCCGCGGGTCGCCAACGAGACGCTCGCCTTCGCCAAGGAGCGCCGCCGCGCCGAGGTAGTCGCCCCGACCCGCCAGGGCTTGCGCTTCGGAGGCGTACAGCGAGTAGAGGTAGTCCCGGTAGAAGGTCTCCGGGAGCTCGCCGTCGCGGTAGCTTTTGGTCGCGGCGGCAACCGCCTCGCTGAAAGGCAGAGCGCGCCCCTGCGTCATCACCCTGCGCTCCGCCACGCTCGAACGCAGGGAGGAAGCCTGAGCGGCATCGATCCAACCATCCGCCTGCGCCGCTCGAATCACCCCAAGGGCCCGGTCGTAGTCGTTCTCCTTCGATAGCTTCGCGGCCTCATTCTGCGCGAGGATTGCTCCCGCCCTCCTGAGAACCGGGGCCGTACCGTAGGCGCGGGTCGCACTCTTCAGGAACCCGAGCGCTTGGGAATACCGCCCCTCGTCATTCAGCGCGGAGCAGTAGTTAGCAATCTCGTTGGCGCCGTCGTTGTAGGCTCCATCCGTGCGAAGGAGCGCATAACGATCGACCGCGAGGCCGACCGCCTTTCCGAAGTCGCGTCGCTGCTCCAGGAGCGCCATTCTGTCCTGCAGGATGAAGGAGAGAAGGCCCTTCGCGTCGGTCGCGCTCCGGCGAAGATAGTCGCCGGGAGGCACATAGGTGAATCCGGTCTCCCCAAAGGCGTCGCGAAAGGCCTTCTTCGTGCCGGGATCGAAGCCATACCGGTTGGTCGTCTCGACGTCCACGAGCTTTCCTCCTGCATCCACGGTGCAGAAGGCATGGTCTGGCGTGTAGGCAGCTTCGACGCGCAGGCCCACCGCCCGGCCCAGGATGAGGTAGAGCACCGCCGAGGAAACGCAGTTAAATTGGCCGGTCGCGAGGAGGGTATCCAGCTTCGCCTGGGTGGCGTCGTACGAGGTAAGAAGGTGCGCGTGCATATACTCGAGCACCGCCCCTCCCCGAAGGTAGGAATCCCGCATGGGCGCCACCTCTCGCGAGAGCCGGGCGATTATCCCTTCGAGCCGTGCAGTGTCGGAAGTGATCGTGGGCTCATCCGCTCCGGAAAGGAGAAGTGCTGCCCGGATGAGGGTTGCGGGCGAAAGCGGGCCTGGAGCCGAGCTCAGCTCGGCGACGTACGGTTGCGGGCTAAGCCTCGGGAGCCCCTCTTCCGGCGAGGTGCTCGCAGTGACCTGAGCCCACATCGTTACCGGAAGAAGGAAAAACACGGAAGCGATCGCCGCTCTGCCGAGAGCCCGGCGCCCTTCTCCTGGAGCGTGTTCCATATTCGGATTTTAGTTGGTATGCTATTCTCGGGGCAAGGGTGAGGATGGAGCTCGTCTACGATGGGTCGGTTCGTCTGATCACGCAGGAGCCGGCAGACGGACGCTGGAACATGGCAGTCGATGAGGCGCTTCTAGAATCGGTCTCTTCCGGAGCGAGCGGGCCGGTTGTGCGTCTCTACGGTTTTGAGCCGGCGACGCTCTCGGTCGGACGTTTTCAGCCAACTGCCGGCGCTATTGATTTTGATCGCCTCGTCGCCGACGGCCTTCTCTTCGTGCGACGCCCTTCGGGCGGACAGGCGGTGTTGCACGCCGAGGAGCTTACCTATGCCGTGATCCTCGGCAAGCATCACCTTGTTCCTTTTGGAAAGAGGCAGGTCTACCGCTTCGCCGCGCCTCTCCTCCTTGCGAGTCTCGCGGCGCTCGGCCTGAAGGAGGCCGTATCAAGTCCGGCCCAGCGCGGAAACCCGATGAATCCGGATTGCTTCGCCTCCACCGGCGAGTACGAGATCGACACGCGAACCGGACGGAAGCTGGTGGGAAGCGCCCAGATGATCACCCGCACCGCAGTCCTTCAGCATGGCTCCATCCCGCTTTCCCGCACAAATCGAGAAATAACGCGCTACCTCCTGGCCCAAGCCGGCGACTCTGACCACGCCTCCTCGGTGAGCGAAGAGGTCGGAGCTCCAATCGAGTTCCAGCAAGCTCAAGGAGCGTTTGCCGCTGCGATAGGCAGCGCGCTCGGCGCTGCTTCCGGCTCTCTCACTGCCGAGGAGCTCGCGCGGGCGGAACAACTCCATCGGGGGAAGTACACGAGGGATGAATGGAATCGAAGCTCGTGAGAGGATTCCTTGTCGCATTCCTGTTGTGGTCGTGGTTTCCCGGGTCGCCGCTGCAGCTTCACGCGGAGCCGCTCGCCGGCCCGAGCCGTGCCGGGCTCGTGCTTGCGGGACAGGCAGGCTCCGCGGCGATGTCCACGGCGCAGGACGGCGCCGGCATAGATGGAATAAGGCCGACCTTCTACACTGCCCTCCCTGCGGGCGCCCTTACGCAAGTCCTTGCTTCGACGATGAGCAACGAGGAGCTGCTCGGCCAGGTCTTCATGCTCGGCTACGACGGCGACTACCCCTCCCCCGAGATCCTCGCCTGGATTCGCGACCATGGGCTCGGGGGCGTCAAGATTTTCGGCTGGAACGCGACCAGCCTTCGCGCGCTTACCAAGAGCATCACGCTCATGCAAAAAGCCGCCCAGGAAACGCGACTTCACATCCCTCTCCTCATCGCGACCGACCAGGAGGGCGGCTGGGTCCGCCAAATCAAGGGTGACACGTCGGTCACCGCCGGGAACATGGCCATCGGGGCCACCAATCTTCCCAGCGACGCCTACGAGACCGGCCTCTACATCGGACGGGAGCTCAAGTCACTCGGCATCAACATGGACTTTGCTCCCGACGCCGACGTCTACACCAATCCTCGGGCAGATGTCATCGGACCGCGCTCGTTCGGCTCCGATCCAGTACGAGTAGGGCTTCTCGCAGTCGCCTTTTATCGTGGCCTTCGCGAGTCGGGAATCATCTCGGCCGCGAAGCATTATCCAGGCCACGGCGATGCCGCGGGCGACTCGCACCTCACGCTGCCAGTCGTCAACGCCACGTTCGACCAGATCTGGAACCGCGACCTCGTTCCCTACCGCATGCTCATCGCCGACGGTCTGCCCGCCATCATGTCCGGACATCTCGCCTACCCCGAGATCACCGGCAGCAGGGTCCCGGCCACGCTTTCGAAGATCTTCGAGAGCGAGATCCTCCGTAGGCGGCTCGGCTTCCACGGCCTGCTGGTAACCGACGACATGCTGATGACCGGTGTCGAAGAGACGGGCTTGCCCCTCTCACAGCTCTGTGCCGCGGCGCTCGAGGCAGGGGCCGACGTCGTAATGATCTCGCAGACTCCCGCCCTTGATTCCGCTGTCTGGACCGTGCTCCTCGAACGCATGAGGGAGGACCCGGCCTTTCGCCTCCTTATCGAAAAGGCCGCCAAGCGCGTCCTACGCGTGAAGCTCGACTACCTTCGCGGTCCCAACTCGGTTCCCCTCTTTCCGGTCGTCGGAGGGTCGGTCCTCCCCGATCGGAGGGGCGAGGAATTCTTCTTCGAACAGGCATGCCGGAGCGTGACTCTCATCAAGGGAGGCCTGATTCCGATGAAGCCGGTGGCAGGTGAGCGGATTCTCCTCGCCGGCCAGTATCACGAGTTCCTCGACCAGGGAAAGCTTCGCTATCCACAGGCGGACACCTACTACTTCTCGTACAGTCCCTTCTACTGGGCCCGGCAGAGAGAGATCGCGGAGCTGCGCGCCCTCGCGGGTAGATATGATCTCATCGTCTTTTGCCTCGCCAATCCCCACAGCATGCAGGTTCTCGAATCCCTGAAGGGAATCCGAGCGAAGGTGATAGTCATGTCGGCCCTCTCCCCGGTCTACCTGCGCGGCGTTCCATGGATCTCCTCGGCCCTAGCGGTGTACGGCTTTGGAGCCGATTCCTTCGCCGCCGGATTCGCCGTGCTTGCCGGAGATTTTCGCCCCATCGGGAGGCTTCCGATCACCCTGCTTAAGGGAGAGTTCTAACCGTCGATGGCCTGGCAGCAAGCGTCGCGCCGAGACATGGACGAGCTTCTCGCCTTTCTGAGGCCGAGGGAGTGGTCCTGCGTTGGATTCACCTCGCGCCTCCTCGCTCGCGAGACGTCGCTCGAGCATGTCCTGGTCAACCGGGCCGAAGCCGGCCGTTCTCGCATAGTGGAGAGTCTTCTTATCACAGATCAAGGCCTCATCATTCCGGTACTTGAGCCCAAGGGACGCAGCACCGAGCTCCAGCGCAAGCTGCTCAAGGAGCTCATCGTCTCACGCAGCCGGCATATTCATTCAGTCATGGGACTTCGCTCCGAAGTCGGTATCGTCGAGTCCCTCCTCGCCCCGCGGTCGAGCGAGCGGATCGAGTATCACCTCATGACACACGAGTATCTCACCGTTTCGGCCCCGACTCCGGATCCGCCCGGGATGGTCATTCGCCGCGCGGGAATCGTGGACCTTACCGCGCTTTTTCCTCTCCAGAGAAGCTATGAGAAGGAGGAGGTCCTCCTCGACCCAGGCGCCTTCAACGCCACCTCGTGCCTCCTCCACCTCCAGCGGTCCTTGCGAAAGGAGATCACCCTCGTCGCGGAGCTGGACGGGAGAATCGTCGCGAAGGCAGGGACGAACGCCCAGGGATTGGACTACTACCAGATCGGTGGAGTGTTCACGGAGCCTGAATTTCGGAACCGGGGGATCTCGCGAAAGCTGCTTCAAGCGTTACTCTGGCAAATCGCCGCCCTTCAAAAGAACGCGTGCCTCTTCGTGAAGAAGCACAACCAGGCGGCGATTCACCTCTACCGGAGCCTGAACTTTCAGATGCGGGAAGATTTCGCCATCAGCTACCATCGCCCATAGCGGGAAGAGGAGAGCAGCGTGGTCGCAACAAGCTTGAAGGTGCTTCTCGTTTCCAGCGAGGCCGTACCCTTTGCAAAGACGGGTGGGCTGTCCGACGTGGTCACCGCCCTCGCAGTAAGCCTGCGTCGGGCCGGCGTCGACGTCCGGCTCCTTCTGCCTCTGTACAGCTCCATTCAGAAGGAAGGGCTCACCAAGCTTCCCTACAAGCTCGCCATTCCCCTCGGCGTGCTCGAAGAGCCGGCGAGCCTTTTTGAGGGCGTTCTTCCCGCAAGCCCGGTTCCGGTCTATTTTCTCGCGAACGATTCGCTGTACCGCCGCGGCGGGATCTATGGCGATCGGAACAATGTTCCCTTCGCGGACAATGCGCGGCGCTTCACCCTCCTCAATCGGGGAGCCTTCGAGGTGTGCCGCGCCCTCAGGTGGCGTCCGGATGTCATTCACGTTCACGACTGGCCGTGCGGGCTCATTCCTCTCTATTTGCGGCGGCAGGAGAGCGAGGGATTCTTCGAGCGAACGGCAAGCGTCCTCACGATCCACAACATAGGTTACCAGGGCATCTTCCCGAAGCAGGATCTCTTCGTCACGCAGCTCGCGTGGGAGGAGCTACGCGACTCGGACGACGAGGAGAGCACGTCGATTAATTTCCTTCGGACAGGGCTTCGCTTCGCCGATCTGCTCACCACTGTCTCGCCTACCTATGCGCGCGAGATCCAGACGTCCGAATACGGCTCCCGCATGGAGGGTCTTCTTCGCGAGCGCGGCGAGGATCTCGTCGGGATCCTCAACGGAATCGACTACGAAAGCTGGAATCCCGAAAGCGATCCCCTCGTTCCCTATCATTATTCGCACGAGGAGCTCCCGGGAAAGGAGCTCGACAAGCGGGAGCTCCAGCTTCACTGCGGTTTCGCCCCCGATCCCGCCGTGCCGGTCATCGGCATGATCTCGCGCCTGGTGGATCAGAAGGGCTTCGTCGAGCTGTGCGGCCCCGGCAGCGGAAGCCTCTATCAAATATGCACCGACATGGCAGTGCAAATCGTTATTCTCGGAACCGGCGAGCCGTGGTGCGAAGAAGAGCTCTCCGCTCTGCAATCGAAGCTCTCCAACCTGCGGGTCTTTCTTGAGTTCAACAACAGGACGGCCCATCTCATCGAGGCGGGGTGCGATTTCTTCCTCATGCCTTCGCGCTATGAGCCCTGCGGGCTCAATCAGATGTACTCCCTGCGCTACGGTACCCTGCCGATCGTCCGGCGAACCGGCGGCCTGGCCGATACGGTCGAGCAGTACGATCAAGGATCGGGCGACGGCACCGGATTTCTCTTCGACGACCTCACCCCACGCTCGATCTACGACGTCGTCGGCTGGGCTGTCTGGGCCTGGTACAACCGAAGGGAGCACATTCAGGCGATGCGCTCACGAGCCATGCAGCGCCGCTTCTCGTGGGAGAGAGCGGCAGAGGACTACCTAACCGCCTATCGAAAGGCTATCGACAAGCACCGCAGTCGCGGGTAGCGGCCGTACCATCGCCGCGCGAGCCTGCGCGGGGCCGCGATCTATTGACAGTATCGCGGCTTCTCTATTCCCGCGCGAGCTTGCGCTTCAGGCGCGCTCTGCGCGCAAGGAGCTCCTCGCGCGCCTCCTTGGCTCCGGGAAAGCCGCGCAACGGAAGCCGACTTGCGCTCTCCACGAGCTCGAGGGCGGCCGCCAAGTCTCGCAGGCGATGCTCGTAGTCCTTCGCAAGCTCTACCGCGGCGAAGCGGCTTCGCTTCTCGGACCACATCCGCCGCCAGACCACGCGCGCCTCCTCGTAGCGCCGAGCCCGCTTGAGAAGAAGCCCGTAGGCGCGCCCTGCTCGCTCGTCGCCCTCCTCGAAGAGTCGATTGATAAGTCGCTCCCCCGCGCTCCGGCCCCGCTCAAGGAGCATGAGGGCCAGGGCGAAGCGGTCGAATCGCGGCACCCGCGCGGAGGCGTCTTTGACCGCGGAGCCCGCGGGGCTCCCGCCCTCCGCCTCCTCGGCCAGACCCTCGATGTGGGCGAAGAGCCGGGCAAGCGAAACGATGTCCTGGAGGTGGTGGGCGAAGACCGCGGAGAGGGGCTCGCTCTCACCAAGGCGCAGGTAGCGGAAATAGAGCTCCGGCACCATGAAACCGGGCACATCCTCCTCGCGCTCGAGCTCGAGCACCTCCGCTTCGATCGAATGGAGCGAGCAGGACTCGAGCAGCCCCCCCCACAAGCGGCGGGCCGCCTTCAGGAGATCGATCCCTCCGTGCAGATCGCGCCGCATCCCGTTCATGAGGAAGCGAGTCCGCAGGAGGGGCAGGTCGAAGCTCGCCCCGTTGTAGGTGACGAGGACTCCCTCGGCGTCGAGCTCCCGGTCGGCCAAATCGAGCAGCTCCCGCTCCCCGGGAAAGTCGCTCAGGAAGAGCTGGCGCACTGCGAGCTCTTCGCCGACCGCGCGCCCGACCCCGATGAGGAAGGCGAGGTTTCCCGCCCCTCCCGACAGCCCCGTCGTCTCGGTGTCGAGAAAGAGGAGCCGGCTCGCATCGAACGGATCGCCGCGGGTGAGAAGCGCCGGGCGCATCGCCGCAAGGGGGTTGGGCACCCGTGTCTCGCGCAGCCAGGTGTAGGAGCCGGCCGGACGAAAGCCGAGATCGACAAGCCGCGCCTCGCTCGCGGAGAGCCCCTCGCCCGAGCATGCCCGGCGCTCTCCCCGAGCAGGACCTTGCCTCCCGCGGCCGCGGCCCTCAATCTCCTTTTCACCCTCAGGCCCCCCTTCGGGGCGAGGCGGCAGGCTCGAAGCGGGAACGACCCCCTGCTGCGAGCGAAGCCATGCCAGACGAGCGGCGAGCCCACTTCGCTCAGCCATCTCCACCCTCTGCGAGCCACTCGGAAAGGAAGGAGGTGACGACCCCCTTGCGGTCCTCGACCGACGGGGCTTCGGGAGCCGACCGACCGGCCGGTCCGATACAGGAGGGACAGCCCTCCTCGCAGGGGCAGCCCTTCACGAGCTCCCGGGCCGCCACGAGGATCGCCGTCATCTTCTCCAGGAAGCCCTCGGAGAGTCCGGTCCCGCCGGGATACCTGTCGTAGACATAGAGGGCCGGGGATGCAAGCTCCGGATCGCGCAGGCGCTCCGCCACCCCGATGTCCGAGGAGGCGCACAGCAGGAAGAGGGGCGCCACGTTCTTCACGAGGGTCCCGAGGTCGGCAATCACCTCCTCGCGCTCGGGGGCCGAGAGCCGGCCGAAGGCCCTTCCTGCCACGCTTTGCTCGGGAAAGGTGAGCACGACGGAGCGGGTGTGCATCTGCTCCTCCGGCAGGGCAACCTCGCCATAGCCGACGTTCTCGTGGGTCTGAAACTTGAGCTTCTTGTACTTCGTGACCTGGGACCGCACCAGCACGTCCCCGACGACCACCGCCACCCCGTCCCGCTCCTCCTCGCCGTCCTTGGAAAGGAGCTTGATGTCGGTCTTCACCAAGGCGTCGGTATAGTAGTTGACCTCCGATTCCTCGACATAGCAGCGTCGGTTCTCCATGTCGAGCTTCGTCACCATGTACTGCGCCCCGCGATGGATGTAGACCGCCCCGTCGAAAAGAAGCTCCTTGGCGGAGGGACGGTCCATCTCCCCAATGACCTCGGTCGCACCCTTGGTCGTATTGACGATGACGACGTTCTCGCTCGTGGCGCTTCGCAGCGACACTCCCTCTGCCGGGTAGGAGCGATCGGACCAGTACCACTTCCCCTCGGTGAGGCGAACCACCCCGCTCTCCTCGAGGAGAGCGAGCACCTCGTCGATCGGGCCGCCGAACTCCTCTCCCCTTTCGAAGGGCAGCTCGAAGACTGCACACTTCGCGTGGTCGGTCAGAATGTAGGGATTGTCCGGATCGACGTAGCCCGATTCCGGGCTGCGCGAAAAGAAGTACTGCGGGTGCGTGACCATGTACTGATCGAGCGGCGAGGCGGAGGCGACGAGGATCGCGAGCGAGACCGTGGAGCGCCGCCCTGCCCGCCCCGCCTGCTGCCAGGAGGAGGCGATCGATCCCGGAAAGCCCGCGAGGATCGAGGCGTCGAGCCCTCCGATGTCGATCCCAAGCTCGAGGGCGTTGGTGGAGACCACCCCCTGGATTTCGCCGCTGCGCAGCCCGCGCTCGATCTCGCGCCGCTCGCTCGGCAGATAGCCCCCGCGGTAGGACTCCACCCGGGTGCGGTGATTGTCGGTGTAGAGGTTGGCGAGGCTTCCGTTGATGTAGGAGGCGATGAGCTCGGTGCGCACCCTTGAGCGGGCGAACACGATGGTCTTTATGCCGCGGGTGAGAAGATGGAGCGCGAGCTTTCGCGACTCGAGAACCACCCCGCGGCGAATCCCCTGGACCCGATCCACGAGGGGCGGGTTGTAGAAGACGACGTGCCGCTCCCCCGAGGGGGCGCCGTTTCGATCGACGAGGACCGCCTCCTCCTCGATGACGCGCTTTGCGAGCTCGAGAGGATTGCCGATCGTCGCCGAGCAGCAGATGAACTGCGGGTAGGAACCGTAGAAGCGGACGACCCTTTTGAGCCTTCGCATGAGGTTCGTCAGGTGCGAGCCGAAGACCCCGCGATAGACGTGCACCTCGTCGATCACGATGAACTTAAGCGAGCTCATGAACTTGATCCACTTCGGGTGATTCGGGAGGATCCCCGTGTGGAGCATGTCGGGATTGGTGATGACGATCCGCCCGTTGTCGCGCGCGGCCACGCGGAGGGAGCTCGGAGTATCCCCGTCGTAGGTCGCGACGCGGATGCCCACGTCGCCGGCGAGGACGACCTCGTTCAGCTCGGACTGCTGATCCTGGGAGAGGGCCTTCGTCGGGAAGAGGTACAGGGCGCGCGCGGCAGGGTCCGCGAGCAGGGCCTCGAGAACGGGGAGGTTGTAGCAGAGGGTCTTCCCGGAAGCGGTCGGGGTGACGACGACGACGTTCCGCTTCGCGCGCACCTCGCGGTAGCACTCGGCTTGGTGGCTGTAGAGCCGGGTGATCCCCCGGCTCCTGAGCACTGCGGCCAGGCGAGGATCGAGACCGCTCGGGAGCTTCTCGTAGCTCCCCTCCCTGGCCGACAAGCGCTCCCAGTGGGTGACCGAGGCGAGGAACTCCTTGTCGCGAGCGAGCTCTTCGATCACCTGTTCCAGATCCGCCATACGAGCGCAATAGTAGCATGTTGCGCGCCTCGTATCCACGCCGTCGCGAGGCCCGTGTCGAGAGACCTTGACCTGGGAGAAGATGACGAGCCCCTGCCGCGTAAGGTAGTAGGCTTGCGCATCCCCTACACCTTCAAAAGATCTAAGCAGTCGCATCTGCCGCTCTTCGATTTGCCTGTCAATGACTGAGCTTATTACGCTCCGGTAGGGGCTGCCCTCTTTGAGGAGATCGCCAAGCGCAAGAAGAGCCCCGGTCCGAGCGCCGGCTCGGCCCAGGAGAGCTGAGCGAACCCCGAAACATTGGAGCGTGGTGGCCGGTCTCGGCTACGTCCGGCCGGATCAGGGGACTTCCTCCTCCGTCCCCCAACGCACGATTCGCCTCAGGTTCGCTCCCGGAGCCACCCGCATCCGCGTTACCGGCAGCCTTGAGCCGTGGGAGAAGACAAGCTGCCAAGTGGGTGCAGCCTCGGGTCAGCCGCTGATGGTGCGTGCGAAGGGGCAAGATGCCGATGACTTCGGCCTGAAGGTTACCTCCCTGCCCGATGGGACCGTTCTCCTCGGCAGGAGCCCTGGCGATCGAGCCGGCGGAGCATGCTAGCCGCCACCCAAGATTTCCTCATCCAGATCGAAGGCGGCGGTCCCTCCGCGAGCTACGCCCTTTCGAGAACCTCGGCCTCTCTGCTTCCCTCAATACCCCTGTAGTCGGGGATGTCGCGCTCGCCAAGGACAGCATGATAGGCAACAGCCTTGCCGCTCGGTACCCGCCCGTGTCACCTGCGGAAGACCATGATTCCCTTCTGAGAAGAATATGCCATGAAGACGACTGCGGAGGTTCCCGCCGATGGCGGGGACGGGAAACCTGGCGACCAGCAGCTGCGGGGCATCCCTTTCCCGTGGAAGTCAGGTCCGCCCTTAGGAAGAGGCAGGGGGCATCGATCGCCGTGATCGAGAGCTCAATGCACCGGCACGGCGACCCCACGTTCGATTGATTCTTCTACTGCCTCGGTCGTCTTCTGTGCCCAAAGGGCGTCTTCGAGATCGGAGAGCGGTTTTCCCTGATGCGTAAGACACAGATCCACGAATGCCTTATCTTCGTTCGTTATGGTGTCCTGATACGCCGTATACGTATGAGCATGGGAGATTCCCTTCTTCACTTCCACCCAGTCCTGGTAGGTGTAGTGCGTAGTGCCTGCCGTCCCGATAACCTTTGCAGTGTAGGTCCAGGGCGCCGGACTCAGGTCGTCCGCAGCAAAGCTTACACTGAGGTGCGCGATCCCCCCATTCTCAAGCTCCAAGAGCACCATGGCCAGGTCTTCTTTTTGAGGCTGGCGTGGATGGTGGCAGTTTTTCTTGAAAGCAACCACGCGCGTCGGTCGACCTACCAGATACATCATGGTATACAGTGGATGAGTGAGCAGATGCCGAACGACTCCGGGCAGAGTCGATGCGCGCTCGTCGGAATGATAGATATTGTACATGACATAGCACGTCACCACATCGCCAATCTCTCCGTCCGCAATGAGCCGGTGAGCCCGGCGAAGTCCTTCTTCGTGAATCATGTTGTGTCCGGGGACGCACATGCGCCCGGTTCGCTCTGCAACCCTCATCAACTCCTCGACTTCGGAGACGGAGGCACAGATTGGTTTCTCGAGGAGCACGTGCTTGCCGGCCTCCATCGCCATTCTCGCAAACTGTAGATGCGTTTCGAGGTTTGTGAGCACGAAAACCGCTTCGACCTCTCTGTCGTGAACAAGGCTTTCAGGCGACTCATACTGCCGGCACTTCTCTTCCTCGGCGCGTCGTCGCGCTGTTTCGGTCGTGCGGTTCCAGAGGCCCACGAGGCGTGCGTTGGGAATCTCACGCAGCGCACGACCATGGAGTATCGATACCTCCCCTGCGCCTATGAAACCTATTCCGAGCTTCTTTTCGCTCATCTCTGGTCTTTCCTCACGAGGATTGCTCCGTGCACTTCCCCATCGATGCGCTAACGAACGGGCGGCACTGTTTCGTAGTGTACCCTGCCTTTGGAGACCACTCAAGCTGTTATGCCCAGCATCATCGGTAGAACTGCACGTCACTCGGCAGCCGGTCCCGAGCCGATCCACGTAGCGGTTGCACAAGGGAGACGCAGGCGGGATTGATCGCGGAATACCGGATCGTCCCTATCCGGTCGCTCTCGGCGGGGGGAGGGCCCCGTTGGAGAGCATAACTCGCGGCGGGTTGTGGTCTTGGAACAGTTGGCCGCGCGATCGCGCCATTTCTTCCTTGACCAATCTACTGACCTGTCTTAGTATTAACGATCGGAGACCAAATTGGGGAAAGTTCTTTCGATTGTTCTCGGAGGTGGCAAGGGAACTCGGCTTTATCCGCTGACAAAAGAACGCGCCAAGCCCGCCGTTCCCTTCGGCGGGAAGTATCGATTGGTTGATATTCCGATCTCCAACTGCATCAACGCCGATTTCAAGCAGATCTATATTCTCACGCAGTTCAACTCGGTTTCGCTCCACAACCATCTTGCCAACACCTACATCTTCGACGTCTTCAGCCAGGGTTTCGTCGAGATCCTCGCCGCGGAGCAAACCTTCGAAACCTCGAGCTGGTACCAGGGAACCGCCGACGCCGTTCGAAAGAACTTCATGCATTTCCACACCCAGAACCCGAGTCACTACCTGATCCTTTCGGGGGATCAGCTCTATCGAATGCCCCTGCGGGAGATGGTTCGCAGCCACATCGACAGCGGCGCCGACATCACCATCGCCTGCAACCCCGTGACCCGCGAGCAGTGCACCGGGCTCGGTATTCTCAAGGTCGACTCGAAAGGGACAATCGTCGAGTTCGTCGAAAAGCCGGCGCCATCCAAGGACCTGAGCGACTTAAAGGTCCAGACCTCGATGCTTCCCGACAGCTCCTTTGCCGCCGAAGGCAAGGAATACTTGGCCTCGATGGGTATGTACGTCTTCAATGCCGGCGTGCTCGAAAAGACGCTTGACAATGACTTCACCGATTTCGGCAAGGAGATCATTCCGAAGGCTATCCAACAGTACCGGGTAAACGCCTACATCTTCGGTGGGTTCTGGGTCGATATAGGGACGATAAAATCCTTCTACGAAGCTAACCTCGACCTCGCATCGGTCAATCCCGCGTTCAACTTCTACGACGAGAACATGCCGATCTACACCCATCGGCGCCACCTTCCCGCCACGAAAATCAACTACTGCACTATCTCTCAGTCGCTTGCGGCCGAAGGAAGCATCATCACCAACGCGACGATATCCCACTCGATCATCGGTATTCGAACCCTGATCGAGTCCGGCGCCAATCTCGAAGGGGTCATCTGCATGGGCGCAAACTACTACGAGACCATAGAACAGAAGGCGAAAAACAGGGAGATGGGCATTCCCGATGTGGGGATTGGCAGTGGAACCTTTGCTCGACGTGCGATAATCGACATGAACGCCCGCATCGGCGAGGGCTGCCGAATCGGCGTCGACGATCGCCCTCGCGATGACGGCGACCACGACAACTACTACATTCGCGACGGGATCATCTGCATTCCGAAGAACGCAATCATAGCGGCCGGGACGGTCATCTAGCGGACGCGCCGACGCGCGGCAGACAAAACCTACAGAAAGAGTACCGCGGGCACGAGGAAATGGAGGAGCGCGATGGCGATCCCTGTCAGCCCGATCGCGTTGCGATATCGTCCAAACACGCGGTCAGAAAGCTCAATGAAGGGCCAAGACACGGTTTCCGCTCGCTTTTTCTTGAACCAATCAAGCCAGAGACTGTAACCCATCACGATTCCGGCAACTGCAGGCAGGAGATCCCCCACGACGGGAAGGTCGCCCCGCATTGGAGTGATGAACATGAAGAAACCGACGATGAAGGTCACGATTCCCGTGACAAGAGCCATCTTCGGTCGCTCGCGCACAAACTGCCCTATCCCCTTGAAGGCGCTTATCTTCGCTTCGAGGAGATCGACGGCAAGCATGCTTCCGGCGACAAGGTTAGCGACAACGGAAAGAAGGGAGAATTGGACCATACGAGGGGGGCTCCTGCATCACTTTGAGCAGCCTATGCCGCTGTGCCACGAGAATAACTGAATGCTCCCCGTCGGTCAACTCAACGAGGCGCTACCGCGACTGCCGCGATTCGCGCGGTCGCGACCGCCGACTCCCGACACTCCGACTCGCGCAGCTGCCCGCCGTTACGAAGGGGAGAGCTCGTCGAGACGCGCTTCACGAGCGATGAAGGGAAGGAGCTCCTCGGCGGCAAACCAGCCAAGCTCCTCGTAGGCTTTCCGCCCGACGCGGTGATGGACAAAAACCCCCGCCCGCGCGGCAGCGGCAGCCGTTGCTCCGGTCGCGAGGAAGCCCGCGATGATCCCCGCAAGCAGATCGCCCGAGCCGCCGGTACCCAGAGCGCTGTTCATGCCGTCGAGGACCCAGTGGCGTCCGTCGGGCTGCGCAATGAAGCTCACGTGTGATTTGAAGACCACGACGGCATCGAGCCTTCCGGACAGCGCGAGCACGTGAGGAAGAGGATCGTCCATGAGCGTCCTGCGCTCGACGCCCGAGAGGCGCGCGAACTCTCCCGGATGGGGGGTGAGAACCCATCGACCTCCGAGCCCTCCCTGGACGAGCTCCGGATGGGCGGCAAGCAGGTTCAATCCGTCGGCGTCGAGGACTCCCGGAAGACCGCATGCGAGAAGCGCCTCAAGCCAGGGCAGCCGGTCGTCGGATTGGCCCCAGCCGGGACCGACAAGAAGGGCACTGTAGCTTCCGGGATCGATGGCGCCGAGCGGTGAGCCGTTTGGATCCCACGGTTTCGCCATCACGGAGGTGAGGCGAGAGGCGACCACCGGGTAGATGGCGGGCTCTGCAAAAAGCGAGACGAGCCCCGCCCGGCTGCGGGCGGCCGCTCCCGCTGCAAGCACCGCAGCCCCCGTAGTGCCGGCAGCACCGGCAAACACTCCGAGCGATCCCCGCCGGCTCTTGTAGGCATCAGACGGCAAATCGGGCAGCTCACGCCGTGCGACATTCCAATCGAGCATCTCTCCCGGCAGCTCGGGTGCCTCCACGAGTTGGGGAGGAAAGCCGAGCGGCACGACCCAGATCTCTCCGCACAGGGGGCGGGCGTGCGGGAGATAGAGGCAAAGCTTCGGCAGCCCCATCGTAAGGGTGATATCGGCCCTCACCGCGGGAAATCCGGGACGGTAGGAGTCCCCGACGCCGCTTGGGACGTCAATCGCCACCTTAAGGGCCCGGCTCTCATTGATCGCTTCGACGAGACCGGCAGAGGGCTCCCGCAGCGGGCCCTCAATCCCGGTCCCTGTAATACCGTCGAAGAGCGTCGTCGCTCCCCCTATCGCCGTCCGCGCGGCGCTCTCCTCCCACCTGCAGATGGGAATCCCGAGCCTCTCGCACATTCGCGCCTGCACCGGGTCCGGACTTGCGGCGCAGACGACCGCCAGATCGCGCTTCCCTTCAAGGAAGCACTGCCTGGCGATTACGAGGGCGTCTCCGCCATTGTTCCCCTTGCCGACCGCGAACACCGCGAGGCCGGCGGGAGACCGCCCCTCCCACAGCCTTTCCTTGAGAATCAGGTAGCTCTTGAGGCCGGCATTCTCCAGCAGCACGATCCCGGGAAAGCCGAACTCCTCCTGGGCGCGCCGGTCTATCGAAGTCATCGTGCGCGAGTCGACCACTTTCATCGCAGCTCTCCGCCAAGGAGTTGGTCGCTTCGCCACCACACAACCTGTGCGCTGTAGTCGTGGACGAGGAGCGCGCAGAGGATTCCGTTCGAAGTGAGAAAGAATCTGCGCAAGACTATCGCCCTGTCGTCGAGCGTGATTCGCGACCGCCGGACGACCATCCCGTTCTTTCCAACGATGAGAAGCTCGTAGTAGTCGTTCTGCAGCGGGCTCAACAGAAACATGTAGCCGCCCGAAGCGACCCCGACAAGCTGATAGAGGACCTCGACCCGCTGGGTATCGAGGAATCCGCCCGTGCTCATCTCGAGGATGTGTTTCGGAAGATCGATGTGACCCTCATACTCTTTCCTTTCAACGTTGTACCAGTACACGCTCGATTTTGCAAAGTCGACATTGCCTCGAACGCCGCCCCCGGTTGCATCAGGCTTGTAGTAATCGATCTTCAGATACAGCAGGCGTTTGTCGGGGTCGGCGAAGACACTCTCGAGCGAGCCCTGATACTCGTTGCTCTTGTCGGGGAGAGGGAGGTCGTCGACGGCAAACTCCGCCTTGTAGAGAAGCTCACCCGAGGATGAGTACCAAAAGACGATCCATTCCTTTGGAACCCGGGTAATGACGATGATGTCCCCGCGCGAATTGGTCTGCAGGCGCACGATATAGGGAAAGGGAGTGCCGCCCACGCCCTCCTGGCCGAGGTAATCGAGCAGCGTCCCGTCCTCGCTGAAGCGCAGCACCACCCCGTCGAGAACCGCCCGGAGCCTCTTGTCGTACTCCTGGCGCTCCTCGGGTACCCGGTCCTCGACGAGCACCGTCTTGTTCTGAGTGACCGCTACCGCCCCCACCCTGCGAAAGGGATAGGGATGGGCTTCGCGTGTGGAGAGGCTTCCGGTACCTACGGCGGCGGTCAGGAGCACCGGTCGAGGACTGTCCGAGGGATTGTAGAGCAGGGAAAGAATATCTCCGTAGGAGGAGAACTCCATGACCTTGTTGGCTTCGCCATTTGCGAGGTAGAACAGGCCATCACGCATGAAGAGCGTGGTCTTGTAGGATGATGGGATCCCAGGAAGCTCGAGCAGGTCGAGCTCGTCTTCAGCCTTGCCGATGGAAAGCGTGAAGAGGGACTTCATCGGAAGATCGATCGTTCGCCGGTCGTTGCACCCGGCCAGAATCAGGCAAAGACCGATTCCGGTGAGAAGCCATCGCACGCCTTTCTTCATCAACTGTCACCGCGACGATACTAACGTCGCCCCCAGGGCTTGTCAATCAAGCGCCGGTCGGGCAGAGCATGAGGGTAGCGGTACCGACGCTTGGCGAAGACATCAAGCGCCGGTCGGGCAGAGGCGATAGGGGCTGTCAAATCTCCCCAAGAGTGGGTATTATATGCCTATACACAGATTAGGAGAGCATCCGTTCAATGCTTCAATCCATCCTTAATTTCCTTTTGGGATCGCAGCATGAAAGAAACCTCAAAGAGCTGCTTCCCATTCTCCACAAAATCAACGAGAAAGAGACATGGGCCATGCTTCTCCGGCCCGAGGAGTTTCGGGAGCAGACCGAGCGTTTTCGCGAGCGATACCAGCGAGGCGAAAGCCTCGATTCGATGCTGCCGGAGGCCTTCGCTCTCGTGAGGGAGGCGGCCCGGAGACAGCTCGGCGAGCGCCATTACGACGTTCAGCTCCTTGGGGGGATCGTCCTTCACCAAGGAAAGATCATGGAAATGAAGACGGGCGAGGGCAAGACGCTCTCGAGCGTGACCTCCGCCTATCTCAACTCCTTGAGCGGGAAAGGGGTCCACATAGTCACGGTAAACGACTATCTGGCAGAACGGGACGCGGCCTGGATGGGACCGGTCTATTCTTTTCTCGGCGTCTCGGTTGGTTCGATCCTGTCAAATATGGCTCCCTCATCCCCTGAGCGGAAGGCTGCCTATGCCAAGGACATCACCTACGGAACCAACAATGAGTTCGGTTTCGACTACCTGCGGGACAACATGGCGTGGAGCGCAGCCGACAAGGTCCAGCGCGGCCACAACTACTGCATCGTGGACGAGATCGACTCGATCCTCATCGACGAAGCCCGCACACCGCTCATCATCTCCGGCGCCGCGGAGGATGACACAGCCAAGTTCTTCGAGGTCGATCGTCTCGTCGACAATCTGAAAGAATGTGAAAAGGATCCCGCCACCGGCGAATACCCCGAGACCGATCTCGTCGGCGACTACAAGCTTGAAGAGAAGAACAAGCGCATAACCTTCAGCGATGAGGGTATGAACCGCATCGAGCAGCTTCTGATGAGGCAGGGCCTCATCAAGGATTCGCTCTTCAAAGAAGAGAACTTCGAGTACATTCACTACTTCACCCAGGCGATGCGCGCGCACAAGCTCTTCCACAAAGAGGTCGACTACGTCGTGCAGGACGGGCAAGTCCAGATAGTCGACGAATTCACCGGCCGCATTCTGTACGGAAGGCGCTATTCGGACGGATTGCACCAGGCAATCGAAGCCAAGGAAAAGATAAAGATTGCCCAGCGCAATCGAACCCTTGCCACCATCACCTTCCAGAACTTCTTCCGCATGTATGACAAGATAGCCGGGATGACCGGTACTGCCGACACCGAGGCGCGCGAGTTTTCCAGGATCTACAACCTCGACGTCGTGGTTATCTCCACCAACCGTCCGGCGATTCGCTTGGACGACGACGACGTCATCTATCTCGACGAAAGCTTCAAATACGAGGCTATCTGCGACGAGATCGAGCGCGTCCACAAGATCGGGCAGCCCATCCTTGTCGGGACGGTCTCCATCGAGAAATCCGAGCGGCTCTCGAAGCTGCTGCAGCGGCGCGGAATCCGGCACGAGGTTCTCAACGCGAAGAACCACGCCCGGGAGGCGCTCATCATCGCGGAGGCCGGGGCTCGAGGTTCGGTGACCATTGCGACCAACATGGCCGGACGCGGCACCGACATCAAGCTCGGCGGGAATCCTGAATTCCGGGCCCGCAAGCGAGCCGGTACCGATGCGGCCGAGGAGGAGTTCCGGAAGGCCTTCGAAACCGAGTTCGAGAGCTGGAAGAAGGACTACGAAGGGGTGAAGGAAATCGGAGGCCTCTACATCCTCGGGACCGAGCGGCACGAGGCCCGCCGCATCGACAACCAGCTCCGCGGCCGCTCGGGTCGTCAGGGAGATCCCGGAAAATCGAAGTTCTTCATATCCCTCGACGACGACCTGATGCGCCTCTTCAACAATGAAAGCCTGAAGCCCCTCATGGCTCGCATCGGGATGAAGGACGGCGAGCCCATCTACCACCCTTGGATCAACCGAGCGATAGAGCGCGCGCAGAGCCGAGTCGAGGAGCGCAACTTCGAGATCCGCAAGCACCTCTTGGAATACGACGACGTCCTCAACGAGCAGCGCACCTTCATCTATGCCCAGCGGGACGCCATCCTGCTGGATGAGAACCTCATCGACAGAGTCGTGAACACGGCGCAAGAGCTGGTCGGCGAGTCCGTCGATGAGTTTGTCGCTAGCCGCGACGAGCCGGACATTGCGATCGGCAACCTCCTGGCAAAGTTCAAGGACGATTTCTTCTTTATTCCGAGCCAGACTGCCTCGGAGCTGAAGACTCTCGAGGGCGACCAGCTCAAGTCGCTCGTCATGACCGACCTCCGGGCCGAGATCGAGGCCAAAGCCGAGCAGGTCGGACGGGACAATCTGAATCTCTACATACGCTTCGAATATCTGCGCAACATAGACGTCAAATGGCAGGACCACCTCGACAATCTTGAGGCACTCAGAGAGGCGGTCATGCTGCGCTCCTACGGACAGAAGAATCCGCTACTCGAATACAAGCTCGAGGGCTTCCAGATCTTCGACAAGCTCATCTATGACATCAAGACCGCAATTGCCAAGAAGATCTTCAAGGTCCAAATTCAGAGCTTCGAAAATCGAATGGTCTTCGTCGAGCGCACGGCTCCTCTTCAGGCAAGCCATCAGGTGATGGGACAGTTCGCAGCAGCGGCGGCGGGCGATGGCCGTTCAGCCGGAGGGGACGGCGGCGGGCGGGCAGCTACGGCGACGCAGGAGCGAGCACCGGTCACCCGTTCCTATCCCAAGGTCGGCAGAAACGATCCCTGCCCGTGCGGAAGCGGCAAGAAATACAAGTACTGTCACGGGCGATAGGGACTCGGGCTGCGGCTATCGGCTTGAATGGACGTCGACGGTCGATTGCGTTGTCTGGGGGGGAATCCCGCCCGCCTTCACACTGGTATAGGCCTGGATGAAGGCGAAAAGGGCGAAGAGCGCGACGACGACAAACACAAGCTTTCTCATGACGAGGTCCTCATTTCGGTCTATCTTCGATTCAAGTAGTTGAGCGGATTCACGGGGACTCCGTTCTTGTAGATCGTGAAATGCAGATGCGGTCCGGTGCTGTAGCCGGTGTCCCCCATTTGACCGATCTCCTGTCCGGTTCGCACCTCTTCACCGCGCGACACCATCCATTTCGACAGATGGGCATAGAGGGTCTGGAATCCTCCTCCATGGTCAATGAGGATGAACCGGCCGTAGCCGCGATTCATTCCAAGATAGGCGACCCTCCCACCCATTGCCGCGTGCACGGGCGTTCCCATGGCGTTTGCAAGATCTATCCCATTATGAAAGGTGACGATTCCCGTAAACGGGTCGTGGCGCATCCCGAAGGGAGAGGTGAGCACGCCGTTGGTCGGATAGATGAAGAGGGTACCGAGCGCCTTTCGGTAAGCGAAGCTGCTCATGTGAGCATTCGGGAGAAAGAGCTCCTGACTCGGATAGATGGTCGAGCTTGCCAGGTTGTTGGCGTCCAAGACCGTAGAGAGCTTGACTCCGTAGGAGCTTGCTATTCCGTCAAGGGTGTCACCCCGCCGGACGTTGTAGAGTACCCCATTCATGTTCGGGACCTTGAGCACGCTGCCCGGCGTAAGGTAACGCACGTCCTCGATTCGATTGAAGCTGATAAGGGTTTCATCGCTTACGCCGAAAGCATGGGCTATTCCCGAGACTGTGTCGCCCGGTTTGACGGTGTAGCTGGACGTCTTGAGGGAATGGAAGATCTTGACGGGTGCCTTGACGGGCGCGGTCGTGTCGACGACAGCTGCCACGGGACTCGCCGGCGCCCCGCCGACTCCGAGTGCGCCCCGGTAGCCCGTCAGGGCTGCTTCCGCCTGTGGATCCTTCGGCAGCGCGAGGCCGCCCTTTGGGACGGTCGCCGGGGCCGGGCTGAACGCAACCAAAAGCCCTGCGGCTCCGCCCCCGAGAAGAAGCGCAGCCGCAACCGGCAGAAGAAGCCGAAACCTCGTCCCGTGCGGCTTCTGTGGGGTGTCTACGCGTCCTCCGGCGACTATCAACAACTTTGCGCTTGGAAGCGCTCTTCGTCGCGCCCGCAGGGCGCGCCTCGGCCGCCCGCCCTCCACCTTCGTCGAGGTCTCCCGAGCCCGTACGACAAGAGGGTGGTACACCCGATGCTCGCCGAGAATCCGTCTGCTCACCCGTTGACTACGAATCAATGCTCTCATGACCGTTACTCGGCTAGATATCGACAAGAACAAATCTTCATATTACCATTACTTCGGCTGCGATGAAGGAGACCCTCTCCGTTGCACGTGCTGCGATCGACCAGTTGCTCTATGTTAGCAGATCGGCCTCCAATATGCAAATGCCCTCGACTGGATGGCCGGGGTTGTCGCCCTCAAGGGGCGCAGGGGGCTTCAGGCAAGCCGGCTCGAGGCCGAAAATAACAACCGAATGATCGAGCGTAAGGACCTGGTCAGGTTTGCAGTTTTCGGCGGGCTTATTGCCGTCATTGTCATCGTCATTCTGGTTAAATACTTCTCCCTCATGGTGCTCACTCAGCCTTCGGAAGCGAGTACGGAAAGCCCGGTCGTGGTCGAGCGAGGACCAATCCTTGATCGCAACGGTAGGATACTGGCGGTGGAAACCCGGCAGTACTCAGTCACGGCCTGGATCCCAAGCCTCGAAAACAAGGAAGAGGATGCGCAGCTCCTTTCCGGAATTCTCAACGTCGGAAAGGAGGAGATTCTCCAGAATCTGGACTCCCATACCGGCTTCGTCTACATCATGAGAAAGACCACCCAGGCGCAGACTCAGGCGATCCGAGCCCTCAAAGACGAAGGAAAGCTCGTCGGAATCAACCTGGAGCCGGACTACGCCCGCATCTACCCAGAGGGAGACCTCGCCTCCCACGCGATCGGCTACGTCGGCACCGATAATGTGGGGCTCGACGGCGTCGAATACTCCTTCAACAATCAGCTTTCTCCTCCCCCACCGACAAGGAGCGCCTCCGGTGAGCTGTTCGGTGACCAGGTCTTCCTCACGATCGACCGCAACATCCAGTATTTCGCCCAGAAGCTCGCAGGAAGAGTCTACGACGACGCAAAGGCGACGGCGGTCATCCTCCTCGTTGAGCAAGCCAAGACCGGGGACATTCTCGCCTACGTCTCCTTCCCGGAGTTCGATCCCAACAACTTCGAGAAGTACCCTGCCTCCGCCCGAAGAGATCTTCCCATCACGTACATCTATGAGCCCGGCTCGGTCCTGAAGATCTTCACTATCTCCTCCTTTCTCCAGCTCGGCGGCATCACGCCGCAGTGGAAGGTCTACGATGACGGATTCTACGTCCGCCGCCTGCCCGACGGAACGGTGATCCGCATCGCCGGGCTTGCGCCGCACGAGTGGGAGGACGCGCAGCTCATCATCAAGTGGTCTTCGAACGTCGGCGCCGCGTACGCCTCCGACAACGTCAGCGACGCCGCTTTCTACCAGATGCTCCGTGCCTTCGGCTTCGGCGGGCCGACCTTCATCAATCTCCCCGGCGAGGAGAACGGCATCCTGCGCCCGATCGACCAGTGGAGCGCCCGTTCGAAGCCGACCATCTCCTTCGGCCAGGAGATCGGCGTAACCGCCATGCAAATCATCGCGGCGGCGACCGCGCTCACGAACGGCGGGGTTCTCCTGAAGCCGCACATCGTCTCCCGCGTCGTTTCGCCCGACGGAAAGGTGATCCAAAGCTTCCCGCGCGAGCCAATCCGCCAGGTCATCTCGCCGACGGTCGCCCGGGAGATGCTGCAGTACATGGAGACCGGAACCGAGCCGGGGGCCTGGGCTGAGCCCGCGAAGATACCGGGGGTCCCGACCTCCGCAAAGACCGGTACTTCCCAAATGTACGATCCGCGGACCGGAACCTATTCCGAGACCGCCTACGTGGGCTCCTCCATTGCGATCTTCCCGACAAACGATCCCCAGTACATCGTGTACGCCGTCGTTGTAGATCCTAAGAACAAGAAGTACTGGGGCTCCTACATCGCCTCGCCGCTTGTGCGCGAGGTATCGGAGCGGCTGGTCTCCTACTACGGCATCCCAAAGGAGAACGATGAGATCGTCAACGCGCCGGCAAGCGTAAGCCCACCTCCGTCGAAGCCGCTTGCGGTGGGCCCAACGGTTCCCAATCTGACGGGTCTTTCCAAGCGCGACATCCTACCGTTGTTTGAGGACACGAACATCCATGTTAAGGTCATCGGAGAGGGCTGGGTGGTTCATCAGGAGCCTGCCGCCGGGACTCCGATCACCAAGGGAATGACCGTGACCGTGCAGCTCCACTAGCGCGAGGAGCAATGCAAAAGACCGGAAGCGAGCATAGCGAGTCGCAGGGTAGCTCAGGCGACAATCCCCATCTCAGAACGAACCTTCGGGCGCTCGAGTCGATCCTCGACGGCGAGTCCTTCGCGCAGCTCACACGGGTGGCTCCGTCAGACAGGCTCGAGCTGCTTCCGACTCCATCGGGGCTGCCGACCGTCCGGTGCGACGGCTCACTCTTGTATTCTGCGCGCGAGCCCTACCGTGAGGCCCTGCGCTTGATCGAGCGGGAAATCGATGCGGGCGCACGCACCTGCGTCTTCTACCACTTCG
Organism: Spirochaetales bacterium; assembly: GCA_027306915.1. The sequence continues at coordinate 9,197 of DAHUYW010000037.1, read as the reverse complement.
GCCTCGGCTACCATCCGGAGGCCTTCCTTGCGCGCTATCCGAGCCGCATCGCGGTCGTCGTCGAGCCCGACATCGGCCTCTTTCTCGAGGCGCTCGCCGCACGCAACCTTGCGCAGCTCCTCACCGCGGGAAGGTTGCACCTTGTTCTCGGAGCGGATCCCGACATCCTCCCGGTCCTCCTCGACTCCCTTCAGGCCTCGCACCTTTCCGTAGTGCGCCTGCGCGGCCTTGCGGCGAAAGACCGCGACTATTTTGACCGCCTCGATGTCATTCTCCAGAGCTACCTTTCCCGGCGGGAGATAAACCGCAACACCCTCGCCCGCTTCGGCAGGCTCTGGGTTCGAAACCTGTATCGGAATCTGGCAATCGTGGCCACCGGTCGGGGGACGCAGGAAATCGAAGGGCTCTTCGAAGGGATTCCCGCGATCCTCCTTGCCGCCGGTCCCTCCCTCGACGAGGTGCTCCCTCATCTTCCCGCGATAGCCGAACGAGCGGTTGTCATCGCGGTGGACACGAGCCTCAGGGCTGCGCTCAAGGCAGGGGTCGTTCCCGATTTCGTCGTGGTCGTCGATCCCCAGTACTGGAACTCCCGCCACCTCGACGGCTGCGGAGAAGGGGCGCCTATCCTTATTTCGGAGTCCTCGACCTATCCAAGCGTCTTTCGCATCCTTCGCGGACCGATCTTCCTCTGCTCGTCGCTCTTTCCGCTCGGCATGGACGTCGAGCGAATCACGGGGGCGAAGGGACGGCTCGGGGCCGGCGGCTCGGTAGCCACCACCGCATGGGATTTTGCCCGCACGATTGGATGCCGTCCAATCTACCTTGCCGGGCTCGATCTCGGGCTGCCCGATTTGAAGACCCATTTTACCGGAGGTTTCTTCGAGGAGCGCACCCACTCCCTTTCTACGCGCCTCTCTCCGTCCGAATCAATGGGCTACCACGCTTTGCGCGACGGTTCTCCCTTTCCGGAGACGAACAACGAAGGGGGAACGAGCCTCACCGATCATCGCCTCATAATCTACAAATGGTGGTTTGAGAATCAGATGAAGCTGCATCCCGAGGCCGAAAGCTATTCGCTCTCTCGTCGGGGCCTCCGTATTGGGGGCATCCCCCTCCGCTCGTGCGAAACGATCGCGGGGGGGCCGGTGGTTCGAGCCGAAATAGTCCGCAGACTGCAGGGGCTCCTCGCCGTCCGCCCTGCCCGGCCCGCCGGCGACGATCGTCGCCTTCCTGAGCCGCTCGAAGGCTACCTTAGGAAGCTCGCCGCAGAGCTCGAGGAGATCCACGACCTCTCCCGCCGCGCATGCGGCCTCGTCGCTCGCCTTGAAGAATCAGATCCCCCGACGCGAGTGCCGCTCATCAAGCAGCTCGAGGAGATCGACCGCCTCCTCCTGGTCAGCTCGTCGCGCGAGGTTGCCGGATTCCTGCTGCAGGGCGCCGCGGAGGAGATTCTCGATCGCCGGGACTCCCGCGACGAGGGAGGCAATCCCCTTGCCGACTCGAGGCGTCTCTACACGGAGCTCTCCGACTCGGCAGTCTATCACCTCGCATTGACACGAGCCGCGCTCGCGCGAAACGCAGCTCCAGCCGGCGCTTCCCGCCTGCGACCGGGCGCGCGATGATTTGCCCCCGCCGAAAAGCGGGCGTACGACCTCGGAACATGGCGGGAGAGCCCGGCTTACCGGTCAGAAAAAGGACAGATGCTCCGCTTTGCGGATTTGGATCCCTAAAGTCGGCAGCGCTTCCTGCCGAATACCTAAGACGAGGCGCTTCGGCGCTTCATATCGCAATAAAGACGGTATGCTTTGACGTCCAGGCATACCGTTCTTTTTTTATGGAAGGCGCGCAAAGAGGAAGTCCGCCTGTTTTTCCCCTACGGAGACTGCATAGAGTCTGGAGCCCACTTCCTCGCCGAGAACCATTCGCTCCTCGGGGATATCTCGCTCGACGAGGAGCTCGTCGGCGTAGAGACAGAGCCGCTTCCCGAGATGGTCCACAACCAGGAGGTGGCCCTGGGCAGGAAGCGCCTCCTGGGGGAGCGTGCCTGGTTCCACCACCACCCTCGTCACATTCAGCCCCTCGAGACGCAGAATCGGCATGCCGCCGAAATGCAGTCTCCTCCCCTCGTCGACCGCAAGGGTGAGATCGTCTACCCGATGGGCGGATTGGACATGCCGCGCAGGCAGTCCGACCGTCTGGCGGCCGCACCGAAGAAGGAGAACAGTCAGATAGCGTGCTGCCGCTGGAAGAATCAGCGTGAACACCACGCCCTGGCCCGTACGCCGCCCGAGCCGTATCTCCCCGCCCAGCACCCGGGTTACCTGTTCGTGCACCAGGTCCAGCCCGACTCCGCGTCCGGATATGCTGTTTGCCTCGCCCCTTGTGCTGAAGCCGGGCTTCACCAGAATCGAGAGCAGATCGGCGGCGCCCGCGGCGCCGTCCGGCAGCATCCCGAGCTCGCGTGCCTTCGCGACGACAGCCGCTTCGTCCACCCCCGCACCGTCATCGCCCACCCGGATGATAAGCTGGCTTCCCTTTTCGACCGCTGAGATTTCGATCGTCCCCACCGGGTTCTTTCCGCGCAGCTCACGCTCCATGGGTTGCTCGATCCCGTGGTCGACCGCGTTCCGCACGAGGTGTAAGAGGATCTCCGAAAGCAGGGCCAACATCCGGCGATCCACCAGAATTTCGCCCCCCGTGATCTCTACTTTGACCTGTTTGTCGAGCCCCCTCGCGAGATCCCGGGCGAATCGAGGGATGTGCCGTAGCTCGCGCAGAAGCGGAACCCGCCGGAGCTCGCCGAGGAGCCGCTCAAGCCCCGGGATCAGCTCCTTGAGAGAGGCGATCTCGGCCTCGCCGCCACCCGAAGGGCGATGGAGGAGGAGCTTCATCTCCTGGACATACTCGATGATCTCGTCGAGCCTCTCCGCCTCGACCCGCACGTAGGACTCTTCGATCGGTTTTCGGCGCTCCTCGGCGTGCTCGGGGAGACTTCGAACGGTGACGGACTCGAATCCTAACTCGCTTATTGAAATCCGCTCGATCTGGTCCAGATCGATTGCCTCTCGGATCTCCCGCTCCTCGACGCTCGCGGTGAAGTAGACCTGGAGCTCGCGAAACTCCTCATCCTCGCGACCCTCCAGGGGCGGGATCGTGCGAATCACGTTTGCCAAGATCTCGAGATTGTTTACGACAAGATAGGCTTTTGCATATTTGATCGGTGCGCTCGCTTCGATGGTGCATACCAACCGATAGAAGCGCTCCCCGCGCTCCCAGGCCTCGCGAAGAAGCCTTCGCTCAAACTCGCTGAATTCCGCGAGTCGCGGTGACGGCTGCGGCTCCCGTCCGGTGTCGCTCGTTTCGGGCTCCGGTGACTCGATCGCAAGCCCCTCGCCTTGCGAAATCGCGCTCGACTCCTGCTCGACCTCGTAGAGCCTCTCCTCGAGTTGTTCCCGCATCTCCTGCAAAGTCTTTAAAACCTCACGGCTCGCGACCCCATCTCTGCGGAATTGGTCGAGGCGGCCCTCCATCCCGTGCGCGACGGCGCTGATCGAATCCAGCTTGAGAAACGAGGACTCAGATTTGATGGAATGGACATAGCGGAATGCCTGGTTGATGAGGTCTACGTTCTCAGGATCTTCATCGAGGCGCAGGAGGGTGTTCCCGAGGCTCTCACACATGGACGCACCGTCCTGGAGGAAAAACGCAAGCTTCTCCGTGGCCATCGCACTCCCCTATCGTCGCCGCTCGCCAAGCGAGATAATCAGCTCTACCTCGCCGAGGGTCTTGTTGAGCTTCGAGGCGATGAGCTTCGCGTCCATCCCCTGATGGTGGAGATCGAGGACCTCCTCGCGCGGGCTCTTAGCCCGCACTGGCGACTGAGCGGGGGAGGCCTCCGAAAGGGGACCTCGCGGCTTGAGCTGCGCATACACCTCCTCGGAGGAGCGCGTTTTCTCGCCCTCTTTTTTGAGGACCGTGATCCGTTTGTCCGCGTTTGCGAGCAACCCCTGCAGCCGCGCGATTCGCTCTTCGATAAGCGCGATGTTGCGATCGGTCGTTCCGTTGAGGTCGACGATCATCTGGTTCACCTCGTCCTGAATCGCCTTCACGATCGAATCCGTCTCGAGGGCGCGGTCGATGCGCCTGCGGAAGTAGAAAAAAAAGCCCACCAGCAGCGCGATGTTAGCAAGGATAAGAAGGATCATGCCTGACATGGGTAGCCCTATCCAGAAATGTCGACATTCTTGCCGATTTGCGGATCGCTGAAGACCTCTTTCGGCTCTCCTTTCCGGGACTTGCCCTTTCGACCTTGGCCGGAGCGGGATTTCTTGCCCCCCCCCGTCCGATCTTTCACCTGCTGGACCTCGTCGGTCTCTTTCGACTCATTCACGCTGTGCGATTGCTGCTCGGTTTTCTGCACGAGCTGATTTCCCTGTGCTATCTGCGCCAGCTGAATCGCGTCCTTCTGAATCGCCTGATCCTTTCCCACGTCGGGCATGTGTGAGATAAGAACCTGAAGGTCGATGGGCTGAACCGACATTACCTTCTCCGCTCGAAGTCAGCACTCGGCTCCTCATATCTCGTCATCTTGACGAGGTTGGACTCAGCGATGAAAGTTACCGATCGGAACTCGTTTCGAATCTCGAGGCTCGCGTCTTTGATGAAGATCTTCACTCCCGGATAGACGCGCAGCGATGCGGAGATCTTTCCCCGCGTCTTGAGGGACGCCAAGTGGGCACGAACGCTCTCGATCTCCTCTTGGTGGCTCTTCCTCGCTGCCGCAAGCTCGTTGCGTCGGTCGATGAGCTCCTTGAGATAGTTTTCCTTTTCCTCGGGCAGCTTCTGCTTCGCCTTCTTCAGGTTCTCGAGGGTGTGGACGTTGAGATCAACCTCCTCGACCTCCTTGTTGATCGCCTGAATGGCCTCTTCGTTCTCGGCAAGGCGCGCCTTGCTCTTCGGATCGTAGCCGACCTCGATGATGGTCTCCGAGCCGTTTATGGAGCCGAAGGTCTTGGCCGCGACCAGCTCGGCCGCGCGCAGGCGCCCCCCGACGATGGTTGCCCGCTTCCCGTGGCAGGCAATGTTGTTGTTCGCGTCGACGTTCGAATTGATAATCCCGTCGCTCGCCACTACCGACTCGCCTGCCTCCACGAAGGCGTTCTCAATGAACTTCGCCCAGACTCCCTTGCCGGCCCGCACCAATCCGCCGTTCTTGCCGTTGATTCCCTGGTGAACGATAATGTCGCCTTCCGCATCGAGCTCGCACTTCCCGACGTTGCCGAGGACCTCGATGTTGCCCGATGCTTTCACCTTGAAGCCGTCCTCGACGCTTCCCTGCACGACGACCGTTCCAAGGAAGATGACGTTTCCGCCGGTCTTGAGGTTTACGTTCCCTCTCACGACGTAAAGGGGCTCGACATTCACCTTGTCGCCCGAGAGGATCACCTGGCCGTTGATGTCCGAGGTGAGCGTCATGCCGTCTTCCGACAGAGTTACATTCTTGCCGGCGACGATGCGCACGTCTCTTCCGGCCTTTGCCGACAGGTGCTGGCCCGTTACCGTAGTTCCCGAGGTCCCCTCCTGCGGCGGTACCTTGCGCGCGAGGATTTGTCCTTCGACGACATTCTGTACAAGATTGAGCTCACGGAAATCGACCCGGCCGTTCTTCTCCTTCAGCTTGATATTGGAGCGATCCGTCTCGAAGCTGTAGACGATCTTGGCGTCGGCACCGTTCGCCGCGTAGGTCCCCTCGGCCACGAGAATCCGCTGGCTGTAGCGGGGGGAGTTCTCGAGCTCCCGGATCGCCTCTTCTTTCAATCCGTAAACGATCCCCTGCATCTTCAGCAGCTCGGTGATCGAATCGGCCGAGAGATCCGCCCCACCCGGCCCCGGGCGCGAGATCATGGCGTAGGCCTTCATCTCCTGATCGGCGGTTTCGACCGAGAGCGCGGAGTCGCTCGCCGGGTTGTACCGGAAATCACCAACCTTGACCCACTCGTTCGATGCGTCCCTTACCACCTCCGCAACCAGTTTCGGGTTGTAGTCGGTTACCCCGCGGGTTCCAAGCCTCTCCATGGCCTGCTTGTCGGTGGCGCGCTTGCCTTTCCCAACGGGGGCGACGACCTTGAGGAGCGCGCCTTCGGGGGCGAGGCGGACGTAGGCCTCGCCGTCCGCATCGACCGGGCCGCTCGCCATGCTCGGCATGGCGGAAAGATCGAGGTTGGCGGCGGGCGCGCGCTGCTCCTCGACCTTTTTCTTCGCTGCCTCGTAGACAACGAGATTCCACTCCTTATGGCCGACCCCGAGCGCTCCCTTTGACCCCTCCTGGACCACTTCGTATTCCAGCCGCTTGATGGGGATTCCAAGCTCTATCGAAGCCTGACTCAAGGCTTCTTCGAGGGTCTTTCCCGACACCTGAAGCGAGTGTCGGTCACGATCCGCTTCGGCTTGCCGCCGCATGAACTCGCGAAGCTGATCGACGTCGACCATTGTTATAGGATCCCCTTCTTGATGTTCGTAAGCTTCGCTCGCAGCCTCATTATCGCCTTCGTGTGCAGCTGGGATACTCGCGACTCGGTGACATCCAGAACCTTCCCGATCTCCTTAAGGGTGAGGTCCTCGTAATAGTAAAGAACGAGCACCTTCTTCTCCTTCTCGGGAAGCTCGCTGATCGCTTTGACTATCACTCGCTTTATCTCTTCTTTCTCGACTATCGTGTCCGGGTTCATGCTCTGAGGCGACTCGATGCTCTCTACGATCGAGACCTTGTCGTTGTCCTCACCGGTGTACCAGACGTCGTTTATCGAAAGCATCGAGGTACTGGATATCTTCAACATCAGTTTCTGGAATTCCTGGACGCTCATGCCCAGCTCGCGGGAAATCTCGCGGTCCGAGGCCGACCTCCCGAGAGATGACTCGAGACGATGGACAACCTCCTCCACCTCGCGCGTCTTCTGACGGACCGACCGAGGCACCCAATCGATGGAGCGCAGCTCGTCGAAGATCGCCCCGCGAATGCGGGTGACCGCATAGGTCTTAAACTTTACGTGCTTCTCCGGGTCGAACTTCCCTATCGCGTCGAACAAGCCAAACACGCCGAATCCCACCAGATCGTCGAACTCGACGTTGTGCGGCATTGCCATGGCGATCTTCCCTGCAACATACTTGACGAGCGGCGCGTACTGCTTGACGAACAGGTCCCGTATCCTGGGATTCTTTGTTTCTCTATAGAGTGCCCAAAGTTCCTCTTCGGTTTTGCCCTCTGAGAGCTTGTCCCCCATAGCTTACCCTTTTTGATCCTTCTTCAAGACTGTACGTATGGCGCGCGCGATCTCGGCTGGATCGTTGGAGTCCGCCGGTGCCCTCGAGGAGACTCGCTTCGAACCGAAAGCCGGCGAGCTGCCCTGCCTTGGTGGTTCGGGAAGGATCTCTCCCTCGAAGTCCGGGAGCTCCTCCGGAAGGTCGGCTTCCTCGTCCCTGATAGAGGAAAAAAACGAGCCCTCCTCCGGCAGCTCGTCAGCCCGAGCCTCGGACTCCTCGACCTCTTCCGCCATCGGAATCATCTCGACCTCCTCGGCCGCCCCTTCCGACTCCTCCGACTGCAGCTCGTCCACTACCTCCTCGGGAGCCACCCGCGGCATCTCTTCCGGAAGCACGATATCGATCGAGCCGCTCCCGTCCTGCCTCGCGTCCGACTTACCAAGCATTTCAGGAAGAAATCGGGAAATCACGTAATGAAGAACGGCCCCCAGTAACGCGAAAAGGAGCCCCCACAGGAGGGCGCGCAGGACGAGGGCGCCAAGAAGCACGCCGCCGATGATCCCAATTAGAAAAGATAGGAGGAAGCCGCCCACCCCGGACCACAATACAACCTTCCAATTGATCATCTTGGGCCACCTCGTACACGCTCTGTGACGCCCTGAGCTACAGAGTATGGCAAAACGATATACCAGTCAAGCCGAGGAAGAGCGATGATGCAGGCGGCTTGGCCCGTGCGGCGCATCTCCGCTACACCGCGGGGAGCCCCACGAGCTTCCTCAAGAAGTGGCTGAACCCTCCTCCTTCGCGATACTCCACTTTCTCTAATCTCCCGGCAATATGCTTCACGCAAATGGAGGCCTTGCTCGTTGGATCGGAGATCAGAAAGGGGCGCTGCCTGAGAACCGCATTGCTCACGACCGGATCGTCATACACGTAGCCGAGGTAGTCCACCCGAAGGTTTAGGAATTGTCCCGCAATGTTCACCACTCGCTCGGCGACTCTCTTGCCTTCCGTGACCGAGTGCACCCGATTGACGATGAGCTTCAAGCCGAGGTTCATGTTGTCGACCTCGGTGGCGATTATCTTGATGATCCCGTAGGCATCGGTGATCGCGGTGGGCTCGGGGGTGGTCACGATGAGGCACTCGTCGGCGGCCCGAATGAAAGAGAGGACATTGTTCGAGACCCCTGCGCTGGTGTCGATGATTACGACGTCCGCGTTTTGCAGCTCGGAGAGCTCCTGAACGAAGGTCTCGCGCTCCTCGTCGGAGAGGTTGGCAATCTTCGAGAACCCCGAGGCACCGGCGACGATCTGGATTCCGTAGCTCGTGTCGAGGATTATGTCGCGCATCTTTTTCTGGCGCCGGATGAGATGGTAAAGATTGTACTTTGGGATGATGCCTAGGACGACGTTGACGTTTGCAAGTCCGAGATCGGCATCCATCACGATGACCTTCTTGCCAAGTTGGCCGTAGGCGAGCGCGAGGTTGATCGAAATGTTCGTCTTCCCCACCCCTCCCTTGCCGCTTGAGACTGCGATGATCCGTGTCTTCTTTGCTGCGCCCTTGGTCGCTTGCGGGGCAGCTCCCTGCACGTTCTTTCCCTGGGGATATCCCTTGCTTCGGACTATCTCCCGAAGCTGCTCTGCCTGATCTGCCATCGCTACTTCCACTCCATAGCCGGGAAGTCGTCCTTCGGGGCGTTCTTCTCGAACTTCTTCTCGAGATACTCGTAGTTCACTTTGAAGCCCTCCAGATGGCGCAACAGAACCGGCACGGAGGCGCGCTCGATGTCCTGGGGAACCACCTGACCGGTTGCAAAGTAGATGAGCTGCTTCTGTTTCTCGGCGAGAACGCTGATGATGTTTCCCACCCGCATCGTCTCATCGAGCTTGGTCAACACGATCGCCCGGTACTTGAAGGGCTCGAACTGCTGGAG
>DAHUYW010000036.1 GCA_027306915.1 Spirochaetales bacterium | reverse complement strand
GAAGAAGGGCGGGTCGTCGCGCCTCGAGCGTTCGACGTCAAGGCCGTTTATCTGGACCGTCGGCGAGCCGAGGAACTTGAGCCTCGCGGACTCGTCGGGATCGTTCACCGTAACCGCCTCGACCGCGACGGCCACGCGCCGCCGCCTGAGAATCGACTCGACCAGCTCGAGCGTCGGCCGTGCGTTGGGGCACCCCTCGAAGGAGAGAACCCTGATGGTAAGAGTCATGCATCACCTCTCCCTAGGGAAGGTAACGCCGGAAGGACATCTCGTCGAGCGAGCCCTAGAAGTTCTCCTTGCGGAAGGCGAAGCCGTAGCGGCGGGCCGCCCGGTGGACTGCCACCGCGAGCGGGTAGGGGCCGCAGAAAAAGACCGCAACCGAGCGCGCACCGTGCTCGCGCGAGAGCTCCCCGAAGAGCTTTCCCCAGTTGGGCCGCCCGAAGTGGGTGACGCTTTTCAGCCCCGTGGTGACGTCGCGCTTGGTCTGGCGCTGGATCAGCTCCATCCCGATCTTCACGAGGCCGCTTGCGGCGTTCACCTCGGCATTGGTCATGTAGATGTTGATGTCGAAGAGGTCGCGGAGCTTGCGCGCCTCGAGGTCGGAGAGGAGGTCGGCGAACCACTCGAAGGAGCGCTGGCCCCGGTTGAGCCAGAAGAAATGCACCCGCTCGAGCTTCATGGGCTCCTTTGCGAGGCGGCGGTGGAGGATGCTCCGCAGGATCGAGGCGAAGGGGGTGACCCCGATGCCCGCGCCGATGAGGATCGCGTGCTTCGCCTTGAAGATGCGGTTGCTCGGGGTACCGTAGGGCCCCACGAACATCACCGGGATGCGCCGCTCGCTCCCGGAAAGCTCGTCGGTGAAGAGGCGGCTCACCGCCTTGGTCCAGTTGCCGAGGGTGCGGATGTGGACGCTCAGGTACTCCTTCTCCTCGGGGTTGCTCGAGATCGTGAAGGGATGGGTCTCCATCCGGCTCACCCGCGGGATGCGCAGGTAGATGTAGTCCCCCGGCTGGAAGGTGAAGCCCGCCGGCCGATGAAAACGCAGCTCGATCGTACCGCCGGGCAGGGGGGCGGCCTTCTCGACGAAGGAGATGTGGCGTTTGACGAAGCGCTTCACGATGAGCTCGATGGCGAAACCGGCAAGGGACCAGATTCCCCAGAGCCAGAAGCTCTTGGCATGAATCAGCATGAAGGCGAACCACCCGACGTAGAGCAGGTGGCTCAAGTAGAAGACCTCGAAGCCCTTGCCCCTGCGGATGCCCTTGCGCGCGAAGATCCAGATGAGCACGAAGATCCCGAGAAGAATGACGCCGGTGAGCCCGATATAGGTGTGGAAGAGCTGCTGGACGATGTCCATCCGGCTTGTCTCGTAGTTCATGAGGTGGGCGGCAGTGTGGAGGAGGGCGAAGCCGAACATCACCTCGCCTAAGAGCTTATGGATCTCGATGTGGTGGTCGGCCGGGACGATCCGTGCAAAGGGAGTGCGCCGGATGCGCCCGAGGAGGCTGCGCATCATGGGCACCAGGATGAGCGCGCCGTTCAGGTTGATGCAGGCCGCCGCCCCGTGGGCTATCTGCAGGTAGATGTTGGCGCCGCCGGCCGCGAAGCGCTCGGCGGTTATCCAGAAGAGGTAGCCGTTGAGCGCGACGTAGAGGGCAAGGAGCAGCCACTTGTAGACGAAGGAGGGTACCGTGGTGAACAGGAAGCGCACGACCGCCCCGAAATGGAGGCGCCCCCGCTCGGCCGGAAGACCGTCCTCGCCGGTGAACCAGGCAGTCACGCTGCGGATCGTCTCGGCCTGGACCTCGGGGTAGGCGCGCAGAAGCCGCTTGAAGGAGGTGAAGTCGATTCGCCGGCCGGTGCCCGCCGCCTTCTTGAAGATTGCCCGGACTAGATCGGCCTTTTCCTTCGTGCTGATGGCGATCTCGTTCTGGCGCAGGGAGGCGTCGAGCATCCGCTTCAGCTCCGGGCGGCCGATGAAGCCGTCGCCGTTTTGATCGTGGAGGTCGAAGAGGAAGCGGAGCTTTGCTTCCTCCTCCCCGAGGATGAGGCTGACGATCTTCCCGAGGGTTTCGTTCTTGTCGAGGCTGCGCCTACCGTCGCCGCCGAGAAGGGAGAAGACCCGCGAGGCCACGTAGCCGTCTCCGACTCGCAGCATCGCCTTGAGCTCTCCCGAAGTGATCCGGCGTGCGCCGTCGCGATCGAATAGCCCTCGAATGTAGCCGAGATAGCGCTCGTCCTCCTCGCTTAGCTCCTTGCGATTCTTGCGGCGCTCGACTGTACGCTCCGTCGCCATAGCACCTCCTTTTTGCGGCTAGCGGGCAGCCGCGGCCCATGGCGGGGACCAGATTTTCCAGTAGAATATTATGGAATTGCTCAGATTTCCAGTTTTTTTTTCGGGTCCGGCGTGAGTGCCGCGGGGCGGTCGGAGGCCATCCGGCGGAGGCCGCGTTATCCACGCTACCGGCCGCCTTGCGGAGAAGGGCGCCGGCCGGTAGAATGACGCCTCGAGGACAGCATGCAAGATAGCGCACCAAGCGATCCGCGCGAGACGGCGATCCTCCTCCTGTCGTGCAAGGACACGCGGGGAATCGTCGCCGAGATCTCGCACTTTATTTTCACCTACGACGGCAATATCCTCCACTCCGACCAGCACTACGACGGGGAGTCCAACACCTTCTTCATGCGCATCGAGTGGGATCTGGCGGGCTTCGCCATCCCGCGCGAGCGGATCGCGGCGGCCTTCGAGCCCATCGCGCTCAAATTCGCCATGGACTGGCGACTCGAGTTCTCGAGCAAGCGGGCGCGCATCGCCATTCTCGTCTCGAGCTTCGACCACTGTCTCTACGAGCTGCTCATCCGCAACAAATCGGGCGAGCTGAACGCGGAGATCCCGCTCATCCTCGCGAACCACTCGACCGCCGAGCCCATCGCTCGCTATTTCGAGGTGCCCTTCCATCTCTTCAAGGTGACCAAGGAAACGAAAGCCGAAGTGGAGGAACGGGAGATCGCGCTTCTGAAGGAAAGCCGGATCGACCTCGTCGTCCTCGCCCGCTACATGCAGATCTTGAGCGAGCGCTTCGTGAGCGAGTTCCGTAACCGCATCATCAACATCCACCACTCCTTCCTGCCGGCCTTCGTCGGGGCGAAGCCCTACCACCAGGCCCATTCCCGCGGGGTGAAGATCATCGGGGCGACGAGCCACTATGTCACGGCGGACCTCGACCAGGGCCCGATCATCGAGCAGGACGTGGCGCGCATCACCCACCGCGACTCGGTGGAGGATCTGGTTGTGAAGGGGAAAAACCTCGAGAAGCTGGTGCTCTCCCGCGCGGTGAAGCTGCACCTCGACCACAAGGTGCTCGTTTTCGGCAACAAGACGGTCGTGTTCGACTGATCGCGGCAGCGCCGCAGTCGTTGCGAGGGCCGCCTGCGCGATAGCTACGTGTCGGCCCCTTGCCCAAGGTCCGGGCGCCTCTCCATCTTCGCTACCCACTGCTCGACCGACTCGATGGTCGTACCCTCGAACACCCGCAGCCGAGTCCAGCCGTCGCTGATATAGTACTTCCCGAACTCGAGCGCGAGCGGATCGCGAGCTCGGCTCTTGGCAAGGGTGTACCCGCGCCGGGCCAGGGTTCTCCGGAGCCGAGCCTCGAGCGATCTGATGTTCTTTTTCATCGCCATTTCTCCGCCCCGATTGAGCACTGTAGCCCCTTGCGGGAGGAGAGGCAAGAGCCATGGCAACAGCCCGCTCTGAAGCGATAGCGGAAACGACCAGGAGATGAGTAGCTCACGTGGTATCTTGCAAGCTCTGTAGAAGCGTATTGGAAAAGCGCTCTGGAAGGATATCTGGGAGCGGCGAGACCGAGAGGCTGCTGCGGCGCCTGCCTCCTACCGCCCGCCCGGGAACCTCCTGCGGCGCCACTGATCGAACATCACCACGAGGATGATGACCGTGCCCTGCACGATCCGCTGCCAGAAGGCGCTCACGCTCAAGAGGTTGAGGCCGTTGCCGAGCACCCCCATGATGATCGCCCCGATGAGGGAGCCGAAGACTCCGCCCTCTCCGCCGAAGAGGTTGGTGCCGCCGATGACGACGGCTGCGATGGAGCGGAGGTTCTCCTCCTCGGCCATGAGAGCGTTGGAGGAGTTCATCCTGCCGGCAAGCACGACGCCGGCCACCGCGGCGATCACCCCCGAAAGAAGGTAGACCGCAATCTTCGTGCGGTCGATGTTGATCCCGGACACGCGTGCGGCCTCCCGATTGCCGCCGACCGCGAAAATGGAGCGTCCGAGAACCGAGTAGCGCAGGAGAAACCAGCCGAAGAGCACGATCACGACCGCGATGAGTCCCGCGACCGGCACCCCGTGGATATCGCCCGCTCCCATCCAGATGATCGGCTGGGGCAGGTAGCCCTTCAGCTCGGTCGCCGTGATATGGGAGGGCACCGGAAGCCCTCCGGTTACGAGGAGGGCTACCCCGCGGAAGATCGTCAAGGTGCCCAGGGTGGCGATGAAATCGGGGATGCGGCCCTTCGTGATGATGATCCCGTTCAGGAGGCCTGCGAGCGCGCCGACGGCAAGCGCAACCGCGAGGCCGAAGACGAACCCGACCGGGCCGAGGTGCAGCCCGAGAAAGACGAAGCGCTGCGTCATGAGGACGGCCGCGGCGGAGGCCGAAAGCGCAGCGATCGCGCCCACCGAGAGGTCGATGCCGGCCGTCAGGATGACCAGCGTCTGGCCGACCGACAGGATGGCGGTGATGGCGGACTGGCGGGTGATGTTGACCATGTTGTCGGTTTTCAGGAAATGCGGACTCGCGATCGCAAGATAGGCGCACAGAAGGACGAGGGCGATGATCGGGCCGAGGCGGGCAACCACCTCGCGAGCCGCCCGGAGGGCTCCGTCTCCGTCTGCCGCCGAGGCGCCCTTTCCTTGCGCCGCCGGCGCGTGGTCCCGTTTCGGCTCCCAGCTCATAGGACCTCCTCCCCTTAGCTTGCGAGGCGGAGAAGCTGCTCCTGGGTCGTGTCGGCCGCCGCAAGCTCGGCGCTGAAGACCCCTCCGCGCATGACCAATATCCGATCGGCCATCGCGAGAATCTCCGGCATCTCGGAGGAGATCATCACGATCGCCACGCCGCGGTCGGCGAGGCCGCGCATGAGCGCGTAAATTTCCGTCTTGGCGCCGACATCGATGCCGCGCGTCGGCTCATCGAAGATCAGGACCCTCGCCTTGGTGAACAGCCAGCGAGCGAGCGCGACCTTCTGCTGATTCCCTCCGCTCAGGTAAATGACGGACCGGTCGAGGCGGGTGGTCTGAATGCGGAGGCTTTCGACGTAGTGGGAGGCCGTCTTCGACTCCTCCGCGAGGCTGATGAGCCCGTGCAGCCGCCGCTGGCTCACCTCCGCGAGGGTTATGTTGGGCCCTATCGGCAGAGCAGGGACGAGACCCTCGCGGCGGTCCCGCGTCAAGAGGCCGATCCCGTGGCGGATGGCGTCGTTGGCTCCGCGCAGGTGGACCACCTTCTCGTCGATGAGGATGCGGCCGGCGTCCATGCGGTCGAGCCCGAAGACGGCGCGGGCAAGCTCCGCCTGTCCGGCCCCCATCAAGCCGAAGATCCCGAGGATCTCGCCCTCATGGACGTCGAAGGTGATCCCGCGCAGCCGCGCCTGCGTCGCGAGCCCTTCGACGCGCATGACGCGCCTGCCGCTCGCCTTGCGCTCCCGCTGAACCTGCTCGGCGAGGCGCCGCCCGACCATCATCGTCACGAGGGTGGCTTCCTCGGCGCGCTCCACGGGGAGGCTCCCCACGACTCGCCCGTCGCGCATGATGGTTACCCGGTCCCCCACCTCGGGGACCTCGGCAAGACGATGTGAGATGTAGACGATTCCCACCCCCCGCTCCCGCAGCCGCCGGATGCAGGCGAAGAGGCGCTCGCGCTCCGCATCGGAGAGCGCCGAGGTCGGCTCGTCGAGCAGGACGATCGCCGGCCCGGCGGTAAGAACCCGGGCGATTTCGGTGAGCTGCTGCTCGGCGACGTCGAGCTTCCGGACCTCGCGGCGCGGGTCGATCCGCACGCCGAGCTCCGTGAGGCTTCGCTCGGCTTCGGCGTACATGGTGCGCCAATCGACGAGGCCCGTCCGGTAGCGATGAGGCTTGCCGAGGAAGATGTTCTCCGCGACGCTCAAGGCGGGCACAAGGCTCAGCTCCTGGTGGACCATGCCGATCCCCAGCTCCCGCGCACGCTCGGGGTTGAGGCCGTGGACCTCCCTTCCTCGCACGAAGATCCTGCCGGAGTCGGCGGCGATCGAGCCGCGTAAAACCTTCATGAGGGTCGATTTGCCTGCGCCGTTTTCTCCGAGAAGCACATGCACCTCTCCCTCCCGGAGGTCGAAGGTTACGTGGTCCAGGGCGTGGACCCCGGGGAAGCGCTTCTCGATCTGCTCCATCCGCAGGATTGGCTCTCTCTCCTCCATTCCCGGCCCTCTCTCGCCGCCGGCGCGGCCTTATTGTGCGGTGTAGCCGCCGTCGACGCTCAAGACCGCGCCCGTCGCGTAGCCGGCGCCCTCCGCGGAAAGGTAGAGGATTGCCGCTGCGATCTCCTCGGGCCTGCCGAGGCGGTTCGCCGGGCGTACCTCTTCGAGGGAGCGCCTCATGGCCGCAGGGTCGGGCGCCCTCGCAAGCGCCGCGCGAACTAGCGGCGTATCGGTGGTACCGGGGCACACGCAGTTGACCCGGATCCCGCGGCCTGCGAAATCGACGGCACAGCTCCGGGTAAGCGCGATGACTCCGCCCTTGGAGACGTTGTAGGCGACCTGGTTGCGGATCCCGACCAGTCCCGCCTCCGAGGCTACGTTCACGATTGATCCGCCTTCCTGCCGCTCCATCGCCGGGACGGAGTGCTTGATGCAGAGGAAGGCCCCGGTCAGGTTGACCGAGAGCACCTCTTCCCAGACGGAAAGTGGAGTGGAGAGGGCGTCCGCCTGCCGGTAGATTCCGGCGTTGTTCACGAGGAGGTCCAACCGTCCCCAGCGGCCGACGACCCAATCGACGAGAGCGCCCACCTCCGATTCACGCGAGACGTCGACCTCCTGCGCCGCGCAGTCGCCTCCCTCATTGACTATCTCCCGCGCGACCCTTTCACCGCTCTCCCTGTCGCGGTCGGCGATCGCTACCGACGCGCCCTCGCGCGCAAAGAGCCGCGCGGCCGCCTCCCCAATTCCCGAGGAGGCGCCCGTGACTATCGCGACCTTCCCGCTCAGCTGCATGGTTATCCTCCCACCGCAGGAGTAGCGAGCGCATGGGACCGTTCCGGCCCCATGCACGGACGAGCTCGCGCGCTCTGCGCTACTCGGTCATCCCCTTCAGGTTCTCCCAGTCGATCGAAGGCAGGGCCGGATTGGGGTAGAAGAGCGTGGCGTTGCTCTGGTAGGCGGTCCGCGGCCGGATATCAAAGGTCTTCGGAACCTGCTTGCCGAGCGCAAGCCTTACTGCGAAATGAGTCCCGTACCAGCCCCAGTCGGCGAACCCGTGGGTGGTCTCGGCGATGATCTTGCCTTCTCCGATGCGCGCGACCGATTCCGGCGTCACGTCGTTCGTGAATACGGCCACCTTGCTGCCTCCGAGCCGGTGAGGCTCTCCGGCAAGCTGCAGGCGTCCGGCCGATTGGCAGGTGAGCATCGCGCCCAGCCCCATCTCGTTCGACGCAGCCCAGATGAAGTCGAGCCCGGATGGGTTGGCCTGGAGGATGTCCTCCGTAGCCTTGATGCCTTTTTCGCGGTTCCAGTCTGCGGCAATGGGAACGCCGACAATCTTGATCCCCGGGTACTGGTCGATTACCTTGTGGAAGCCGTTCACCCTGGCGGTGGAAAAGAAGCCGCCCGCCACTCCCTCAATAACCGCGCCGGTTCCCTTGATCGAAGCCCTCTCGATCGGGGTCAGCTTGGAATAGAGCTTCTCCCAGTAAGCGAGGTCGAGATACTCGTCGGGTTTCACCTGCACCATGCGGCCGGTTCCGAGCACTCCCGGACCTCCGAAGTAGTCGAGCACGGAATACGCGGTCACCTGGGCGGCGACCGAGTTGTCGAACCCGATGTATGAAGCAACCTGCGCGCCGGCGATCGGCTCGAGAAGGTTGACGATGATGACCGGAATGCCCTTGGCGTTTGCTTTCTCGAGCGCCGGCTTTATCACCTCTACCTCGATCGGCGAGATGGCGATGACGTCTACATCGCGCTGGATGTAGTCCTCGATGATCGCTACCTGGTCAGCGAACGCGATGTGGCTTGCAGGCGACTGGGTGATGACCTGGATGTTGTAGCCGTGGGAGTTGCCGTCTTTGGCCGCAGCCTCGAAGAAGTTGGTGGCGGTCTTGAACACCCCTGTGATGTCCGGGGGCGTCCATCCGATGACAATCGGCTGCTTCCATCGCTCCCCGGCTTTTGCCGCCCCGGTCTCGGCCTTTCCGCCGGCCGAGACAAGTGGAATGAAAATCAGGAAAAGCACAGCAAGGACGAGCGCGACCCAAATCGTTTTTTTCATGGCGTATCCTCCTTGAAATCGAGAATTGTCCGCCGCACCTGCGCAGTCCAGCGAAGTTCTCTTTATCGGAAGGCGCGACTAACGTTCGTTTCGAGCTGCAATCCTGTTGACGAGATGTGCCGCTTGGAGAGCAAGTCGGGAGGAGGTTTCGGCTTCCCTGTTGACCCGCTTCTCTTGATCGTATGCCCGATTTTCTCACCCGTCAATCCGATTTGCGGTGTCTCAAGCAGCCGAGAGCTCGCCGCTCCTTGCTCGGAGAGCGCCGATCCCCTACAATCGGGGTTGCCGGCAGAACGAGCAAGGCTGCAGGGCAGGTGGTGTGATGATCGAGGTAGAGCTCAAGGCATGGATTGACGATCCGGGCGCCGTCGAGAGGACGCTCGCGGCACGCTTCCGCTTCGTCGGGGGCTACCGCAAGGAGGATGTCTACTTTCGACTCGAGCCTGCTGCCGGGCAGGCGAGCGGCGCCGCTTTGCCGCCGGGTGCATTCCCAGGGCCCGGCGGTGGGCCCAGAGAGTTCCGCCTGCGGATCGAAAAGGGCGCAGCGATCGTCACCTCGAAAGAGAAGCGGATCGACAACGGCGTCGAGGTGAATGTGGAAATCGAGTTCGAGGTGTCCGACCCGGCCGCCTTCGAGGCCTTCGCGCTCTTTCTGGGTGCGCTTCCCTTCGTGCGCAAGCTGAAGGTGGGTCGGCTCTACGAAACCGCCGCCGGCGGATCGGGCCGGCCCATCCACCTCGAGCTCTCCGAAGTTGAGCGGCTCGGGAGCTTCCTCGAGATTGAGAAGCTCCTCGAAAGCGACGAGCAGGCGGGGGTCGCGGCCGCTCGCGACGAGATTCGCGGGCTCCTCGCGAGCCTCGGCATAAGCGCGGCGAAGATCGAGCCGCGCTACTACATCGACATGCTCGCGGCCCTCGACCGCGGGGAGACTGTCGATCCGCGGTAGGCGTGGGCGGAGGGGTTGGCGCCCCGGGCGAGAAGGCCGGCCGGGCCGGCAAGCTGTCCGCTATCTATACCACGAGGTGCAGCTCGCGCGAAAAAATCGAGCGGGCCTCCTCGAGCTGCGCCTTGGCGGCCTCGATGAAGCGATAGAAGTGGCTCGAATAGAAGTCGTTCTTCGCGGGAACGCTCTTCTTGGGAACCAGTCGGGTGCGATGGAGGATCTCGTCCTTCAGCCACAGAAGCTTATCGTAGCCGGCGATCGCACTGTCGTCCGGGAGGTCGGAAGTGGCGAGGGCCTCGGTGAGCCACTCGGTGCGCTCGTAGCGGGGAGTGCCCTCCGTAATCATGTAGTCGAGGATGCGCTCCTCCATGGGGCGCTCGGTGCCGCCGGAGGGGCCGAGCATCCCGTCGAGGTAGTCCACGATGAGGTCGGCGTCGTCGAAGGAGCGGCGATTATAAGTTGCAAGGTACTTGTAGATCTTTCGCGCCGCCGCAAGTACCCGCAATCGGTTTCGGATCATCTGCTGCCCGGGCGGCAGGCGCGAATCCCGCCACTGGGCGGTCAGCTGGTCGGGAGCGTTCAAAACCTGTGCGTGTCCGATAGGCGGAATGAGCGAGCGCTCGTCGCAGACGTTCCATTCCTCGCGAATCCCGGTGAAGTTCTGATGAGCCCAGGTATCCGCATAGGTGTGGAGCGCGATCCCCATGCGATAGAGATCGCGGCTCTTCAGCGCCGCTATGAGGAGCTGTTTCGCGCCGGGGGAGTCGGGAGTGCAGTTGAGCGGATTCTTGCGGCCGTCGAGGCGGGCTGCCTCCGGGTAGTCCGGATCGCCGGGGAAGAAGTGGAAGGGGATGTAGACGTCGCGCGGGGTGTCGACGCTCCAGAACCCCCAGTTCTGCGTCGGGACGGTTCGGTAGGTGGCCCGCGCGGTATCGACCTCGTAGGCGAGGATGTTGTTGTCGACGAACTGCGAGGCGTAGGCGACGACATGGGCGTCCTGCTCGGTGAAGCCGGCCTTCCGGCAGATGAAGTTGAGGAGATAGTAATGAAACTCGACGTTCACGGAAGAAGCCGCCCGTCAAAGGAGATCAGTCGAAGATATAGTGATGCCACTGTTTTGTGAGTCCCTTGAATCCGAACTTCGTGACCTTGGACCTATTCTTTTCCCAATCGTCGCCGTAGTGAACCAGCATCATCTTTCTCTTGATCGTGGGTGGAAGGGTGTTGAGCTCATCGATCCCCGCATGCACCCCGCCGGTGTAGAACTGACAGTCGTGAAAGATTATCTCAGGCTCGAAGAGCGCTTCGAAGGAGTCTATGAGATCGCGATCGAAGCGGGTGTCGCTCGTGAACATGACCCTGTCGTCTATCAAGATTCCGCAGCTCCAGAAGGAGCTTTGCCAGTTCACCGGATTGTCCGGAATGTGCATGGTTCGGTAGAACTTTATGTTCAGGGAGCCGACATTGGCCTCGTGAGTCTCGCGCGGGTAGGAGTCGAGTTGCCGCGGCCGAAGGATATCCCACAGGTCCGCGAAAGACAAAGCTTTGCCCGAATGCTCCTCATTGAAGGCGGACCCGCCGCGCAAGGACATGTCCCAGAGCAGAGCCTGATAGGTCGGATTGATGACTATCTTCGGCTTCTCGCGGCGGACGTAGCGATTGACAAGCATTACCTCTTCGAGCCCGCCGATGTGATCGGCATGAGAGTGGGTGATGAGGAAGTTGCGGATATCGGTCAGGGGAAGACCCAGCTCATAGACGGCCTGGGGCGCCTTCGATCCGAAATCCACCATGAGGTGATCGTCGCCCTTGATGATGAGCAGATTCGTCTGAAAGTGGCGTTTGGTGAATGCGCTTCCTACACCGAGGAAGAAAAGGGCCAGGTGACCATCGTTCGCGAGCACAAAGGGCTTTTTCTCATGCTTCCGCACGCGCATCCGACCCTCCCATGATGCCTATGGTAACACAATCGCTAGTAAAATGCGACTATTTCGGTACGGTTCCGAGCTACCAGGACGTTGATGAGCCAACTAGGTCTGATCCTCGTTCGAAAGCACCTCGAGCACTCCCTCCTCGTTCGGTGCCTCGAGAATCTTGCCGGCGAGCTTCCTCTCGCCAAGGAGCATGTTGAGCTTTGCCATGACGCGAAGGTGCACGACATCACTGTCGGTATAGAGCAGGAAAAAAAGCGTAGTCTTCTCGCCGTCGAGCGCCTCGAAATCAGTCCCCTGCCGGCAGATGCCGATTTCGAGGACAGGCTGAATCGCCTCGGCTTCGCGCGGGCGGCGAATATTGGGAAAGGCGATCCCGCGGCCAAGCGCAGTGGAGATCATCTGCTCGCGCTCGATGAGCTTCGCGAGGAACTCGTCGCCGTCCTTGACGAACCCCTGGTCGACGAGCGGGCGTATGAGCTGCCGAAGGATCTCTTCCTTGCTTCCGGGCTGGATGTTCATGAGAATGAACCGTTTGTCGGTGAGCCGCGAGATGGGAACCGGCTGTCGGGTAGCCTCGATGAGCTTGACAAGCTCGTTCTTCGGAGGGCTTTTCATCTGGGACATGAGCCAGTCATCGATCATGGACCGCCGGAAACGCCACTGGCTTGCTACCTTGATCGAGGGGATCTCATTGTTGTGCACCATGCGAAGGACGGTCTTCTCTGCCACCTTCAGGTAGTGCGCTACCTCCGCGAGCGTCAGCAGCTCCGATGACTTATCATCGCTATCCATGACTTTCCTCCAGTCGCTTGCAGAGTCCATTATAGTCCATTGGAGGTAATAGTCAAGGGACGTTTTTGAGGCACCTACCGCTACTGGCAGAAAAAGTGGATCTTCGTGGTGGCCTGATAGCGCTGTCCCGGGCGCAGGATGACGCTCGGAAAGCTCGGCCGATTCACCGCGTCCGGGAGGCCTTCGGTCTCGAGGCAGAAGGCGCCGTGCTTGGCGAACTGCTTGCCACCCCTCCCGATAATGCCGTCGAGGAAGTTCCCCGTATAGAACTGGACGCCGGGAAGGGTCGTGTGGATCTCGAAGCCTCGGCCCGTTGTGGGCTCGTAAACCCGGGCGGCCTTTGCGAGCCCTTCCCCCTTGCGCTTGATGACGAAGCAGTGATCGTAGCCGTCGGCCGCCTCGAGCCCCTTCCGGATCGCCTTCTCGGCTCGGAAGTTGAAGGGGGTGCTCACCACCTTGCGAAGCTCGCCGGTGGGAATGAGCCCGGAGTCGACCGGGAGGTAGGCGTCGGCATAGATGGTCATTCGGTGGTCCTTGATGTCGCCGTTGCCGGCCCCCTTGAGATTCCAGTAGGTATGGTTGGTGAGGTTGACCGGCGTCGGTTTGTCGGTAGTCGCCTCGTAGCGCATGGTGAGATCATCGCCTTCGTCGAGGGTATAGGATACCTCGACACTCAGATTTCCTGGGTAGCCCTCCTCGCCGTCGGGGCTCAGGTAGCTGAAGCGGACCCCTGCCTGGACCTCCTTGCTGAAGGGGGAGGGCTGCCAGACGACGTGGTCGAAGCCACGCTTGCCGCCGTGAAGATGGTTCGGACCGTCGTTGCAGAACAGGGAATAGCTCTTGTCATCGAGCGAGAAGGTGCCCTTGGCGATGCGGTTTGCCACGCGGCCGATCGTCGCGCCGAAGTAGGGATGCCGCCCGAGATAGCCGTCGAGAGTATCAAAGCCGAGGGTGATCTCCTCCGCCCGCTCGTGGGCGTCGATGGTTTGCACGGACGAAAGCGTCGCGCCGAAGCTCATGAGACGAAGCGTCACCCCGTTGCGATTGGTGACCGTAAATTCATCGATCTCCTCGCCGGCGGAGGTCTTCCCAAAGATGCGATGTGATAACTCCATGATGGCCTATTCTACCGTTATTCGCGTTCTCCGAGAAGGGTCTTTAGCTCCCTAATCTCCTCGATCAATTTGCCGCGCTCAAGATTCTGGAACCGCTTGGGCACCATCTCGCGACTCGTGCACTCCAGCACCGCGACCAGGTTCTGCAGCTCGATCTCGTGCGGGTAGGCCGGAGGCACGAAATCCTGCATGGTCTCCTCGAGATCCTGCCTGCCGATCGTGACGTGGTTGTTCATCGCGGCGTTGAACTTCGCTCGGATCAGAATCGATTCGAGATCGGCGCCCGAGCACTCGAAGCGGTATTTGCGAAGCAGATCGGAGACCGCGACGCTTTCGACGCGAAGCTTGAGCTTTTTTACGAGCGTCTGGAAGAGGTCCTCGCGCTCCTCGACGCTTTCCGGATAGAAGAGGGCGAGATGCTCCTCGGCCCGCCCCTGGCGCTTCAAGTCGATCGGAAGAAGATCGGGGCGACAGGTGATGAGGAACCAGATGATCTTCCCTCGATACTCGGTGTTGCCCATGAACGAGGCTATCTGCGCGAAGACTCGATTCGAGGTGCCCGAATCGCCGTCTTGGTCGCGGTCGCCGAGGAAGGCGTCCGCCTCATCGATCATCACCCCGACGGGCGCCATGGCCTTGAGAATGTTCAGTGCCTTCTCGAGGTTCGACTCCGTGACCCCCTGCCACTTCGAGCGGAAGTTGCGGAACTTCACGATCGGGATGCCGATCTCTCCGGCGAAGGCGGTGACCATGAAGGACTTGCCGGTGCCCACGGGGCCCGCCATGAGGTAGCCCATCGGAAGCACGTCGAGCCTTCCCTGCTTGATGGCGCGGGCTGCGCTTCTGAAGCGCTTCTTGACGAAGGTGTGGCCCGAGATCATCGAAAGGTCATGCTCGCTTTCGATAAACTCGAGCAAGCCGATCGCCTCGTTCTCGATTATCTCCTTCTTTTTTTCGCGCAGGTACTCGAGAGTGATCGGGCGCCCCTCCTGGAAGCTCTCGGCCGAGAGCTGGTTCAAGTTCATCAGGTTCAGGCCGCTCGTGATCTTCGCCATCCGGTCCGGGTTCAGGCGCGGCTCGAGGATGAGCGTTCCCTCCCGCTCGAGGAAAAGCAGAAAGCTCTCGCGTACCTGCTCGTCGGGGATCGGAATATTCACCTTGACCGTGCTCGGTGATCGCACCAGGCGCGGGTTGATGTCGGCGAGATTCTCGGTCAAGAGCATCACCGAGACATCGCCCTGCGTGAAGATGGGGTCGTGCGACCAGCGGTTGAGCGTGACCAGGTTGTAACGGTCCTCCTCGGAGAGGCGTGAGACCTCGGTGTTCGGCACGATAGTCTCCGCGTAATCGATGATGAGAACGATCCGCTTTTTCTTCGGCTGATTCATCAGGAAGTACTTCTCGAGCAGGTTGAAGGCCTTGAAGGGGTCGGAGGAAAGAAGCCCCTCGGGATCCTCATCCGGATAGGCCTTGGCCATGGTGGCAAGATATTCCCGCTGCATCTCCGGCGTGCAGAAGTTGATGCCCGACGACCGGTCGTAGTAAGCAATGATATCCCGATTGCCGAAGAGCACCTCCGAGATGAACTCCTGGATGCGCACGAAGACAAACTCCCCCTCCAGCATCTTGTTTGGAAGAAAGTCGCGGATATTGCCATGGATGATGTAGAGGTTCGCGGTCTTGGAGCAGTATTTATACGACAGGTCCTGGGCCCATGCCGGCAGAACCTTTATGAACGGCAGGTTTTTAAGAATGAGCTGTTCAGCCATTACCTTCCCCTCCCATAGGTAAACGGTAAAGCCTACTCGAAGTATAGAGGAGCATCGTGCCGCGGTCAACCAACCTGAAAATGCGCTCGATTCCCCACCCCGCTCGACGCGCGGCGCCGAATCGTCGGAAATGAAGCAACCGATACCGACTCGCACGAGTATACATGAGCAGACACACACGGAAGGAGGAAAAGATGAAACGCATTATGGTAGCGCTTTTTGCAGTCATCATCGCGGCCACGGCCGGCGCAGCCGCCGTCGCCGCGGCGGACCAGAGCGGGACCCCGGATGGCGAAATGACGCAGAGTCTCGATCCGCAGCTCGCCAAAGACCAGGACCGTGACCGGGATCAAACCCAGGACCGCGACCGCCTGCAGACCCACGATCCGCAGCTTGCCTTGGACCAGACCCGTGACCAGCTCCAGACTCGCGACCGTGATCAGCTGCAAATCCAGGACAGGCTCCAGTCCGCAGAGGGCGACGGGGTTCAGGCACGGCAGCAGAGCCAAACCCAGGCACGGACCGCGACCCAGACACAGACTCAAACCGCGGGCACCGTTCCTTCGAGCCCGTCGGGCCACGGCGCCGCGGGAGGTGCAGGGGCGAGCGCCGGAGGCGCCTCGTCAGGCGGTGGAGGAGCGCACGGAGGTCGGTAGCCGGTACCGGGAGAATACCGCAGGGAAGCGCGGTCCGGATAGGGCCGCATTCCCTTTTCGCGCGCTTCGGCATATGCGCGGCCGAAGTTGGCGTGTCGGGGCCGGTGACGGCCCCTCTTTGTAATGGCGTGGCAACGCGTGCCCTTTTCCCCTACAATCGCCGCATGGACACCATCGTGATCTACACCGACGGCGGGTGCTTCGGAAACCCGGGGCCCGGCGGATGGGCCTACCTCATGCTGGTCGATGGCGAAACGGTGAGCGCATCGGGCGGCGATCCCGAGACTACCAACAATCGAATGGAGCTCACCGCCGTAATCCGGGCGCTCGAGGCGGTGCGCAGCGCCGCTCGCGCATCGACGCCGATCGAGCTTCACACCGACTCACAGTACGTAAAGCGCGGCATTACCGAGTGGATCTCTCATTGGGAGCGAAACGGGTGGAAGACCGCAGGCGGCGACGCGGTCAAGAACCAGGAGCTCTGGCGCCGTTTGAAGGAGCTCACCGAGGGGCTCGCGCTCACGTTCCGGTGGGTCAAGGGACACGAGGGCAACCCGCTCAACGAGCGGTGCGATGCCATGGTCAAGGAGGCTATCGCCGCGATCCGCCAGGGGAGCTGAGGCGCTGGGGCGCGAGGGCGCCCGGCCGCCGGCCCCCTCGATCGCTCGCCGCCGTTGAAGCAGTCATACTTCCGGCTGCGTAGTCTTTGCGGGAGGCGGATGTGCTCGTCACGAGCTATGCGGCGACCGGATTTGACGGGGAAGTGGTGGGGGTCGAGGTGGACATCCGCGGCGGAATTCCGGGGATCGACATCGTCGGGCTACCGGATGGGGCCGTCAAGGAGGCCCGCGAGCGGGTGCGGGTCGCGGTGCGCAACAGCGGCTTCAAGTTCCCTTCCGACCGCATTCTCATCAACCTTGCGCCCGCCGGAGTCAGGAAGGAGGGTGCTTCGTTCGACCTTCCTATCGCCATTGCCCTTCTCCACGCTGCGGGTCAGATTGCCGACGGGATCGCCGGCAAGGTGATGATCCTCGGCGAGCTGGAGCTCTCGGGCAGGGTACGGCCGGTAAACGGCGTCCTATCCGCGGTCGCCTCGGGGCAACGCGAAAGCGTACGGCGCTTCCTCGTGCCCAACGAGAACCTGCGCGAGGCGACTGCCCTCGGTGGCGGCGATGTCTACGGCATCGCAAGCCTCAAAGAGGCCGTCGAGCTGCTCGTCCTCCTCGCGCGAGGGGCTCCGCCTCCTCGCACGGCCCTCCCGGCTCGTGCACCGAGCGAGCCGACCTTCGAAGGAGACTTCTCGGATATCAAGGGGCAGCGCTTCCTGAAAAGGGCGCTCGAGGTGGCAGCCGCCGGGATGCATCACGTGCTTCTCTTCGGGCCGCCAGGGAGCGGGAAGACGATGGCCGCTCGCCGTTTTCTCTCGCTCCTCCCCGATCTTTCTCGCGACGACGCGATCGCCGCCACCCGAATCCATTCGCTCGCGGGTACGCTTCCCCCTCACGCAGGACTTCTCGTGCGGCCGCCCTTTCGCATGCCCCACCACTCGGCGTCCAAAGAGGGGCTGGTCGGAGGAGGCAAGAGCCTTCGTCCCGGGGAGGTCTCGCTCGCACACCGCGGGGTCCTCTTCCTCGACGAGGCGCCCGAGTTCAAGAAGAGTCTGCTTCAATCCCTGCGCGAGCCGATCGAGGAGGGGCGGGTGGACATCGCCCGGGCGGGAGCAAGCCTTTGGTTTCCGGCGGACTTCCAGCTGCTGCTTGCCGCAAACCCCTGCCCGTGCGGCAACCTCGGCCGCGACGCCGGCGTGTGCATGTGCAATCCGATCGAAATCCACCGTTACTGGAAAAGGCTGGGAGGCGCGCTCCTGGACCGAATCGATATCCGCATTCCGGTGCGACCGGTCGATCCCGAGGCGATTCTCGAGACCGGCGAGGAGCGCAGCGTCGCGATCCGCACCAGAGTCGAACGAGCGGTGCTGCGCCAGGAGGAACGTTTCGCAGGAAAGCCCTTCTCCCGCAATTCCCGCATTCCACCCGGGTGCCTCGCTGTCTACTGCTCGCTCCATCTCGAAGCGAGAAAGGTGTTCGCCGATGCCATCAAGAAGCTCAGCCTCTCGTCCCGGGCCTGCCACTCGGTCCTAAAGGTCGCGCGCACGATCGCGGACCTTTCCGAAAGCGAGGGGATCGAAACCGTGCACCTGCTCGAGGCGATTCAGCACCGCCGCTACGGCGACGGCGACTTCTTCTGGAGTTGAATAGGTCCCTCGCACGGCGGCGGTGCGGCCCCGCCGTGGGCGGTGCAGCCGCACCGCCGCCCGGGACGTTACGCCGCCGGCCCGAAGTGCTTCAGCAGCACGAGATTGTCGGTCTCGCTCAGATTCGTGATCGTGACGCCGGCTTGAGCAGCCTCGAAGGTGACAAACAGCTCGTCCTCGGTCATCTGGCCGAAACGGATCATGGCCGGCGACTGGATTGGGAGCTTGCCGAAGGTGCCGTTGCCCTGGACCACGATTGTGCCGAACGCACCCGGCTCCTTGAGGACGACGCTTCGCTTCGGGAACATGGTGAGCTCCTTCGCGCTGAAGTAGGTCGACTTGTAGGCGATCCAGTTCTCCTCGTACCCAGCCGCGTGCATCTCAGAGGCGGGCCGCACGGGCTTGGGAGGCGAGAAGCGATTCTGATAGAGGTCGGGATCGACATTGAGCTCCCAATCAAGGAGGTCCATGAGGAAGTCGAGATCATGCTTGTGCTTTTCGGGGACGTCCTTCACAAGCTGATCCCACGGGGTGTAGCTGTCCCACACGATCGACTGGAACATGGCGAAGACGTCCGAGGCGCGTTGGGGCTCGTAGGTGAGGAGAGAGCCCGGAGCGTGAAGAAGCCCAGGCGGCACATCCCAGCCGGTGCCGGGAGTAAGCTTGTACGCCCGCGACAGATCCAGGATTCCGTTGTCGCCTTTGTCCCAGCGCTCGAGGCAGGCGCGCACCTGCTTCTTCGTGACCCCCGGGTTAATGCCAAAGAAGGTGTAGGGGAAATAGCCTCGCGCATTGTTGAGCTGAGGGGGGAAATAGTAGGCTTCGGGCTTTCCCTTTTGGCCGACGAGGGCGGCCTTTTCGTCGCTATGATGGAGGTGGTGGGGCAGCGGCTCGAGGTTGTCGAAAAACTTGCTGTACATGGTCCACCCACCGTGCTTCTCCATAACCGCCTTGCCGAGGATCCTTTCGCCCTTGAGCTGAATCGCATCGCGCAGCAAGACCTTCCGCTCGGTCGCGCCGTCCTTGAAATAGATGTAGCTCAGGCCCTCGTCCGGGAGGGTGCCGGGACCGTTGTCCGCTTTCGTCGTCGAGGAGAACCAGCGCTCGTCGATACCGCCCCTGTTCGCTCCGTAGGCAAAATAGTCGTCCGGATGAAGCTTCAATCTCTTGCCGGGGATGCAAAACTGACGGGGAACCCAATTCGGAAAGAGCCGGAGAACCCCTTCACCGCCGTCCAACGCCTTTTCAATCGTGCTCTCTTCGCCTGCCATGGTGATTGACTCCTTTATTTCACGTACTGGCCGCCCCGCGTCTGGAGGCCGGCGAGCACGAGGATAACTGCCACAAAGATGTATTCGTACAGGGCCGGAAGCCCGATGAGCACGATTATATCGTTGATGATTCCGATTACCAGTGCTCCGATCGCTGCTCCGACGATGCTCCCCCGCCCTCCGCTAAAGGGGATTCCACCGAGAATAACCCCGGCGATAGCCTCGAGGGAGTAACCCTGACCGGTCAGGGGATAGATCGAGTCCTGCCAGGCGGTGATCATGATGCCGCCCAAGGCGGCAAGCACGCCGGAGATTGCAAACACCGCGACCTTGATGGCCACGGTGCGTATGCCTACCGCGCGTGCGGCCTCTTCGCTCGATCCCGTCGCTTTGATCCAGGTCCCGAGGGGAGTGAAGGAGAGAACTATCTGTCCTACCACGACGACCCCAACCATTACGATGATGAGCACCGGTATGCCGCCCAGGTTTCCGGCGATGCCGGCGAACCCGAACGGACGGATCGGGGAGACCGCGTTCGGGCTTATGTAGTTCCCGTTGTTGAAAAGGAGCGCGAGACCCCGAAATCCCCAGTAGGTTCCCAGGGTGACGATGAAGGAGGGTATGCGCGCCCGGGTAACGAGGAGACCAGCCAACAATCCGATCGAGACTCCGAGGAGAAGGGCCAGGACGATCGTGAGACCGGTCGACCCGCGTTGAATCACGTAGAGCCAGGCCGCAAACATCCCCGCGGCGGCGAAGACGCTCTCGACTCCCAGGTCGATCATCCCGACGAGGACGACGAATGCCTCGCCCGCGGCCACGACGATCAGAAAGCTCGAGCTTGTCAGAACCGCGACCACGTTCCTCATGGTGAGAAAGGAAGGGGTAACGAACGACGCAACGATGATAGCCAATATCAGGAAGAGCACCGGGCGTCGGACCGCGCCAGGGTTGCCGAAGAGGAGGTGCCGATATGCGCGCCATCGCTCGGCCGCCTGAACCGGTCTCACTGCGGCCGTCTTGTCCACGTTAGTTTTCTCGTTTGTCATCTAGAACATCTCATGCACGAGATCATTCACTCCGAGACCCTCGTTCTTGAGGATCTTGCGGATGGTTCCGTGGTAGAAGACCACGATCCGATCCGCGACGGTGAGAACGTCTTCCAGTCGATGGCTCACCAGGAGCACCGTCTTTCCGTGGGATCTCAACCTTCGGATGAGGTTGAGAACATCTTCCACTTTCTGAACGGAGACCGCGGCCGTGGGCTCATCCATGATTACTACGTCGCGCTCGAAAAGGAGCGCTCGCCCTATGGCGACCGCCTGCTTCTCGCCGCCGGAAAGATTGCCTACGATATCCCTTGGGCCGATCTTCAGGTTCAGCTCGCGGAGGATTTCGGTCGCTCGACTCGGCATCTTCCTTCGATCCGAGAAAATCCCGAGGCGTTTGATCTCCTCCCCGAGGAAGAGGTTCTCCCAGACGGTGAGGTCGGGGGCCAGCTCGAGATTCTGGTAGATCATCTCGACTCCGAGCTGGTTGCGCGCCGTCCGGGGCGAGGTTATCGCGACCTCCTTGCCTCGGTAGCGGACGCTTCCGGAGTCGGGCTGATGGAAGCCGACGAGCAGCGAAAGAAAGGTAGACTTCCCGGCGCCGTTGTCTCCGATGATCCCAACCACCTCCTGCGGATAGAGGTCGAGGCTCACCCCGTCGACGGCGCGCACGGGTCCGAAGGATTTCACGAGGTCGTGGACCGACAGCAGGGGCTGCCGGTCCACGTTCGCTTGAGATGGTGTTTCCACTCCCGTCTCGCTCAAGATCCGCTCGAAGTCACGGGGATCGACTTTCCGGTTCCATAGGGGAGAGGAGGGATGGTCGTAGGAGTTCCCCAGGCCGAGATGCCCGCCACGTTGTCGGAGGTCACCACGGTCATCGGGATGATGATGTTGCCGTTGGGGTACTGGTCCGCCGGCGGCTTCGTTCCGGTCGTGAGATAGTTGTCCAACGCTTCGACGGCCCAGACCGCTTCGAGGAAGGGTGAGTGGGTGACGGTGTCGAGTTGCGTGCCGGCCTTGACCGCGTCGAGGCTCTCAGGTTGAGCATCGGCTCCTACGACGTAGGTCTGTTGGCCCGGCGTGATTCCGGCGTTCTTCAGCGCCGTGATGGCTCCGAGCGCCATCGCGTCGTTTCCGCACACGATGAGCTGGATATTGGTAGTCTTGGCAAGCAGGGTCGAGATCATGGTCTGCGCGGTGTCGGTCGCGAAATTGGCCGACTGGTTGAGGACTATGTCGACCTTGCCCGAGTCGACGAGAGGCTGAAGGACCTCCATCGTTCCCTTGACACGGTCGACGGCGGTGCTCGCTCCCAGGGTTCCCTGGAGAACCACGACGTGCCAGGGGGTTGGAATGGTCTGCTTTTTGAGGTAATCAATCGCGAACTGGGTCTGTTCCTTGCCCAGCGTGACATCCTTGTCCCCGATGAAGGCAAAGCGAGCCGACGGATCACTCACGTCGCGATCGATGGTGACGATCGGAATCCCCTCCTGCACCGCCTTGAGCGCCGCGCTGCTTACGGACTCTTGCACGGGGTTCAAGACGATTCCTTTTGCCCCCGCCGCCACCGCCTCATTGATGTCGGTGATCTCCTGTGAGGCCGAGTTGTTCGCGTTCACAATCTTGATGTTGAGATCGGGATAGTGGGTGGCTACCTGCTTGATGCCGTCGGCCATCGGAGCGAAGTAGGGGTAGGCGTATCCGGTGAAGATGAAATAGACCAGCTTGGGACCGGTGCTTGCTTCCTTTTGTCCTGTCGCGAAGGCGGCAACTGACGAAAGGAGAAGAGCGCCAAGTACGAGCGACGAAATCTTTGTGAATCTTTTCATAGTGGACTTTACTCCTTGTGAAAACGATATCATTACTCTCTGGAGCGGTCAAGGTCGGAAATGTATGAAACGACTCCAATCCAGGGATAGGCCACCGAGAAGGAGGCGCCGGCGCCGGATAGCGCGCCCTCACGTCAAGGGCCGCCCGCTATTGGCAAGTGAAAGCTCATCCCCTATAGTTGTTTGCGGTGATCTGATGAACAGATTCAAAGTCGTTTCCGATTTTTCCCCTGCCGGCGACCAGGGCGAAGCCATCGCGCGGCTCGTGGCCGGAGTTCGGAAGGGCTATCCCTTTCAGACTCTGAAGGGGGTCACCGGCTCGGGCAAGACCTTCTCCATGGCGAAGATCATCGAGGCGATCCAGCTGCCGACCCTCGTCATCTCCCACAACAAGACCCTCGCTGCACAGCTGTACCGCGAGTTTGCCCAGTTCTTCCCGGAGAATGCGGTCGAGTACTTCGTCTCCTACTACGACTACTACCAGCCCGAGGCCTACGTTCCGTCGAAGGACCTCTATATCGAGAAGGATGCCTCGATCAACGACGAGATCGACCGGATGCGCCTCGCGGCGACCTCCTCGCTCATGGATCGCCGTGACGTCATCATCGTGGCGACGGTCTCCTGCATCTACGGCCTCGGCAATCCGAAGAGCTTCCGCGAGATGCGCGTCCAGCTCACTCGCGGCGAGGAGCACGACCTTTCGAGCATCTCCCGCCAGCTTGTTTCGCTCCAGTACGAACGCAACGACGCGGTCCTGAAGCGCGGAGGCTTTCGAATCCGAGGGGACGTCCTCGAGGTTTGCCCGGCCTACCTGAAGGACGCCTACCGCATCGAGCTCGAGTGGGACACGATCGAGCGCATCCGCCGTATCAATCCGGTCACCGGCGACTCCATAGAGGAGATGGAGGCGTGCACGGTCTACCCTGCCAAGCACTTCGTTATGCCGGAGGAGCAGGTGCGTGACGCCTTGAAGGCTATTCGCGACGAGCTCGAAGAGCGTCACGAGGAGCTGCTGGCCCAAGGGAAGCTCGTCGAGGCCCAGCGGCTAAAGACCCGCACCGAGTACGATCTCGAGATGATGGAGGAGATGGGCTACTGTCCGGGAATCGAGAACTACTCTCGGGCTCTGTCGGGGCGAAAGGAGGGCGAGCGGCCGGCCGTCCTCCTCGATTACTTTCCGGAGACCTTCCTCACCTTCATCGACGAGTCCCACCAGTCGCTGCCGCAGATACGCGGAATGTATGAGGGTGACCATTCGCGAAAGCTCACCCTTGTCCAACACGGCTTCCGGCTCCCCTCGGCGCTCGACAACCGCCCTCTGATCTTCGCTGAGTTCGAGAGCATGCTCGACCAGACTATCTTCGTCTCGGCGACGCCCGAGGAGGAGGAGCGTACCAAGTCGTCTCAGGTGGTGGAGCAGCTCATTCGTCCCACCGGGCTTCTCGATCCCGAGATCGTGGTGCGCTCCTCCGAGGGTCAGATCGAAGATCTCTACCGGGAGATCAAGGAGCGGGTTAAGCAGAATGAACGGACCCTCGTCACCACCCTTACGAAGAAGATGGCGGAGGATCTCACCGACTATCTCTCGGGCTTGGGCTTGAAGGTGCGCTACCTCCACTCGGAGGTCGAGACGATTGAGCGGGTCGAAATCCTAAAAGACCTCCGCTTAGGGACCTTCGACGTGCTCGTGGGCATCAACCTGCTTCGCGAGGGGCTCGACCTTCCGGAGGTTTCGCTCATCGGCATCCTCGATGCCGACAAGATCGGCTTTCTTCGCTCGGCGACCTCGCTCATTCAGACGATTGGGCGGGCAGCCCGCAACGTGAACGGCAAGGTTATTATGTACGCCGACCGTATGTCGCCGGCGATGCGTGCGGCGATCGAGGAGACCGAGCGGCGCCGTACCCTCCAGGCCGACCACAACGCAAAGCACCACATTACCCCCGAGACGATCCGCAAGTCCGTCGCCGACATCCTGGTGCGGCGAAGCGATGAAAAGAAGAAGTCGGAGCAGCTGACCATCGAGGTTCTTGAGCGGAGCTACAACGTCCTCGTGCCCAAGGAGCGCTCGCAGCTCATTGCAGCACTCGAGGCGCAGATGCTCGAGCACGCCAAGAACCTCGAGTTCGAGCAGGCGGCGGTGATTCGGGATGAGATCGAGCGCGTGAAGCACTTGCAGGACTAGCAGGGAGAGCGCTCTCGGTGCCGCAAACGAGGGAATGCGCCGCGATTCGCCTTGCGGCGGAAGGCCGGCAACTGACAAAGCATGGGAAGAGTGTTATAGTACGCCGTGCCGTCAATGCTAATGTTGCACGCCGCAAGGGTACTTGCAGGCGCCGGTGAAACGCATCATGAGAGCTGCAGGCCGGAGCGCTTCGCGAAGTGGGGGAGCGCCGCTGGCATAAAGCGGCAGGGCGTCGAGCCGATGCGCCGCGCGTGGACTTCAAGGTAGACATGAAATCAATCTCAAAGATAGGACTTCCGCTGGCGCTCGCCTGTGTAGTCC
This sequence comes from Spirochaetales bacterium, assembly GCA_027306915.1. The sequence continues at coordinate 19,203 of DAHUYW010000036.1, read as the reverse complement.
TCCTCGCGTCCTGCGGGAAGCACAATGAGTCAGCAACCATCAAGCTGCCGCCGACTCCGATTCTGACTCCGCAGAATCAATGGGGCGTCGTAAACGCCGAGCACCTCCGGCTGCGCAAGCAGGCGACAGTCGATTCGCCCGCCATCTTCACGCTCTGGCGGGGCTACGAGGTCGAGATCCTCGATCGGTCGGAGGCGACGGAGAACGTGGGCAATATCCAGGACTACTGGTACTACGTGAACTACGGCGGTCTGCGCGGATGGGTCTTCGGCTACTATCTCGATCTCTACGACTCGAAGGCGCAGGCTGATCTTGCCGCGAAGGAGATGGAGTAGATGGCGGCGGCCCCAGACCTCCTTGCATGGCTGCTACCGCCGGTGCTTGGAGCGTTGCTGGGGTATGTCGCCACCGCCCTGCTTCTGAGGCAGGTTCTCCATCCCTCCCCACGACCCCGCGATCGCAGGCATGCGGATACCGAAGGCAGCTCGAAGTTCGCCCTCGAGATGGGCGAGCTTGTTGCAACCGAGCTCCTGTCGGAGGAGGCCATCCGCCGGCAGCTTTCAAGCCCTCAATTCAAGGAATCGGTTCGCCGCGGAGCCTCTTCGATCACGGGTCAGCTCCTCGCCTCACCCCTGCGCAATCTCGCCGCCGGCGGGACTCCCTCTTCGACATCCATCGGCGCCCTCATCACCATCTTCGCGGAGGGATTTCTCGGCGGGACGAACGCACCGCTCCTCCTCCGGGAGCTGGTCCGGCAAGCGGTGGCGCGTCTGGCGCACAGGCCCCTTGGAGAGCTTTTCGCGGAGGGTTCGGCACTGAGGACCGTCGTCGACCGGACGGCGGCAGGCCTCGCGAGCGACGAGTCGCGCACGCGCCTTCGTCACCGCGTCGAAAGCTGGGTCGGGGCGGCGCTCTCTCGAGACGTCGAGGTGGCGGAGTACCTCACGCCGGAGGATGCGGCGGCGCTTGAAGGGGTGGCGGATTCGCTGTATCCCACGATCGTCGACTTTTTCGTTCGCTGGCTTCGCTCCGACGCGACGCGGCGCGATCTCGTGATTCGGGGGCGTTTCCTCGTTCGCGACGTGCTCGCCAGGCTCACGGGTATCCAGCGCATCATCGTCTCTGCGGCGCAGTTCGACCGAACCATCGACTCCAACATGGATGGTATCGTGGGGGATGCCCTCGACGCAGTGGAAGACGCCGCGAGAGACCCGGAGACCCGCACTCGCCTTCTCTCGGCCATTCGTGAGGAGCTTCGGGCGATCCGATCGCGCAGCCTGTCCGAGGTTGCCGGCACCCGCGCGGAGGCGATCACCGAAGCGGCATCGGCGATCACCGACCGCCTGATCGCTCTGCTTGCCACGCCGTCGGGTCAGCGGGGTCTGCTTGCCCTCCTTACTGGCTCCGAGGGCGGAACCGCGCTCGCAAGCATGACCGTCGGCGAGCTCATGAGCCGGCTCTTGGGATTTGCGGGCGCCGAAGGGAGGGAGGAGGGCGAAGGCGCGCCGGCCGAGGAGCAGTCGATTGCCGTCTTGAGCGATTCCATCTCCGACCTTCTTCTCCCCCGGCTCGCCTCGGGCGGGGCGATCCGCGAGCTTGTCGCGCCCATCTTCGCCGGCGCTCTGGAAGCCTTCGGCGAGGATCGGCTGGGCGATCTCGTCGGTCTCGCCGGCGGGCGCAAGGAGCGCCTGGACGAGGCCCTCGGAGGCGCAGTCATCGCGATCGTTGAATCGCACCTCTCCGAGATCCTCGCAGGGATCGATTTTAGGACGCTCGTGGCCCGCAAGATCGACGAGATCGACAGCCCGGAGATCGCGGGCTATTTTCTCGAGGGATTGGGCCCGCAAGTGCGCGTGGTCCCCTTCGTCGGCGCCCTCGTCGGCGCGCTCATCGGGGTGGGGGCGGTCCTCGCTCGGCTCCTGTGAGAGCGGCCTCGCGCGCTATCTCCCGGCGGCGGGCATCTCGAGCGGGACGGAGGGAGGAACGTCGGGAAGGCGGATCGTAAACGTGGAGCCTTCCCCGAGGGTGCTTTCGACCAATACCTCGCCCTTGTGGGAAAGGGCAATGTGCTTCACTATGGCAAGCCCGAGGCCGGTGCCGCCAAGATCGCGGCTGCGCGCCTTCTCTACGCGGTAGAATCGCTCGAATATGCGGGGAAGGTCCTTCTGCGGGATGCCGATTCCGCGGTCGGAGACCGCGATATCGATGGAGCCAAGCTCGCGCCGCGCTTCGACGGTGACGGTTCCACCCTCCTGGCTGAACTTGACGGCGTTGTCAACCAGATTGATGACTGCCTGCTCCAGGAGCACCGGGTTCGCGACGACGGTGAAAAGATCGCCGCAGCGAAGCGCGATGCGGATGCTTCTCCGCTCAGCCTTTTCGCCGCACACCATGATTGCAGTCCCTAGGATCTGGCAGAGATCGAAGCTTTCGACCTCGAGCTGGCGGCCCTCGCTCTGCTCGAGACGCGAGAGGCTGAGGAGATCGTCGATGATCGCCTGCAGGCGGTCGGTCTGATTCGCGATAATCGCGAGGAAGCGGCGAGTGGTGGCAGGATCGTCGATTGCCCCATCGCTTAAGGTTTCGATGAACCCCTTGATCGAGGTGATAGGGGTCTTCAGCTCGTGGGAAACGTTGGCCACAAAGTCCTTGCGGACGTTCTCGAGACTCTTGAGCTTGGTGATATCGTTGAGCACTAGCACGACGCGGTCGGCAATTTGGCCGGTCTCGGGGGAGTCGTGCCTGAGGACCGTGCCGTGCACCTGCAGGAAGCGCCGCTCCGGCCCAATGAGGCTGATGTTCGCTTCCCGGGCCTGACGGCTTGATACCGTTTCCTGTGCGAAGTTATAGAGCTCGAGATTGCGAAACACTTCGAGGAGGCTGCGTCGTTTTGCGGCGGCGGGTTCCATGTTCATCAGCCGGCAGGCGGCGGGATTGACGTCGATGATCTCCAGGTTTGTGTCGAGCACGATGACCGCTTCCACCATTCCCGCAAGAATAGCTCTCTGCTCGTTTTGCTGCCGGGTAAGCACCTCGATGCGCTTACGGAGGTGCTCCGCCATGGTGTTGAGCCCATCGACGACATCCGAGAGACCGTTGGTGGGGTCGGGCGGAAGAGTGTAGTCGAGCTCCCCGTTCGCGAAATGGAGGGCCGCGTCTTGGATCTCGAGGATCGGCTGCTCGGTGCGCCTCGCGAAGCGGTAGAGATACAGGGCACAAAGAGCAAGGATCACGATCCAGATTATGAGCAGGGCCAGATAGGGAGGCTCGCGGCCGGCGGACGCACCCGACTGCTCGGAAACCGCCTGGCTGTCCATCATGAGCAGGCCTACGATTACGAGGGCGCTGGTTGCGACAACAAGGAGTATGAGGAGTGGAACGAAGAGGCGCCGGAGATGCAGCGACTGGTCCAAAGCTACGCCTCCTGCATGCGGTAGCCTATGCCCCTGACGGTCTCGATGTGCTTGCCCTCCTGGCCAAGCTTCTTGCGGATCCCGAGAATCTGAACATCTACCGAGCGTTCGGTCACGGGATAGTCGGCCCCTTTGACGGCAGTGATTATCTGGCTCCGGGAGAAGACCCACCCGGGATTGCGCGCAAGGTACTCAAGGATGCTGAACTCCGAAACCGATAGAGCCACCGGCTCGCCGCGCTTGAACACCTCATGCCGCGAGACGTCGATTTCGATGCCATGGATCTTGATTCGACCGGATGGGGCAGGAAGCTCGCTTGCACGGTGAGACCTTCGCAGGACAGCCCGCACCCGGGCGATGAGCACCTTGGGGCTAAAAGGCTTGGTTATGTAGTCATCGGCGCCGAGCTCGAGCCCGGCTATGATATCGCTGTCTTCGGTTCGGGCCGTCACCATGAGGATGGGAATGTTCCGAGTCCGCTCGTCCTGTTTGAGCCTGCGGCATACGTCCCGGCCGTCGAGGCCAGGAAGCATGAGGTCAAGCATGATGAGGTCAGGAGGCTTGTTGCTGACGGAGCGCAGCACCTCTTCGCCGGTGCTTGCGGTGATCGTCCTAAAGCCTTCCTTCTTCAAGTTGAAGTCGACGAGCTCGATGATGTCTTGCTCGTCATCAACGATCAGTATCGTCTCTTTCGCCATCGCCCTTCTCGGTTTCGGTATAATAGCCGATCCGGTTGAGCTCGACGTGCTTCCCGGTGTTGTTGTAAACAATCCACTCGCTGATGTTGGTGACGTGGTCTCCGAGCCGCTCGAGAAATCGGCTGATGAACAGGAAGCTCGTCGATTGCTTGACGTAGCGCGGGTCGGCCTTCATGTAGCCCCAGATCTCGGTCATCACCTGGTGGTGGAGCTTGTCGATGGAAGCGTCCATCTTCGCCACCTCGATTGCGAGCTCCGCATCGTTATTGATGAAGGCAGTGAGGACATCATGGATCATCTTGATGACAATCTCGCTCATGCGGGGAATGTCTATGAGCGGCTTCATGTAGACCTCTTCGGAGAGGCGGATGGCCGCCTTTGCAATGTGCACCGCATGGTCGCCCATACGCTCAAGCTGGGTCACTATCTTGAGAGCGGTGATAATGTGGCGGAGATCGCCCGCCACGGGCTGCTCCGTCGCTATGAGGATAGTACAACGGTCCTCGATGGCGATCTCCATTCCATTGACGGCTTCGTCCTCGTCGATGATCTTCTTTGCAAGCTCTATGTCCTGGTCGATAAGGCAGGTCACAGACTTTCGGATCGCCTCTTCCACGAGGGTGCCCATCTTCAGCAGCTCCTGGTTGAGTATCTTGAGGCTTTCACTGAAATGCTGGCGCGGTGTCACGGTTCCTCCTTCACGATCGACCATCTTGCCGGGCGCACCGGCTTGCTGCCCTCATGATCTGCCCCACCGGCGCCCGATGTCCTCGCCGGGCGCACCGGCTTGCTGCTCTCATGATCTGCCCCACCGGCGCCCGATCATCCGAACTTCCCGGAGATATAAGCCTCGGTCCGGGGGTTGGTCGGCTTGAAGAATATCTGCTGGGTCGACCCCGTCTCCTCGATAACCCCGGACAGGAAAAAGGCGGTGTTGTCGGAGATTCTTCCGGCCTGCTGCATGTTGTGGGTGACAATGACGATCGTGTACCGGCTCTTCAATTCGTAGATGAGGTCCTCAATTCGGGCGGTCGAGATGGGATCGAGCGCGGATGTGGGTTCGTCCATGAGCACGACGTCGGGCTCGATCGCAAGAACCCGGGCGATGCACAGGCGCTGCTGCTGTCCTCCGGAGATCCCAAGGGCCGGCTTGTGAAGCCGATCCTTGATCTCATCCCACAGCGCCGCCGCGCGGAGGCTTTTTTCGACGATCTCGTCGAGCTGATGCTTACGGCGAACCCCGTGGATACGAGGTCCATATGCGACGTTGTCGTAGACCGTCATGGGGAAGGGATTTGGCTTTTGAAAGACCATCCCGATGCGCTTTCGCAGCTCGATTTCGTCATAACCGTTGTAGATATCCTGCCCGTCGTACAATACCGTTCCCTTCGTGACCGTTCCGTCGATCATGTCGTTCATGCGGTTCAGGGCTCGGAGAAAGGTGGACTTGCCGCATCCAGAGGGACCGATGAGGGCGGTGACCCGGTTCTTCTCGATGCCGAGGGTCACCTCTTGAAGGGCCTGAAGGCTTCCGTAGTAGACGCTCAGCTTCTGCACGTCGAGCTTGTATTCCATGGTTCTCCGTATTGTAGCGGTGTCAGGGTATTTGGTAAAGCGTGAGCTACAGGTGAGTTGCGGATTAGAATTGCGTTAGACGGCTCAGTATCCCAATTTGTCCGCCATGCTCTTGAACCATCCGTAGAGGGCATTGATGCGATTGTGGAAAGAGTCCCGCACGATCCCCTGCAGTCCGAGCATCGTTCCGACTCGTACCACGACGCTTCCGTAGAAGAGCCGACTGCCTTGGTAGGGCAGCACAACGAGGTGAAGCTGCATGTCCTGCGGGCTTATGACCGGTATGAATAGGAGGCTCAGGGTTGTGATGTTTGTCATCGTCATGGAGATTGCATCGGCAGCCGCAAGGTAGCGGACGCGGTAGTAGTTGGTCCCGAAGCGGGTGTCGTCCTGCATGATCGTGATAGAGCTTTCAGGCGGAAGCGAGGTCACCAGAGGATCTGCGATTCGCTTCTTGTCGGTCGCATTGTCGACCGCGTAGGAGTTGCTGAAGAGAACCCGCATCTTGCCGTCCAGCACCGAGTAGTACTCTACTCCCTTCAGCGTGCTTATTGAGCGAAGGATGTTGTACCATCCGAGAAGGGGGTCCGGTCCGCTCTCGTCGCCCGGCTTGGCAATGAAGAGCACCTCGACGCCGATGGAGTAATCGAGCGACGACATGTCGGCCTTGATGGTCGGTGCCAGACTGCAATCAGGAACGAGCTCGGCGCTCTCATGGGGTTGAAAGAAGCGGGTAACGCTCCCTTTGGTCAGAAGGCTCTCTGCCTGAGCGTCGGTGAGTCCGGGCGCGGCTGCGCGGAGGTCATCGAGCGAAAGCGCAAACCCCGCCGCCGGCGGGAGCAGCACGAAGAGGAGAGCAACCAAGATTGAACAACAGCTTTTCTTCATGATATCGTCGAAATATAACACCTTTTCTGGCGAGAGGCAGTATTGGCTACAGTTGTGCTGTTCACCGGGGGAGGGACCGGCGGTCACGTCTTCCCGGGGGTCGCCGTGATCGAGAAGCTGCGAAGGGCGGATCCCTCGCTCGACATCCGCTGGCTCGGCTCGAGCTCGCCGATGGAGGAAGAGATCATTCGCCGTTTCGATCTCCCCTTCATTCGCATTCCTTCGGGGAAGCTGCGGAGGTACTTCTCTCTTCGCAACCTTTTCGATCTCTTCAAGATCGCCGCAGGCTTAGTCACCTCGTTCGTCGTGATCCTTCGCCTTCGGCCCGCTCTTCTCTTTTCGAAGGGCGGGTTTGTGAGCGTCCCGCCAGTTATTGCCGCGCATCTCCTTGGGGTTCCGGTGGTAACCCACGAATCGGACCTCGACCCGGGTCTTGCGACGAGAATCAACGCCCGTTTTGCCGAGACCGTCTGCGTCCCCTACGAGGAAAGCCTCTCCTACTTTCCCGAGCTCTACCGAGCGAAGATCCGCGTGACCGGGAATCCGGTCCGGGAGGAGATCTTTGGCGGCGATCGCGCTCGAGGGCGAGCCCGCTTCGACCTTCCGGAGGAGGTCCCGCTGCTCCTTGCTCTCGGAGGTAGCCAAGGAGCTCACGAGATCAACCTTCTTGTCGAGCAGGCGATCGAGCGCTTGACCGAGCGCTTCTTCGTGGTCCATCAGACCGGCAAGAGCGATTTCCGACAATCCGCGCACTCGCGCTACACGACGGCCGCCTTCTTTGCAGACACCTACCCCGACATTCTCGCGGCCGCAGACCTCGTGATCGCCCGTTCAGGAGCGGGTACGCTGTGGGAGCTCGCGGCTCGGGGGAAGCCTTCGATCCTCATTCCTCTTTCGACCGCCTTCTCGCGCGGCGATCAAGTGCGCAATGCAGAGCTTTTCGTCCGCCGGGGTGCCGCGGTCGCCCTCGAGAAGGCCGACGCGGAGAGACTCGTCGAGGCGGCTTTCTCGCTTATTGCCGACCCTTCGCGCCTTCGGTTGATGGGAGAGGCGGCGCGGTCTATCGGCCGCGCAGACGCCTCCGAGCTGATTGCGGGTCTCATCCGGAAACGAATCGGAGCGGGCAATGCAGCTTGCCCCGCTTGATATCTTCTTCCTTGCGCTCGTGGGTGTGGCAGCCCTGCGCTCCGCCTATCGCGGCTTCGTCGCCGAGGTGATGTCGGTTGCGGCGCTCGTGGTCGGAATCGGCGCAGCCGTACTCCTCTCGGGACAGGCCGCCGCGCTTATCGCGCAGAAGCTTGGCCCCTCCGTGTGGAACAAGGTGATAGCCTTTCTCGTGATCTTCCTTCTATGTTATCTCTTCGTAAAGATCATCGAGCGCGGCCTTTCGGGGGCGGTCGAGAACCTCTCGCTCGGCGGGCTCGATCATGCGCTCGGTTTTTTTCTCGGAATCGCGGAGGGACTCCTCGTGGTCGCAGTGATAGTTCTCATTCTTCAGGTCCAGCCGTTCTTCAAGGTTGATGCCGCGCTGCGCGCGAGCAAGATCGCGACGGTTTTCATGCAGCTTTTCCCGACGCTGCCGGTTTTCCGTGGGAAGGGCGGCAATGTTTGAGAATGTGATCGGTCACGACCAGGTTAAGGCAAGGCTCCGAAAGGAGGTCGAAGGGCAAAGCCTGCCTGCGTCGATGCTGTTTTACGGACCGCCGTACGCCGGCAAGCTCAGCACCGCGCTCGAGCTTGCGCGAGGCCTTACCTGTCTTTCAGGCGAGGCCCGATGGAATTGTTCGTGTAGATCCTGCGAAATGCAGCGCCTGCTGATCCATCCGGACACCCTTCTCTTGGGCGGGCGCTACTTCTATCACGAGATAACCGCCTGTGCGGACGTGCTCGCCCGCGCCCGAAAGCCCCCCGCACAGTACCTCTACACCCGTGCAGTGCGAAAGCTCACCCGACGCTTCGACCCGCTTCTCTGGGAAGGAACCGAACCCAAGCTCAAGGCAGTCGCTGCTTTCGTACAGGAGGCGGAAGATCTCCTCGCAGGGCTCCTTCCCGGCGAAGAGCTTCCCGAGGAGCCGAAGCTGGCGAAGAGCCTTGCGCGAATCGGAGAGCTTGTTCGCAAGATCGTCCCTGCCGCCGCCGACACCATCCCCATCAGCCAAATTCGCCGCGCGACTGCGTGGGCCTACACCACAACGGCGGGGCCCAAGAAGGTCATAATCATCGAGTCGGCGGACCGCATGCTCGAGTCGGCGCGCAATGCCCTGCTCAAGGTATTGGAGGAACCGCCTCCCGGGCTCCATTTCATCCTCACGACGACGCGCCGGGCGGCGGTCATCCCGACGATCCTCTCCCGTCTTCGCCCTTATCACTTTCCGGAGCGCGGCGAGATTGAGACGCGGGAGGTTCTCGCCAAGATCTTTCGCGAGGAAGCACCGGCCCCCGCCGTCGAAGAAAGAGGAGCGGGGCAGGCGGAGGAGGCGGCCGGAGGCCGAAGCTATCGCACCCTGCGGGACTACTTTCTCGCGTGGAACGACACGGATATCGACCGCCTGCGCGGCCTCGCCAAGCGTTTTCTCTCGTCGGTGATTTCGGGAAATGCGGCGCCCCTCGAGGGAGAGCTTCTTGAGGCGGTCGCCACCGAGGCTACCCTTCGACCCTTTCTCGAGGAGCTCTGCGGCCTGCTCGAGGCCGAATTGAAAGAGGCGCCGGAGGGTCAGACCGGAGCGCCGGTATCACGCATCGAGGAATGGAACCGCCTCATTCGCGAGGCTGCCGCCCAGCACGAGGCCTACAACCAGGGGCCGGCCCTCCTCGTCGAGAGTCTCTACTACGGTATGAGGGAGGGATCGAATTGAGGAAGTTCGTGCAGCGCGTCCTCGACAAGCTGCCCAAGCTCGATCGGGAGCAGATCTACTCGCTCGTGTCGCAGCTCGCGCGGGAGAACGAGCAGCTTGAGACCGTGCTCGACTCCATGACTCATGGGGTGATAGTGCTTGACAAGCAGGATCGCATCATCCTCTACAACAAAACGGCCGAGCGGCTCCTCCCGGTTGTCGGCGCCGATGTCGACGAGAAGCTGATCTGGACGGTCGTTGGCGACGAAGAGGTCGCCGAGTTCATCAAGAAGAGCCTCGAGAACGATGATCGCGTCGAGGACAAGGATTTCACGCTTGTCGCGGGCGGGGTGACTAGAATCATCTCCCTCAGCATTTCTTCGCTCGTGCAGCACGGCGAGATTCAGGGTGCCGTCCTACTCGTCGAGGATGTCACCGACCGGCGTGCCCGCGAGGCGCGGCTGCGCAGGGCCGAGAATCTTGCCTCACTCACAACCCTCGCGGCTGGGGTGGCGCACGAGATCAAGAATCCTCTAGGGTCGATCGGCATCCATATCCAGCTCATCCAGAGAGCGCTCAAAGCCCCATCCCGCCTGGACCGCAAGACCGTTCAGCACTACCTCGACATCGTGAGCGAAGAGGTCGATCGTCTCAACCGCATTGTGGTGGACTTTCTCTTCGCGGTTCGCCCGATGGATGCCCGCCTCGAAGAGGGGGACCTCAACAAGGTAATCGGCGATCTGCTCGAGTTCGTGCACTTCGAGCTAAGCGAGGCCGGTGTAACGGTGGTCACTCGCTTTGACGAGGGAATTCCGACCCTACAGTTGGACGAGAAATTCATCAAGCAGGCGCTCTTGAACATCATCAACAACGCCGTGGCCGCCATGCCCGGGGGCGGAACGCTGACCGTGACCACGCGGCGCAAGGGGGACGTGGTCGAGATTGACATCACCGACACCGGCGTCGGGATATCGGAAGAGAACATGACGAAGATATTCGAGCCCTACTTCACGACGAAAGACTTTGGTTCTGGACTCGGTCTCACCGTAGTGTATAAGATAGTCAAGGAACACGGAGGGGAGATTTCCCTGAGGTCGAAGGAGGGGGAGGGGACGACCTTCACCGTCAGTCTTCCCATCCCGCAAAAAGAGCTCCGACTTCTCGGCTGGAAGGACAAGCGGCATGGAGTTTAGCGTACTGGTCGTCGACGACGAGAAGAACATCCGCGAAGGGCTTGGAAAGGCGCTCGAGCTCGACGGCCACAAGGTCCTCCTGGCGGCCGACGGCAAGAGGGCGCTCGAGATCATCAATACGAACGACGTGGATCTCGTCATCGCCGATCTGAAAATGCCCGGCCTTTCCGGCCAGGAGCTGCTCAAGCAGGTAACCTCCGCCTACCCGACCGTGCCCGTCATCATCCTCACCGGCCACGGCACGATCGAGACCGCGGTCGATGCAATGCGCGACGGGGCCTTCGATTTTCTCACGAAGCCCGTCAATCTCGATCGACTCTCGCTCCTCGTGAAGCGCGCCCTCTCCAACCGCAAGCTTGTCCTGGAGCACCGGGCGCTCAAGGAAGAGGTCGCGCAGATCGAGCAGAAGCAGAAGTTCGCGAAGATAATCGGCAAGAGCCCTCAGATGAAAAAGGTGCTCGACGTCATCGAGCAGGTCGCTCCGACAAGGGCTTCGGTGCTCATCACCGGAGAAAGCGGGGTAGGCAAGGAGCTCGTCGCCGACGCAATCCACAACCTCTCGGACCGCAAGGACCGCCCCTTCGTGAAGGTCCACTGCGCGGCTCTTACCGAGACGCTCCTCGAGAGCGAGCTTTTCGGCCACGAAAAGGGGTCGTTCACGGGGGCCGTCGCGACCAAGCGAGGCCGCTTCGAGCTTGCAAACAGCGGGTCCATCTTTCTCGACGAGATCGGCGAAGTGAACCAGGCGGTGCAGATAAAAATCCTGCGCGTCCTCCAGGAGAAGAAGTTCGAGCGCGTCGGGGGCGAGGAAACCCTCGAGGTCGACGTGCGAATCGTCTCCGCGACTAACCGTGATCTCAAAAAGGAAATTCAGGAGGGCCGCTTCAGAGAAGACCTTTTCTATCGTCTCAACGTAGTAAACGTCAACGTTCCTCCGCTGCGCGAGCGCAAGGAGGATATTGCGTTGCTTGCGGCGGCCTTTCTGAAGGAGTTCAGCGAAGAAAACGGAAAGGAGATCGTCGGCATCGATGCAAAGGCGAAGACCGCGCTCTACGGGTACAGCTGGCCCGGTAACATCCGCGAGCTGCGCAACTGCATCGAGAGCGCAGTCGTTCTCGCGAAGGGGAACGTCATAACCCCCATGGATCTGCCGCCCTCGGTGGCAAACGAGAGCGAGGGCGACTACATCAAGATCAACGTGGGGATCAGTCTCGCCGATGCCGAGAAGGAGATCATTCGCGGCACGCTGAACTACGCAAAGGGAAACAAAAGCAGGGCTGCCGAGGTCCTTGGGATCGGTCGGAAGACCCTTCATCGGAAGATCCAAGAATACAATCTTGTGGAGGAATAGCCGCGCTCACCGCGCCCGCTGATACGTCGCCCGCCTAGAGCTTCCCGGTCTCGCTCCACTTCTTTATGCGCTGGTAGGACTGGTTGATCTTCTGGGCGATCTCGGTTGCGTAAGCAAGCTTCTTGGGATCCTTCGCAAAGCGGTCGGGATGATACTGGCGGATGATCCGCTTGTAGGCCTTGCGCACCTCATCCATGCTTGCTCCCGGGGAGACCTCCAGGTTGCCATAGTCGGTGCGCAGCTCCTCGGGGACCGTAGGGTGTGCCGATGGGCGGGAATAGTGGCTTCTGGTCCGCTGCCCTGTCTGCGCCGAGCCCGCCTTGGAGCCGTCGTTCTTTCCCGTCTTCAGAAACTCGTCGAGCTCCTCCCAGGCATCCTGCATATCCGGATCACCCGAGGCTCCAGGGCGGTAGGAGCGCTCCGCACTTTCGTCCTGAAAGAGAGATTTGAACAGGTTGCCCAGGCGGTCGAAAAACGGATCCACTGCGAGCCTTCCTTAATGCGAGGTGGAGTATCTCCACCATTTGGAAGGGTACTCCAAAAAGGAACGTTTGGCTACCGAGACAGGCTTGCCGAGATGTCCTCCCCGCCGCGGCCATCGCAGGCATTCGTGAATCCCGTCCGCGCTGTGAGCGGGAGCGACGCGGGAACGCTCGTGCGGCTCCACGCATCGGCGGAAAGCACGCATTCTGCTCGGCGCGGAGCTCCCACAGCGAAGAAGCCTGGCGCCCGCTATTGGCGTACGAGGCGACCTGCCGGGCTCCGGGGCCTACAGGGGGGGCGCCTCCTGCGATGGCGGCTCCTCCTCGAAGTAGTACGTGCCAGTAAAAAGATAGTCGACCGAACCGGTTACAAAGACCTCGTTGGTGCTCTCCTGCCACTGGACGAAGAACTCGTCGTTGTTGCAGTGGACAACTACCTCCCGATCGGCGAGGCCGTTCAGCGCGGCGGCGACGGCCGCGATGCCGGCCGCAGAGGAGTAGTCGACCGGCTCCCGGCGGAACCAGGTCCGGATCGCCATTTCGTCCTTGCTGTAGATCTGGGAAAAGACCGGGTGAACTGCATGGGGAAAGACGGCAGGTTGGCGGAGTGAGAGCGACAGGTGCATGAGCTTCGACCTGCTCCAGTCGGTCGAAAAGAGGACGGCACTCGCGTACTGGAGATGAAGCGGAGTCACCGAGTATCTCTTGCCTTCGATCTTCACGGCCACGGTGTACTCGCGGTTGGGCTCTTCGCGGAGCTCCGCCGAGCCGTCGACAGAGGAGGGGCGGCCGATCAGAACCCTGAAATGGCTGCTGTCAATGAAGTCGACGGTGTGGACGCCGACCTGGGATTCGACGACGACTCGCTTTCCGCCCGAGACACCCGAGTCGAAGGCGATTCGGGCGAGGCAGAGGAGTGCGTCGTTCTGCCGATCGGTCACCTCGCCGGTCGGCAGCAGATGCGTCAGGCGAACTGAATGCTCGGTGCCCCGCTCGAGAACGAGGAGGCCGTTCGCCCCGACTCCGGAATGGCGGTCGCACATGCGGCGGGCGAGCAAGGGCAGCAGCCTGCGATCGGGAAACTCGTTCTTGTACAGGTAGGTCAGGAGGATGAGGTCATTGCGGCAGGTGTGAACCTTGTAGAAGTCGAGATCCATCGACACCCGGCCGCCTCCTCGTCGAGTCTTAGAAGAACTCGCGGTGAAGTATCTGAATCGCAGTATTCAGCATTTTCCCTGGAACGACAAGGGAGAGGTTAATGTCCGAAGATCCGAGTGACACCATGCGCACCGGCGTGTCCTTGAGCGCGCCGAAGACGCGGGCGATAAAGGCGGGTTGCTTCCAGAGATCTTGGCCGACCAGGCAGATGATGGCAAGCTCATCCTCGACCCCCACCAGGCCTATCTCCTCAAGCTCCGGGACAATCGCCGCAAGCGCCTGGGTGTTGTCGATGGACATCGAGACCGACACTTCCGAGGTCGCGATGAGATCGACCGGCGTCTGATGCTTTTCGAAGGTGGCGAAGATGCGGCTCAAGAAACCGTAGGCGTTCAGCATTCGCGTGGAAGCTACGTGGATCAGGGTGATTCCCTTCTTGCCGGCGATTGCCCGCAGCCCCCTCCCATCCGCCCGCGCTACGATCGTCGTTCCGGGACCCTTGGGATCGCCCGTGTTCATGACGAGAACGGGGATCCCGGTCTCCACTGCGGGCTGGATCGTTGAGGGGTGAACCACCTTGGCCCCAAAATAGGCAAGCTCGGCCGCTTCGTTGTAGCTGATGCGGTCGATAGTCCGGGCGTTGCTCACCACCCGCGGATCGGAGGTCATGATCCCGTTGACGTCGGTCCAGATCTGCACCTCTTCAGCCCCGAGCGCCGCCCCGATAATCGTGGAAGAGTAGTCGGACCCCCCGCGTCCGAGAGTCGAAGTTGCCCCGGACTCGGTCCGCGCGATGAAGCCCTGCGTCACGATGAGTTTCCCCGCGCGCGGCTTCACATGCTCGCGGATAAGCCGATTCGTCACCTCGAAGAGCGGGCTTGCCGCCGTAAAGTGGTCGTCGGTACGCACGAAATCGCGGGCATCGAGCAGCTCGGTATCGATTCCTCGTTCCTCCGCCCGCAGGGCGATGAGAGCTGTCGAGAGGAGCTCTCCAAAGGAGAGAATCGCGTCCGTCGATCGGGGGGTACACTCGCGCAGAAGCGAGAGCCCTCTGATGAGCGAAGAGAGCTCGCCGAAGTGGTGTTCGAGCCTGGCGCGCGCGCGCTCCAGGCGCTGACCGGCGAGAAAGGCTTCGGCGACGGCAAAATGGTGGGTCCGTTGCTGGTCGAGCACCTCGCGGGCCCGCTCTTCGTTGCCGGCGCTTGCCGCCCGCGTGATCTCAACGAGAGCGTCGGTCACGCGAGCCATCGCAGAGGCGACGAGCACGGGAGCGCGGTCAAGATGGCTTTCGGCGATATCCAGGGCCTTGTCAATCATCTCCGCATTTTGGACGGAGGTGCCGCCGAATTTCAGGACGATCATTTAGTCTAGGTATCCTTTCTTGACATAGGTTTCGGCGTTAAGCACTGCGGCTCCCGCCGCTCCGCGAATTGTGTTGTGGCCCATGACAACCATCTTGATGTCGAAGACGGGGCAGGGCCGAATGCGCCCGACGCAGGCGGCCATTCCGCCCTCCTTCCACACGTCGCGAGCCGGCTGCGGTCGATCCGGCTCGTCGAAAACGAGAATTGGCCGCTTGGGAGCCGAGGGGAGCCCAAGTTCCTGGGGAAGGCCGCGGAACGCTTCCAGGACCCCGGCGACCTCGGCGGGGGTGGCCTTCTTCTTGAGCTTTATGGAAACCGTTTCGGTGTGCCCGTCGAAGACCGGGACTCGATTGCACTGTGCGCTGATCTTGAAGTCCGCCGGTATGATCCGATCGCGGGCGAGGGTGCCCAGGATTTTCAGGGGCTCGGATTCCATCTTTTCCTCCTCGCCTCCGATGTAGGGGATAACGTTCCCGAGGATATCCATGGAGGGTACCCCCGGGTAGCCCGCCCCGGTTATCGCCTGCATCGTCGTCACCTGGACCGCCTCGATCCCGAAGGTGGTGAGGATCGGGGCGAGCGCCATTGCAAGGAACATCGTTGAGCAGTTGGAGTTGGTGATGATTGCGCCGCGGTATCTCTGGGCTCTGGTGAGATCGAGGTGATCGTGGTTGATCTCAGGTATCACGAGGGGCACATCGGGATCCATGCGGTGGTTCTTCGAGTTGCTGATGACGACGTGGCCGGCCTTGGCGTAGGCTTCCTCCACCGGTCCCGCGACCGAAGAGTCGAGGCCCGAGAAGAGGATCCTGCTCTCAAGGGGCTCTTCGGTGGACTTTACCACGAGGTCGGCGAGCGAGGGCGGGATGAAATCGTCCTGCTTCCAGCTGGCGGCCTCCTTGTATCGCCGCGTGGCCGACCGCTCCGAGGCGACGAGCTCCCGTATCTCGAAATAGGGGTGGTTGGCGAGCAACAACACAAACTTCTGCCCCACCGTACCGGTTGCGCCCAGGACGGCGACGGGTATCTTGCTCATGAGGAACCTCCGTGACAAGAAAAAAGGACAGGCGCGGATCTACCAGCTGAGGAAGGCGAAAGATCAATAGCTCTCCACTCTACCAGTGACAGTCCAGGAGGTATTGGCCTCGAGAACCAGGCACCGGACCCCGAGCGTGTCCGGCCCTTCGGCGGATAGCTCCTTTTCCCCTGCGTCGCCGGAGGCGCGTCTCCTCGTCAGGGTACTCTTAGCCATCCGCACCTCTATTGATCCGTGCGTAGTCGCGACCGTGCTACCACATCCGACAGATATTGTCAATTGTAGAGCACCGTGGAATAATCCCTCGGGGGTGGCAGAGTGCGAGAGGACTTTTCCATTCGAGTACGGCGCGCGGTCGAATCAGTTCGGATGCTTTCCGACTCGGTCCCCAGCTACGGGGTGATCCTTGGCTCGGGCCTTTCAGGGATTGCGGAGCGAGTCCCGGGAAGCGAAGTGCCCTATTCGCAGATCGAAGGCTTTCCCAATCCGACGGTCTCGGGCCATCGTGGGGTGCTCAAGCTCGGAGAGCATACCGCCCTTCTTGCGGGCCGCTTCCACCTGTACGAGGGGCATCCTCTGGACAACATCGTCCTTCCGGTTTTCCTTCTCTGGGGGCTCGGAGTCCGCACCCTCATCGTTACCAACGCCGCAGGCGGCATAGCCCGTCATTTCCGTCCCGGCGACCTTGTCCTCATTGCCGATCATCTGAACCTTCTCGGAGCCAATCCCTTAAGCGGTCCGAACGACGACGATCTTGGCGAGCGATTTCCAGACATGTCGCATGCCTACTCGCCCGAGCTGCGGGCTACCGCCCGGCGTGCGGCAGGGCGCGACCTTGCCGAGGGGGTTTATGCCGCGCTCCCCGGCCCCTCATATGAGACTCCTGCCGAAGTTCGGATGCTTGAGCGCCTTGGCGCAGACATGGTTGGGATGTCGACGGTCCCCGAAGTCATCGCGGCGCGCTATCTCGGCTTGAGCGTGCTCGGCATCTCCTGCATCACGAACATGGCTGCCGGAGTCATCGATCAGCCCCTGAGCCATGCGGAAGTGATCGAGACCGGCAAGCGCGCGGAGCATGAGATGAGCGATCTCATCCTGCGAATTCTCGAGCTCCTTTCGGGGGGCCATGGATAGCATCGACCGATTGGGCCTGGACGCGGTCCTCCATTTCCGGGCGGCGGTGCTTGAAGCGGAAGGGCAGGAGGTCTGTGCCGTCGGGAAGCTCGACGGCGAAGGGGTCGTCAAGGCTATCGGGGTGACCGCGCGGGGGAACGAGAGCGCGGTTCCTGCCCTTCTTCCGCATCTTGAGCGCGGCGACGTGGTGATTCACAATCATCCCTCGGGCCGCCTGCGTCCCAGCGAGCCCGATCTGCGGATCGCCTCCCACCTAGGCAACCTCGGGATAGGCTTCTACATCGTCGACAACGCGGTTGACCGCATCTATGTCGTGGCCGAGCCTGTCGTAGCGCGGGAGCTCGTCAGCCTCGACACGGAGGAGCTCAAGGGGCTCCTGCTGCCCGGCGGAGCTCTTTCGCGCTTTATGGAGACCTACGAAACCCGCAACGCGCAGGTGGACATGGTCGGGAGCGTTGCCGAGGCGTTCAACGGCGACGGCATCTGCGTCGCCGAGGCGGGCACAGGGGTAGGGAAGTCGCTCGCATACCTTCTCCCCGCGCTTCGCTGGGCGGAGCTCAACGACGAGAGGGTTGTGGTGTCAACGGCGACGATCAACCTTCAGCAGCAGCTCGTTGAGAAGGACATCCCTCTCGTGAAGCGCTTGCTCGGAAGCAAGATCAAGAGCGCTCTGGTCAAAGGGCGAGGCAACTACCTCTGCCTCCGGAACCTCGATGCCGCCCTTAGCGAGGACTCTCTCTTCGATGAGCGCGAGGAGGAGCTCGCTGCCATCGCGGAGTGGGCCAAGACCACCAAGGTGGGCAGTCGGTCCGACCTCGCCTTTTTCCCGAACGAACGAATATGGTCACGTGTCTTGTCGGACGCTGACTCCTGCGTGGGGCTGCGCTGCAGCTTCCGCGAGCGCTGCTTTGTCCTGCAAGCGCGGCGCGAAGCTGCAGCCGCCCAAATTCTCGTCGTGAATCATCATCTTTTGTTCAGTGACCTTTCGATGCGCCTCTCTGGAGCCGGCTTCGAAAACACCGCAGTCCTTCCGCCCTTCCAGAGGGTCATCTTCGACGAGGCTCACAATATCGAGTCGAGTGCGACCTCCTACTTCTCCGAGAGCATGAGTCGCTTTTCTATTTCCCGGCAGCTTGGCCGGCTGCATCGGCGCCGCAGGGGACGGGCGCTCGGCCTCGCGCTTTCGCTCGCCAGGATGGCAAAGAGCGAGGCCGTTGTCGGTGAGATCGCCTCGCTCAGCCAGGAGATTGACGAGCGGTCGACCACCCTCGACACCCTGACTCTCGCCCTCCTCGGGGAAGAGGGGACGCTGCGGTTCACGACCCCGCTTGCGCAGGAGGTCCGATCGCAGATGCTACAGCCGATGGGGGAGCTCCAGCTAGCGATAGTTGCGCTCGCGAACCGGTTAGGTGAGCTCATGAACGGGCTCGAGGAGACAGCTCAGGAATCAAGCGAGGCCTATGAGATACGGATCGTCGAACAGAGGCTGCTCGGCTACTCCAACCTGTGCGATACCTTCCGGCGCCTCGAGGCGGTGACTGATCAGATCTTCTGGGTGGAGCGGCATCGCCTCCCTTCTGGGGACTCGTTTTCCGAGTTTGTGGTCACCCCGCTCGACATCGCCCCTCTCATGCGCGAGGCGGTCTTCGAGCCCTATCGCACCGTCGTGTGCACCTCGGCGACGCTGACCGTACGCAACGAGTTCGATTTCTGGCTAGCCCGTATCGGCCTTCGCGACTATGAGCGAAAGCCGGTGAGCACGCACCTTTTCCCCTCTCCCTTTCGCTATCGGGAAAGGGTCTTGCTTGCGGTGCCGGTCGACTCTCCCGAGCCGACCTCGAAAGACTACCAGGTCTTCGCCGGCAAGCTCATCACGGACATTCTCGAGGTTTCCGAAGGCAGCGGCCTCGTTCTCTTTACGTCCTATCGTATGCTTCAGGAGACCTTCGAGACGGTGCAGCCGCGACTCGCCGCACGGGGCATCGCCGTGCTCAAGCAGGGGGACGACGATCGCGGACGGCTCCTGAGCCGCTTCACGAACGATGTTTCGAGCGTCCTTTTCGCGACGGATTCGTTC
>DAHUYW010000035.1 GCA_027306915.1 Spirochaetales bacterium | reverse complement strand
TCGGATACGAGAATCATCCGGAAAAGACCCCGGCCGAGCTGCTCAAGAAGATCGCGGGCACCGACGAAGAGGTGGTGGGCGCGACGGTCGACACGGGGTGGTTTGGGACCTGGGGATACGATGCGGCCGAAGCCATCCGAGTCGTGAGGGACCGCCTCTTTTACGTTCACCTCAAGGACGTCCGACGCGCGGGCACCCACGAAACCTGCCGGTACGGGACCGGCTGCGTGCCAATCGAAAAGTGCATCAAGACCCTCAAGGCCATCAAATACCTCGGAGGGGTGAGCGTCGAGCACGAGCCCGATTCCTACGATCCAGGCGAAGACTGTAGGGGGAGCCGAGTGATGCTGGAGCGCTGGCTCGCCGAGGACTGAAGCGGCGCTGCCGTCAGCCGACGTCGAGGACCCGCCTAAGCTCCCTGAGGAGCGTCGGCCGCTCGATCGGCTTGCGCAAGAACAGATCGGCCTTCTCGGCAAGCGCCGTAGCCTCCTCACCGCCGGTATAGCCCGAGATGAGCGCGACCTTCGCATTGGGCTTGGCGCGACGGAGCTCCTGGATGAAGTCTGTGACTTGCATCCCAGGCATTACGACATCGAGGAGGATCATATCGACCCGCTCTTCGGGTGCGGCGCAGATCGCAAGTGCGCTCTCCCGCTGGGTGGCGGTAGTAACCAAATACCCCCCGGAAACCAGCGCCTCCTTCAACACCGTGACCACCTCCGGCTCGTCGTCAACTACGAGGAGCCTTTCGCTTCCGGAGACCCTTTGGTCGCTCGGAGACCGTTCGGCGGTAGTGCCGGCGACCCCATCCGAAGCCGGGAAGGAGAGGCTGAAGGTGGTGCCGCCGGGAGTGCTCTCCACCCTGATCTCGCCACCGCACTGCTTCACGATCCCGTGGACCGTCGAGAGGCCAAGCCCAGCGAGTCCCCCGGACTGCTTCGTCGTATAAAAGGGCTCGAAAAGGTGCGAAACCATGTCGGCGTCCATCCCCCGCCCCGTGTCCGAGACCCGCAGCACAACCAGACCTTCGCCATCCTGGGTCGAGATGGCGAGCCTTCCTCCGTCCGGCATGGCATCAAGCGCGTTGGCGGCAAGGTTGACAAGGATCTGCTCAAGCTGCGCGGGGTCGGCGATCATGGGTGACAGCCGCGGCGACAGCTCGAACACAAGGTGAACGTCCTCTCGGACAAGCGATTGCAGCCGGCCCGCCGCCTTGCGTATCGCCTCGTTGAGATCGAGAAGGACCGGACGCGCAGCACCCTTTCGGCTGAACGACAGAAGCTTGCTGGTGAGGGCGGCCGCTCGCTTGACCGCTTTGTGAATCTGCTCCGAGCTCTCGCGCAGAAGCCCGTCTCCGGCGCTGCGGGAAGCGATGATGTCGCCGTACCCCGAGATTACCATGAGGAGATTGTTGAAATCGTGCGCTACCCCGCCCGCAAGCCTTCCTATCGCGTCCACCTTCTGGGCATGAGCAATCCGCTCGCGTTCGATGGCGCACGCGAGCGACCGAGCAAGAAGCGGAATCGTGACCTCGCCCTTGAGAAGGTAGTCCTGGGCTCCCCGGCGAATGACGTCGATAGCGGTTGCATCGCCGCCGGTCTCGCCTAGGACGACAACCGGTAGCTGCGGGACCGCTTCCCTAAACGACTCCAGCTCGTCGCGCCAGCGGCCCCCCGATGGACTGAGGCTGAGAAGCCCCACGTCGAAGGGTCCGGCAATCGCCCGTTCGATTCCGGCGTCGAGGCCGGTCGCCCTCTCAAGCTCGAACCTTACCTCGGGGAAGACGCCCTCAAACATCCCCTGGGTCACCTTGAATTCGCTGGAATCATCTTCTATGAAGAGTATCCGGACTTCGGCGCGTGCCACTTGTTTTAGCCACCTTGGCCGGCTTGAGCTCGCGCGACGAGCGCGCTACGGGAAGTCGATCGGTGCCGACGCACGGTAATGATAGTGCAACGCTCGCCCGAAAGCGAATCAAAATCCACCCGATCCGTCGCGGATTGACCGGCCTCAACACCCCCGTTATGATGGCCGTACTGAAGAGGGATCCGGAAACGTTGAAACCATCGAGCGTCGTCGGCCTTGCGGTCATGGGGATTCTCTTGCTCCTTCTCGCCGCCTGCGACAGCCGAGACGCACACAAGAACAGCCACGCCAAGACCCTGACGACGGACAATATCGCCATCGGGATGAGCCTCGACGATTTCTACGATATTTTTCCCCAGGCGCGCCTCTCTGCGGATGGGGAATGGAGCCGGCCGGACGAGCTTTTCGGTCTTCGGGGGGATTGGACCTATTCCTTCTATCACAAGCGATTGAGCTGGTACCTGTTCAACTCCTACCAGTCGCACGTCGACCAGCCCAACTTCGATCTCTACCTCACCGCGACGCGAAACGCGATCAAGGGCTACACCGACAGCCTCGGTGAGCCGACGCAGGTCGTGGACGGGATCCTCGAGTTCAAGAACCCGGCCCAGGGCTACTCCGGCTATCCGGTCCTAAAGGCCCTGTGGAAAAGTATGGAAAGAACGCTGCGGGTCGATTTCGCCCTCCTCGGGAGCGCCGGAGAACAATACCAGTTCCTCTTCACGGTCGAGATGAGCCGGTAGCGGCGGCCTATACCGGGAGCGCGACCTCCTCCGCCACGTTGGGCAGCTCCTTCCGCGTGCCCTTGAGCATCTTCTTGCCCGCGATGATCGCGGAGGCCGAACCGTCGTAATGCGACAGGAGCCGGGCGGCAGCCCGCGCAACATCGGTCGGAGTGGCCGAGAGCATCACGTCGCGGTTCGCCTGGCGCATCTCGTCGGTAATGCCGTAGAGCCTCCTGCGAAGCGCAACGAGGCTCTTCTCGCTTGGAGCCATGGGCCGCAGCTCCCTGCCGACCGAGCCGATAATCGCCTTCGTGAGCGTGGCTTCATCGACCGGCTTCGCCGCGAACTCGGCGAGGCTCTCCCGAAAGACCGACAGGGAAGTGGCGATCTTGGGATCGCGATAGGACGAGAAGGAGAAGAGTCCTTCGGTCCCGTTTGCGCCGGCAAAGGTGCCATAGGCTCCCCCGCGCATCCGAATCTTCTCCCAAAGGTAGTCGGTTCGAAGGAGATGGGCGAGGAGAACCTCATACCCGTGCTCCCGCTCGGAGAGAAGCGACCCCGGCAGAGCCGTGGCGGCATAGCCGACGTCGGAGGGAACGGCAAAGGCCTCGATCGCGAAGCCTCCCGGTCCCGCAACCACGTGACCTGCCGGCTCGGATGCCGCCGCCGAGGCCGGACCTGTAGGCGGAAGCTCGCCGATGAGACGACGCACCTCCGCTGTCGCTCGTTCGATGGCCCCGCCTTCGCCGGTTACGTTGACGGTGAGCCCGCTGCGAACCAAGAGGTGCTCACGAAGCGTGTGAAACACCCTCGAGAGCTCTTGCTCCGAGTTCGGGCTCCGGGAGAGCGTCTCGAGAAAGAGAAGTTGTGCGGTGCCGGACCATTCCTCCTCGCGGGCGAGGATCCTCGAAAGACGGCTCCCGGCTCGAAGCGCCGCGTAGGAATTGCCCCTCGGGAGGATGGAGGACTTGAAATCGTTTCGCATCTCCTGGAGAAGATCACGAATGCGCGAGGTGTCGTCGAAGTCCGCGATGCGGATCATCCTGAGGAGCATGTCGACCCCCTGCGAAAGATCCTCCTCGAGAACCTTAAGCCGGAAGTAGAGGTAGCTTTGCGAGTGCTCGCGATCGAGAGGCATGCCGCTCGTTTCGAGAAAGGAAAAGACTCCGCCCGTGCGAAGGGCGAGTCGTCGAGCGACTTCGTCGTAGGGAACTCCGGGGAAACCAAGCCCGCAGATTGAGCGGCTGAACAGAGGAAGATGGCGAACCAGCTCTCCCGGGATTCGACTCAAGTCATACGCAAGATCGATGTAGACTATTCCATTTGTATAAAGGTCGTGGCGGTAGAGCGGGATCCCATCGAGCATCCCCTCCTGGGTCTCCACCCGCTCAACCTCCCGAGGAATGTCACCGAGGGAAATGGAGGGAATGCGTGCGAGGGAGGCCGGATCGTCCGGCTGGTCCTGGAACCGGCGAAGATCGTTGTTTTCCGTCCGCAGCCTTTCCCGCTCCTCCGGACCCAGGGCGGAAAGCTCGCGCTCGAGTCGGGCCGAGAGCGCCTCTTGCTGCCGCCGCTCGAGATCGGGGTCCGGCCGCACGACCACAGTCGTGCGGTGTCGATTCTCAAGAAGCTCGCTTCGGATCAGGCGCTCGAAATACCGCCCCTCTTTTGCCTCGCGCTTCACCTCTTCCATCCAGCGCGCAAACTCGAGGGTCGTCTCCGGTGCGCTTCCGTGGAGCCAACCCCGCAGGGTCTTGCCCATGAGGCGCAGGCCGAAGGGCACGCCGCCCGGAATCTCGCGGTTGCGAAACTCGATGCGCTTGAGCGCACCCTGGACCACGTCGACGGGAATACCCTCGCGCGAAAGGCGCTCGAGCTCCTCGAAGATCAGCCGTTCGAAGGCCTCACGCTTGTCCGGATCGCTCCCCCGGACGCCGATCGTGAAGACCATCTCCTTGATCTCCGTATCCAGGCCGCTCTGGGGTGAGAGATCATCCCCCAGATGCGACTCGACAATCGCCTTGTGGAGCGGGGCTCCGGCGTTCCCGAGAAGGACTTCGGAGAGCGCCTCCATGGAGAGCACCGCCTTGGGATCGAGCACCGGTCCGCCGAGCCAGTTCACCGTGATTGAGGTGGCACGCTCGAGGCTGTCGCCCTCGCCCGAGGGGCTCGATACGGTGACCACGCGCGGCTCGTCCCACCGCGGCTGCGCGCCCATCGAGAACGAGACCGCCTTCGACTCGAAGCGTCCCAGAAAGTGCTCGTCGATGAATGCGAGCTGGCGCTCGGTCGGGATGTTGCCATAGAGAAAGACAAGGCAGTTGGAGGGATGGTAGTAGGTCTCGTGGAAGCGCCTGAACTCCGGGTAGGTGAGGTCGGGAATCGCTTCGGGCTCGCCGCCGGAGTCGAAACGATAGGCGGAATCCGGAAAAAGCGAGCGGTACGACCACTCCCCTACGATCGAGTCCTGCTCGCTGTAGTTGCCGATCATCTCGTTGTAGACGACCCCCACAAGCTGCAGCTTGCCTTCCGGCGTAAGCTCAAACCGGCGTCCCTCCTGGTGAAAGACCTCCTTGCGCAGGAGCGGAAAGAAGACCGCGTCGCCGTAGACGCGCATGAGGTTGAAGTAGTCTTGCTCCACGGTGCTGCTTGCCGGATAGACGGTTTTGTCTGGATAGGTCATTGCGTTCAGAAAGGTATTGACGCTCCCCTTCATGAGCTCGAGAAAGGGGTCTTTGACCGGGAAATCCCGCGAGCCGGCGAGCACTGAATGCTCGATGATGTGGGCCGCGCCGCGGCTATTTTCAGGCGGTGTCGGAAAGGCGAAGGCAAAGAGGTTCTCGGGATCGTCGGTAAGGAGGTGATAGGCCAAGCAGCCTGTTCGGTGGCGCAGGAAGATTGCGGTCGCCTTGTACTCGGGAATCGACTTGATGGACAGAATAGTGAAATTGGACATCGACTGCCCCTCTCTGAGATCGCTCATGGAAAACTCCTTGCCTGGGTCTCTTGGAGGGCGCGCCCTCGCCCATGAAAGATCATATCAGCCCCAGGCGAAGTCAAGATAAGGCGGCGCGCCGCGTTCGGGCTTCCACCGGTGGAAAGCGAATGGTAGGGCGCATTTCTTGCTTGTTTCCGGTCGGCCATCGTGGTAGAGTGCTTCTGACATCCTTCCGACCTCCTGCCGGCATGACGCAAAGTGGTTACAAGTAGTTCATACATTGGGGACAGCACAAGGAGTCTTTGATGACCAGGAGAAGTCTCTCCCTTCAGCTCTCGTATATTCTCTCCTTCGGGGTTGTCGCGGCTGCGACGTGCGCCACGGCGGTGCTCTTTCTCCATTCCTTGAGCCCGGTGATGCGCGACCGAGCGCTCCTCATGAATGCGGCTCTTCTCGCTGCATCCTGGGTCGGACTCCTCGTCGTCATGCGATCGACTATCAAGCTGCTTCGACGGAAATTGGGGGATGGCCCCTCCGGGTCCGACGGAGCCACCGCCCAGGTTCGGGAGGCGCGGTCCAACCTCGAGACTATCATGACCCTCGGAGGAATGCCGCTCAAAGGATTCATCACCTTCGTCCTTCTTGCCGTGGCTGCGGAGTCGGTTTCCACACTGGGCCTCGTCGTGGTGTTCCATGCCGAGGCATTCCAGGCGCTGATTCTCTTCCTTTTCTCTGTCTCGATTGTCTTCATCGTGGCTGGATTTCTGTACGTGTTCTCCGATCGGCTGGTGTTGCGCTACCTTCTTTGGTGCAGGATCACGGTCTTCCCTGTCTCCGTTCGCGTCGACCGGCAGCGCCGCAAGGGAATCATCATCCCGATGTTCATGTCGGCGATGTCGGTCCTCTTCACCTTCTCCAGCGTGGTTCTCGAGACGGTCGACTTACCCAACCGGGCGACGATCGCCCCGATGAGCCTCCTCGGCGCGGTGGCCGCACGCTTCCTGCCGCTCATGGTTGTCTTTCTCGCCATCAACTTCTTCCTCGTGCTTATCTGGGCGTCGAATACCTCGCTGCTCTACACCCACGTTCTTACCCGCCTCGACCAGATCGTCTCCGCCGAGAAGGACCTTACCGGGCGCATCGCGATAGCCTCGGTCGACGAGATAGCCTCCATCCAGGGTCGCATCAACCTCTTTTCGGTTCAGCTCCAGGCGAGCCTCACGGAGGTAAGGTCGGTCTTCGAGGAGCTGCACCGCATCCAGTCCGGCCTCTTTTCGAGCATGATTGCCTCGTCGACCTCGACCCACGAGATAGCAGCCGGGATCGTGGGCTTGATCGATCTCGTTCGCGCCGAGGCCGCCACGGTCGACCAGGCAACGAGGACCGGCCGGCTGCTGGTCGGGGACGTCGCCGGGATCGTCGGCACCATCCGCCGCCAGAACGAAAGCGTTGGGGGATCGATCTCCGCGATTGAGAAGGTCATCGGCTCGGTCGAGGAGGTGGCGGGCAGGGCGGAAGGAATCCGCCACAGAACCGAAGATCTCATCGGTGAGTTCCAGAAGGGCGACGCGAACGTTCGCCAGACCCTGGCCTCCGTCGACCAGATCGTGGCGCTCTCCCAGACGCTTGGAGAGATTAACTCGATGATCGCAAAGATCGCGGCCCAAACCAACCTGCTCGCTATGAATGCGGCGATCGAAGCCGCCCACGCCGGCGACGCCGGAAGGGGCTTCAGCGTCGTCGCGGACGAGATCCGAAACCTGGCGGAAACGACGGCACGCTATACGACGGAAAGCAGGCAAAGCCTGACCGCCGTCATCGACGAGGTGAAGCGGGCAACCGGCGTCTCTAAGGCGACCGCCTCTTCGTTCGCAACGATGCGCGGTATCCTCACTGCTATGGACGAGGCGACTCGCTCGATAACCGAGAGCATGACGAACCAGAGTCGCGAGGATGCGGTGATCAGGGATGCTCTCCAGACCACCGTCGAGCTCACGGCCGAGAGCAGCAAGGTGGTGGAGCGCTTGGACGACGCCTCCCGCGCGCTTGTCGGCGCGCTTTCCGATCTTGCCGACACGTCGACCGCCACCGTGCGCAACGCCGAGGGCTTGCGCGACCGCAACGATGCGGTAAAGCAATCGCTCGGAGAGGTGGACGCGAGAACCGAGGAAGCGCGGATCCTGAACGAGAAGGCCGCCGCGCTCATTGGAGCCTTCAAGATCAGCTAGCAGGTGCCGAGAGGGGGATTTACCCGCTGCCCTTATCCGACCCGGATCCGCTTGGCTACCTCTGCTCGATTTCTCCCAGCCTGCTTTGCGGCGTAAAGCGCCGCGTCCGCCGCCTGGAAAAGGGCCTCCCGCTCGAACCCGTGGTCGGGGACTACGGCGATGCCGGCGGAGATGCTCAAGGACGCGAGACGCTGCCCGCCATGCTCGACGCGAAGCCCCTCAATCCGCCGGCGAAGATCTTCCGCCTTGTTCATGCTCGACTCGAGCGAGGCGCCGGGAAGGATGAGCACAAACTCCTCTCCGCCGAAGCGACACGGAATGTCCTCCCCGCGCAGCGACTCCTGAAAGAGCCTGCCCACCGAGCGCAGAACCTGGTCGCCCGCCTCATGACCGTAGGTATCGTTGAACTTCTTGAAGTAGTCGATGTCGACGATCATGAGCCCGAGCGGCGAGCCGGCTCGGCGCGCTCGATGGATCTCGCGCTCCAGGGATTCTTCCATGTATCTGCGATTAAAAAGACCCGTAAGAGGATCGCGAATGGATTGCAAGCGCAGGGTCTCACGGAGGCTCAAGTTGGCAAAGGCGAGGGCCGCATGCTCGGCAACCGCGGAGGCGAGCTTCGCTTGCGACTCCCCGAAACCGGCGACGGCGGAGCCTCCCTGCGGCGCCTCCGTCTGCCGTGCCAGGTGCAGCAATCCGAGCGTCTCCCCTTGCGCGGCGAGCGGGGTACACAGGAAGGCTGCGGCCGGTTCTCCCGAGACGCCCGCGAGGTGCTCGCAGCGAAGGGAGCTCGGATCGTTGGTGGAAAGATGCGGCTTGCCTCGACGGATGGCCCAGCAGCCGTCGGGTAAGAGCAAGGCGTCCCCATCTAGCGGCTCGCCCCAGGTGGCTACCGGGACGAGGAACTTCCGCGACTCATGAAACACGTAGAGTATCCCCGACTCGCTCGGAAAAAGCTCGCGCGCGAACCTGGCCGCAACATGGTAGGCTTCGGGCAGATCGTGGCAGGTCTGGAGCATGTCGCCCATCTCGCCGAGCAGCTCGATCTCGCGCGAGTGCTGCCGCAGCGCGTCGGCCCACCGGGCGATGTCCCCCTGCGCCTGCCGGAGCGACTCCTCGGCGTTCTTGTGGTGAGCTATCTCCCTGGTAAGCTCTGCGGTCCGCTCCTCCACCAGCCGCTCGACACGCCTCCCCCGCCGCATGCTAAAGAACAGAAACCCCGCGGTGATCGCTGTTGAAAAGACGCCTGCCGAGAGCACAGCCCACGACACGAAGTAAGTGTGGCTCCGCAGGAAGTCGGGGGCTGGGAGGGCGGTTATCTTCCACTGTAGACCTCCGGCGTGCACGCTTGTCGACCAGGTAAAGGGAACCGAGGAAGCCGCGGCGGTCTTCTCCCTTGTACCTGCGCGCGACCGCGTTCTGGATTCGTGAGTCCAGAGGAGGTTTCCGCCCTCGCCCACGGCGTCGTAAGCGAGAATGTCGATTCCCGCCGGAGTCTGGGCGGCGACCGACCGCTCGATGAGCTCGTCGACCCGGTACTCAATCGCTACGAAGCCCTTCAGCTCCGAACGGGTGCCGCCGAGGGCGTCGCCCTGGCTGGGTCGCAAAACGAGCGCATCAAAAAGCCAGAAGCTGTAGCCCTCCGACGGATTGTCCTCGGGCCTGCTCGGCTGCGTGGCGGCGGCCCTGCCCGAATCGACCGCGCGCTTCATCGCGTCGCGGTAGCGCGGATCGGCCCAAAAGTCGTTGCCAAGAAGGGAGGAGGCCTCCGGCATGGGCTCCGCTGAAACCACCGGGAAGTAGAGCGAGCGAACCGGAGCCGGCATCGAGCGCTTCCCGGGAGCCCGGTCGAGAATCTCGAACTCGGACCAACCCTCGGCCCGGACCGCAGAGACGACGGATGGACGTGCTTCCGCGGGAACCCGGGGGAGAAAGGCCATCGAGCGAATCTCAGGCTGCTGCAGGGCAGGATCGAGCGTGAAGGAGCGAAACTCGCGGATGAAGACCCCGAGGCTGTCGCGCTTGGCCGCGTCGCTCGAAAGATAGACCGCCCTGAGGTAGTCGACCAGGCGCATGTCATCCCTTAAGCCCTCCTGGATCGCATAGACTCGGTCGGAGGCGATCCCGCGAAAGGCGGCCACTGTCCGATTTTGCTCCCAATGGCGGACGAGGACGAAGCTGAAGAGGCTGAGGGCGACGGCGACTGCCAGCGTAATGAAAAGCAGGCGATAGCGTCCGGTCATGGGATTCCCATCCGATGGTATCACGAAGGAAGACGGGCAGGGTGCGCGAAATTCCTTTCGTCCAGGCTGAAGGACGCACCAACCCCGCGCCGCCGGGAAGGGAGCAGGGCAGCTGCCGCTCGCGAGCTTTCCCTTGCGTGTATTGACGCAGCAGGGGAGTGCAGGCAAGATGAGCGGAAAGGCCGCACATACGGCTGCGAGGTGAGTCTTGAATCCGTGGGCGTGGCGCAACCCTACTTCTTATCGTGATCGTTGTGTAGTCGGCCTTTGCCTGGGGAGGGCTTTGTTGCAGGCGCCGTCCGCCGCGCCTCTCGCCCGCCGCCGGCCCCGAAACAGGCTGTCGCCATGAGCCCCTCCCTCAAGACCTACCTCGGCCTGTCGCGGACGCCCCATGGGCTTCTCGATATGGCCACGCCCCTGCTTGCCGCCTTTGTCTGGCTCGGCGGGCTGCCCAAAGGGTGGATGATCCCGGTGGGGCTCGTTACCACCTTCGCGGCCTACACCGTCGGCTATGCCGTCAACGATCTCGTCGATCGGCTGGTCGACCTGCAGAGGTTCCGGCGCGGCTGGCGGGAGGCCAACGGCTACATCGACGCGGTGATGCCTCGCCATCCCCTCGCCTCCGGGCGTTTGAGCCGCAACCAGGCTATCGTCTGGACGGCGATCTGGGGCGCTATCGCCGGCACGGGCTGCTACGTCCTCGGACGGCCGGTTTTCGTCCTGTTCATCGCCGCGATTCTTCTCGAGGTCATCTACTGCCTCATGTGGAAGCTCACGCCGCTGCGTGTCATCGTGAGCGGCATCGTAAAGACCGTCGGCCCGGTCGCTGCCGTCTTCGCGGTCGATCCCCGGCCGGCCCTCCCGCCGCTGCTTCTTCTCTTCGCCTGGCTCTTTTTCTGGGAGATCGGAGGACAGAATATCCCTTCGGACTGGACCGACATAGAGGAAGACGAGGATCTCGGCGCCCAAACCATCCCGGTTCTCGTCGGGACGGTGTGGTCCGCCCGGCTCGCCCTCGGGGCGCTGTCGTTCGCGGTTCTCCTTAACATGGCCTTCCTTGCTGCAATCGGGCGCCACGGCGCAGTCCTCCTTGCAGGGCTTTCGCTCGGTATCGGCGCCTACCTCCTCATAGAGCCGGCGGTCCTGCTGGTGATGAAGAGGAGCCGCGAGGCCGTCTTCCGCCTCTTCAACCGGGCGTCCTACTATCCGGTTGCGCTCTTGGCGGCGGCCATTCTTGCAAAAGTCCTTTCGGATCTCTGACATCGGAGCGCACACAAAGTGGAACAGGAACGCAGGCCGCGCGAAGCGGCCACAACACAGACCGCAGACTCCAGTCCTTCGCGGATCGGGGTCGCTCGGCTGGGCTACGCGACGAATGTCTTTCGGGGTGACTCTCTTGGGGAGGTGATCGGCGCCATCGACGGCCCGATCGGGCGCCTGCGAGCGCGTTTTCAAGAGAGCGAGCTTGCCGGCATCGAGCTCCGTCTGGGGGGCGCCTCAGTCCAGGAGATCTCGGTCAGCCCGGAGGCACAAGAGCGCCTGGCCGAGGCTCTCAGGCGAAGCGGCCTCGCGGTGCTCACGATGAACGGCTTCTCACCCCGCGGCTTCCATGATCGCGCGGTGAAGGAGGCCGCCTACCGCCCGACCTGGCTAGAAGCCGAGCGGGTCTCCTACACCCACGCCCTCGCGCAGGTGCTTGCGGAGCTTCTTCCCCCCGGCGCATCGGGCGCCATCAGCACCTCTCCGGGCTCGTTCAAGACCTTCGGCCACGGCGAGTCGGTTCTCGCGTCGGTGGCAGAGGGCTATGCCGAGGCCGCCTTTCTTCTCGCAGAGATAGAATCGCGAACCGGCCATCGCATCCTCTTGAGCATCGAGCCCGAGCCGGGCTGTTCCATCGAAAGCACTGCGGAGCTCATCGCCTTTTTCGAAGATCACCTCTTCACGGCGGGCGCCCGCTTCCTCACAAAACGGCATGGACTCTCCACGCCGCAAGGGGAAGCGCTGCTTCGCGTTCATCTCGCGGCAACCTTCGACACCTGCCACCTTTCGGTTCAGTTCGAAGATCTCGTCGAATCCGCCCGCCGCCTATCGCGGGCGGGCATCCGCATCGCGAAGGTACACGCCACGAGCGGGCTGCGCATCGAGCGACCCCGGGGGCAACCCGATCTCATCGCGCGGCTCCGGACCTACGCCCGCTCGCCCTACCTCCATCAGGTGACGGGAATCGACGCGGACGGCTCGATACGGCTGCGCGGGACGGACCTGGAGCGAAGCCTTCTCAACCCCGATCCCCTCTACGCATGCGAGGAGCTGCGGATCCACTTCCACCTTCCTCTCTTCCTTGGCGAGATCGGTCCCTTTGCGACCACCTCGTCGGAAACCGTCGCGGCAGTCCGGCACATCCTCGGCGGAGGACTGTGCGACATCGTCGTCCTTGAAACCTATACCTGGACGGTATTGCACGAGATCCCGGACTTCGAAGGGCTCGACGTCGAAAGCGGGATCGCGAAGGAGATCCGTTGGGCGCGGCAGAATCTGTTGTAGCGCTCCCGCGCACAGGTCCATCTTGTGGGCCGGCATGATCACGAGACCTATCGAGGCGGCTCCGCAGGCGATTAGGGCTTCGTCGCGTGAAAGAGGTAGGCGATGCCGCCCGTGAGACGCTCGATCTGCACATCGCGCAGGCCCGCGTCGGCCATGAGAACCGGCACCTCGCTTTCGACGGGGAATGCTGCGATCGAAGTATCGAGGTAGCTGTAGGACACGCGGTAGCCTGAGAGAAGATCGCCCATGAAGGGCATGAACCGGTGAAGATAGAAGCGGTAGAGAGCGCCGAAAAGGGTCGCGGGTGGCGGAGCAAACTCAAGGATGAGCAGCCGCCCTCCCCGCTTGGTCACCCGGGCAAGCTCGCTGACCGCCAGCCGCCGATCCGCAAGGGTTCGCAGCCCGAAGGAGATCGACACCACGTCGAAGCGCTCGCCGTCGAACGGCAGCGCGAGGGCGTCGCCCCGGATCAAGTCGATCCGATCGGAAAGCCCCCCGGCCTCAATCTTCGCGCGCGCGTGTGAAAGCATGTTCTCCGAAAAGTCCAGGGCCGTGACCCTCGCGTTCGAACGGGCGAAGGCGATCGCGACGTCACCGGTGCCCGTGCAGACGTCAAGGACCGAGCCGCCCGCCGCGACCTCGGAAGCGGCGACCAACCGGCGGCGCCACCGCGCGTCGGCGTTGAAGCTGAAAAGGTGATTGAGCCGGTCGTAGGTGCGTGCGACCCGTTCGAAGACCTCCTTCGTCTCGACCGGGCTCTCTCCGCCGTGCTCCGTCGCTTGGCTCATGGTGGGGCCAGGATAGGATGGCCACCGGCCTCTGTCAACCGACACGCTCCATGCACCGGGCCAATGGCCGGCGCCGGTCTTCTGTCAGTCGGCGCCCTCGGGGAAGCCGCGCCCCTGCCTCCCGACGATTCGCTATCCTTTCCCGCTGCGCCGCCTCAGGCCCGCCCTCTCGTAGATTGCGTCGATTACCTTCATGGTGCCGATTGCATCCTCCGGTCCGGTGCTCAGCCCGATCGGGTCCTTGCGGGCGGGATCCGGCGCCGCACCCGCCTCGGCCGCTGCCTCCCGACGGAGGATCTCCCCGGCAAAGGCTCGCAGGTGGAGCGCGTAGGCGTTCTCACCGGCGAGATGCTCGTGGCGGGTCCCCGTGCGACCGCGGACGGTCAGCCTGTGAAACCAGTGTGGGTGATAGGGATTGAGCACGCGCAGCTCGCCCTCCGTCCCCCGCACCGCGACGGTAGCGCGGTAAGGTACCACCGAGAAAAGCGAGCACACCATGCGGGCGGTCCTGCCGTCCGAGAAACTGAGATCGGCCGACATCATCCTGTCGACATCGGGAGAGGCAAGCTTGGCGGAGGCCCGAGTCACCTCCGGCTCCGCGCCGGCAAGGAAGCGGATGAGGCTTACCGCGTAACAGCCGGCGTCCATTGTCGCACCTCCCGCGAGATTGAGCTGGTAGCGGATGTCGCCTCGGAAGGGCTGGGGTACCCGGAACTGTGCCTCAAGGTGGCGGACCGCGCCGATCTCTCCCGATCCCAGGATCTCGCGCATCCTCGCGGCGAGGGGATGATAGCGGTAGGCAAATCCCTCGCTCACGACGAGCCCGCGGTCGCGCGCGACGCGCGCCACCTCCTCGGCCTCTGCGGCGTTGGCCGTGAAGGGCTTCTCGCACAACACGTGCTTGCCGGCCACAAGCGCTCGCACCGTCCACCCGGCGTGCAGCCCATTCGGAAGCGCCACATACACCGCGTCGATTTCGGGATCGGCGAGGAGCGACTCGTAGCTCTCGTGGCTTCGAGGAATGCCCTGCGCGCGGGCAAAGGCCAGCGCTCGGAGGGGATCGCGGGCGGCGACTGACACGACCCGTACCCCTTCGACCGACCGCGCCGGCTTGATGACCGCCATCGGTGCCACCCGCGCAGCGCCAAGGATGCCGATCCGAATCGGCGATCGTGCTGCCACCTTTTCCTCCTCGAGCCTTCCGCGAGCGTGCGGCGGAAGGCTCCCCGTGGACCCATCTAGCCGCCCACATCGGGATTGGTCAATGATAAATCTGAGCGTTTACTTGGCAATTTCAGCCGCCATGCTCGCGATCAGCGCCTTCGCCGGGCTCATCTCCACCGGAACGCCCGCCGTGCCGCGGCGCGCGAAGCGCTGAACCTCGCATAGGAGGCAGCAGGTCGCTTCCAACGGGAGCTGGAGAGAACGGGCTACGTTCTCGGTTTCCTGAGGGGCGTGCCTAGGATCCGCACCTTGAATGCCTCGCTCTCCCACGCAGTCCGAGCCCGAGACCAGCACGGAACCCAGTCTCGAAGCGCAGAAACTGTAGCCAGTTCGCGGTTTATCTCCCTTACCATTACCACGACCCCCCGGCGGAGCAGCGGCCCTCTCAGAGGCGCGGCAGCGCCCGGTGCGGCAGCGCCCGACGCCCGGATTTGTCGATCGCCTTTCCCGTGGCTACCTTTCTCCAAAAGGAGAGCAGATGCGCAAGACAGTCGTGGGAGTCATGGGGCCGGGGGAAGGGGCCACCGCCCCGTCCGTGGAGCTGGCACGGAAACTTGGGCGGCTTATCGCTCAGGAGGGATGGGTCACCTTGAGCGGAGGGAGGAACGTCGGCGTGATGCAAGCGGTCAACGCCGGAGCGAAGGAGATTGCCGGCAGCCTCACTGTCGGAATCCTCCCGAGCGCAGCCAGCGATGTGAGCCCTGACGTCGACATCATGATCGTGACCGAGATGCACAATGCGCGGAACAACATCAACGTTCTTTCGAGCGATGTCGTGGTGGCCTGCGGCAATGCGGGCATGGGAACGGTCTCCGAGATTGCCCTCGCATTGAAGGGAGGGAAGACCGTCTTCCTTCTCGGAGCCGACCAGGAAACACGAGCCCTCTTTCGCAAGCTCGGCCACGAACGGGTGGTCGAGGTGGAGACCCCGCAAGAGGCGATCGAGACCATCAAGCGCCACGGCCTGTGCCGCTGAGCGGCGGGAGCAGCGCTACTCGATGTAGTGGCACCCGCGCGAGACCGGGTTGGCGAGGGCAGCCTCCACAATGATGCTCGCGGTGAGCACCGCGTCGCGCAGCTCGATGATTCTTCGCGTAAGCCGCGCACTCTTGTAAAACTGCTCGATGCGGTGACTCAGATAGTTCAGGTCGGCCTGGGCGCGAAGGAGCCTGCTCCGCGACCGGATGATCCCCGCGTAGTTCCACATGGTTGACTGGATCGTTCGAAAGTCCTGGTTGACGAGCACCGGATCGAACTCCTCGAGAGCGGGCGGCTCGATCCAGTCCGGGATGCTGTCGACAAGGCTGCGGGGAGGCTTTTCGGCGCGGCGGGCTGCATCGCCGCCGGCGCGCACGCCCCAGTAGAGCCCTTCGAGCAGTGAGATCGAGGCGAGGCGATTCGCTCCGTGGACGCCGGTGCAGGCAGCCTCGCCGACCGCATAGAGCCCCGGTAGCGAGCTCATTCCGCTCAGATCGACCTTGATTCCGCCGCAGAAGAAATGGGCCGCCGGGATGACGGGAATCGGCTCGCTGCGGATATCGATGCCGGCGGTCTTGCACTGCTCGAAGATCCCTGGAAAACGCTCCTCAAGCGAGAGATTCTTTATCCCGCGCGCATCGAGAAAGACGAAATCGGAGTCCTCCTCCTCCATCTCTCGGTAGACCGCGCGGGAGACCTCATCGCGTGGGGCCAAATCGAGCTCCTTAGGATTGTACTTCTCCATGAAATACTCGCCTCGACGATTCATGAGGCGGGCTCCCTCGCCGCGCAGCGACTCGGTGATGAGAAAGCGCTTGACGTCGCGGTGGTAGAACACGGTGGGATGGAACTGCACGTACTCGGCGTTGATGACCTCGGCGCCGGCACGGTGCGCCATGGCTATCCCGTCACCGGTGGCCCCGGCGGGGTTCGATGTATGGAGAAAGAGGTTCCCCACTCCGCCGGTCGAAAGGATCACCGAGGGCGCAAGAAAGGCCGAGACCGCCGCTCTTCGGCCGTCGAGGACGTAGGCGCCGAGGACCCGCGTGCGGCGGTAGATCTCCTGCGAGTCGCGGGAGTGGTGCACGTTCGTAATGAGGTCGACGGCGGTGTGATCCTCGAAGACCTCGATGCGGGCTACGCCTTTCAGATAGTCCACGAGAGCGGTCTGGATGGCCTGACCGGTTCGATCGGTGACGTGGTAGATGCGCCGCACCGAATGGGCGGCCTCGCGGGTAAGATCAATTTCACCGCTGCCGGTGCGGCTGAAGGGCACCCTAATCTTTTCGGTGAGGAAGGCGCTCACGAGCGGCGGCCCCTCCTGCACGAGCAGGCGCACCGCCTCTCGGTTGTTGATGTCTGCCCCGGCGTGGTAGATATCGCCTTCGAGAAGCTCGGGCGTGTCGTCATCGCTTTCGCCGACGATTCCGCCCTGCGCGTACCAGGTGTTGGCCTCGAAGACCGAGGCCTCCTTTGAAATGATGGCCACCGAAAGCCCGGCCTCGGCCGCGGAGATGGCGGCGCTGATGCCGGCTATCCCGCTTCCAATCACGATAAGGTCAAACTCCCGTCGAGGAGAGCCAAAGGATGCTGCTGCCATGGAGACGTTCCACACCGCCGTGGATTGAGCGGGAACATTTCGCCCCGCCTGAGTCGAGCGCCCCTCCGAGGGCCCTAACTCAAATCGCTTCGACCTTCAGTGAGAAGTCGAAGACGCGAACCGAGTGGGTAAGGCTGCCCACCGAGATGTAGTCGACGCCGGGTCCGGCCAGGCGCTTCACGGAGGCGAGGTCCATGTTGCCTGAAAGCTCGACCTTCGTCCTCCCGCCGATAAGCTTCACGGCGCGCTTGAACTCTCGAGGCTGCATGTTGTCGAGCATGATCATGTCGACCTTCGCTTCGAGCGCCTCGACGACCTCGTGCAGGTTTCGACACTCCACTTCGATCTTGAACCGGTCGCCCCATTTGGTGCGTACACGGCGCACCGCGGTTGCGATCGAGCCGGCGAGGTCGATGTGATTGTCCTTGATGAGAACCATGTCAAAGAGTCCCATACGATGATTCTCGGCGCCCCCTACCCTGACTGCGTACTTTGCGAGCTCGCGGTAACCTGGCAGGGTCTTGCGAGTATCGAGAATCTTCGTGCCCCCGCGGGCGGCGGCGGCCGACAGCTTACGAGCGGCAGTGGCGATTCCCGAAAGATAGGAGACAAAGTTGAGCGCGACCCGCTCGGCCGCAAGGAGCGAGGCTGCCTTGCCGCGTACGATCGCGACCACGTCCCCCGGCTCGACCGGCTCGCCGTCCGCGAGCTTGAGCTCGACGGTCGTCGCAGGGTCGAGCTCCTTAAAGACCGCTTCGAAGACTTCCAGCCCGGCGGCAATCCCCGAATCCTTGCTCGTGAGCCGCGCGCTTCCCTGTTCATCGCCGAAGATGGCCGCCGTCGTCACGTCACCCTGACTTCCAAGATCTTCGAAAAGAGCGCGCTTGACGAGATCGCGATAGATTTTGGGGTTGATGGCCTTTGCCGAAGTCCGTGCGGTCATTGGCCGCAATGATAGAGAAGGCCGGAGGTTGTGGCAAGGGGAGAGGATCGTCCGAAAGCATTCCATCGCTGTAAGCGCGGGAGCGGGTTCGCGGAGCTTCAGACTGAGGGCGACGGCGAACGCCACCGCGGCGAACGGAGCTCCGGTGCCGGCCCCATCCTCGCCGGGCGGCCGCCTTGACCTTGCCAAGGCGCGGAAGTACCTTTGCGCGAGGTGCCATCATGCAGACGGTGTTCACGACGGAGCAGGAGTTCTACGAGCGGATGCGGGTCAAGCTCGAACGGATCGTTCCCGACTTCGAGCTCAAGTACAAGGCGGAGCTTGCCTTCAAAATAAACAAACTGAAGGTCGAGCGCAACGCTATCATCCTGGGTCACAACTACATGGAGCCGGCGCTTTACCACTCCATCCCCGACTACACGGGAGACTCCCTCGAGCTGTGCCGGATGGCCGCCAAAACCGACGCCGACATCATTGTGTTCTGCGGTGTGCGCTTCATGGCGGAAACCGCGAAGATCCTCAACCCCGAGAAGACCGTGCTGATCCCGTCGCCGAAGGCGGGCTGCTCCCTCGCAGAGAGCATCACCGCGGCCGACGTTCGGGCCTTGAAGGAGCGCTTTCCCGGAGTGCCCGTCGTGTCGTACGTGAACACCTATGCCGACGTCAAAGCCGAGAGCGACTACTGCTGCACCTCCGGAAATGCAGCGAAGGTCGTCGAGGCGATCGGAAGCGACCGGGTGATCTTCCTTCCCGACGAATACCTCGCGGCAAACGTCGCCAGGGAAACCGGCAAGCGGATCATCTTCCCGTCGAAGGCCCCGCGCCCCGGGACGCTGGCAGAGGAATCCGGCCTCGACTACCAGCTGATCGGTTGGAAGGGCCGGTGCGAGGTACACGAAAAGTTCACGGTCGAGGATATCGCAAGCATCCGACGGCAGTTCCCCGACACGGTCGTGCTCGCCCACCCCGAATGCAGCCCGGAGGTAGTAGCCGAATCGGATTTCTCGGGAAGCACGGCGGCGATGATCCGCTACGTCCAGGAGGTGAAGGCTGTGCGCTACCTCCTACTCACCGAGTGCAGCATGGGCGACAACATAGCCGCGGCAAATCCCGGCCGGGAGATGCTCCGCCTCTGCACGGTGCGCTGCCCGCACATGAACGAGATAACTCTCGAGGACACCCTCGCGGCCCTCGATACCACCCGCTACGTGGTAACGGTTCCGGAAGAGACGCGCCGCCGCGCCCTGCGCGCGGTGGAGCGGATGCTCGCCATAGGTTAGTTAGCTCGTCCGAACGCGCGCGCTCCGCCGTCTCCGGCCGAAGACCGGGCGGCGCGAGACGCAGCCGCCTGCGGCGGTTTTTGCCGCAGGCGGCCGCACGAGGGGGTCCCGGGTGCTCGATCTCAAGGTCTTGCTCAACTCGTTCCTTGCCCTTTTCTCGATCCTCAATCCGATCACCGTCGTGCCCCTGTACGCCGAGCTTACCAAGAACCTCGAGCCGCCGGCTCGGAACCGGCTCTTCAACACGGCCATCCTCGCCGGTTTCGTGACCCTCACCGTCCTCACCTTTACCGGCACCTGGGTGATGCAGTATGTCTTTCAGATCCACGTCGCGGAGCTGCGCATCGCGGGAGGCATCATCCTCATCGCCATCTCCGTCTACGAGATCGGCTTCTCCAACCCCAGCGAATACCGCACCACCCCCGACCGCGTGATGGAGATGGGGGTGGTGCCGA
Source organism: Spirochaetales bacterium (assembly GCA_027306915.1). The sequence goes on along the minus strand of DAHUYW010000035.1, from coordinate 25,123 downwards.
TGGCCATCCCCCTTCTGGTCGGCCCCGGATCGATAGTGACCGGGATCCTCATCCTAAGCCGCGACGGATGGCTGGTCGCCCTCATCGCGCTCGTCGCCAACTTCATCGTGGCTTTCTTCATCATCCGCTCGAGCGTGACGCTCGCGCGGCTCGTCGGGCCGCTTGGGACGCTCGTCATCGCCCGGGTCCTGTGGATCTTCATCGCCGCGATCGCGGTGCACTTCGTTCTTTCGGGGATCTCGGAGGTCTTCGGAATCAAGCTCCTGTTCGGCGGACGATAGGAAGCGGCGCCGGCTGCGGTACGGATGCCGCGGGGCGGCTCGGCCCATCGAGGACGCCGGCCGTACAGGCTGCGCCGCGGGACGGCGGCCGCAGCCGGCGCACAGGCACCGCCGATCCGCCCCTTACCAGCGCCACTGCCACTGCTGCCAAGGCCCTTCTATGCGGCGGGAGCTCTCCCCCCGGCGGATCACCGTCACCTTGCTGAAGATCGACCGTCCCCGCACTCGAATGACCGGCCCGCCCTTGCCGCCGGGATCGCCGTGCGGCACGACCCGCTTGCTGAAAATCGCAGCCCCGCTATCCACGACGCGGGCGTTTTCCGGGACGCTGATCACCATCTTGCCGCAGAATGCGCTTGCCTCGATGGTCGCCTCGCCCGCGCTGAAATCCGCGCCGGTGAGGTCGAGCATGAGCACGCCGAAGCGGGCGGCGACGCGTGCCCGCGGAGGAAGCCTCCCGTGGGCGCTTCGCCAGAGCTTGCTGAAGAGGGCAACGGCGACCGGATCGCCTCCTACGGACTCCGCCATGCTTTGGGGAAGATCGCTCGTGAGCTCGGCGAGCTCGCCAACCGTTTTCGTCTTGTAGAGCGCATCGAGCCGGTGCGCTCGGGGAGTGGTGTGTTCATTGCCGCCCTCCGGTAGCTATTGATACACCGGCGGGTGCTCGCTGTAAAGCGGCGGCGCCATGAAGCTCCTCCGCGTCGATCGACGGCTTGAGCGGTTTGCCGCGCCTGCCCCCGTCGCGGAGGTCGGTCAGCCTGCTGCCCCGACGGCTTGACCGCTGCTTCCCGCGCCACTACCCTTCGCCCATGCTGCATAGGTTCGCGGGTAGGGTTTTGGATCGGCGAGGCCTCGATCGCGCCGGGAGAGAAGCGGGATGTTGACCGAGCGAAGGCTTGCCGTTGCGCGACTGCGGGCGGAGGCGATGCGGGCCATCCGCGACCACTTTTCGGGCGAGGGGTACCTCGAGGTCGAGACCCCCATCCTCGCTCCGGGAGTCATCCCCGAATCGAACATCTCGAGCTTTCGAACCCGCTTCGCAAGTCCCTTTCACCCGGAAGCGGAGCTCTACCTCCTCCCCTCGCCGGAGCTTTGGATGAAGCAGCTCATCGCGGAGGGATCGGGAAGCATCTTTCAGCTCTCGCGCTGCTTTCGCAACGCGGAGCAGATCGGGCGGCTCCACAATCCCGAGTTCACTATGCTCGAGTGGTACACCCTCGACAGCGACTATCTTCGGGAGATTGAAACGACCGAGCGGCTCTTCGAGCGCCTCCTGCCGCCCATGGGCGCCCGGAAGGAGCCGCCGGATGCCGACCCCTTCGCCGACGTGCGCCCTCCCTTCCGCCGCATGTCGATGGAAGAGGCGTTCGGGCGCTACGCGGGGATCGATCTCGGTGCCTGCGAAAGCCGGGAGGCGATCGAGGCGGCTGCCCGCAGGGTCGGAGCTCTGCCGGCGGCGGCCCCCGGCGCGCCGGGCTCGGCCGATGGGTCCGAAGAGAGCCACGGACCGGCGGGTCCGGAAACCTGGGAGTCACTCTTCAACCGGATCTTCGTGGCGATCGTCGAGCCGTCGCTTCCGCAAGATCGACCGCTTGTCCTGTACAACTACCCGGCGAATATCCCGTCGCTGTCCCGAAGGATCCCCGGCACGCCCTGGAGCGAGCGTTGGGAGCTCTATGCCCGCGGCTGCGAGCTCGCCAACTGCTACTCGGAGGAGACCGATCCCGATCGAATCGCCACCTTCTTCGAGCAGGAAGCCCGCAGACTTGCCGCGCTTGGCAGCCCGGTGCGCACCGAGTCCCGCTTCCCGGAGTTCTTCGGTCCCTCATTCCTGCGCTCTTCCGGGGTCGCGCTCGGGGTCGACCGTCTCGTCATGCTCCTCGCAGGCGAGCGGGACCTCGGGGGGGTGATCTTGTTTCCATTCTCTGCTATACTCCCCGGACACTCAACCCATGCACTGAAATGACAAAGGATTTGGAATGATCAAAGCAGGAAGCATAGATAAAGGGATGTTCCTCCTGTTCAAGGGCGACCCGTACCTGGTCTCCGAGCGGGAGTTCGTGAACCCGGGCAAAGGCTCGGCGTTCGTCCGTCTGAAGCTGAAGAACCTCAAGACCGGTCAGGTCCTTCGCGAGACGATGAAGACCCAGGACAACGCCGAAGAGATCGCCGTCGAGGAGAAGGAGGTTCAATACCTCTACACCGACGCAGAGAGCTATCACTTCATGTACGTCGACACCTACGAGCAGTTCGAGATACCGCTGACCGGTTTCGAGGACAAGCAATACTTCATGCGCGAGGGCGAAAGCTTCAAGGTCGTCATGTGGGAAACCCAGCCGCTCGACATCAAGATACCCTACAAGATGGTCTTCACCGTCACCCAGGCCGAGGATGCGATAAAGGGCGATACGGTGACCGGCGCAACCAAGACCGTCACCCTGGAAACGGGGCTCGCTGTTCGAGTGCCTATCTTCATCAAGCAGGGCGAAAAGATCATGATCAACACCGAGACCAAGGAGTACGTCGAGCGGGTCAACGTGTGATCCTTCCTGCCCCCTGCAAACGACGTCCGCCGCAGGCGGTTGTCTGTACAGCCGCCCATGCTCGCCGGAAAACTGAGAATTTCGCTTGTCAATTTGTGAATAGTGTACTAACATAGATATATACAGCCCATCTACGTCAGTTTCCACGCGGCGGACTGTGAATCTCCACAAGTTAAGTGAAAAAGTCGGCAGACAAACAGAGCTTTTTCAGAATGTTGACCAAATAGGTATACTAACTATCGGGTGCGGGGATGGGCCGCACCTGCAGAGGTGAAATCATGAGAGTCACAACGAAAGGGCGGTATGCAGTGCGGGCGGTGCTGAAGCTGACAACCTCGGATCAGGCCAAACCAGTATCGATTCGTCAGCTTGCGGATGCCGAGGAGATCTCCCCGGAGTTTCTCGAGCAGATCTTCTTCCGCCTTCGCAAAGCGAACATCATCAAGTCGACTCGAGGTCCGGGAGGAGGATTCATGCTGAATCGCGCCCCCGCCGACATCTCCGTCAAAGACATTTTCGATGCAGTAGGCGAGGAGATAAGCCTCTCTCCGTGCACGACCGATGAGGAGCCCGACTTCGTCTGCTCGCGGGAGTCACGCTGCCTTGCCCACTCGATGTGGGTCGATGCCGCAGAAGTCATCAAGGGCTATTTCGCCCAGATATCGATTCAGAAGATTCTTGAGGACATGAAGAAGGGCGCACCGCTCCCGGTGTGATCCACCGGCGCCGCGCCCTTCCGGCGCCTGACCTCTCGGTTGGGCGCCGGTTTGCCGCGATTTCCTTCGTCAGCCTTGCGAGCGTCCCACGAACTCCACAAGCTCTCGCTCTTTCGCCGCATCAACGAGCCCAAGCTCCCGGCATCGCGTAAAGAGCTCGGATATCTGCGCGTAGGCGTGGAGCGTGATCCCCGCCTCTGCGAGCTCTTTGCCCCCTCCTGCACCGCGCTCGAGAAGGACCACGAGATCGGTGACAATTAGCCCAGCCCCTGTAAGGACCGCCGACGCTTCTATCTTGCTCTGGCCCGTGGTGATGAGATCATCCAGGAGGACGACCCTCTCTCCCGGACGGTAGATCCCCTCGACCGGATTGCCCGTGCCGTGCCCCTTCGCGGTAATGCGCGGATAGATGAGCGGGATCCCTGTCTCAAGCGACACCGCCGTCGCGAGGGGCAGGGCGGCAACCGGGATCCCGGCGATCCGGTCGCAGCGGATCGAGCGAAGAAGCTCTGCATAGGCCCGAGCGATCTTCCGTAGGAGGATCGGATCCGAGGAGGCTCGCCGCAGGTCTACGTAGAAGGGGGAGGTGATGCCCGATTTCAGCACGAACTCGCCGAGCCGGAAGCATCCCGAGTCGATGAGCCCCTTGAGGATTTCCTGGCGGTCTGCACCGGGCGTCTCATCCCTCCGTCCGGCCGCGGAGGCCGGGCGCACGCCGAGATCGGCGCCAGCGCTTGCGGGGGGGATTCCGCGGCGGGAAAGCCCTCCGCGGGAAGCCGCCAGCCGCTCGCGCGCCTGGTTTATCGCGTCGCGGTAGGCTGCAGCACGGCGGGCTGGATGCGGATCGTCGGCGATCGCCCGCACCACGACCGGCAGGAGCCCCAAGCCGTCCGCCCGCACCCCTGCCTCGACCGCCTCTTCGGCCGTGCCCCCCTGTGCGCCGATGCCGGGGGCAAGGATCCACACCTCAGGCAGCGCGGAGCGGACGGCGGCGAGCGCCTCAGGATCGTTTCCCGCGACGACGAGCGCCACTTGCGGTCCCCAGCTCGCGCACTCGCGCGCAAGGTGAAGGTAGAGCGGCTCGTCCCGTCCGGCGGAATCGCGAACCGTAAGCTTCTGGATGCAGTCGGCTCCGGGGTTGGAGGTTCGAGAGAGCAGAAACAGTCCCCGGTCGCGATAGGCGAGAAAGGGCTCGACCGAGGAGCGCCCCAGGTAGGGGCTCAGGGTGACCGCGCCCGCCCGGTAGCGCCCGAAAAGGGCCGCCGCGTAGGCCTCCGCGGTCGAGCCGATGTCGCCCCGCTTCGCGTCGATAAGCACCGGCGTGTCAGCGGGGATGAGCTCGAGAGTCCGCTCGAGCGCCTCAAGCCCCTTGGGACCTGCCGCCTCGAAGAAAGCGATATTCGGTTTGAAGCACGCCGCGTATTCGGCGGTCTCGCCGATGAGGCGCCGGTTGGCCTCCAGCAGGCTTGCCGCCGGTGCCGCGGGATCGAGTCGCGGGTCGAGGCCCACGCATAGGAGGGTATCCTTAGCCTTACAGGCGGCGGTCAGGCGCTCGAAGAAATCCATCGTGGGGAGACGGTACACGCTCACCGCGGCTTGCGCAAGGCCGCCGCGCTGCAGCCGCCCGCAGCACCCCGTTCTCCCTCGCTGCGAAGTGGCGGCAGCCTGGTAGTGGCGCGCACCCACGTGCCCTCGCACCCACGGCATTTGCCGCGCAACCCTCTTTGCTGCTATCCTATCCGAGGCAGGGACTCCGGTTCCCCTACACCTGTCGAAAGGAGCATGACAAAAAAGTGAATCTTCTTCTGACGAAGGACAGTTACGCGAAGGGACTTCTCTGGGAGAGCTACCTCTCCCGAATGACCTCCAATCAAGATCTGGCGAAAACCCTCTACGGCGAAGCACAGCTTGCCCCGGAGGACCGTCGCGACCTCGAGCAGGCGATCGCCCGCCACGGCGGGACGATCTTCATCTCGGCGATGACCGAGCCCTGGTGCGGCGATTCTGCCGCAAACCTCCCGCTGATCGCGCGGCTTGCCGCGGAGCTTCCGGGGGTAGAGCTTCGCATCTTCGTCCGCAGCGAGCACCCGGGCCTGCATGCGGCCTACGAGGCCGAAGGGATCGACCGCATTCCCACGGTCTCGCTCTTCGACGCCTCCTTTCGCGAGCTCGGGCGCTGGGTCGAGCGTCCAAAGGCGGCAAATGCCCGGATCGAGGCGTGGAAGGCCGGCCACCCGGAGCTCGAAGCGCTCGGGAAATCCTCGGACCCTGAGGACAAGAAAAGGCGGCGCTCCATCTACGACGGACTCCTGGACGAGATGGTGGCGTGGTATCGGGGCGGGATGTGGAACGAGACAGTGCGAGAGCTGAAAGAGATCCTCTTGCCCGTCGACGTCCGGGCGTAGGGTCGCCCGCGACGGGGCCGTTTGCGCGCAGCCCGGCGCGACGGCGGACTGGGCCGAGGCTTTCGCGCTTCGGCCCTTCTGGGGAAGCTGCGGCGCGAATCAGCCAACACCGAGTAGGCGCGGCAGATCGACGATGGAGTCGATGACACGCCAAGGCCTGATCGAGGAACGGCGCGCGTAGGCTTCGCGGTATTTCCCCGTTCGGACGAGAACCCCGCGGAGACCTACCGCGTGCGCCCCGCCGATATCTGAGTCGAGGTCATCCCCGACGATGAGGAGCTCTTCGATCGGGAGACCAAGCGCGGCGATCGCCTGCTCGAAGTAGGCGGAAGAAGGCTTCCCGACGACCTCCGCGCGGATGCCGGTCGCGTACTCGATCCCGACTATGAAGGCTCCAATGTCGAGCGCGAGCCCCTCCCGCGTCTCCCAGTAGCGCCCCTTGTGGAGAGCAAGGAGCTTCGCGCCCCCCATCACGAGATGAAAGATTCGACTCATCAGGGCGTAGTCCCACCGCTCACCGATGTCGCCGATCACGACATATTCGGGTCGATCCTCCGCTTCGGGGATCCCCGCAAACTCACCCCGGATCTCCTCGCGCACGACGAAAAGGCAAGCAGGGCTCCCCCGCGAGGCGAGGAGTCGCGCGGCGGCCGTCGGCGGGGTGAGCAGCTCGTCGGCCGCGAGGTCCAGTCCCCGCGAACGAAGCCGCTCGAGCAATGGAGTGCGCGGTTCGGTCGTCGAGTTCGAGAGAAAAAGCAGCCTATTCCGTTGCCGGCGAAGAAGCCGTATCGCCTCAAGGGCGCCCGGAAGCGGCACCCCGTCCACCTCGACGGTGCCGCCGAGGTCGATGACCAGCCCGCTTACCGGAGCCCCGGTAGGTACGTTCCCGGGTAGTTCCATAGCCCCCTCATCGCACGGATCACACTCCCTCGGCTGCACTCTGTCGTGCGGCGGATTGAAGCGAAGCCGTCGCCGGTCCTACCAGCGCGCGTTCTCGATGAGCTTCATGAAGTTGCGCTTGGCGCGATTACCTGAGCGAACGGACTCCAGGAATGCCGGAAACTCGGACCCTTTGTCCATTCGGACCATAAGTTCGCGCACCTTGTGCAACCAGCGGAGAGCCTCCCGGTAGGCGTCGATATTCCTCCCGTCCAGCGCGGGTTGAATCTGGCGCTGGTAGATCGGGAGGGCCTCTTCAGGGTGCTCTCGTTCCCGTTGTTGAGCCAGCTCTTTCCAGAGCTCTTCGGAACAGTCGCTCTGTCTCGCTTCCCGCCATGCGGACTCCAGTTCAGCCTCCCACAAGAGGATTCTCACGATCCGCGAGCCGTCCCCTTGATCCTCCCATGCCGAGAGCTGCCTTCGGGCTGCTTCCTTTTTCGGGGCGATCAACGAACGCAGGTGTGTAAAGGCCCGCTCCCGCCACGGCGGCCACTGACCGACGCGGTCGGAGTGGGCCTTCAGCTTCTGGAACTTCTCAAGATAGGGCGCGTCTACGAAATCGACCCAGATCAACTCCATCGCCTCGTCGTGACGGCCCACGAGGTGATACTCCTCCGCGACGAACTCCCGAAGTCGGGAATCAGTCCGCTCGGGGAAGGCCTGGAGCCCTCGTTCGGCCCACTCGAGCGCCCGCCCGTTTTGTCCGGCCTCCCGGAAGATCTCCGCGATTTCAAGATAGTCGTGCGCGGCAGAGAGGTCTCGGCTCTTGACCGCGACAAGCGCATCGATGCCGCCCCGTTGTCGCGCAAGATGCTCCATGACGTGGGTGATCCTGAAGCGTCTCCCGTAATGATCTTCATCCTCCTTGTCGTTCGGGCCGAGCTGCGGAACCCCGGCCCACGTCGCCTCGGCAAGCTTCCCATAGGTGGCCAGCCCCTCATCTCCAAGTACATCCGCATAGCGAGCAGAAGCATCAAGGAATACTTCTTCGCAAGGGCGCTTGAATCGGGCCTGCATATCACGCACGCGCTGTGATGAAGCTCCTGAAGCTCGGATAGGAGTCCACCCATGTATCCGTCCGAGTCGCCAATCGAACCGAGCGCCCCCTCGATCGCCTTGAGGGCATGTTCCGAAAGATTGACGACGGCCTCGGCGTGCCCTTCGTCAAGAAGCTTGCCTATCGCGGCAATCGCACCCTCGATCCCGCGGGAATAGTCGTACATCTCTCGGTAGTCCACGAACTCGTCGGTCCGAACCACGGCGTCTATGGCCTCCCGAAAGGCGGTGGGATCGGGCCCCTCAAGCATCGCGGCCTTGATGAGCAGCCGCTGCCCGAAACGATCATCCTCCATCGCCCGCTCCATGAGCAGATCGACGAGCACGGGCTTCTCCTGGCCCAATAAATAGCTGCGTACCTCTCCCAACGTCGTGACTGGCCCGCCCGGCGCGTCGGCGGCGTTGGTCTCGGGAGTACCGCCCGTCCCGCCCCCGATCCAGGACAATCCGAGCGCGACGCAGTGCTTGCAGAAGATGCCCTCTTCGCCGACGGGGCAGGTGCAGGAGTATTCGACCTTGCCCCCTTTGACGGAAAGCCGCGCCAGGTAGGATTGGGTGCCCCGTACTGCTGCGGTCATCGCTCCCTCGCGTTCCTGGATTGGACCGACCCGACCGCCGTCCGAGTAGCTTTTGCCCCTGTTGAAGGTGCCCGCATCCGTCATGGATCGCAGCAGACCGGGCGAGAGCGTGAACGGGGAGCCTTTCGAAGCTGCGTAAGGTCCTTCTGTTGCCATACGGCGGTCCGCGTTGTCGTTTCTGGATAGCAAGCGCCGGTGCGCTATCCGACGAGGTCAACCTATGTGGTAACCTTCGCGAGCGCCTCGGCGATCTTGGGGAGGCGCTCGGGGTCGAGCCAGGAGCGCTCCATCCAAAAGCCGTCTACCACAAGCGAGTGGATCACCGCCTCTCCCGCGGCGAACTCCACGAGAAGCTCCCCCTCGCGGCGGTAGAAGCGGTGCGCCAGCGTGGCCGGATCGAGCACCCAGTACTCAAGAACCCCTGCCCGTTCGTACTCTGCAAACTTCGGCCCGACGTCGCGTTCCGCCGACCAGTCGGAGAGGGCCTCGACCGCAAGGGCGGGCGCCTCGGGAGCGAAGGTGGCGGCAAGCCGGGGCAGCTGCTCACGGGTGAAGAAGGCGAGGTCAGGCAGGAAGACGTTGCGAGCGCTCAGGCGAACCGCGACTACCTCCCGGTAGAGTTTCCCGAGGCCTCGAAGGTCGATGCAGCTACGGAGCAATCCGTCCACGAAATTCAAGAGATCAGCATGGCGGAGGGAAACGGGTGAGTGCATGAATCGCTCCCCGTCGATCAGATCGGCATGAAGGCCGGGCTTCAGCCATCCGAGGAACTCCGACGCGGTCCACAGCTCGCGTTCCACTTGCCTGTCTACCGAGACATGGGTGGGCATGGGTAGATCATAGCACCGCCTACGCCCGCACACAATCGCCTTGGGATGACACGTCGAGCGCGAGCTGGCGGTCGCGGCGATTGGACCGACGCTCATTCCGCCGCGTCCACGGCCGCCCGAACCATTGCCTTCCTTCGCGACGTCACGCGGCCCAAACAGAGCCGGGGCTGTTGCCTTGACGGCCGTGGCGTTGTCTGATATCATTAGTTAGTGATATAATTATATCAATGGAGGGCAAAATGCCGACCGCGACGATTCCCCAAACCATCCAGCTCCAATCGAAGCTTTTTCGAGGCTTCTCCGACCCCTCTCGCCTCTCCATCCTCCAGGCCCTTCGCGCGGGCGGACGAACGGTCGGTGAGGTTGTCCAGACCACCGGCCTCTCCCAGCCGAACGTCTCAAACCACCTCGGCTGCCTCCGCGACTGCGGCCTGGTTGCCGCCCAGCACGAGGGGCGCTTTATCCGCTACGAGCTTGCCGACGAACGGGTGGCGCGGCTCCTCGCCCTCGGCGAGGAGCTACTCGCCGAGGTAGCGCGCGGGGTGTATGAGTGCACGCGCTATGCCGCCGAGAGGTAGGCGCGAACCAAGGGAGAGGTGACCGTGGGAAAGACTAAGCTCATCGAGCTCCCAATTTCGGGGATGGATTGCACCGAGTGCACGCTTCACGTGCGGAAGGCGATCGCCGGCTTTCCGGGCGTCGAATCGGTCACCGTATATCTTGCTTCGGAAAAAGCGACCGTGCTTGCGCAGCCCGATCTGGTGAGCCTTTCCGCCATTCGGAAGGCGGTCGAGGAGGCGGGGTATGGGGTGCCGGAGAAAACTCCGGCGAAGCTCGCGCCGGCCGGAACGATTGGCCGCCAGATCGGCGTGCTCCTCGCGGTCCTCTTCCTCGGGATTGCGGCCATCGCGATTGCGGGAGAGGCATTCGGTCTCTTCGAACGACTGAACTCCCTCCTGCCGCTCCCCCTCGGTATCGCGCTTGTCGTGGTCGGAGGCGCCCCGATCTTCCTGAAGATGATCCGCGCCCTGTTCAGAAGACAGGTCACCTCGCACGCCCTGATGACGATCGGCGCGATCGCCGCGCGTGCCGTGGGCTAGTGGGTGAGCGCCGCCGTGGTCGTGCTCTTCATGCGGATCGGCGATGCGGTGGAGCGCTTCACCACGGAGCGCGCTCGACGGGCCGTGAAGGAGCTGACCGCCCTCGCCCCGACGACGGTCCGCGTGGAGCGCGACGGGGTTGAGCAGGAGCTGCCGCCCGCGACCAGGTCGCAGTCGGCGAGATCGCGATTGTGCGGCCGGGCGAGCGCATCCCGGTCGACGGCGCAGTGATCGCGGGAGCGGCCACGGTGGATCAGTCGAGCATCACCGGTGAGTCGATGCCAGTCGAGGTCGCACCCGGCGCCTCCGTCTACGCGGCCACCATCCTCGCCCTCGGAAGCCTGCGTGTCCGCATCGTCAAGATCGGCGCCGATACGACCTTCGGCCGGGTGATCGCGATGGTTGAGGAGGCCGAGGCCAACCGCGCCGATGTCCAGCGCGTCGCGGACCGCTTCAGCGGCTACTACCTCCCGGTTGTGGTAGGCCTCGCGGCGCTCACCTTTGCCATAAGCAGAAATCCCTTGGCGATGGCCGCGGTGCTCGTGGTAGCCTGCTCGTGCTCGATCGCTCTCGCTACCCCGATCGCGATGCTCGCGTCGATCGGAGCTGCCGCGCGCCGCGGCCTCCTCATCAAGGGAGGCAAGTACCTCGAATCTCTCGCCCGCGCCGACGTTCTCCTCGTCGACAAGACCGGCACCCTCACCCTTGGCCGACCGGAGATCACCGACGTTGTCGCTCTCAATGGCGTCGCTCCGCCTGCGGTGCTCTCCCTCGCGGCCTCGGCCGAGCGCTACTCGGAGCATCCCCTGGCCGAAGCGGTCCGGAAAGCGGCCCGCGTGAAAGGGCTTCCCCTCACCGAGCCCGAGGGGTTCGAAACCCTCCCCGGCTGTGGCATCCGGGCGCGCGTCGGCGGTAGCTCCATAGCCGTTGGAAATCGAAGGCCCCTCGCGGTCGCGCCCAACGACGCTCGGATCGAGGGGCTCGAGCGCGCGGGCAAGACCCTGCTTTTTGTCGAGCGCGACGACGAATTGGTCGGTCTTCTCGCGGCTTCGGACATCGTTCGCGACGAAGTCCCCTCTGCTCTCGCCGAGACCCGCGCTCTCGGCATCAACCACATTGAGCTTCTTACCGGCGATAACGAACGGACCGCCTCAGCCATAGCGGCCGCCCTCGGAATCGACTACCGGGCCTCGCTTCTGCCGCAGGACAAGATCGAGATAGTCAGGGAGTACCAGGCGCGAGGTGGGCGCGTCATCATGGTCGGTGACGGCATCAACGATGCTCCCGCGCTTGCGCGGGGCGATGTCAGCATCGCGATGGGCGCCGCGGGAAGCGACATCGCCATCGAGGCGACCCGCGTCTCCCTCATGCGGGACGACTGGCGCCTCGTTCCGGAGCTCCTCCGCATCGCACGCCGGACGATGGGTGCCGTGCGGATGAATCTCGCTTTCACTGCGGTCTACAACGTGGTCGGCCTAGCTCTTGCGGCCACCGGAATCTTGCCGCCGATCCTCGCCGCCGCGGCACAATCCCTGCCCGACCTCGGGATCCTCGCAAACTCGACGCACCTCCTCAAGGCCGGGCCGGGCTCGGTCGAGTAGTCTTTCCCACGCTCACGATCGCATCGAAGAAGAGCGAGGGCCGGCCCCACAGCGAGTTGAAGAAGATCGCGGTAACGCTCACCGCCATGGCCCATACGGGATTGACGAGGCCGGTCGCGGCGAGGGGAATCCCGATGCCGTTGAACAGGAAGGTGAGCGTAACGTTGTGAAGCATCTTGCGGTAACTGCGCCTGCTGACCTGCCAGGCGGCAAAAAACCGACTCGATGCGGTTGCCGACGATAAGGAGATTCACAAAGGAGTGGAATTAATCGACGGCGTTGCCCTCGAGAAGAAGAGCGAGGCTGTCGCCTGAGTTCTTTTACACACCTCTTGATGGAACCTCCAAACGCCGCCCTCGGCGAATGCCTCCTCATCGGTCTTGAGCATCGTAGCGCTCAAGGGGTCGCCTGACAAGCTCTTCGTCCCAGCCTGCCGGGAGCTGATTCTGTTCCTTCTTCATTTCGCTCCACCGAGGATGCGGGAGAGTTCGTCTTGTCTTCGCCGATTCAGTAAACGATGGATCAAGCCGCCAGCTTTTTTTCCGATCGTGCGGCTTGCGCGTCCCGGACACCTCACATCCCTGAAATTACGGCCGCCGGACTCGCACCTTTTGATTCGTCGCCACTACATTACAGCCGCTCCACCTGGAGATGTCTTTCCTTGCGAAAACATCCACGACGCGCTTGATCAAAGCCGTCGGGTTGGATCGACGAGTCGAACAAGGAGAACACCGTGGTGTGTCCGGGCGCATGGCTTCGGATTTCGGAAAAACCCAAATCTTGCGACACAAGGAAACGCCCCGCTTCCTGGGCGGCCTCCCAAACCGTCGCATCATCCTGACCTGTGAGCTTTTCTTGAAAGATGGTATCCACGTCATGACCAAGTCGCGCCAAGGGCGCCACCAGATCGATCGGAAGGTTCTCGTCCAGGACCACGATCGACTCGATCAGGAAAGCGAGCGGAACGCTCGCGTGCGCTATGAATCCAAGAAAGCCCGCGAGGCTTGCGGCGGTGGCGACGAGGGCGGTAGTGCCTGAGGCGCGTTTCATTCGGTAGCCGATGATGAGCAGCAACGGCGCAAGAATGCCGCCGCCCCCGATTGGCAACAGACCTCCAAAGAAGCCCCCAAAGGCGGCCGCTGGGATACCAATGACGAGTACGCGTCTCCTGCTCGGCTCCTCTTCCGGCTCCTTCCGGTTTGCCATCATGAGGGTACGAATACCCAGAAATCCCGGCACAACGACCAGGGGATTATTCAGGAAGATCCGAACCGGTACGTGGTCCGCCAGATACGAACCCGCGAACGAGAGAATAGCAGTAGCCGACAGTATGCTGCCGTTTCTCCAATCAATGCTTCTGCCCCGTGCGAACGAGACAGGCGCGAATCCGCTGTTGACGCCGTTCAGGAGAATCGCGATGGGAAACACGGTCGTGACCGTCGCGAAGCCGAGGAACTGCAGGGTGGCGATGAGTACCGGCGCCGCGCCGACTTTCAGCACCCCAAAGAGCAGTGCGCTGATGAAGGTCACCGCATGAACAATCAGCTGTGTTGCGTTCATCATGATTCATCGACTTTCGCATCAATATTGATGGCGCTTCACGGCCCAGAACCGTTCTTTCAGCGCCAGCAAGACTCGAGAGAGCAGGAGCAGCATCGGCAGCTCCACGATCGGACCGAGAAGGATCGCGAGGTAGACCAGCGGATGGCCGGGAAAGGCCGCCACCGCCACGCCGATGATCGCCTCGGAGTTTCGCGCGGCGGTGAAGATCAGGTACCAGCCGATGCACGCCGTCAACGTGTAGAGAATCGCGCCAACCCAGAAGCCGGGGAAGCGCTTCAGGAACAGCCATCCCATGGCCCAGGCGAACGCCGGGATGAAGATAAAGTTGACGAAGAGCGCGATTGCCGTGGGCTTAATCTTCGTGAATGCCCTGCCGACGTCCTTTGTTTCCACCGGAAGCATCACCGAGAGGATGACAAAGGAGACTCCAATCTCGGTGACCTCGATCAGCGCAGGAATCTGTTTTCCGATGAGCCGCTGGATGAGGATCCCTACTATCACAGCCCCGACCAGGATAAAGGGCTTCTATTTGTCTTTGGTTGATAGGGTGGCCATGCTATGTCTCCTTCTTGTCCGGCGTCACGTCGGCAACGCGCGGCTCACCGAAGTACTTCCGCAGCCATCCGCCCATCTTCAGGTAGGACACCAGGAACAGGATCTGAAAAATCGGCATGGTTGCCGCGGGGATCGCCACAAGCGGCGCCGGGAAGCCCATGGTAGCGATCGCTATCGCGGTGCCGTTGTTCTTGCCGGTGCTTGAAAAAAATCACCGCCATGTTGTCCCGATAGGAAAGTTTCAACCGCCTATTGATCCAGGTGCCGACCACGAGCGTTATCCCGATGAACAGCGAGTTCGGCACGAGCAGAAGCAGGACCACGAGCCACTTCTCGATGATCATCGTCGCCTTGGCGAAGAAGATCAGGAATACGATCCCATACATCGCAAGAAGCGACAGCGCCGGAAAAAGCGGCTGGAGCTTCTGGAAGCGCTGTTCGCCTAAGAGCCGCACCGACAGCAGCCGGGTCAGATACCCCAGGATGAGCGGCGCTACCAGGACGGTGAGAATCGTAGTGAGGATGTCCCCCATTGGAACCACGACGTGGTACTGCGCCGCAAAGAGCGTCATCCACAGAGGAACGGCCACGATCGCAAGCACAAACGAAAGGGCAACCGCCACCGTTGCAAGCTCGAGGTTGCCCTCCGAAAGTCCGGTGTAGGCGATGCTCATGCTCGAGCAGGGCACTACCATCACGAGCAGGAACCCCAGGGCGAGGAGCGGCTCGCCAAGGAGGAAGGCCCGAGCAAGGCCCCACCCGACAAGGGGCGCCCACACGAAGTTGGAGCCAACCGCGAGGAGGAGCCCTTTTAGATTCCGTCCCGCCTTCAGCAGCGCCTCGACTTTAAGGTTGATCATCATGGGGAAGACAATGAGAAAAACCACCACCATCATGATTGCGCTCACCGTAGCGCCATGCCCCTTCGTCCAGCCTGCGTTCGGCCAGCCAAGAAGGAGCCCGATCCCCATGGCCGCGACGACGTACAGCAGAAGCCGTTTGTTCAGATGTTCCTGCACCCGCTTTACAGCTGATTTCTGCGTACATAACCTCCGCGCCAAAGCAGGCCCCACCTTCCGGCGGGGCCTCGACCGGTTAGAGCTTTTCGATCTCTTCGGTCAGGTCTGAGAGACGATCCTCCAGGTGCTTCTTGAGCTCCTCGAGCCACTCCTTGCGCTCGGCCTTCGTCGGGCCACCGTAGCCCCACCCAAAGCCGCCGCCGTAGCCCCCTCCAAAGTGGGGCACCTCTTCGTGACCCCATCCAGCGAACCGGCCAGGACCGTAGCCTTCGCCACGACCCCCGCCGCCCATCCGTCCGTGACCGCGACCCTCGCCGCAGCCGCAACACTCTCCGTACATGCTTCTTACCTCCCGTACGCAAGGATATTCGCTATATTGAATAACTATGGCCAAAAAAACTCGGCCACCATCACCGACCGCTACAGCGCGGGCAGTGGCAGCGTTCGCCCCGCCCCGGTCTCATGCCTCGCATCATGCGTGGCCCGCCCCGCCGCATGGGCGACTCACCTCCCCATTCTTGGGGAGGTCGCTCCTCACCCTCGCAGGCGCTCCACGTGCGGGGGGCGAGGGCCGCGAGGCGGTCCACGAGGTCGAAGACCCGTGCGTCGCGTACCCGGTAGACGACCGTCATTCCCTCCCGTTCATCGGTCACCAGCCCCGCATCGCGCAAGATTGCCAGATGCTGTGATACATTCGCCTGGGGGCGGCCGAGCATGCTCGTGAGGTGCATGACGTAGGCGCCCTCATCGCGGAGCAGTGCGAGGATGCGGAGCCGCACGGGATGCGAAAGCGCCTGCGCCAGCCTGGCAGCGGCGTCCTCTCTCAGGTCAGGTTCTCTCATGGTGTCAACCTTATTAGATACATCGAATAAGATAGTACCCTCGCCCGCTCTTCTTGTCAAGGAATTCCGAAGAGTTGTTCGATCACCAAGTAGACGGCGACACCCCCGAGCACCACCCACAACACTCCGATCTTCGAAAGGCGGAGCACCGCAAA
This sequence comes from Spirochaetales bacterium, assembly GCA_027306915.1. The sequence continues at coordinate 8,940 of DAHUYW010000035.1, read as the reverse complement.
GGAGGCAACCGACAGACCAACGGAAGTCAGGTCGGTCAGGCTGCGACGCCCCATCCCGACCGCCACGACCACCATCAATCCCACAAATGAAGCCAGGACGCCCTTGAAGATCGCTCGCACCCACCGGTTCTCCTTGATCGTGGTGTACACTGGCATGAGGAGGATCACCAGAAGGAAGCAGGGCGCAAAGACGCCCGCGGTTGCCGCCAACGCTCCCCAGAGCCCGGCCACCCCGTAGCCGACGAAGGTTGCCGTGATGACGACCGGGCCGGGCGTGATCTGTCCCAAGCCCACACCGACGGTAAACTGCTCCAGGGTAAGCCAGTGGTGGACAGCGACCACCTCCTGCTGAATGAGGGGAATCATGGTAAAGCCGTTCCCGAAGACAAGCAGCCCGATCCGGAAAAAAACGCCCTCAAGCGCAAGGAGCACCGGGTGAATGGCCGAAAGGCCGGCGAGGGCGGCGAAGACCGCCGACGTGATGGCAAGCTCCCGCCAATAGGAGCTCGTGAGGCGCGCGGGGTGAGTCGTGCGCGCGTCGCCCCTCGGCAGGGGGAGGCCCGCGCCCGCGCGGCTCATGCCGGGGCCGTCGGTCCTCCGCCTCCATGGCGTGATCAACGCAATCCCGAGCGCGGCCGACAGGAGCAGGATCAGGAATACATTTGGGTCGAACCACGCAACGATGACTGCCACTGCGGCTATTGCTGCGGTCCGCCAGTCCTTGATGATCGAGAGGCCCAGATCGAGGGTCGCGTTGGCGATCAGGGCTACCACCGCGGCCGCGAGGCCCCGAGAGGCGACGGCCACGAGCGGCAGTCCGCTAAAGCGGAAATAGAGGTAGGAGAGGAGGATCATGACTGCGGTCGGCGGCAGCAGAAAGGCGACAACGCTCACCGCCGCGCCCGCAAACCGCCGGATGCGATAGCCCATGAAGACAGTCAAGGTGACGAAGGTGGCACCGGGAAGGAATTGCGCCAAGGCCAGCCCGTCGAGGAACTCCTCCTCCTTGAGCCACCCCGTACGCCGCACGATGTGCTTCCTCGCCTCCGCCATCATCGCCGGGCCGAAGGCCGTCAACCCCATGGTAAAGAAGACCCAGAAAAGGGCCAGCAGCCGCGGCCGGTTCTCCCCTCGCGGAAGGCCCGCGGCGCTTTCGGGGAGCGTCGCTCGATCGAAGGCGAACTTCTTCCCGTGCTCGCCGCCCGCGTCGGAAGAGGAAGGCCCGGTCACGGCGCGGCCTCGATGTGTGCGGCGCTCTCCCCCGGTCCCCGGGGGGGTACGGACCGTCCCAACCTCGCCTGGAAAGAATCGAGGTAGGTGTAGATCACCGGCGTGATATAGAGCGTAAGGAGTTGCGAGAAAAGAAGTCCGCCGACCACGGCGAGCCCCAGGGGCCTGCGCGAGGCGGCCCCGCTGCCGAAGCCGATGGCGATGGGAAGGATTCCGATCAGCGCGGCCATGGTGGTCATCATGATGGGTCGGAATCGGACAAGGCTGCCCTCGAAGATGGCGTCCCGGGCGCTCCTGTGCTCCGCGCGCTGCGCGTTCAAGGCGAAATCGATCATCATGATCGCATTCTTCTTCACGATGCCGATGAGCATGAAGATCCCGACGAAGGCGTAGAGGCTCAAGGACCGGCCGAAAATCATCAGGGTCACGAGCGCGCCGAATCCAGCGACCGGCAAGCCGGAGAGGATCGTGAGGGGATGGATGAAGCTTTCGTAGAGGATGCCCAGCACGACGTAGATGACGAGGATGGCAAGGGCGAGGAGGTCAAGGAGCCCCGAGAAGCTCGCCTGGAAAGCCTGCGCGGTGCCCTGAAAGTTCCCGGTGATTGCCACGGGGAGCATTGCGCGCGCGGCGCCGTTCACCGCGGCCAGCGCATCGCCCAAGGCGACGCCCGGGGCAAGGTTGAACGAGATAGTGACCGCGGGCGACTGGCCTAGATGGTTTATGGAAAGCGGGCCCGTGGTCTGAACCACGCGGGCGAGCGCGCTTAAGGGTACGAGATGGCCGCTCGACGATTCGATGTAGAGCATCGAGAGCGCCGCGGGATCGTTCTGATACTCAGGCAGCAGCTCCATGATCACCTGGTACTGATCGGAGGAGGTGTAGATCGTCGAGACCTGGCGCGAGCCGTAGGCGGTGTAGAGCGACTCCTCGATGCTCTCGACGCTGACTCCCAGCGCCGCGGCCCTGTTGCGGTCTATTGCGAGGTTTACCGTCGGTTGATTCAGGAAAAGGTCGCTTGTGACGTCCTGCAGCTGGGGCAGGCCTTTCAGCTTCGCAAGCAGCGCGCTCGAGGAGCGGTAGAGCACGGCTGCATCCGGGCCCTGGAGGGTGTACTGATATTGGCTGCTCGTGACCTTTCCGCCGATGGGAATCGACTGGGGGTTTTGGAAGAAGACCTTGATGCCCGTGACGCGTGCAACCTTCTTGCGCAGCTCCTGGATCACGCCGAGGGAGTCGAGCTTCCGCGACTCGCGGGCCTTGAGCACGATCATGATAAACCCCTGATTGCTTCCGATCGTGAGCCCGGCCTGTCCGGCGCCAACCATAGACATGTAGGACTGGACGTTCGGATCCTTTCCTATGATCTCCGCGACTTGGCCCTGGTGGCGCGCCATCGAGTCGAAGGAGGTCCCCTCCTGGGTCTGCGTGTAGGCGAGCAGTTGGCCGACGTCCTCGGTGGGAAGGAAGTCGATCGGTATCCGAATGAACAGGAAGACGGTAGCTCCGAAGATCGCGCCGAGGGCGATGACCGTGGACAGGCGATGGCGGAGCACGAAGGCGAGGCTCCGCTCGTACACAGTCTTCATCCCGTCGAAGAAGCGCTCGCTCGCCCTATAGAGCCTCCCCTGCCCTTCCGGTTTCGTCAGCCGCAGGAAGCGACTCGCGAGCATGGGGGTGAGCGTGAGTGATACCGCACCGGACACCAGGATTGCCACCGCGATCGTCATCGCAAACTCGTGCAACATCCGCCCCAGGATGCCGCCCATGAAGATCACGGGGATAAACACGGCGAGGAGGGAGAGGGTCATCGACACAATGGTGAAGCCGATCTCCCTCGAGCCGTTCAGGGCGGCCGCGATCGGCGGCTCGCCTCGCTCCATGTGGCGAAAGACGTTTTCGAGCATCACGATTGCGTCGTCCACCACGAAGCCGACCGCGAGGATCAGGGCCATGAGGGAGAGATTATCGATGGTGTAGCCCAAGGCGTACATGATCGCAAAGGTTCCGACGACCACCATGGGCAGGGCGAGGCTCGCAATAAGGGTAGAGGAGAGATTGTGCAGGAAGAGAAAGATCACCGCGATCACGAGAGCCGCGGCGAGGAGGAGCGTGAGCTCGACCTCGCGGATGGAGGACCGGATCGACAGGGATCGATCGTACATGACCTGAAGGCTGACCGAAGCCGGAATCTGGGAGCGAAGGCGCGGGAGGAGCTTCCGGATGGAGTCCACCACCTGGACCGTGTTCGCGCCGTTCGCGCGAAAGACCGCAAGGGTGATGGAGCGATTCGACCCAGCCCGGTTTCCGAACCAGGCGGCCATTTGGTCGTTTTGGGTGCTGTCGATCACGTCGCCCAGCTCGTCGAGGTGGACCGGCTTCCCGTCGCGGTACGCGACGATCAGAGGCCGGAAAGCAGCGGCGTCATCCAGCAGGCCGCTTGCCGTGAGGGTAAAGCTTCTCTGCGATCCCGTGAGAGTTCCGGTCGGGAGATTCACGTTTGCCTGCGCAACAGCATTCGCCACCTCGTTCACGTCCATCTGCCGGCTCGCGAGCGATAGGGGATCGAGCTGGACGCGCACGGCGTACTTCTGTCCCCCAAAGACCGAAACAAGGGCGACCCCTTTCAGCATCGAGATGCGCGGACTCACGATCTCGTCGGCGTAGTCGTTGACCGCCGAGATCGGGAGGGTGGCCGAGTTCATGGTGAGCGAGATGATCGGGGTATCGGCAGGGTTCACCTTTTGGTAGGTTGGGGGAGTCGGAAGGTCGGGAGGAAGCGACTTCCCCGCCGCCGCGATCGCAGCCTGCACGTCCTGCGCCGCCGCGTCGATGTTGCGGTTGAGGTTGAATTGAATGACGATCGTCGTGGTCCCCAGGGTGTTGGTCGAGGTCATCGACGAGATACCCGAGATGGTCTCAAACTGCTGCTCGAGCGGAAGAGCGACCGCGGATGCCATTGTCTGCGGCGAGGCGCCGGGCAGCATCGCGGAGACCTGGATGGTCGGGAAATCTACGTCGGGGATGTCGTTGATGGGAAGGAGGACGAAGGCCGCGATACCCGCCGCGAGGGTCGACGCCATGACGAGCGTGGTCATGACGGGCCTTCGGATAAAGAGCTCGGCGATGTTCATTTCGCGCTCCCGAGGTCCTGCGCCGTTGTCCCCTTGACCTCGACGAGTGCACTGGGGGCGAGCAGGAGCTGGCCGTCGGTGACGACGATCTCGCCCGCCTGCAACCCCTTCGCGATGACCGCCTCATCGCCGACCGTGTGCGAAAGGACCACCGGCCGCGACTCCACCTTCCTGTCGGGACCTACGACGAACACGTACTCGCCGTTCTGCCCCTCTTGAACCGCGTGCGCCGGGATGACCGGCACGTCGCGCTGGACGCCCAGCGTGAGCACGACGGTGAGGTACTCGCCGGGCCACAGCCGTTCGTCGCGATTCGCGAAGAGCCCCTTCAACAGGAAGGTCCCGCTTGCGCTATCGACACTGTTATCGATGAACACGAGAGTGCCCTCGCTTGGCTCCTTTCCCCCGTCTGAAGGCAATGCCTCGACCTTCATCTCCCCCTGCGCGAAAGCAGATCGCACGTCGGAAAGGGAGCGCTCGGGAAGGGTGAAGGTCACATAGATCGGGGAGATCGTGTTGATGGTCACGAGCGGAGTGGTATTCGCCTGGACCACGTTTCCCTCGTCGACGAGAAGGCTCCCGGCTCGACCGTCGATGGGCGAGGCGATAGCGCAGTATGCGAGCTGGAGCCGCGCGTTCTCCACCAGCGCCTCGTCGGCCTGTGCCGTCGCCGCCTGCGCGGTTGCGGTGGCTCGATAATGATCGGAGAGGTCCTGAGAGACAAACTGCTGCTTCGCGAGGGAGGCGTACTGGGCCGCGTCGGCTGTGGCCTGCTGGGCAAGCGCGTTGTCCTTGGCAAACAGGGCTTCGGACTGCTTCAGCGCCTGTTCATAGGGGCGGGGATCGATCGTGAAAAGGCGTTGCCCCTTGCGCACATCCTGTCCCTCTGTGAAGAGAACTGACGTCAGTTGGCCGCTCACCTGCGGCTTGACCGTCACGGTTGCAAAGGCCTCGGCATTGCCGATGGCTGAGACCCGAATCGGGACGTTCTCTAGAACGACCGTCGCGACGGTTACCGGCACCGGCCCCTGGGTGGTCTGTGGCTTTTTCACGCCGGAGGAGCAGGAGACGCTGATCGCAAGCAGCGCCGCGAGAACCAGGAATCTTGCAGCAAGACGGAAAAGGCTGCCCGGCCACCCGGTGTCCCATTCCCTTCGTCGAAAGAGGATGCGCCCTCCGCCTGATAATCCCTTCACGATACCACACCCCCTGCCCATCCCCGCTCTTTGCACGCGCGGGGTCTGAGAGCGTCTCCAGCCAACCTCGCGGCGGCTTCCCCTGCTATCCAGAGCCGTCTCAGGGAATGAACCTTATTCACTATTTGGAATACGATAGTAGCACTCTTTGGCTTATTAGGCAAACCACCATGGAGGCGGGCGCGCCTTCCCGCCCGGCATCCGCTATCTGCGCACGCCCATAAGCCCCTTTCTGTACTGGAGTGTTTTGAATGGAATGTTGGCGATTTGACGAAACTGGACTGAACGAAGCTCCGCGACGCTAGAACATCGGCGTAGGCACGTCGCCCCAGCCGGTTCCCGGAGGAAGCTTTTGGACCTGCTTCACCTGCCAGCTGTGAAGATGGACGTCTGCGAAGAAACCGGGCACCCGCCGCTCGTTGATGCCGAAGTCCGATCGCGCCGATGTGAGCGGCCTGCTCCCGTCTATCCGAAGGACGATGATCCTCCTACTTGTCAAAGCGCCCTCTCCCATCGCCATCCCCGCATGACCCCCATGTCCTCCCTGGAGGTGCCCGACGGGATGGAGCACGTAGTCGGTGATGTTGGCGAGGGTCTGGTGGTCTTGGAAAAGCTTCCACTCGGGGCCGGTGTCGGCGATCATTCCCTGCATTACGTAGTCGACCGGGACGACGTAGGCGAGAATCCGGCTGTCAGCGGAAGGCGCGAGAGATTGCAGCATTGCGTCAGCGGCCGGGTCTCGCCTCAGCGCCTGAAGGAGTGGCTGCACAAGCGAAGCGTCGGCCGGCTGGACGCTCAAGACGTCGATCCCGTCGACGGTCGTCAGCGGAAGCCGGCTCACCGTGTAGGCACGTAACCCAAAGCCGAGCCCTGCAGCCCCGGCCAACAGAGCGACGGGCAGGAGCACGGAAGGCAGAAGGCGAAGGCGCTTGAAGTCACCCTCTGTCCGGCCGGCGAGCGGTACGAACATCCCGGTTCGCGCACGGTATTCCCGATAGGTCTCGCCGAAACGGCCGAGCAAGCGGCGCTCCTCGTCCCTGGCAAGGAGGTAATAGAGGAAGATCATCACCGCAAGCAGCATCAGCGTGAGGAAGCGGGGCCAGAGGATCGTGAGTCCAAGACCCGCCATGATGAGGCCGGTGTATTGCGGATGGCGGACGACCGCGTATGCACCGCGCTCCGCTACTCCCCACTTAAGGAGCTTGCCCAGGTAGACCTGGGCCGCGCACGCGAGGAAGAGCAGCGCTCCAACGCCGAACAGGATCGATCCCAAGACCCGGATCGTAAGGAGGAGGGGGGTATTCGGAACAATCATGTGCGGAAGGAAGAAGGCCGTGAGCCACCGGGTCGCCGTGAACCGGTTCAGCCCCAACAGGATTGGGTTGAACACCGAGTAGAAGAAGAAGGCGAAGGGGCTGATCATGATGACGATTTCAAAAGCGGCCACAAAGTAGATGAGGGAAAGTCCGCCCACCGCCCAGCTGCCTCCACCTCCCCGGCCTTCCTTCTTCGTTGTGCTCATGTCGCTCTCCTTCTTCGCCCCTGAAGTCCATACCGCTCTCCGTGCGCAGCAGCCTCGCCGCGCGCGGTCGGCTTCTCCGTCCAGCTTTCGAGCAAGCGCGCTCGCTTGCCCTCGGATGTTCGGGCGAGGCGAGCGTCCCAGTCCGAAAGGAGCGCTCGCATTTCGTCCCGCAACGCCGTTAGTCCTTCGATTTCGCGCTCCACCTGCACAAGCTTCGACGCCGCGAGCGAACGCACCTCGTGACAGGGAGTCCCTCCCTGGTCGCGCTCTTTCAAGATTCGGGCGAGCTCTTCAATGGTGAAACCCGCGCTCAGCGCGTGTTGAACGAGCCGCACCCGCCCAAGCGCCTCGCTGAGATACTCACGGTAGCCGTTGGATCGGCGGCTTGCGGCAAGCAACCCCTCCCGCTCGTAATGCCGGAGCGTGGCTGTGCTCACGCCAGCAAGTCGCGCGAGCTGAGCGGGCCCAAGGGATGTTTCCTTCATCGTCTCCTCTCCCTAGCATGGAGGATACACCTTGGAATGGGTTCCAGGGTCAAGCGTTTTCTTTTCGACGTGGCGCACATTTTCCGCAATTTGGAGGGAACATCGACCCCACATCGGTAAACGCTCGCTGAACGCGGCGATCGACACGTCGCTGAAAGGGTTGTAGCCTGATCCGGCAGATGAAGAAATACGGTTATCAAAACGGCTGGCAGATCCATACAAAGCGACAGCGTCTTTGCGAGTTTCAGTCGCTTACTTCCAGCGGCAGCACCAGCGAGCGCGGCAGCGGGAAGAGGAGCTGAGGAAAGAATTAGCCGATTGCAGGGGCCGGATCCGGTATCTGGAAGAGTCTCTATTCGGCGGTGGGTGGCTACTCTTGGCTCGCCTCGATGTGCTTGACGCTCTCCTCGGCGTGGACAGTGTAGTGTCCGACCACCTCGCCTTGGTCGCTCACGACGATCTCATAGTCAGTAACTACGAGACCGCCGTGCACCTGGGAGCTTCCCCGAACCATAACCGTCTCCGCGCCGGTCTGGGCGTAGAACGACGGGATTGGATTGCCGTGCTTAAGCTTGTGCCATTCGCTGGAGAGATTGGAGATGACTTCTCGGCCGGTGTTCTTCATGTGCGCCCTCTCGGACCTGCCTGTTTCGTGCATGTCTATTCAACTCGCTTTTTTCACCGCAAGGCGTAGATGACCACGACCCCGGAAATGAGCATCAGGACGGTGGCGAATATCCAGAGCACAACCTTTAACCTCGCAATGAAGGTCAGAGAAAGATAGTTCTACTCATCAGGAAGAAATTTGTATCCGGAATAAGTGCGCCGACCGGTATTGTGACGAAGAAGCTCAACATCCTCGGGTGCTTCAGGTCTTCGGTAAGCTTGTCCACGTGGAGAAACCACCGCGTGACTCACGGCCCGAGGAAGACCAAGAAGAGAGCGCGACGTTCAACCACCCAAGCGTGATGGCAACGGGCCGCAGGAAGGCGACCTGTGCGCTGAAGAGATACGGAACGTTCGCGAGTCCTCCGGTCCCCGTGACGGAGGCATACCACGCGGGCGAACAATGACGCACAAGGCTGTTTGCTGCTTCCTTACTCATCCAAATGCTCCTTCGTAACCAGAGAGTTCCCGGATTTTGCGGCCATACTCACGACTCGTTCGCCAACGGCGCTCTCCGATGCAACATCGCGTCAAAGCATTTTGTGAATTCGCGAGAACTCAGGCGCGCCGAAGGCTTGACCACCACATCAAGGGTAACCGCATATCCAACGGACCTGATCATGGACGTTGTATTCCGCCCAGGATCGACTTTGTCAGTCTGAGGGAGCTGGGAGGAGATGAAACTTCTCCGGAATGTAGGAAGCAAG
>DAHUYW010000034.1:46324-46590 GCA_027306915.1 Spirochaetales bacterium | reverse complement strand
CATCGTAGCCTTGGTGGGCTCTTACCCCGCCAACTAGCTAATGGACCGCAGGCTCATCTCCGGACGGCCCCTTAGGGCCTTTCCCCTATCCGCCATAGCAGAAAGGTCGTATTCGGTATTACCCTGTGTTTCCACAGGCTATCCCCAATCCAAAGGTAGATCACCTACGTGTTACTCACCCGTTCGCCACTCTTGAGCGGTATTGCTACCGCCTCCCGTTCGACTTGCATGCTTAAAACGCGCCGCCAGCGTTCGTTCTGAGCCAG
>DAHUYW010000034.1:0-46314 GCA_027306915.1 Spirochaetales bacterium | reverse complement strand
GAATGTACCACTACCCTTGCGGGCAGTGGACTTCTTCTCACTGCTTCTCTTTCGCCCCATCCCTTCCGCTCTCCGGTTCCGGACAGCCTCCAGGCTCTCGGGGCTCTCTTGCACAGGTCCTCCCTGCACTCCCTTACCTTACTCTTTCGGCTCTTCACTCCCTCTTTGTGCGTTTCCTTCCCTTCCCTGTTGACTCCCCTTCATCAGCCCCGACTACCCCCTGGCAGCCGAACCCTCAGGCAGAGTCCTCTTGTAAAAGACCAAACGCCCTCGTCACGAGCCTCTCGACTCTTAAGCAACGGGATGACTCTTATACATGCAACTCGCACGAATGTCAACTACTACGAAGTACCGACTATTCTGCGTATGACCCCTGATGGGTTGCCCCTTCAGGTACCGAGCAGCTCGCCTGGACGTCTGTAACTGTTATAGCGCGGACGTGGCGAAATGTCAACTCACCTCTTCCCGCGCGCATAAGGAGCCGCTCCCCGTGGCACTGCACCACCTCGGTCCGAGACGATCGCCAGCCGGGGGGCAACGTGACTCCGCCTGAGTCAAAGGCGATGGCTCTCAGCCGAGGCGCCTGAGGGCCTCCTCCCGTTCCTCAATCTGTGCTTTCACACGTCCGATCTCGTCGATCAAGGATTTGACTCCTTCGGTCTCCAAAGTCACGCTCATGACGCCCTTTGCGGCAAGCGCCTCGTAGACTTTCAGGCCGAGCTGTCCCGCCAACCCTTCTGTCTGACGCTCCAGCTGCTGGAGCTCCAGGCGAAGAAGCCCCTTCTCCCCAAGATCCTTCGCCTTCTCTTTCGCCTTGCCGTACAGCTCCCGCGAAGTCGTAAGACCTCGAGACAGACTCTGCTGCAGCTTTTCCATGAAATCCATCGACATTCACTTCCTTTTCCCCGGGATACACTCTACCATATGGCTGTTCGCGAAAGAAATCAACCGGAAGGGCCTGGCAGGGGAGTAGGCCGGCTGGTTCCCGCGGATGGGAATCAACCGGAAGGGGTTGTTGCATGGAAGACAATCCGGTATTCTTGAGCTGTAGAAATTGCGGCAGGTACTTCCCAGAGAGTGAATCTTCCTCGAAGCACTATTGTTCGAGAGAGTGTTCCTTTCACTTTGCGCGGTGCAGCACCTGCGGACGGTATTTCGCCGCCGCCGGGGAAGGTTCGAGAGATCACTGCACGCCGGAATGCGCCGCCGTCTATCCTGTGAGATTGGAGAGCCGAATAGCTCGCATTCTGGAGGAGGAGCCATGAATCTGATCTTTATGGGACCGCCCGGAGCCGGGAAGGGGACGGTTGCGGCCCGCGCAGCTCAGGAGTTTGCAATTCCGCACATCTCAACCGGTGACCTCTTCCGTGCTGCAATAAAGAACGAAACCGAGTTGGGTCTCAAAGTCAAGGCGATCACCGAAGCGGGCGATCTTGTTCCCGACGAGCTCACCATCGCGCTCGTGCGCGAGCGCCTGGAAGATGATGATACGGACGACGGATTCATCTTGGACGGCTTTCCGAGGACCATCCCGCAGGCCGAGGCCCTCGATGTCTTTTGCGAGATCACCCGAGTGCTCAACTTCATGCTCTCCGACGAACAGATAATCGGGCGGCTTTCGGGCCGCAGGGTATGCAAGAACTGCGGCAAGACCTACCACGTAGTGACCATGCCGTCCAAGAAAGACGGAGTCTGCGACGCCTGCGGCGGCGAGCTCTACACACGCAAGGACGACAGCGTAGAGTCGATCAAGAATCGACTCTCGGTCTATCGGAGTCAAACCTTCCCGCTCATTGAGTACTATCAGAAATCGAGTCTCGTCCAGGAGATCAACGCCTCGCCTGGCGCGGAGGAGGTCTACCGCAGCGTCGAGGCGGTGCTGCGGGCGTTGGCATAAGGGCCTGAAGGGCCCCGACCGAGGCCCTTGGCGGCCGCTCACCCCCTATTGCGCTTTCGAAGAGGCCGCGCCTGCGGCGGAGGGAGGAGTCTCTGGCGGCTTCTCGATCGGGATGAGGTGGGAATCGCTGAGCATCGTGCGGACCTGTCCCGCCTCGACAAGATTGGGGTTCGAGACAAGTGCCTTCGCCTTTCCCTCGTCGGCGAATCCGGCTTCGATCGCGGCATGAAGGGTCTTCAGTCCTTCTTTCGCGTCGTCGATGGCAGTGAGCAGGATCGTTGCCTTATCGAAGAGAACATCGGAGGCGGTCGGTTTGAGGGCTATCGCCGCATTGTACGCCGATAGCGCGCGATCGAACTCCTCCTGCTTCTGATAGGCCCTCCCAAGCGCGACCAAGACATCGAAATCATCGCCCTTTTCCTTTCGGTAGGCTTCCAGATAGCGGATCCCGTCTGGCAGATCGTCAAGAGCGATTTCGAGCATTCCCATGTGTGGAAGAACGGTTGGATCCGAAGAAATCGCGTAGAGACGCTTGAAGGTGACGAGAGCCTCCTCGTTCTTGCCCTGCTTCTCGAGAATCAGCGCGGTATTATAGAGGGCGTTCTTGTCTGCCGGTGCGAGGTCGAGCACTCGGCGATAATAGCCGAGCGCGACATCGAGCTTGTTTTGCTTGTAGGCCGCGTACCCGAGCGTCTCGAGGGTGATCGTGTTACGCGGATCCTTCGCGAGGAGATCACTGAGAAGGGACGTCGCCTTTGCGTACTGGTTTGACTCGATATAGGCGCGCGCGAGATTGTAGCTAGCCTGAAAGAGCGAGCCGTCGAGCTGCAGGGCGCGGAGGTAGGCGGCCGTCGCCTTGTTCTGGTCGCCCAATTGCGCGTACGCGTTCCCGAGGTCGTAGTAGGCCTTGGCCGCCTCTCGAGGAGAAACCCCGGTCACGCATGAGGCAAGCAACAAGACAATCGGAAGCAGCAGGAGTCGCCTCACGGCGGGCTACCTTCCTATAACGGTCTCTTCGATCTTCCGCACCTGCGCGCGGTAGAGCGCCGCGATATTGGAGCCATAGTCTGCGATGAGCTGGATGATGTTGCGCGGGTGGTCGCCTTCGTCCGTGCCGTTGAGGCGATCGCCGGCATCCCCGAGTCCGGGGAGAATGTAGGCGCGCTCGTTCAGCACGGGGTCCATCCAGAGCGTGTAGACTGTCGCGTTCTCAAGCGCCCGCACGATCCGCAGTGCCCCCTTGAGCGCAGAAATCACGTTAAAGAACTTTATCGATCGCGGCCGGATCCCTTGACTTCTCAGGAATTTCACGATGGTGACCAGGCTCCCTCCGGTCGCGTTCATTGGATCGGCGAAGAAGAGGTCCTTGTCCTGCAGCTGATCGAGATCAATGAAGGAGCGGTCGAGATCTAGGATGTACTCCATGTCGTGCTCCTTTCGGGTTTCGTCCCGATGGATGCGGAAGAGTGCAAAGGGTGTGACGTACCCGCGCGAGGAGTATTCCTGAATCTCTTTCGACATGATCATCGAAGGAAGGAGCGAGCCGCGAAGCATGACGCACATGACCGAGTTTTCGATCTCGCTGTCGACATCAGGGATCTTGTGGACGGCATAGTTCTGCGCCGGGTCGGTGACGGGGGTCTTCACGATGAGATAGTTCTTCTTCTGCACGTCCATCCCGCAGAAGGCAAGATTGAAGAGCATCTCGTAGGCCCGCTGGATGTAATAGACGAATTCGTGATGGTCGGTTCGCGCATCGCGGAGCTTAGCGATCAGGCGGGACGCTTCGCCGTGGGTGTTACGAGGCGTTTCGAAGGAATATACCCGAACGGCCGGTTCCTTGACCGTGATCTCCTGCATCATCTCGCCCATTGCGCTGTAGAGCTTGACGAGCCTCGCATTCCCGTTCTTGGTCTCCTCTGGATCGCTGCTCTTCGAAAGAAGATCGAAAGCCTTCGACGCCTCGTCATAGTAGCGGTTCATTTTCTCGATATTGACTCTGTCCTCTTCAGTCAGGTAGCCGTCGAGATCGGCTGCCCGCAACACGATCCTCTCCACGAAATCGGCCTCCTTGTTTGGCGGGAAAGAACGTTGGCTAACTCTATCTCAGACGCCGGGCGCGGTCAATTATCAGAGGGGTGAGGAATTGAAAACTGTTGTTGCCGAGACTCGCTCTTTCCCGCATACTAGGAGCCTGCAGAAGAATCTGAAACAAAGGAGTCTACAGTGAAAAAGATCCTTCTCGTCGTCGCAGTCGCTATCGGGCTATCGACGTCGGGCCTCTCGGCCCTCGGGATCGGCGGGGCCTTCAGCACCGGGATCGTCGGCGGCATGCCGAACGCCGCCATGGTATCGCTGAAGCTCGACAAGCTGCCCCTGCTCGGATTCGGATTCAGCATCGGCTCGGCGCAGACCAACATCGGTCTCACGGCCGACTGGTGGTTCTATCACGAAAACGTCGGCGGGCCCTTCAGCGTCTACGTAGGCATCGGCGCCTACGGAGAATACGAGACCGGGACCTTCGGAGCCGGCGCTCGGCTTCCCATCGGTCTTCAGTTTTTCCCGATCAAGCCTCTCGAGCTCTTCATCGAAGCCGCTCCGAGAGCAGGACTGACCTTTGGGAATCCGCTGCAGTTTCCGGTGTGGGGGGTCCAAGCCGCAGTCGGCTTCCGCGTGTGGACGCGGTAAGATCCGAGCAAACCTGCCTGTCATCTGACAACAAAAGAGCCGGAGGATGGCCTCCGGCTTTTCCATCTCCTACGGGAGTCGAACCCGTGTTGCCGGGATGAAAACCCGGTGTCCTAACCACTAGACGAAGGAGACAGACTCGCGCCTTGAGCCGCACTGGACTCGAACCAGTGACCCACGCCTTAAAAGGGCGTTGCTCTACCGCCTGAGCTAGCGGCCCTACGTCGGCGGAACGCTGCTACCGGCCGCACTATAACAACTGCCCGCCTGAGTGTCAAGGATTGCAGGTTTTGCTAGAAGCTGATGGTGAGGCTCGTCGCCAATCCAGTATTGGGTGCTGCGCCTGATCCCGTCAGTGAGCCTGGTCGGGTGAAGTAAGCCGCATCGACCCGCAGGAAGAGAAGCTTGATTCCGGCGCCAAAGGTAAAATACCCCTGGTTAAATCCTGCCCGAAGATCGACAAGCGAGAGGAATCTCAAGTCTGCGCCTGCATGCAACCCGAGGAGCGGCGACGGGGGGGTCTGTCCAAAGGCGTAGTGGTAGTCTACCTCGAAACGAGGGTTGATGATCGAAGCAGCTCGCCCCACATCGGGATGATAGGCAAGCCCCATCGTGACATTCATGGGGACCTCGTACACGGATGATACCGGCGTCCCGTACGGAAGGGACTTGCCGCTCGTGATGGAGGAGAGAACGCTCTGAAGAGTACCCGACGAATAGTAGAACTGCGTTCCGCCGATATCGCGCAACGACAGCCCGACCGTGAAGGGCGAAAGCTCCCAAAGGAGACCGAGATCCAATCCAATGCCGAATCCATAGAGGACCGGAAATGACGTGCCTCCCTTCCCGTAAGCGAAATTCGCGAGGTCGACAAGGGGAGCCGCGAGCGCATGTATCCGCACCATCGGCCTGAGGGTACCACCGATGGACAGGTTACTCGTGATCGGCACTCCAAGCCCGACGAGAAAGCCCAGCGTATCGGAGGCATCTGCAAGTTGGCTGGTCGCCTGAGTGCTGTCAGCATACACGTCGGCGACGTTGAAAAGCCCGATCCCGATCCCCTTCCCCGAATAACCGAGCCCCATCGTCCAGTTTCCCCCAAACCCGTTCGAGGCGATTGTGGGCGAGAGGCCGGCAAGCGCAGCGCTCGGATCGGTAGAGAGCTCACCCAGATAGGGCCGCACGGTCCGGTTGGGAAGGAAATAGAGTGCCGGGCTGATCCCCAGGGCGGTAAAGGAGGAAGGCGCGGCGGCGAGGCCCGCCGGATTGACGAACAGCGAGGTGAGCCCCTCCGGATGGGCTACCCCTACCCCCCCGCTTCCGACCATCGCGGGCACCAGCGGAGAGAACTCCGGCTCCGTAATCGTTGTCTGGGCGTGGGCCGCGACTGCGAGGAGAACTAGAAATGCACACGAGGCCAGCGACTTCTTCAACCGATTACTCCTCACGAATGCCCGCGGACCAGCAGCTCGTCATTTGAGACGGAGGCAAACCCTTTGTGAGAGTGTAGCCCGGATCGGGCAGGAAAACAAAGCACATCTACCTTTAACACCAGAGGCCGATGAAAGTGACACGCTCTTTCGCCGATTCCGCTCGCGACAGGTCGCACAGGAACCGAAAGGAGACGTGGCGAACGCGACTAGCCCCGCAAGGCAGCCTCCACGCGATCCTTGCCTCGCTGGGCATCCTGCAGGAGAGGATTGAGCTCGAGCGCGCGATCGTAGGCCGCCAGCGCCATCTTCAGATCTTTGGCCATTTCCCTTGCGTAACCCAAACGCGTCCACCATTGGGCCACGTTGGGCGAGAAGTGGACGGCTGTCGAAATTGCGATGTCGGCGCGCGCATACTGCTTCATTCGAATGAAGATTTCACCCATGTAGTAGTACGTGTCGTCGATCCGATCGCCTGAAGGCGCGAGAACAGCATATTCTTGGAAGTATGCGAGCGCCTGACTATCGTCGCCCAAAAAGTAGTAGCCCTGACCGAGTATCTCCACGATCCTGCCGTCCTGAGGTGCAATTGCGAGCGCCGACAGCTCGTGCTCGACCGCCTCATGGTAACGTCCGAGCTTCAAGAGACTCCAGCCAAGAACGGCATAGGAGTCCATGTCCCTCGGTGAACCCGAGAGCTCGTCAAGGCAGGCGCGGACAGCCTCCTCGAACTGCCCGTTCCGATACATCGCCAGTGCGTCCGGTTTTTCCTGAGCCGACAGCGGAGGAGCGCAGAGGAGCGTGGTGACAAGAGGCAGGAGCGAGAGCGCCTTGGAAGCGCCGCGCAGCGATCTCATTTTTCTGGACTGGGCTTCGTCATCGTGCAGATTCCATTGAAGCGACAACCGCTTTCCATGACGATGTCGGGCGCCGTGATATCGCCCTCCACCTCGGCAGTAGAAAAAAGCTCGACCCGCGAGTGGGCGGTGATATTTCCCTTCACCTTGCCCTTCAATGACACGATATTTGCTTCGATTCTCGCCTCGACCTCTGCGCGATCGCCGACATAGAGATCGCCTGTCGCCTGAATCTCCCCCTTGAACTTCCCTTTTATCATGAGAGGTTTCGCGAAGTGGAGCTCGCCGACGAAATCGATGTCCTCTGCGAGAATCGTATCGAGATGATTCTCTTCGACGCTCTTGATGTGAACTTCAGAAAGTGTATTATCCACGAGCCACCATGCTACCTGGCGCCCAATTCGGCTGTCAAGAGGAGCCTCTTTGCGCGCGATCGGCGCGCCTCCTCCCTGACCTTAGGCGAGGCTGCTGCTGCCGGTATCGCTCTCGAGCGAAGACTCGAGCCGCTCCTTGGTCTTGGTGAGCGAGGTGTAGAGCGCCACGCGCATTTCGGCTGTATAGGGATTGTAGCGCTGTAAATCAAGAAAGAGCTGCCAGGGGTCGTTGCAGGTTTGCTCGATGATCTCCAGGAGCTTCGCGTAGCCTACCGTGGAGATAGCGCTTGGTTTGAGCCCGAGATCATTCAGCACCCTTCCGACGAAGTGGGTGACTCCTTGAGTGTAGGCGACCTCTCGATCGTGCTCTTCGGGCGATAGGTCGCTGACCCGCAATCCCATGGCGAGGAAGTGAGAGCGCCACTCGGCTGCAGTGGCGTCATCGACTCGCACGGGACAGTAGACTATCGGAAGTCCCGAAACACCGTTTCGGCCGGAGTCCGGGCCGAACATCGGATGGGTCCCGATAATGCGAATTTCCTTCGGCAAGATCCGCTTCATCACGCTAATCGGATAGAGCTTGACCGAGCACGTGTCGAAGACCACCGTTCGCTGCGCGATCCGGGAAGCGATCCGACCGACCACTTGCTCCATCGCCGAGATGGAAACGGCTAGAAAGAGGGCGTCGCAGGAAAGCACCTCATCCTCGCTTGCCCATGTGACTCCGGGCGGAACCGCCCGATCGCCGCTTCGGGTATATCCTTTGACGGAAAAGCGCTGCGCGAGGAGTGATGCCCAGAAAGAGCCGAACCTTCCGAGGCCGTAGACGCCGACTTCCATGCCGCCGATAGTAGCCTCTTTCGGCAAGCGGCTCAAGCAGGGCGCGCACCTCGCAGATCGGTCGCGCACCCTGCGCGCCGATCGATCTGCGACGCCCTCGGGAGGGACGGGATATGGATAAGTGCGAAGGCATCGAGTAGAATGGAGTCATGACATTTGTTGAACGCATGCGAAAGAAAGCAAAAGAGCTCCACAAGCGACTCGTCCTGCCGGAGGGGACCGAACATAGGACGCTGAAGGCCGCACGAATCCTGCTGGACGATGGCCTCGCCGCTTCGATCCATCTGCTTGGACGGGAGGAGGATATCCGCGCCGCCGCCGCCCGGGAGGGTGTCGATCTTGAGAATATCGGGCTGATCGACCCTGCAAGCTCGCCCCAGCGCGCCACCTACGCGGCAGACTACCACGAGCTCAGAAAGCACAAGGGCATGACGCCTGACCAGGCAACCGCTGACATTGTCAACGTTCTCCGGTGGGGCGCCATGATGGTTCGTCGCGGTGAGGCGGACGCCATGGTGAGCGGGGCCGAAAACACGACGGCGGACCTTCTGCGCGCAGCCATCACCATCATCAAGACCGCGCCGGGAACAAAGTACGCCTCTTCCTGTTTTGTGATGACGATGCGGGACACGAAGTGGGGAGTCAATGGAAGCATGATTTTCTCCGACTGCGCGACGATTCCCGACCCTACGTCGGAGCAGCTTGCCGAGATAGCGATTGCCGCTGCAGCCTCCTGCCGCAAGTTCCTCGATGCGGATCCGATCGTGGCTCTGCTTTCCTTCTCGACCAAGGGATCGGCAAGCGACACGGAGGTCGACAAGGTCGTCGAGGCGCTGCGCATCGTGAGGGAGCGGGCACCGAGTCTAGCGGTTGACGGGGAACTTCAAGCCGATGCGGCGCTCGTCCCGAGCGTCGGGGCAAAGAAGGCGCCGGGCTCCTCGGTCGCGGGTCGCGCAAATGTCCTCGTCTTTCCGAATCTGTCGGCGGGCAATATCGGCTATAAGCTGGTCCAGCGTTTGGGCAGCGCCGACGCCTACGGCCCCTTCCTGCAAGGGTTCGCGAAACCGGTGAGCGACCTTTCGCGCGGAGCAAGCGTCGAGGACATTGTGAATACCGCGGTGGTGACGCTCTCGCAGGCCACATAGAGCCTGCGCCGAAAGCCGGCTCGGCGCGCGGCGGCACCCCCGTTCCGGAACGCAATCTCGACCACGCGCGGGGACTTGCAACATCGCGCGGGCAGACCCTATTATTGCCCCATGAAAGCTGT
This sequence comes from Spirochaetales bacterium, assembly GCA_027306915.1. Next base: position 36,961 of record DAHUYW010000034.1, on the reverse strand, counting down.
CATCGTCGGCTACGGGAGCATGGGCAAGGAGATCGAGCGCGCGCTTCTTGAGCGCGGCCACACCATTGCCGCAAGGGTGGATCCCAGCCCCGGGATTGGAGATCTGCACGACCTCGACGTAAGCCTCCTCCGATCGGCCGAGGTGGCAATCGAGTTCGGCGCGAGCGGAGGGGTCCTGGAGAATGCCCGTCGCTACGCAGGCGCGGGAATCGCCGCCGTCGTGGGGACGACCGGCTGGGAAGGATCGCGCGACGCGGTTCGCAAGGTGGTCGAAGAGTCCGGCATCTCCTACCTGTGGGGCGCCAATTTCTCCATCGGGGCGCATCTCTTCTTTGAACTTGTAGAGCAAGCGGCTCGTCTCATCGACTCCCTTCCGCAATACGACATCATGATGCTCGAAGCTCACCACAACCGTAAGAAGGATTCTCCATCGGGCACGGCGCTGACAGCTGCAGCACGAATCCTGGCGGCGGGCACCCGAAAACGCCGCATCGTCGATTCCAAGCTCGATCGAAGAATCGAGCCCGACGAGCTTCATATAGCATCGCTGCGGGGCGGCTCGCATCCCGGGCTTCACTCGGTCATAATCGATTCGCCGGCCGACACCATCGAAATTACCCACACAGCTCGCAACCGCAGCGGTTTCGCAGTCGGAGCAGTTTTCGCGGCCGAGTGGCTCGTCGTCAAGAAAAAGCACGGATTCCTTCAGGTCGAAGATTTCATTCAAGAGCTGCTCAAGGAGAACGAAGCAAGATGACACTGCAGGGGGCATATACGGCTCTCGTCACGCCCTTCAATCGTGACGAGTCGATCGACGTCGGAGCGCTTGAAGAGTTGGTGGAGTTCCAAATCCGCGAGGGAATCTCGGGTCTGGTGCCGATGGGAACCACGGGGGAAAGCCCCACCTTGAGCCATGAAGAGCACAACCGGGTGATCGAGCTCGTGATCACCCAGGCGGCGGGGAGGGTTCCGGTCATTGCCGGGACCGGCTCGAACAGCACGGCCGAGGCCATCCGCATGACAAGACGCGCCAAGGAGAACGGCGCAACCGCGAGCCTCCAGGTCGCTCCCTACTACAACAAGCCGAGCGCCGAGGGCCTTTACCGTCACTTCATGACCATCGCCGACTCCGTGGACCTTCCTCTCATTGTCTACAACATCCCCGGCCGAACCGGAAGGAATATCGAAAACTCCACGATGCTGAAGCTCGCCCTGCATGCAAACATCATCGGGGTGAAAGAGGCAAGCGGCAGCATCCCCCAGATCATGGAGCTCATTGCCAAGGCGCCGAGCGACTTCACCGTGATATCGGGCGACGACAACCTTACCCTTCCGATCGTTGCATTGGGCGGCAAGGGGGTCATCTCCGTGGCCAGCAACATCATCCCCGCACAGATGGAGGAGTTGGTGAGCGCTGCGCTTTCGGGAAAGTCGGAGCGCGCGCGAGAGCTCCACTATCGGCTCCTTCCCCTTCTCACCGCGCTCCTGTCCCTCGACACCAACCCGGTCCCCATCAAGTGCGCCCTCCATTTGAAGGGAATGATCGAGGAGGTCTACCGCCTGCCTCTCTGCCCGATGGAGGAATCACAGCGCTCCGTTCTCGCGGCAACCCTGAAGGGGCTGGAGCTTATATAGCGCCCGATGCGCGGCCTCGAAGCGCCGAGAGCCGCTCGGAGAGCGCCGCGACCTGTTCCACAGTGAGCCGCTCGCCGCGGCTGTGCGGATCGAGCGACGCGGCTTCCAGGGCGCCATGAAGGGCGCTCTCGCCTATCCCCTCGAGCTCCTTCATTGCAAGCAGGTTGTTGCGGATCGTCTTTCGCCGAGCGCCGAAGAGGTGCCGGGTAAGACCGAAAAAGAGCTCGCGGTCCGCGAGCGCCGGCCGGTTTCGGGGACGAAGCTCGATTACCGACGAGGTTACCTCCGGCGGGGGATAGAAGCTTCCCGGTTTGAGATCGCCGTGCGGGACTACCGCGTAGGCCCATTGACAGAGTATGGAGAAGCCGTTGTAGGCCTTGGTCCCGGGGCGGGCGCCTATGCGTTCGGCAACCTCGCGTTGTACGGTCACGACGAGCCGCACCCCCTCCGCTCCCCCCTTTGCGAGGGCCGCTATTATTGCAGAGGCCGAGCGGTACGGAAGGTTTCCGAAGACGAGGTCCGGCAGCCCCTCGTTCGCGCGGACCTCCTCCCAAGTCGCAAGAAAATCCCCCGGCACGAGGTGAAAGCCCGCGAATGCCCCGAAGCGCGATTGGAGAATGGGAAGGAAGCCGCGATCAATCTCGAAAACCGTGAGTTTGGCGACCCGACCGACGAGGAGATCGGTGATCGAGCCGATGCCGGGACCGATCTCCCAAATCCGATCGGCAGGCTTGGGATCGATCGCGTCAACGATCCGCTCGCGAGCACCTCGACCGATGAGGAAGTTTTGGCCGTAGCGTTTCTTAAGCGAGAGCCCCCTGGACTCAAGAAGCGCCGCGATCTCCTTTGGGGATTCGTAGTTCATAGCGTAGTTTCCGGTAGCGGTCGAGAAGATGGAGCATCATAGCAGCGACCAGCGAGACTGTATATCCTTCGGAAGCCCGGATTGCGGGCGCGCGCGAGCAGAGCTCCGCAGCGGCGATGATAAGCCGATGGAGGAAGTCCAAAGCAAAGCGCATCCGCTCCGCAACGATGCTTGGTGAATCGGCGAGCAGGAGGTAGGCGATGCCCCCCCAGATGAAGACGGTCACCCCGGGGCTTATCGCAAGGGTCGCGAGGATACCGATCGGATAGTAGGCGCCGAAGCACGCGACCACGAGCGGTGTCGTCGCGACGCTGGCCCCGATCGAAGCCGCAAGGGAAGCGCCTATCGAGCGAGGGAGGTAGGGCTCGAGGAGGCGAAAGGCCGGCCTTCCAAGCGTGAGAATTCCGAAGAGGGCGAGGAAGGAAAGCTCGAAAGAGAGCGAGCTTGCAGAGCGCGGATCGACGATGACCATGGCGAGGAAGGCTGCGACGAGCAGCTGCAGCGGAGGAACCGTCCATTCAAAGAGCAGGGAAAAGGCGTACAGGAAGAACATGATCCCGGACCGGATGAGCGCCGGGAAGGGGCCCGCGATGAAGAGATATACGACGATGAGGAGCGAGGCGGCAATAAGGCCGAGCCTCTTGCCGAGAAAGGGCGTCAGGAGAAAGAGCACAGCCGTCGAGAGAATGGTAAGGTGCATGCCCGAAAGCGATAGGATGTGAATGGTTCCGGAGAGGCGGAAATAGTAGCTTTCCTCGGGCGGCAGATCGTCGGTGATGCCGAGAAAAAGTGCCTCGAAAAAGGAGCTGGCCGGGCCCCCTATTCGGTCGATTCGCGTCTGAAGCCGTTCGGAGAGGGCGCGTCGAAGCTTGAACAAGGGAGACTGCCAGCCTTCGGACCGAATCCTCTTCCCCTCTGCGAATGAAGAGACACCTCCCCGCCCGTCGCGCGCGAGAGTCCCATCGACCGTGACGCAGTTGCCCCAGGCGAGGCGTCTCCTCTCCGAGACCACCTGGACGACGCCTCGTGCGCTTGCCGTGCTCCCTGCGCGATCGCTGACGCGTAGGAGCACGACGGCGAAGCCTGCCTTTCCTCCCCGAAGCGCGCGGCCGTCGTCCAAGCAGACGCCCTCGAAACGGACGATCGACTCAAGCGGAAGACCCGCGGAAACCGGCTCCCGATGGAGAGCCCCGAGAACGGCAATACTCGCAAGGCAGCCGGCAGACAGCGCAAGGAAGAGGAGGCCGAGTCGCTTCAAGGCCGGTTCCGCCGTCTCGGCGCATACGACGCCGGCGGCGGCCCCGCCAAAGGCGGTGATCGCCACGACAACTGACCACTCATGCCAGAACAAGGGAAGGTAGGTTGCAAGAAGGACCGGAGCGGCAGCCGCATAGAGCGGACCGCCGTGACGCCAGAGTGCGTCGCAAAACGACTTGAGGCTACGACCCTTCCTTGAGCGACTGCAGATTGTCCACCGCCTCGCGGGCAGCCCGCTTGACCGCGTCGGGGTAGCTTAAGGACTGAACAGACAATAGATTTTCGATCGCAACGGGATCCTGCAGGCGCGACAGACTGTTGATGACGGCAAGGACCACCGATTCGTTAACGGACTGCCCTCTTTGAACATGGGTGCCTATCAAGTCAAGATACAGGCTCAAGCGCACTGCCGCTTCGTGGGTTCCCATCGAGCCGAGAGCCGAGATCGATAGGTTCACGTCCGAGACGGGGAGCGCGCCTCGTCTATACTCGGTAAGCGCAGCATCGAAATTCTGGACGAGGAGGTCCGTTGCGGGCGCCCAGGCAAGCGAAGCGAGCTCATTCACCGCGGCAAATCGAAGCGAGGTGAGCGCCCCCTTGTAGGCGGGTGAAGGCGTGCCGGCAAGCGCCACCTTGAGGGCCGCGATGGCCACCAGCGCCTTCTCGGCCGGGGAGAGCGTGGAGCTCGCTGTGGCCAGGGAAAGAGCGACACCCTTGTCGCTTATGGGGTTGTTCAGAATCACCGAAACAAGCAGATCCGCGAGATCGCCCTTGAAGGAGTCGATTGCCTTCCCTGCTGCGGCCGCTACCTCTTCAGGATAGCCAAGGTGCGCAGTCGAGAATAGCACCGGAAAGGAAGCCGGATCGCTTAAGCTTCCGAGGGCCTGGACGCACGACGCCACCACCGGCAGATCGACCTCGCTGCCGTTGATGAAGAGGTTGTCTTGGGTCGCAAGCCACAGGTTCATTCTGGCGATGACGTCTGTCTTGCCGGCAGCGGTGCGTGCGAGGGAGGACAAGGCTTCCTGGCGGACTGCGGTATCAGTGTCGGCGTTGAAGAGCTGCCACAGGAGGCCGGCTGCCCGCTCCTGTTTCGACCCGCCGATCAGCTTGGCGGTGCTCTGGGCAAGCTCCTGTCCGGAGGGATCGTTCCTCACCTTCGGATAGTTCTGGAGAATGAAGTCGATGGCTGTGACGTAAAGCCGTCCCATCTGTTCGGGGGGGTACTTGGTGCTTTGGCTCAAGGCGGCCAGCTTGCCGTCTATGTTCCCGCTTTCGAAGGCAGTCGTAAGCGAATCAAGCGGCGAGACGGGGCTTTCCGTCTGCGCGACCGCGATGCCCGATAGAAGACAGAAGAATGCAACCGCACCTATCGTCCATCTCATGAATATCCCTTCTGCGAAGAGCTCCGCTATGAGGAAGAAGAGGAAGAGGAGGCTTGCCGGTTCTGCATATGGACGGCCTTGATCTCGGGGCTTCGCTCGTCGAAAAGATTGTACACAAAGGAGAGCACCTGATTCCGGGTGCGCGGCTTGAGCGGAATTGCCTGCAGGTGCAGGAGCGATTGATTCTTCTGCTCGTTGTAGGTCACGCCCTTCACCACACCCGACATTACGATTGACGCCCCGTTTATCTCGAACTGGATCTTCACTACGAGACCGACCTTGGCTCGCCCGCCGACGAGAATGGCTGCCCCATCCTCGGAGATATCGGAAAGCCTGCAGCGCAGCCCGGGTGTGGTCTCGACCTCCTCGGAAGCGGTATCGACCGTCTTGAGCGGATAGAGCGTCGCGGGGCGGTTCGTCTCCACGCGTACCGAGCGCCGCTTCTGACTCCGCACGAGCGAGTCGGAATGCATGATGTGGAGTATGGGGTATTTCTGGTCGAAGAAATCCTCCAGGACCTTCGACTGAAAGACATAGCCTGCGTCGTCGGCCCGCCAGAAGTAGATGTTGATTTTCTGCCCCTTCCAGGAAAAGCCCTGCGGCAGCGTTGGACCCTCCGGATAGGAGAGCGCCAGGTAACGCCGGAGGTTTTCCACGACGGCCGCACTGAAGGTCCCCACCCCCGGTAGGTTGATTTTCACCCGCTGACCGGTGGCGATCTTTCGCGATGTCTTTAGGCCGATCGTGTACTTGGGAAGGTTGAGCTCGACCCGCCGGCGGAAGTCAAACAGCTTCGACAGGAAATGGATGTTTGATTCATCGTTCTCGTTTCCCTCCGACCGGAACTTGATGACCATCCCCTTGATGCAACGGTCAAGCTGTTTGATTGACCAGAAGAGTGAGGTGGGATTCTCGAGGCGATTCTCGACAGCGACCTTGCGCAACAGGTTGATCTCGTGGTAGCTAAAGCCCGATTCCTTTCCCTTTGTGAAGAACTGAATCCAGGGGAAACTGCCGCCTCCGGCGCGTCGGAGCACGATGACTGCCCCCACGATTGCCAACAGGCTCAAGGCGACGAGAAGCAGAATCATACCTTAAATATCGTCCCCCGCTGCAGTAATATTAGTGAACGCATGAGCAAAGATCACTTTTCTGAAAAAAACTGATAGGATTATAGCGTATTTTCGCGGATCGACATATCCCCCGCCGAGGAGGGCGCTATCCGAACCGATCCTGGTGAGCTTCGAAAGATCGAGCCGGTCTTGGTCTTCGCCGCTTATTTTCTGCCGGGTTACCTTTTTCAGCCGCAGCACGCGGTCGGGGGTGACCTCTTCAACAGCCTGTCCTTCAATCTCTCGTACATGGCACAGGTGGTGCCGCAGATTCTTCTGCTGCTTTACCTGATTCTGCGGAATGTCGGCGACTCGCGGAGCGAGAAACTGTCCGATTATGGACTTGTCAGGCTCTCATTCGCTTCGCTCGGGCGCGCGGGGGTTGCCTTCGCCGCAATCTACGCCGTTCTCCTGCCGCTTCTCTTCGGGATTTCCCGCCTCGCGGCCTACCTGCCGCCCTTTCTTGCCGACCAGGTCCACTGGCGTCTCTCCAATACCCCGCTGCTGCCGGTAATACTGGTGACCTGCGCCCTCACCGGCTACAGCGAGGAGCTCTACTTCCGCGCCTATCTTCTTACGGTTCTGCAGGGTTTCGGGCTGCGTCCCGGTCTGGCCGTCGCTACAAGCACCATCCTCTTTGCCTTGGGTCATCTCTACGAGGGGCTCGCGGGTTTCCTCGGCACCATGGTCATCGGGATCATCCTCTCCCTGCTTTTCCTGCGCAGAAGGGACCTCCATTCCATAGCGCTCGCACATGGCCTCTACAATTTCACGGCGTTGTTGCTGTCACAAGTGCCCACCCCCTTCTGAGGCAGGCGCCCGCCTTGTCGGGGCTTTTCGCCCGTCAACCGCCAAAGAGGCGGCGGAGGAAGTTCTGGCGCTTCTCGCGCGGCTCGGCGTAGGCGCCCATGCGCTGGAGGCGCAGGGAGCGGTCGCGTACCAGCATCTGCGGTGACTTGAGACACAGGCGGGAGAGGCTGTCGGCAATCTGAAGCTTGATTTTCGCCGCGGTAAAATCGGGATCGGTGTGAGCGCCGCCGATCGGCTCGTAGATGATTCCGTCGACAATGTCGAAGGCAAGCAGGTCCGCCGCGGTCAGCTTCAGAAGCTCAGCCGCCTGCCGCGCCTTGCTCGCATCGCGCATGAGGATCGACGCGCAACCTTCGGGGGTGATAACCGAATACCAGGCGTTCTCGAGCATATACACCTCGTCACCGATCCCGATGCCGAGCGCTCCGCCGGAACCGCCTTCGCCGATGACGAAGCAGACGATAGGAACCTCGAGACGCGAGAATTCCTTGAGGTTTCGCGCAATGGCCTCGGCGACCCCGCGCTCCTCGGAGGATGCCCCGGGAAAGGCGCCTTGGGTGTCGATGAACGAAATGATCGGCCGCTTGAACTTCTCGGCTTGCAGCGCGAGGCGCAGGGCCTTGCGGTAACCTTCAGGCTGCGGCAGGCCGTAGTTGCGCTTGATGTTCTCCTTCATGTTTCGGCCTTTCTGGTGGCCGAATACCGTCACCGGTTGAGAGCCGAACATCGCAATCCCGCCTACCAGCGCAGCGTCGTCGCCAAAGTAGCGATCGCCATGAAGCTCCACAAAGTTGTTGAATATCCGCTCGATGTAGTCGAGGGTTCCAGGACGATCGGGGTGGCGGGCAAGCTCGACCCGCTTCCATGCCGTGGAACCGGTCGACTTCCCTGTCTTGAGCTTTTCCTCGAGCCTCGAGATGTCCTCGGTTATGTCGAGTCGCTCCCGCTCGGCGAGGCTCTTGAGCTCGGTCAGCTTTCTCGTTAGATCGTGATTTTTCACTAGTACCCCCGAGAGCTCGGCCGGTGAGTGTCGATCAGAAAAGCGAGCGTGCGGCGGATATCCTTCCGTTCCACGACGAGGTCGACGAATCCCTTCTGCAGAAGAAACTCGGAGCGCTGGAAGCCCTCGGGCAGCTTCTGCCGTATCGTCCCTTCGATAACCCGAGGGCCGGCAAAGCCGATGAATGCTTCCGGTTCGGCGAGGATGACGTCACCGAGCATAGCGAAGGAGGCGGTGACTCCGCCTGAGGTCGGATCGGTAAGCACCGTGAAAAGGGGAACACCCTTTTCCTCAAGGAGCGCGATCGCGTTGGAGGTCTTGGCCATCTGCATGAGCGAGAAGATGCCCTCCTGCATGCGCGCCCCTCCGGAGGCGGTAAAGATGATGACCGGCAGCTCCTGGCGGGCGCCTTCGAGGATGGCGCGGGTGATCTTCTCGCCGACCACGCTTCCCATGCTCCCCCCCATGAAGTTGTAGGCCATCACCGCCATGATCGTTTCTCGGTTCTCGATCTTGCATCGGCCGGTGATTACCGCCTCGCTCATGCCCGTCTTCTCGCGCACCTCGGCGAGCTTATTGTCATAGTCGGGAAAGTTGAGCGGGTTCGCGCTTTCAAGCTTGGTGGCTATCTCTTGAAAGACGCCCCCGTCGACCGTAAAGCGGATCCTTTCCCAGGGTGTTATTCGAAAATGATGATTGCAGTTCGGACAAACGTAGAGAGTCCGCTCCAGCTCGCCCTCATCGAGTCCCTTGTGGCAAGCGGGACAAGATTTTTTGTTTTCTACGAAGATACGCTCGTCTCGGCCTGCAATCTTCGGATCGTCCCATCCCTTTTCGCGCGGGACCAACCGCTTCAGAAAGCCCTTCAGGCCAAATCCGATCACTTCTGGCTCTCCTTGAGAATCTCCGCAAGAGCGCCGGTCCCGAACTGGCCTTTCTTGAAGATCGGATGGGAAATGATCTTCCGCTGCATCTCAATGTTGACCGGGAAACCGACCAGATAGAACTCCGAAAGCGCCCGTTCCATTCTTCGTATCCCGTCGGCCCGATCGTCCCCGCCGGCGAGCACCTTCGCAACGAGGGCATCATAGAAGGGGGGCACGACGTACCCGGGAACGAGCAGGCTGTCGACCCGAACGCGAAAGCCCCCGGGCGGAAGGAATTCCTCGACCCGGCCCGGAGCAACGGCATTAATTCTACACTCAATCGCGTATCCGTCAAGCTTCACGTCGGACTGTGCGTAGCGGAGAGTCTCTCCGGTGCAGGTTCGGATTTGCTCGCGGACGATGTCGATTCCGGTCACCATCTCGGTGACCGTATGCTCGACCTGCACCCGGGCGTTGACCTCCATGAAGTAGTACTTGTTGTCCTGGACGAGAAACTCGATGGTCCCGGCGCCGCGGTAGCCGATCTGTTTGAAGAGCCGCACCGCGTCGCGTCCCATATGCTTGCGCATTTCGGCCGATACGCCGGGCGAAGGACTCTCTTCCACCAGTTTCTGGTGGTTCTGCTGGATGGAGCAGTCGCGCTCGCCCAAGTGGATCACGTTGCCGTGCTCGTCCCCAAGAAGCTGAAACTCTACATGACGAGGATTGTCCAGGTACTTCTCGAGATAGACCCGTCCATCCGAAAAAGCGGTCTCCGCCTCATGAGAGGCAATCCGCAGGGTCTCGGAGAGGGTATCTTTGTTCCAGACGATACGCATTCCCTTGCCGCCGCCGCCCGCGGCGGCCTTCACTATCACCGGAAAGCCGATCGCTTCGGCGGCCGCGAGGGCCGTGCTCTCATCGACCGACCCATCCGTTCCGGGAATCGTCGGAATGTGGTACTTTTTTGCCGTCTCCTTGGCCTTCACCTTGTCGCCGAGAAGCTCGATGACCTCCGGCCTCGGTCCGATGAAGATGAGACCGGCATGCTCCACAAGACGGGCAAAGGCTGCGTTCTCGGCGAGAAAGCCAACTCCAGGGTGGATGGCGTCGCATACCTTGAGCACTGCGGCGGAGATGATGTTGGACATGTTGAGGTAGCTGTCGCGCGAGCTCGGCGGGCCGATGCAAACCGCTTCATCGGCCATCTTCACGTGGAGGGCTCCGGCGTCCGCCTGCGAGTAGACGCCAACCGTTTTGATGCCCATCTCGCGGCAGGTTCGGATGATACGTACCGCGATTTCACCCCTGTTCGCAATCAGAAGGGATTTGATCATTTGATTGTACCTCGCAAGCCTCTGATGAAGCGCCTCTTAAGCGCGCTTCACCTTGAACAGCGGTGTGCCGAACTCGACCATTTTGCCGTTCTCTACGAGGACATCAAGGATGATGCAATCGAACTCCGCCTCGAGCTCGTTCATTACCTTCATTGCCTCAAGGATGCAGAGCGTTTGGCCCTTGCCTACTCGGGAATCCTGCTCGACGAAGGGAGGAGAATCCGGGGAAGCGGAGCGGTAGAAGGTGCCTACAATGGGAGAGGTGATCACGTCTCCCTCGTCGGCAATCGTCGGCGGCTGCTGCCCGGCCGCGTGGTGCGGCGGAACGACCGCCTGCACCGGCAGCGGCGCTCCCTGCGAAACCATGAGATGAGCCGAAGGTTTCCGAAGGGTAACCTTCACGTCGCCCCTGTTGATAATCACCTCCGAGAGCGAACTCTTGTCGAACTTGTCCAGAAGCTCAAAAATCTCGCTGGTTTCCACGTTCGTCCTCCGAATGGTGCATCAGGCGGTCAAAATCGCCCGATACTACCATGCTCGAATTTCGCTGTCAACCGAGGCCGGTTTTCGCCAGGCGCAGACTCAAGGCGGCTCTTGGCCCATCTGAGCACTTGAAAGGCCGAATCGCAGAGGTCCGACAGCCAGGCTTGTTTTCTCGCACGCTTGTTGGCTATACTCCTTCAAAAGAATCAGTCTGCCGGGGAGAAACATGAAAACCATAGAGCAGCTCTTGCCGCACCGCCCGCCCTTTCTGTACGCAGATCATATCGACGAGCCTACAAAGGAACGTACGGTGGGCTATCGCACCTTCACTGAGGCGAAGGACGCCTTTTTTTCCGGTCACTTCCCGGAATATCCCATTGTTCCCGGCGTGATTCTCCTCGAAACTATGGCTCAGATTGGGGGGGCGGGGGTCAAGGCTCTCGACATCTACCCCATCGGAACGGTTTTCTTCTTGGGAAGCGTGGAGAAGGCGAAGTTCCGGCGACCCGTCCGTCCCGGCGAAGAGGTGAAAGTGGTCGTCGACAACCTCCGACTCTCCCCGAAGGTCATCAAACAGCGGGGAAGCGCCTACGTCGGGGAGGAGCTTGCCGCCGAAGCCGAATGGCTCTGTGTCGTCGGGATCGAAGGTCAGGACGGCCGCAAGATTTGGGGGGGAAACTAGTCGAGCTCCCGACTGCTACGTCCCGCGGAGGATCAGCACCAGGAAGAGTCCGAGCGCTAGGAGGAGAAAAACCGCGGTGACGGTATATACCCAGCCGGGCAGGCGTCGCTGGTTGGAGGGAATGCCCTTCTGAGCCGGCCGGCTGGCCGGCCGGCTTCGCGTGTCATTCTTGTCCTTCAGATAACCGCAGGCGGGGCATCCGTTCGCAAACAGCTTCGGCTCGCCGACAAATCCGCACTGTGGACACCTCGCGGCGCTGAACCACCGGCCGCAGTGGGGACAGACCGAATCCTTGAGCCGGACCGGTTCGCCGCAGTTTTCGCAAAAGAAGGTCGAAAGCGTCGCCGTTTGACGCTTGCCTCCCTTCGAACGCCTCGGACCCTGTTCTCCTGCCATTCCTGCTCCCTCACCTATCGCTTGCGGACTCCCAGGATTGTGAGATCATCGTACTGCTCATCCTCCTTGAGATGGCTGAAGTAGACGTACTCCGGAAGCGTCGGATGCGGCGTCGCCTCGCGGAAATAGAGGCTGTACTGCACGAAGTGGCCGCGGAGGAAGTCCGCGATTTTCCGATCGACCATGATGCGGTCGTCAGGGCCTGCGTGCGGATCGGGATAGAGCCGGAAAACCCGCTCGACCGAAACCATCGCGAGGACCGCTTCCTCCACCGTCCCCCTGCACTCGCTGAAGTCGAAGGAGAGCGCCTCCTCGGCTATGGCGTTGTGGTACTTGCGCAGTTCGAATCGGCCACGCGCCATCACCGCTTCGATGATGGCGTGGATTCTCGCGATGCCAAGCTCCTCGTTGTCACTGCCGAAGGGGTGGGTTCCGTGAACCTCGCCGGGCTTCAATCCCGGCTCCCCGCAGGCCACGACGCTGAGGCTTCGATCCCGGAAGTGGCGCTTTGCCTCCTCCACGCCGTCGGTGAAGAGAAGGAGGCAGTCGCCGGGCGAGAGTTTGTGGCGCACTTGCTTGAAGCCTGACTGCATCTCCACGAGAGACGATGGAAAGACGCCTGCGGCCGGGGCGTTGGGAAGGGTGATCTCGGCCATCTGTCCCTGTCGTGTGTCGAAGAGATGGACGTACTTGTAGCCGGCGTTGCAGAAGTAGCAGTCGCCGGTGACGCTGTCGAAGATGACGACGAGGAGAGCCGCAAATCGGCCCTTGAACCCCCGCTCTTCAACGAGGTCGTTGATGCGGTAGACCAGGCGCTCGAGGTGAATGCCTTCGCGCGCAAGGTCCCAGTTTCTGAAATAGTCGATGAAGATGGTCGCGACCTCAACCATGATGAGCGAGGCGGGCACCCCCTTGCCGGCAACATCGCACTCGATGATCGCATAGTGGCGCTCGTCGAGCTTGCGGTAGTCGAAATAGTCGCCCGAAACCCCCTTCGCCCCTTCGTAGTAGCCGAAGAACTCGGCGCCGTTGTTGGTCTCTCTCGCTGTCGTGAGCTTTCGATTGGTTACCGGATCCTGCTCGAGGGGCGTGAACATCTTCTGGGTGTCCTTTCCGAGGACAAGGTCCTTGTTCGCAGCCGCAGCAGCAACCAGTCCCCGCGTCATCTCGTTCACCGTCTCCGCGAGGCGCGACAGCTCGTCGCGCGTTTTCACGTCGATGACGTGATCCTTCAGCTTCTCTTTGTCCTCGGTGTCTCGGATGATCTCCACGCCGCGAACCAGCCGATTGATCGGAATAACCGTGAGGTAGGCAAGAAGGAGAGCCCCGAGCACTCCAAGTCCGATGGCAACGAGCGCGACCACGCCGGAGGTGATGAGCAGGGTTCGTTCCGAGCTCTTCATCTCCTTGAGGATCGGTTCGGTGGAAACCCCCATGCGGATCATTCCGCGGAAATACAGCGAGTCCTGATTGCTCCGGTAAACGATCGGCTTGAAGAAGGTATAGTGATCGATCGCGCGGCTGAGGTTATTCACTTCATAGGCCGGGACGCTCCCGATGACGTTTCCGATCTCGAAGAGCTTGGCGTTGACCTCCTTGTTCAGGGCCGTGATTTCCTGCTGGTAGCGTGCGAGCTCGGCTATCGATTTCGGATCGTCCTTCGTCGCGAGAATGGCCGCCTGCGCTCCGAGCTTCTGCAGCTCCTGCGAGAGCCCCGAGACCTCCTTCGTCGCGCGAGAGTCTATCGACTCCTTGATCGCAGGGACCTTCGGAGTGATATCGTCATGAATGCGCGAGAAGCCCGGATTGAGGACCTGCGTGTCGAGCTTCTTGAGGATCTGCGGGTCGTCGCTAGCCCATACATAGTCGTAGTGCTTGTCGTCGGTGGCGCCGTACCCGGTTATCGTCACGAACTGGGCCTCGCTCATGGCAACCCGGAGATCGGGCAGCGCGCCAAGCTCGATGATGTTCTTGTCGGGCAGGTATGTCCGCGCGCCCGTCGCGAGGCTGTCCATGAGAACCTGCGTTTGCTGGAGCAGGCCTTGGGCAAGGTTGCGCTGCTGCGTCGTGATCATGAAGTAGCCGAGCGGAGTCGAAACCATGAGGACCACGATGATGACGAGCAGGGTGATGAGGAGCACGAACTTCGCTCGAAGCCCCATCCCGATCTTCTTCATTTGAGCCAACCTCTCTTTCTTCTCGACGGGGGAGATTCGGGTTCCGGCGAGAAGAGCGCGGACCTCCAGGTTGAGCACCCTCCCCTCCTCCACGATCCGTCCGATCCGGTACACTGAGACGAGAAGCATTGCAGCGAGGAATCCGAGCACGAGGAGGATGACGATGCTGTTTACCGAGAGCAGAATAGCGGGAACCTCGATCGGCCTCCATAGTTGCGGCTGTTTTAGCCCGTAGTAGCCGAACTTCACGGTGCCGGTCGGGCTCAAGGTCAGAAGCGGCGCGGTGAAATAGAGCCCGCGGCTTGGGCTTATGAGCCCTACCCGATAGGTACCCTGGCGGACATCTTCAATTGTCGGACCCCGGATGATCCGGTCGCTCTCCACGGTAAACTGGCGCGACGCCGCCGGGAAAACATAATCGTAGGGCTCTTTGCCGTCCCGGTCGAGAATGACCTCGTTGATCTTCCCTCCCTCCGCAAAGCCCCTTCCATAGATAGTGAGCGTCACCCGCCCAAGGCTGTCTTGGGTCGACTGGACGTCGGTAATGTAGGTCACCGGTCGGTATTTGTCGAGCCGCAAGACCAGCGTGGTGGCGGGGCCGACGTTTCCCACCTGGTCGACGGCTGCGACCGAGAGCGCCCACACCCCGTTGTCCTCGTTGGTGAAGGCAAAGTCAGGCGCGCTTAGGCGGACCGCATCGGGGGGCCTCAGGAGCGACCGCTTCGCCGGAACGGCAGCCGTTGGGTCTGCCGAGAGGTAGTTGAAGCTGTAGGTGTATCCGGCCAGATCGCGGTCCGGGGGGGCTTTCCAGCGAATGGTTGCCGTGTTCGAGGTGAGGAAACCTTTGCCGTCCTCCGCGATCGGAGTGAAAGCCACCGGCCCCGGCGGCGTCGTGTCTCGGGTGAAGGCGATCGTGCTCGTCTCGGACCAGTTGCCTGCAAAGTCCTCGGTGGCAAGATGGATGTACCACTCGCCGTCAGCGTCCACCTTGACCTGCGTCCGCCGATCGTTGGGAAGGATGTTGATCTCTCTCGGCGCCTGGCCTACGGGATCTCGATTCACACTGAAGCTGAAGCCGGCAACCCCGGAGGGATCGGCGGGCTGTTCCCACCCGAAGAGGTAGCTGCTGAGGTTGGTACGCCCGCCGGCGCGGAAGTTAATGCCATAGAGCCTCGGAGCCGGGGCACTGCGGTTCTGAGGCAACATCACAAGCCTTCCGGTGTCTCCCACCTCGTTGAACCAGAAGACGTAGATGCCGTCGCCGAACAAGAGCGGTCGGGCGAAGATCGAGCTGCCCGCAATCGCGCTCAGGTCGGTTCGCTGCCAGAAAACCCCGTTGTAGGAGGCGGCGAAGACATGGTCCGTCCCCACGCTGTTGTCGAACCAGAAGACGTACTCGCGGTCCCCATAGATTGCGATTCGCGGATCGCGGCTCGTGCTGTCCCCCGACGAGACCCGCTCGACGTCCCCGGTCAGATTACCGTCGAGATCGTACTGCGCGTAGTAGACCTGGGGAGTGCCGGTCTGGTAGGTGCGCTCCCAAACGACCGATAGCTTGCCATCGTAACCGAGCAGAAAGGGTCGTTCATCGCTGTAGAAGAGGGGATTTGCACCTCCCGCCGCCCCGCCCTGCTGAAAGCCGACAAGGCGCTTGGGAGGGCCGAAGGTCTCGCCGCCGTCGCTGCTCTGCTCGAGGTAGAGGTGATAGGCCGCTGGAGTACCCGGGCGCAGCACCTGAAAGACTACGTTGTCCCTCCCGCGGTAGAAGGCGTAGTAAGGCGCGAAATTAAGCGAAAGATCCGGGCTCGTCACCAGGGCGCGGGCGGAGGTCCAATTCCGCCCGTCAGCGGAGAGAAGGTAGCGAATGGAGAGGGCGTTGAGTCCGCCGACTGTCTGCCCGCCCTGTGCGGTAAAGAGAATGAGCCCTCCGCCTCCCCTCACAAAGAGGCGCGGGCCGACGGTGGTAGTCTCGGCAGTAACCCGCGAGAGCTCCGTGAACGTGGACCCTCCGTCGGACGAGGAGTAGATCGCCACCTCATTCGGTGCAGCGTTTACTGCGACGTAGATCCTTCCCGATTGATCGATGGCCAGCGAAAAGATCGAGACCTGGCGGCCGCTGGCCGGAAAGGGCCCTGCGAAGTCCCGGTGAGACGTCCAGTCTTTTCCATCGCGAGTGACGAGGATGGAGAGACTGACCTGTCGTCCCCCGTTCGCTGCGCCGGCATACTCTTGCCAGACGACGGCCATGATCCCCCCGCCGGCGGCAGGCTGGGGAAAGTTGACCCCTTCGGGGACCAGCACCTTGGGGTAGTCCCAATAGATCTGCCCTGCCGAGGAGGCAGTTGAGGTAGTCGCCGCAACCTCTTGAGCCGGCACAAGGTGCGTCGGACCGTAGAGCAGCACGGCCAGGAAGCAGAGTGTCCGCAGTCCCCCTAGATCTTTGATTCGATCCTCCTCTTGAGATCAAGCAACGGGCTGTAGTTTTGATTTGCCGGATCCTTCAGAAGCTGGTTGACGATTCGCAGGGCCTCGTAGTAGCTCTTCGCGATGAACTGCTCCTCCGCCTGGCGGAACTGGATCTGCGCGTAATTCGAAAGGACTACCGTGGTCTCGCCGCCTGTGTCGATCGCAAGGCGGTCTTTGAGAGAGGTGGCTGCGGCATTGTTCGGATCGAGCTCGATCGCCCTGTTGAGATAGGAGATGGCTATCGGATACTGTGCGCGGACATTGGTACGCACGATATCGAAGGCCTTCTGATAGAGATTGTTCGACTCCTGGATCTTCTGAGGGTCGGGGGGCGGCCTGCGCAGACCGGTGGCAATCTCCGTCCGGTAGAGCGCATTCGTGAGACCGGGGAAATCGGGCTCGACCGCCTGGAGGTTCTTGAGGTCGACGTAGGCCTCCCTGGGGTCCTGCGTCAGCTTCGCGAGCGCAGTCTGAAAGCGCTGTTGAAAAAGCGACTGGAAGTTGCTCGGATCGGTCAGCTCGAGAATGCGCAGCCCAAGCACCCGGGCCTCCTGATTCAGTGGGAAGGGAACCTGAACATAGAGAATCTTCCGTTGGGCGTCCTGAAGAAGGCGCATCGCCTCGCTCTTTTGACCGTTCGCAATAAGCGCTCGGGCCTGGCTGTAGTTGGACTCGGCGAGATTAAGGACCTGCGTCATTTCGCTGTAGAGGGGATCGGAAGGCGAGATCACCAGGCCGGAGTTGAGGGTAAGAGCAGTGTCGACGTACTGAAGCCAGGTTGTGATCTCCGGATTGTCCTGCGCGTTCGTTAACCGCCAGCGAGCCTGCGCCCGCAGAAAGACGTTTTGAGCCTCCGAGTAGTTGCTTTGGGCGTAGAGCGCCTTACCCTGGTTTATGTAGGAGCGAACGTCACGAACAACGATATCGTTCTCTGCATCGGTGATCTGCCGCGAAAGCTCCGGAATCGTCGAGTCGCGCTCTCTGCGAACGGTCGGGTTCTCCGCGAAGCTCAAGGAGCGGTCAAGGCGCTCCGCTGCCGTGGCGATCCTTTCCCGTGCTGCCGCGTACTGCTGCCGAGCTATGGCGTCCTGCGCCGCCCGAAGGCTGTTGTCACCCTCTTGGCGAAAACGCTCGGCCTGGAAGAGCAGGCTGCTCGCGGTGTCGGCCGCCGCCTTCGCGGTGCCAAGGAGACTGTCGGTCTGGGCAACAAACGCCTTCGCCGCCTTGAGGCTGTTCTGAACCCCCGGGCTTGCGATGACGGCGGGCGGTGCCGATTCGATTCCCGCGACCACGGATTGAAGGGTCTCGCCGAGCGAGTCAAGGCTCCCCAAGACCGCCTTCAGGTCGTCGCTGGCTTTCGCCGGATACTTTGCCTGAATCGTCTCGTGCAAAGTCTCGTCTCCGATCGTCAACGGGACGCCATCGAGGAGCTTCCGCGCGGTTTCGACGGCCGTTTGCTGTTCGGCTAGAATTGCCTTCGCCGGCCCGAGCTGAAGCCTGGCGATTCGATCGACAAGGGTCACCTCGGGCGCCGTCCCTTTGGCGCGGACCGAGTTGAGGAGATCGATCATACCGTCGGCCGCGGCAATGCTTTTGCCCACTGAGTAGCCCATCCCGGCAAGACTGCCATACTTTGCCTTGAGCCCCTGCCATCGATCGATGTCGCCCTGGACGGTGACTCCGATGGTGTCCATGCTGACGCGAAGACGGTGGAGCGCGTCAAGCGAGTCCGCGCCGGCGAGGCCGGTGTTTATCGTTTCGATCTCGGAGAGGGCCGATACTACTTTCAGCGAGTCCTCGACCGCCAGCCCCCGGGCGGATGCCAGAAGATAGTCGGGAAGCCCGGCAGCAAGCGCCGGGGATGCGGAGGCGCCGACGCCCGGATTGAGCGCAAAGGCGGGATCCGTTGTGAGTCGCGGGTCCCACAGCCCTGAGACCCTTTCGGCGAGGGGAACATAGGCGCCGCTTCTGCGGAAGTCCGCCGAGGCCGCCGCGTAGTCGCCGGCCCGCAGGCGCTCGCTCCCGGCAGCAAAGCTCTCTTCCATGCTCGCGGAAATCCGATCGAAGGCGCGGGAGAGCACCGAGGTGCGCGCTCCGTCGATGGCGAAGAGGATCCCTTCCGGGGGGCTCTCTCCACCTCGCCCATGCACGAACTTCTCGACGTAGGTCAGGAAGAAGACATCCCGCGCGCTGCCGTGCTGTTTGAGAATGGAGTCCCGTAGTGCCAGAAGCTTGGCCGCAGCCGCCGCCTCGGCCGAACGGTCCTCGGCAAGTTGCCCGATCCGCTCGCCGAGGACATCGATTGCCTTCGAGAGGTCAGCGGGATTGGCCTGCGTCACCACCGAGCCCACCGCTGCCTCGATCGGGGGGCCGAGCGACTGGAAGTGCTGAGCCCTGGCCTGAAGGACCGCGCGCAAGTCCAGGGCCTGATTGATGACGATGTTGCCGAGCCGGCTTGAGGTGAAAGAGTCATATCCGAGGTTGAAACCCGTCAAGTAGGTGGAGACGGCCTCGGAATACCGTCCGGCGGCAAGGAGCGGGAGAGCCTCCTCCATGATTTGGCGAAAGCGGTTGTTGTTGTAGACGACCGTCGCAGTCTCGCGTGCATACTCCTGCGAATCGAGTGTCCGCCGGTTCGGGGCTTTGTCCAGGTCCGCAAGCTGCTGAAGGATGAGGTATGCTTTGTCGAGATCGCCCTTGTTGAACACCGAAACAAGCTCGGCCATCTTCGCGTTGTACAGATTGCGGGCCCGATCTACCTGCTCAAGGAGAGCCTGGGCCTGGTCGAAACGACGCGGATTCTTCTTGATGACCTGCGTGAGGAGTAGAATTGCGTCGTTGTACCTCTCTTCGGTAATGAGCCGGCGGGCGGTTGTGAGCGCATCCTCCTTCTGTCCCGAGGCATAGGCAACCCCTCCCCCGAGGAGGAGCAGCAGGAACAATAGAAGAATCGGGACCGCATACCTCCGCGGATTTGACACACTCACCAGCCTCTTTGGGACCGAATGTACCATATTATCGGCACCATTGTCTGCCAATCTTATATCTTGCCGTCCACCTAACTATCTGTGCACAAAAAAATTACCTGCAGTTTAGGGGCGTACGGAAAAAGTCGAAAAGGTGATATAGTTGTGACATGAAGAAGGTGGTCCGATTCCTGCTTTTCGCGACTCTCTTTCCGCACGCGGTCTCGGCCTACAATTTCGCGGACTTCTACAACTCCTTTCAGGGATTCGGCTCCAGCTTCAACAACTCCAACACCGGTTTGACGGCCTTTCCCTCCCTACTGGTTCCCTCGGGAGGCCTCTATGAGGGGATGGGGACGGCCTTCACCGCGGTAGCAAGCGACTCCAGCTTCATCGAGGCAAACCCGGCAGGAAGCGCCGTCCAGAAGTTGAGCGAGCTTTCCTTCCTGCACAACAACTGGATCGCCGATTCCAACGTCGAGAGCGTCATCTATACCTCCCGCATCAAGAACCTGGGTCTCGCCGCCGCAGGCAAGTTCCTCTATCTTCCCTTTACGGCGTACGATGATTGGGGAAACCGGGTCTCGAAGGGCTACTATTCGGAGTCTATCGCCACGCTCAATGTTTCCTACAATTTCCTTTCGAGCTACTACTTCTATGGGATCGCGGTTGGAGCCAACTTGAAAGCCGCCTACCGCAATGTCCCGGCCGCGATCTATCCCGGCCAGTCCGCCCTTACGGGAATGGTGGATATAGGCGCGCTCACGCGATTCAACTTCCTTAAGTACTTTGCGTCGCGCAGTCGCAACTTCTCGATCGGGGCCGTTGTCCGCAACGTCGGTCTTTATGCGGAGGGCGAGCCGCTGCCGACACAGGCCGCGGTGGGCCTCGCCTATTCGCCTATCCGCCCCCTGACGGTCGCTGTCGACTTCAACTATCCCTTCAGCTTCACGCCGAGCCTCTATCCGGCCGAGTCCTTCAACATCGCTTCGGGAATGGACCTCAAGATCACCGACTTCTTTGCTCTCCAAGGCGGCTTTCGCTACGGTGGGGCCGATCCCCGAATCACGCTGGGAAGCACAATCGCACTGAAAAAGATCACTTTCGACGTTAACTATACCCTCGACATGACCACCCAGCTCGGCACCCTCGACCACTTCAGCATCGAAGCGATTCTGAACCTCGGGGATGACGGCAGGGCCGCGCTCGAGCGCGAGGTGACCGACTACTATGTGACCGGGCTTGACCTCTACGCGAAGGGCGACCTTGAGAAGGCTATTTCCTACTGGGAAGAGGCGCTGAAGCTCGACCCGACCTTCCAACCGGCCCGACAGTACCTGGACACCGCAAAACGAGCGCTCCAGCTTGAGGTCGAGATGCGGAATCTCCGGCGTGTAGACTAGCGCCGCTCGTGCTGGCTTTCCGCCACGAACAAGAGACATCGATCGTCGAATCGCCCCGACTCAAGCGGCAGGCACCGAACGCGGGCTCACTTAACCGGTTTGTGGCTGTGCTTCATTCTGCGGTAGAGCACGAAGAGCGAGAGATCGACCTTCTTGGATTCCGCCCACTTGGCGAGATTCTCCACTACACGCGGGGCACTGGCTGCGTCCGCCGCCGCGAGAAGGCGCTCCTGGCGGCGAAGGTCCCTATCGCTGAAGCGCCGCTCGAGGTAGTTCGTAAGCTGCATGGCCTCGCGTTCGTTTTCGAAGTTGAAAGGCACGTCCGAAAGCCCCTGGACCGCCCGCAAGATCTCGTCCGGGCTCTCGGATTCCGACCGTTCCAGAGCCTGCTCCACCTCCATAACGAAGGGGTCTTCCTGGAAATAGATCTTGTCGATCCGCTCACGCATGGCCTGCGTCTTCTTGACGACGAAGTCAGACCTGCTCTCAAGGCGCGCGAGCAAGAAGTAGGCAGCCCCGGCGAGGGCTACCCCAAGCGCAAGCTCATCCAGCATAGGAAGCGGATCGTGAAACGCGAAGGTGAGAACCAGGTAGGAGGCAAGAAAGACCCCTGCGGACATGAGAAGGCGGCGGAAGAAGTGAGTCTCGGCGACCCAATGACGCACGGCAGCGTCTATCATGCGGTAGAGATCATTGCGAAAGAGCGTGAAGGACTCCACCCGAGGCTCCTTCCCGTACTTACCCTCAATTTCGCTTGTTTTGAGAATTTCGAGGAATCTCTCCAGATCGTTGAAGGGATGGAGGAATAGAGACGAACCATCTTTCCGATAAAGATGAAAGATAGCTACGGTATCTTTCTCTTTATTCTTCTCGTCCATACTCACTAGCAAACATAATCCCCCGAAATCGATCTGTCAAGGCTGCGGCGGGGTTGCGAACGCCTGTCTCACCCGCTCCGGCCTCTCTCGAAGAAAAAGACCGAGGATTTGGCGCTCGTCGCAGCGCTTGGTGCTTGCAGCGTAATCTCCGAGACAGCGGGGCAGCTTCCGGGGAAAGAGAGGTCGCTGACCGTCCCGCCTTGAGACCGAAAGAAGCCAGAGAAGCTGCGGCCGCGTGAGGCCTTCGGACAGGGCATCGAGGGCCCCGCTGCGCACAAGGGGGGAGAGCTCGCTCACCTGGGGGACGACCCGCTCGAGGAAATCGAAGGGATCAGAAAAGCCCGCCTGTCGCCTCCGGGCAACTATGCGGTCGATGAGCCCGGATGAGAGAGCGCCTATCTGGCGGAGACCGCACCTCACCACGAACGCTGGGCTGCCGCCGCCACGCCCCCGGCTCCACTCGGTCGCCAGCCCGTCGTTGGCCTCGATCTGCCAGTCACGGGCGCTCCGGGTGACGTCGGGGCCCTCCACAGGTACGCCCCAGCGGAGGAGCCGCTCGACGAGGAGCTGCCGCTCCGCAGGCTCCCTCGAAGCGCTGATAAGCTCGACTAGCCGGAGCGCATCGGCGAGACTCGCCTCTCCCTCCTCGAAACACAACCGGGCATGCCCCAACCCTTTCGATACCATAACATCTGTTTAGTATACGCCGAAGGTGTTGTCAATCGCTACCTTGCGTCTTCGAAAGCCCGGCGTGGCGGCCAGCACCTCTGTTGGCGTCGTATCATCGCCGCTTGATCCGAGTCCCCGAGGAACAAGCGCCGGTCCGCTACCCCCTTGCAATGCCCTCCCGGCGCTTGATCCCGCCGTCTCTTATCGTGCATAGTTTAAGCCAAAGGAGCACCGCAGTGAGCAGCTTGATCGATCCTCGCGTCCTCAAGGGCTTTCGCGATTTCCTGCCCGAACAGGAACGGGAGCGCCAGGGAATCGAGGCGACCCTTGCCAAGACCTTCGAGAGCTACGGTTTCGTTCCCATCGACACCCCGGCGCTGGAATACACCGAAATCCTGCTCGGCAAGGGGGGGGGCGAGACGGACAAGCAGGTCTACCGCTTCTCGGACCACGGAGGAAGGGACGTCGCCCTTCGGTTTGACCTCACGGTCCCCTTTGCCCGCTTCATGGCCGCTCATGTCCAGGAGCTCTATCTGCCCTTCCGGCGATATCACATAGCAAAGGTGTGGCGCGGGGAAAACACCCAGCGAGGACGGTACCGGGAGTTCACTCAATGCGACTTCGACGTCGTGGGGATCGACACTCCTTCGGCGGATTTCGAGATTCTCCAGGTGATGGAGCGTTCCTTTCGCGCGCTTGGCATCGAGCGGGTAACTATCCGTCTCTCCCATCGAGGGGTCTTTGGCCGCTTTCTCGCTCACATCGGCAGCGGAAGCACCGGCGCCGAGATCCTGCGGATTGTAGACAAGCTGGCCAAGGCCGGTGAGGAGAGCGTGCAATCCATGCTCGAGGAGGTGGTGTCGCACGAGTCGGCGGGGGAGATCCTCGCCTTCATCCGCCCCGAATCGAGCTACGAGGCGACCCTCGACAAGATCGGGCGCATGGCCGGCGGCATGAGCGAGGATACCGAGCGGCTTATCCTGCTCCGGTCGTACATGGAAGAGGTTGGACTCGCGAATCGTTTTGTCCTCGATCCCTCCATCACCCGAGGGCTCGACTACTACACGGGTATCGTCTACGAGACCTTCCTCGACGACCTTCCCGACAT
This sequence comes from Spirochaetales bacterium, assembly GCA_027306915.1. The sequence goes on along the minus strand of DAHUYW010000034.1, from coordinate 13,466 downwards.
CGGCTCGGTCTGCTCGGGCGGCCGCTACAACAACCTCGCCACCCTCTACACTAAGCTTGAGCTTCCCGGCGTGGGAGCTTCGATCGGGCTCGATCGCCTCACGGCAGCCCTCGAGGAGCTCAACGTCCGGCGGGCGCAAGCAACCGGAGCGGAGGTCATCGTCCTCTGTCTCGACGACTCGCTCGTCGGCCACTATCACGCCATCGCCGCCCGCCTCCGGGAAGCCGGGCTCTCCTGCGAGGTCTATCCGCAGAAACGGAAGCTTGCCACGCAATTCGCCTACGCCGAGCGCAAGAGAATCCCCATCGGGGTGATCTGCGGAGCCGAAGAGCATGGCCGCGCAACCGTCTCTCTGAAGGATCTGACCGCGCGCGCTGGCAGCGAGGAGGTCCCCCTCGCCCAGGCGGTCGAGGCGATCCTGGCGATGAGGAAGCGACTCGGCGCATGAATCCGCACGATCTGCCAGTCTACAAGCAGAAGGATCGAATCCTCCAGGCCCTCGCGGACAATCAGGTGGTTGTCGTCGAGAGTCCCACGGGCTCCGGAAAGACAACTCAAATTCCGCTCATCCTGCACGAGGCAGGCTACTCGCGAACCGGGATGATCGGAGTGACTCAGCCTCGAAGGATCGCGGCAGTCTCGGTCTGCGACTACATCGCGCGCCAGCTTCAGACCCAGGTACCGGGAATCGTCGGCTACAAGATGCGCTTCGAGGACAAGACCGACTTCTCCACGCGCATCAAGATCATGACCGACGGGATACTTCTTCAAGAGATCAAGGCGGATAAGGATCTCTCGCGCTACAACGTGATGCTTATCGATGAGGCTCACGAACGGAGCCTTAACGTCGACTTCATACTGGGGATCCTGAAGGCGCTCGTGGCGCGCCGCCCCGAGTTCAAGGTGATCATCTCTTCGGCAACCATCAACGCGGAGGTCTTTTCGGAGTACTTTGATGAATGCCCCATCGTCCGCATCGACGCCGGAGCCTTCCCGGTCCAGGTCATCTATGATGCCCAGCGCTCGGAGGAGGGACCCGAGTGGCAGCTGCTTAAGATCGAGGAGATCGTCCGTCGCGTGATCGAGGAGCGTCGCGAGGGAGACATCCTGATCTTTCTTGCGGGCGAGCAGGCAATCAAGGACTGCATGACCGTACTTGCCGCCCTCCCGATGGCAAAACGGCTCGAGCTTGTCCCGCTGTACGGCCGCCTCGGAAAAGAGGAGCAGGAGCGAGTCTTCATCCCCACGCCTCACAACAAGGTAAAGATCGTCGTCGCGACGAACATCGCAGAGACAAGCGTCACGATCGACGGAATCGCGACGGTAATCGACTCCGGCCTTTCGAAGATCAACTACTACAATCCAAAGACCTTCATCTCTTCCCTCGTCGAGGGACCAATATCGAAGGCGTCCTGTAACCAGCGCAAGGGGCGGGCCGGGCGCACCCAGCCGGGAACCTGCTACCGCCTTTATTCCAAGAAGGACTATGAGGCGCGCCCGCTCTTCACGACGGAGGAGATATACCGCACCGACCTCTCGGAGGTCGTCCTGCGGATGGCCGAGCTCGGGATCAGCGATTTCGAGACCTTCGATTTCATATCGCCGCCCGCCGACCGCGGGATCCACGGCGCAATCGAAACCCTTCGTCTGCTCGACGCCCTCACCGACGACAACGCCCTCTCCGAGACCGGGAGGCTCATGGTGGAGTACCCTCTGCTCCCCCGCCTTTCCCGGATGATCGTCGAGGCGGTGATGCGCTACCCGACGGTGCTCGAAGAAACCATCACGGCTGCTGCGTTTCTCTCGACAAACAGCCCCTTCATCCTTCCGCCCGACGAAGAGGTTGAGGCGCGCCGCGCCCACCACGCCTTCCAGGACTCTGCAGGCGACTTCGTCTCGTATCTCAAGCTGCTAGATGCCTACCTGGAGGCGCGGGACAAGGAGCGCTTCTGCACGGCCTACTATCTTGATCCCAAGACCATGGCCGAGCTTGCCAACGTGAAAGAGCAGCTCGAGGAGATCACCGGCGAGATCGGGATACCGATCTCTTCGGGCGGACCGGTCTCCGACTACCTCTGCGCGGTCTCGCGCGGGCTCATCCAGTTCGTGTGCGTCGCGACCGCCCCCGGCGTCTACCGCAGCCTCACCGCCGACAAGATTCACATCCATCCCGGGTCGGTCATGTTCCGAGAAACTCCGCGCTATATCGTGGCGGGCGAGATCGTGAAAACCTCCCGCATGTTCGCCCGGTCGGTCTCGCCCCTCGAAAAGGGGTGGCTCGAAAGGATTTCGCCCGAGCTCTCCGAGCGGCTGCTGGGGATCGCGAGGCCAGTACGAGGGGAGAAGGAGGCTGCGGCGCCTGCGCGATCCGAGCGACGGGCGCCTGTGAAGCGCGACACGTCCTGGCAGGTTACGATCGGCGGGGAGAGCTTCGAGCTCCTGCCCTTCCGGGGCAAGAAGAAGATAGCCGTCCTGCCGTGGGAGCGGCTCGGGCCGCTCGTGCGGGAGCCCGCAGAGGGCAACTTCGAACGTTACGAGGGGCTCCGCGGCAAGATAGTCTATCAGGGCAGGGAGCTCTTTGCGGGCGAGCGGCTCACGACCATCCTGCGCGCCGCCCGGTTGGTGAACCCGGACAGGGGCATCCTCCGGGAGGCCCCGAAGACCCGCAACTATGACATCGCGAGGGACCTTCCCGAGCTGTGCGCACGGCTCGGAGACATCCTCGCGCTCTGTCCCGGAAAGAAACGAGACGCCGGCCTCGGCTTCCTTTGCCTTCATACCGAGGGCCACGGGGTCTACTGGTTTCGCTGCGCCGTGAACTTCGGGATGGTGGTCTCCGTGAGTCTTGCCAGCCTCGAGGCTCTCGCCGACGAGCTCGGAGAGGACACCGACGAGCGCTACGTCCAGCAGGTCAACGCGGCCTACCGCCGCCTCGCCGAGCTTTACGAAGCTTGAAGTGGGCGGCCCGCGCGGCGCCTACGGAGCGGATTCGACGAGCGCCGCGCGAATCACCTCGTCGGCGACCTCGGTCTGGATGGTATCGCCCCATCCCCGCTGCAGCACGAAGCGAACCCGTCCCGCCCGCTTCTTTTTGTCGAACCGCATCGCCTGGAGGAGCGGCTCCACGAGCGCGGGCTCCGTGCCCAGCCTGAATCCATAGCGGACGAGGAGCGCGCGAACCTCTCCCTCGTAGGCCGGATCGGTTAGCGAGAGCAGCCGGCCCGTGCGCAGGGCCTTGTCGATACCCCACGCGACCGCCTCGCCGTGGGTCCACTCTGCGAAGCCGGTGACCGCCTCGAGAGCGTGCCCGAAGGTGTGCCCGAGATTGAGGTGGGCGCGCACCCCCTTCTCCCGGAAGTCCGCCTCGACCAGGCGTCCCTTCACCCCGAGCGACCGGGAAACGACCTCCGCAAGGAGCGCAGGCTCCCGCCCCAGGATCGCCTCGCTTCGCTTCCGCAGGGTTGCGAGCAGGGTAGAGCGCTCAAGGAGGGCCTGCTTGATCACCTCGGCAAGGCCGCTTGCGAACTCGCGGTCGGGAAGGGTGCGCAAGAGCTCGGTCGAGATTCTAATCTCCTCGGCCGGATGGAAGGTCCCGACCATGTTCTTGTAGCCGGCGTAGTCGATTCCCGTCTTTCCTCCGAGCGAGGCGTCGACCATCGCAAGAAGGGTCGTAGGAACGAGCACGACGCGGCAGCCGCGCATGAAGATGGACGCGGCGAAGGAGGTGAGATCGCAAAGTACCCCTCCCCCGAGGGCGACAAAGGTCGCGTCGCGGCCGAGCCCCGCCTCGATAGCGAAGCGCAAGATGCTATCGACGCTCTCCCACGACTTCCGCTCCTCCCCCGGCTCGAGCGTCACGAGACGCACGTCGTTCTCCAATTCGGGAAAGAAGGGCCGAGTGTGGCGGTCGCACACCCAGAGCACCTGGTCGCCAATCCCAGAAAGGATCTCGGAACGCTCCATGAAGCAAACCGAGGTGGTCACCTGCCCTACATGGAACTGCAGCTCCTCTTCCGTCATTTCCCGAGCCTCCTCCCTCCGAAGGCAACTATAGCCAATCCTGACCTTTGCTGGTAGTATGGGCGCCATGAAAATCAGGATCATTGTGCTTCTTGCCTTGCTCGGCGCCGGACTTTCTTCGGTTTTCGCTGACAACACCACCCAGATGAATGAATCGTCGCAGGCGATGGAAACGCAAACCGCGGGAAGCGCCACTTCGGCGACCCAGCCCGGCTTCGGGCTGCAGGCAACGATCTTTGATCGAGTCCGCAATCCAAATACAAACCTGATTAGCAATGTGTCGCTCCTTGCGACCTATCCGCTTACCCCTGGGGATGTCTACACCCTGACGCTCGGCACCGGGGCCGCCCCCGAGTTGGGCAACACGAGCCAATCGGTCCTCACCTTCACCCTGCAGCTTTCTCAGGACATGAAGCTGGACGTCCCCTATCTCGGAACCATCGATGTGAAGGGAATGACCCTCCCCGAGGTCAAGCGCAAGATCATCGATGGGATCAAGCGATCGATTCCGGTTCAATACGTCAACTTCATGCTCACCTCCCCGGCTGAGTTCAACGTGTTCATCTACGGGGGCGTCAACGCCCCCGGCTACATCGTCGCCAACCCCCTCGATACGGTCATCGATGCGATAGGGCTCGCGAAGGGTTTCAAGCCTGGGGCAAGCTATCGGGATATCGAGCTCATCCGCGACGGAAAGACCGAAAACCTCGACATCTCGAAGTTCTACACCGAAGCCGATTTTGCCGCCAACCCGCGCGTGAAGCCCGGCGACCAAATCTATGTCCCCCCGGCACAGATTGTCGCCACAATAGCCGGAAAGGTGGCCTTTCCGGGAACCTACGAGCTTCTCCCGACCGAATCGCTTGCAACCTTGATCCAGTTTGCCGGAGGTTTCACTCCCGGAGCGCTCTCCTCGCGCATCACGATCGAACGGATCGATGCCCAGGGAGTGCATCACCTCATTGACGTCTCCGATAAGGAGGCGGACACGACCAAGATCCTCATGGGCGACCAGGTTAGTGTTCCTTCAACCACCCAGAATGCCGAGGTCGTGTCGATAGAGGGGGCGATCTTCGGGAAGCTGCGCTCGGGGGAGACGCCGATCATCGTGCCGCGAGAGCCCGTTCGGGTGGACATTCCCTACTTCCCCGGGATCACCCTCCTCAACGTCCTCGACGAGGTCGGCGGTCCGACGCCCTTCGCAATTGCCGACAAAAGCTATCTCATCGAGCCTTCGAGCGGCAAGCACCTTCCGCTGCCGGTCGACAAGCTCTGGAAGACTCGCGATCCCGCGCTCGATCGCCAGCTCTACCCTGGAGACCACGTGGTCATTCCGATGGAGACCCTCAAGGTCTTCGTCACCGGGGCGGTGCTGACTCCGGGGGCGGTGCCCTACCAGCCCGACCTCACCGTGGAGCAGTACCTGCTGTTTGCAGGCGGGGTCGACGAGAAGACGGCAGACATCAACGCGATCTACAGCATTTCCACCGCCGGCACGCGGACGAAGCTCTCCCTCACGCAGACCGTGACGCCGGGCACGGCGATCTACGTCTCAACGAAGCCCCTCCTCGTGATCAACGAGCGCGTGCAGAACTTCTTCCTCATCACCGGCTGGGTAACCACGATTGTTGGCGTGCTTGGAACGGTCTTGAGCTTCTGGCTCAGCTATGGTCCGGCGCTCTCCCATCTCTTCAAGTAGAGGAGGTCGCTGCAGGAGAGCTCCGTTGAGGCTCTTGAAAGATACGGGCTAGATGCGGGAAGAGCCGATCGCGGCGTTCTCGGGCTGCGCAAGCCCGTTGTCGAGTGAGCGCACGATGCCTCTGACAAACGGGTCGACGATCGAGTAGATGCGCTTGTTTCCCTTTATCTCCGAGGTGACGATCCCCTTGTCTTTCAGGATCGCGAGATGCTGGGAAATGACGGGCTGGGCCTGGTTCAGGCACTTCCAAAGCTCGCTCACGCAGGCGTCTCCCTTGTCGATGAGGCAGAGGATCTTGAGCCTGATGGGGTGACCGCAGACCTTAAGGCGCTCGGCGTAGGATTCGAGCTCCTCCTCCGAGCAGGAGCTTTCTGCGAGCTTCATCACGAAGTCCATGGGAGAATAATACTGCATTTTCGCCGTCGGTTCAAGAATTGCGCTCCCGCTTGAAGAAACGGTCACAACCGCCTATAGTGGCCTATCCATGTCGATCATCTACCTGGACTGGGCGGCGACCGCCCCACCGGACCCCGAGACGATTGAGGAGTACGCGAGGGTTGCTGCCGGCACATACGGAAACCCGTCTTCGGAGCACATGGCCGGCCGAGCCGCGCGCGAGCTGCTTCAATCGGCGAGAGCTCGGTCGGCCCGCCTTCTCGGAGCGCGGCCTGAGCAGGTGATCTTCACCTCGTGCGGGACCGAATCGAACAACATCGTCCTGCTCTCGCTCCTGCTGCGCAAGCGGACGGGAAGCGTGATAATCTCCGGCATCGAGCACCCTTCGGTCTATGAGCCAGCACGCCTTCTCGCTGAGATGGGCTTCACGGTTCGTTTCGTCCCGGCCGAGCGGAACGGAATCGTCTCGCCGGAGCGCCTCATTCAGGCGGTCGACGACGCGACCCTTCTCGTGGCGCTCATGTACGTCAACAACGAAACCGGAGCGATCCAACCGGTGAGCGAGGTGGCGGCCCTCCTCGCCGAGACGGAGCGCAGGGGGGGACGGCCGATTCACCTTCACTGCGACTGCGTCCAGGCCCTGGGAAAGATGCCCGTCGACTGCGGCGCGCTCGGCGTCGATTCGGCCTCCTTCAGCGGGCACAAGCTTGGAGCGCCGCGCGGTTGCGGGCTCCTCTATCTGAAGCGTCCGCTTGCCCCCCTCTACCGCGGGGGAGGCCAGGAGCTTGACCTTCGGCCGGGAACCGAAAACCTGCCTGCCATCTGCGCGACCGCCCTCGCGATCGAGCGCCACGCCTCACTTGGGGCCGCCGGCGCAAGAGCACGCGACTCCGCGGCCGGACTCAAGAGGCTGCTCATCGAGCGAATCCGCTCGATCGAAGAGCATCGCTTCATACCCGAGGAGGTCGAGAGCGTGCCCGATCGCTATTCGCCCTTCATTCTCAATGTGGCCTTTCCTCCCATGCCCGGCGAGGTCCTCGTGCGACTCCTAAGCGACCGGGGATACGCGATCTCCACCGGTTCGGCGTGCTCGACCCGCAAGCAGAAGCACCTGCGGGTTCTCTCGGCCATGGGGGTGGATCACGACCTCGCCTTTTCCGCGATTAGGATCTCGATCGGCTATACGACCTCCCGCGCCGATATCGAGGCCTTTTGCGCCGAACTCGCGAGGGCCGTGGCAAGCCTGCCGGCGGCCGCCCGGCGATAGGACTGTAACGTGGAAGGAGTCAGCGAGAGCCTCTACCTCATCAAGGTGGGCGAGATCGCCCTGAAGGGCGAGAATCGGGCTTATTTCGAGGCCAAGCTGCGTCAGAATATCCGCCGCAAGCTCAAGGGCGTCGGCGCCGTTACCGGCGGCAGCGGTCGATTCACGCTGCGCGCCCCGCAAAGCGCGGATCGGGCGGTTCGCGAGGTTCTCTCCACCACCTTTGGGATCACCAGTTACTCGCCCACCCTGCGGACAGCAAAGGAAATCGAGGAGATCAAGGCGGCAGCGCTCGAGCTCACCGGCGCAATCGAGCCCGAGCTCCTCGCACAGAGCTTCAAGGTTGAGGCGCGGCGCTCGGACAAGAGCTTCCCTTTTCGCTCCTACGAGCTTGCCAGCCTTCTCGGTCGCCACATCCTCGACCGATTCCCTACGCTCTCCGTCGACGTCCATCAGCCACGGTGGATCTTGAACGTCGAGATTCGCGAGAAGGCCTTTCTCTACATCGACCGCAGGGAGGGGCCTGGCGGGCTGCCGGTAGGCTGTGCCGGGCGCGGGATGCTCCTCCTCTCAGGCGGGATCGACTCCCCGGTTGCCGGCTACCTGATGGCGAAGCGAGGGCTCCATCTCGACGCCGTCTACTTCCACACCTACCCCTACACCTCGACTCAGGCCGAGGACAAGGTGAAGGCGCTTGCGCGCATCCTCGCTCCCTACCTCGGAGGGATCAACCTCCTGGTCGTACCCTTCACCGAGTGCCAGATGCGCATTCGCAAGCGGGCCCCTCCAGAGGAAACGACCCTGCTCATGAGAGCCTGCATGATGAAGATAGCTGAGAACCTGGCCGAGCGAAGACGAGCCGGGAGCCTGGTGACGGGAGAAGCGCTCAGCCAGGTAGCAAGTCAGACCCCGGAGAGCATCCACTTCACGGGCAGCGTGACGAGCCTTCCGGTCTTTCGGCCTCTCATCGGTTTTGATAAGGAGGAGATCATCGCGATCGCCCGCCGGATTGGGACCTTCGAGACATCGATTCTCCCCTATGACGACTGCTGCGCCCTCTTTGCGCCCAAGCATCCCCTCATCCGTCCCGAGTTTGTGCGGATGCGGGACTCCTTCGGCCGTCTTGAGATCGAGCCGCTTCTTGCCGACGCGGCCGAAAGGGCCGAGCGCAGCTTTTTCGCGGCGAGCTCAAGCGCGCTGGATGAGGGCGGGCCACCCGAGCAGGCGACGCCGCCCGTCGAGGGAGCTGTGAGTCGCCTTGCGCCGGCGCGCAGAGAGCCCACGGACAGGGGCCGGCTAGGTTCCAACCGGCTCTTTCTTCGGCCCGGAAGGCGAGCTTGAATCCTTGCCCTCGCTCTTTCCCTTCCCATTGTCGGAGGGCGTGCTTGAGGAGCTTTTATCCTTGGAAACCGAGCTCTTGGAGCCGTTTCCGCCTGATCTCGGATTATCGGTTGTATAGAATCCGCTTCCCTTAAAAATGACTCCCAACCCGCCCCCGATGAGCCTTCGGACTTCGAGCTTTCCGCACTCGGGGCACCGCGAAAGAGGGGCGTCTGACATCTGCTGAAAGGCCTCAAATCGGTAGCCGCAAGCCTTGCACTCGTAATCATAACTGGGCATTTCGATTACCTCTATGGAGAAGGTCCTACTGGAATTCACCAGTCACAAATATAGCGAAACCGATATGCGCCCGGCAAGCCGCCCGGACTTGAACTAGATTTCTTCACCCTCTTCATCGATGCCATCCATGCGAACGCTCACCCCGTGCCTTTTGAGGTAACGCTTGAGCCCGCCCACCGAGTACCCCTCGAGGTGGACCATGGAAGCAATGAGGGCGGCGTCGGCGCGTCCCTCGGTGAGGACCGCTGCAAGATGCTCCGGGCGCCCGGCCCCGCCGGAGGCGACGACAGGAATGCCCACCGAGCTGGAGATGAGCTTGGTCACGATAAGCTCGTATCCCTCGCGGGTACCGTCGGCGTCTATCGAGTTCAGCACGATCTCGCCGGCCCCAAGGCTCTCAGCCTGCTGCGCCCACTGCAGGGCGTCGAGGTCGGTCGCGGTGCGGCCGCCGTTTATCACCACCCGATACCCGCAGGCCATCGCCGCGTCGCGGAGCACATCCATCCCGAGGACGATGGCCTGCGAGCCGAAGAGAGCCGCTCCCTGCGAGATAATCGAGGGATTGCGAACCGCCTGGCTGTTTACACTCACCTTCTCCGCTCCGGCGAGAAGAACGCTCCGCATGTCGTCGACGCTCCCGATTCCCCCACCAACCGAAAACGGGACGAAGATTCGCTCGGCGACCCGGCGAACCATATCGATCGTGATGCCACGCCCTTCGGCGGAAGCGGTGATGTCATAAAAGACAAGCTCGTCGACGCCTTGCCGGTAATATTCGGCCGCCATCTCGATCGGATCGCCTACGTCGACATTCTCCTTGAAACGGACCCCCTTGGTGGTCTTCCCGTCACGGACATCGAGACAGACCACGATGCGCTTCGAAAACATCCTCAATCCCCCTTCGAGGCGAAGTTGGCGAGAAGGCGCAAGCCGTAGGGACCCGACTTCTCCGGATGAAACTGGACGGCAACGACGTTGCCGCGAGCGTAGGCCGATGCAAAGGAAAGCCCGTACTCGGTCTGCCCGACCTCCATTCCGTGGTCCGCTGGATCCGGATAGTAGGAGTGATCGAAATAGAAGGAGCCCCCATCAGGTATCCCTTCGAAGAGGCGGTGCCGCCCCCGGTGGAAAACCTGGTTCCAGCCGATCTGGGGTATCTTCAGGCCGATGGAGGCCGGAAAGCGCCGAGTGGTACCGGCAACTATGCCGAGACAAACCGCATCGCGCTCCTCCGAGCGATCGAGAAAGAGCTGGCAGCCGATGCAGATCCCGAGGAGCGGCACCCCGGAGCCTGCGGCTTCGCGGAGACCCTGGTCGAGACCACGCTCGGCGAGAACCTCCATCGCGGCTCTCGCCTCGCCGACACCGGGGAAGATGATCTTGTCGACGAGCGAAAGCTCCTCGGGCCGCTCGACGACGCGAAAGGCAACCCGCAAATACTTCAGGGCGTTCTCGACGCTCTTGCGATTTCCCGCTTTGTAATCGATCAATCCAATCGTCATGAAGCAACCCCCGCCAGGTGCATCTTGCTCACAAAACCTGCGAGCAGCTCGCCGAGCCGATCGCGATCAATCCGCATGTTTGAGATCACGATGGTCGGCCCGCTTGTGGCCACCCGCGCCCTCGCGATGGGAAGCGGAATCCCGTACAGCGCGCTTTCCCCCATCCCCTGCGAGGCGATGAGGAGCTTGAGCGCCACGGCGAACACGCGAGCGTCGCGCGGGCTCCGCATCGTCAAGTAGCCTGCTGCCTCCCAATCCGAATCGGAAGCCTCGCCCGCCGTCCGGTTCAGGGTGACCACGAAGCCCACGACCGGCACATTCTCGCCGAAGGGTGCGGAAGCCGCTAGCAGGTTCTCGGGATGCGGGAAGTAGAGCGCAAGATCGGCCGTGTCGAGGCGCTCGCGCACTGCCTGCGGCACGGCGTGGGAGGCCGTTCCCGTGAGCCGCGCCACGATCTCCCCCATGCCCCCGTTCGAGAGGAAGGCGATCGACCGGCTGGCAAGGACGAACTGGAGCCCGTCCTTACGGTTCTGCCACCACCACCTCACCGGGGCCCTGCCCTCTGCGCTCCCGGAGAGGGGGGCCGCGACGCGGGCCCACTGCCCGCTCGCTCCCAGCCGCAGGTCGACCAGCCCCTTGGGGTAGGAGCCGGACGCGACCGCGGCAAAGAGCGGCTGCGCACCGGGGCGCGCCGACACCTCCGATCCGACGCACCATACAACCCGATCCGTGCGGTCGATCACCTCTTGCATCGACCCTTCAGAGAGACCGCTCTCCGAAAGAAGGTGCTTTACCAGGGCACGGTTCAGACCCACCGCGAGCGAAAGATAGGCTTCGCCGTCGGCGGGCAGCACGCCGTACCACCCTTCTTCGCGCGGGGCGACGAGCGGCGGCAGCGTCGCACAGCCCGCAGCCAGGAGAAGCGCGAGGAGCGGGCCCGCACTTTTGCCTGCAAGACGCAAGAGGGGCGTGGCGTGCCATCTGCCCCGCGCTTGCAGCAGCCTCGCGAAGCTCGGCGGCGCGTCGGCTCCTTTCATGCTATTCGGCCTTTGCAAGGGAGGCATAGCAGGCGCCGCCCCCGCACTGGATCGCCTGGCTGTCGGGCAGCCGCTCCCACCGCCATGAGACGGCAAGGGTCTCTTCCATCAGATAGTCCTCGAATTCCTCCACCGCCTCCTCGACCTCCTCCGGCCCGAAGAGGTAGAGGTGGATTCGATCGGTCACCTCAAGCCCGCGCTCCTTGCGCAGATTCTGAACGCTGCGAATGATGTCGCGGATGGTCCCCTCCGCCTTGAGCTCTTCGGTGAGCTCGGCATCGAGAGCGACCGTGAGCGTCCCATCGTTCAGCACTTTCAAATGCGATTTCTCCTGGCGCTGAACGATGACGCTCTCGCGGGTGAGCTCGAGAGGGCCGAAGTCGGTGTCGAGGGAGAGGGTGGCGCCCTCCATGAGTGACTGGATCTCGGCCATGGAGAGGGCCTCGATTCGCGCGGCCGCCGCTTTCATGTTTTTGCCCAGGGTCTTGCCGAGGGTGCGAAAGTTGGCCTTCGCCTGGTACTCGACAAGCTCCTCTTCGTTCTCGCGGAAGACCACCTCTTTGACGTTGAGCTCCTCGCGGATGATATCCTCCATCTCGCGCAGAACCCTGCGCTCCTCCTGCTCGGTCGTCACAAGGTAGAGGGAGGGAAGCGGCTGGCGAATCTTGAGCTGATGCATCGCGCGCAGGGCTCTTCCCATCGACACCGCCTGCCGGGTCACCTTCATCTTGAGCTCGAGCTCCGGCTTGCGAAGGCTCTCGCTTGTCGCCGGGTAGTCGGTGAGGTGTACCGAAACGGGCATCTCCTCGGTGCGGAGGTTGCGGTAGATCTCTTCGGTCATGAACGGGATGATCGGCGCAGCGACCTTCACCAGCTTGAGCAGCACCCCGTACAGCGTCTCATAAGCCTGCCGCTTGTCCTGATCGTTCTCCGAGCGCCAGAAGCGGCGGCGGCTGCGCCGGATGTACCAGTTGTTGAGAAGATCGATGAAGGAGACGATCGGGGCGCACGCTCGCTGGAGATCGTAGCGGTCGAGGGCGCCGGTCACCTCCTCGACGAGCCGCTCGCTCTCAGAGAGGATCCACGAATCGAGGGGGTTCCCCGGTTGGACGGGAGCGCCGCTCGGCATGATCTTGTCGATGTTGGCATAGGTGACGAAGAAGCTGTAGGAGTTCCACAGGGGGATCATGACGTTCTTCACCACTTCTTTCACTCCCTCGTCGGAGTAGCGAAGGTCCTCGGCCCGGACCACCGAGGCGTTCATCAGAAAGAAGCGCAGGGCGTCGGCTCCGAAGCGCTCCATCACCTCCATGGGGTCGGAGTAGTTCCGCTCGGACTTCGACATCTTCTTTCCGTCCTCGGCAAGGACGAGGCCGTTCACGACGATGTTCATCGCGGGAGGACAGTCGAAGAGGGCCGCGGCGAGGATCACGAGGGTGTAGAACCAGCCCCGCGTTTGATCGAGCCCCTCGCAGATGAACTCCGCCGGATAGTGCTTGTCGAAGTACTCGCGGTTCTCGAACGGATAGTGGTTCTGGCCGTAGGGCATCGCCCCCGATTCGAACCAGCAGTCGAGCACCTCCGAGATGCGCCGTTTTGTCCCCGAGCATTTGTCGCAAGGATAGGTGATCTCATCGACAAAGTGCTTGTGGAGATCGACGGGGCGCTGCCCGGACTTCTCGTAGAGCTCAGCGCGCGAGCCGAGACACTCGAGCTCGCCGCACGTGTCGCAGCGCCAGATAGGGATCGGGTTCCCCCAGTAGCGGTTGCGGGATATCGCCCAGTCGCGGGCGCCCTCGAGCCAGTTCCCAAAACGCCCCTCCTTCAAGTGCTCCGGAATCCAGCTTATCTTGGCGTTGGAGGCGATCATGCGGTCCTTGATCTTCTGAATGTTCACGAACCACGAAGAGATGGCCCGATAAATGAGC
>DAHUYW010000033.1 GCA_027306915.1 Spirochaetales bacterium | reverse complement strand
GGGAGAGTAGGACGTTGCCAGGCATTTTCTTTGCCCGAACGGCAAAAAAAGACCCGCAAGCCACGTCGCGTTCTTGCAAGGTAGGGTGCCTGCCCGGAGGCTTTTTGTTTTTGGCGGCTCATGCGGACCGTTTGGAGCCGACCGAAAAAACGCCCGGCTGCCCCAATCACGCCGGCTTCGGCGTGCGGGGGCCGGAAGGCGGCTCACCGCAGGTGAAACGCCGAGAGGCCAAGCATTTCCGCGGGGAGGTTCCGAGAGGGCGCGCTCTTCGCGAGAGCCGAGTTTTCGGTTGCTGAATTTCATCAATCGTATTACGATACTTCGCAAAGGAGCCTAATCGGCCATGATGGAGCAGCTGGTCGTTGGCGTCGACGGTTCACCCGCTTCGTTCGAAGCCTTCGAACAGGCGCTGCAGCTATCGCGCCGGACCGGGGCTTCAATCAAGTGCGTCTACGTGGTCGATTCCCGCAAGACCGAGGTTCCAATAGTTTACACCGGAAGCTCCTTCGACATCTCACTCGAGCGCATCTATCTCCCCCTCGACCCGAACCTCAAAGACTACTATGCCCGTATCGGGGAGGACCTCCGCGCATTCGCAAAGAGATGTCTGGAGATTTGCCTCGATCGATGCGAGAAGATGGGGGTTTCGGGATCTTCCGTCATTCGGGAAGGATTCCCGACCGCAGAGCTGTGCGCGGAGGGAAGGTCGGGTGACGTGCTCGTTGTCGGCCAGAAGGGAGAGAACGCCCAATACCGCAGGGCTATCGTTGGATCAACCACCGAGGATCTAGTGCGCACCGCACCGCTTCCGATACTCGTCGTTCCGGCCCGCCGCCAGGAAATTAAGCGCGTCCTTTCCGTCTATGACGGGGGGAGGACTTCGGAAAACGCACTCCGCTTCTACGTTAATGCAATGAAAGATCTTGCAGAGGACTTTGTCCTCTTCGAAGTGGAAGAACCCGAGGCTCCCGACAGCGCGATCGAAGAGGTTACGCTTCTCAAGAACCACGGAATCACCGCCCGCCTGATTCGGCGCTCGGACGAGCCGAACCTTTCCGTGATTGACCTGGCCGAGCGCGAAGGAACCGACCTGATTCTGACGGGGGCCTACGGGAAGCACAAGATAAAGGCCTACATCCTTGGCACAACGACCGCCCATCTTTTGCGGAAGAGTACCGTACCTGTCCTCATTGTCTACTAGAAGGCCCTATTGCCAAAGCCCTGCAACTGAACTAAGGTGTAGTAGGAGCGCCAATGGCCGAATCCGAGAAGCAGATCCAACTTGTTACGTTCCAGCTTGGCGAAGAGCATTACGGGATCGACATCATGGATGTGCGCGAGATCGTGCGCATTCAGGAGGTGCGACCAATCCCCAATGCACCGTCGTACGTAGAGGGTATCTTCAACCTTCGGGGAGACATCATCCCCATCATCAATCTCCACAAGCGCTTCCAGCTCAAGCGCGCCCTCCTCAACGAGGACGATCGCCTTCTGAGCGGGTTCATCATTATCGACCTTGGCGGTCGGGAGCTGGGCGTAGTCATCGACAAGGTCTCGAGAGTCGTCACTGCTCAGGCGAAACAGATTCAGCCTCCTCCCCAAATGATGACGGGAATCGGTGCGGAGTACATTCAAGGCGTCATCAATGAAAAGAACGGCTACCTCATCATTCTGAACATACAGCGGCTCTTCAATCCCAAGGAACTTCAGCAACTCGGACGGATCGCGAGTTGAGCGCAGCCACTCACCGAATATCATGATACCGGTGTTCAAGCCCTCAATTCGACGAAAGGATATGGACGCCGTCCTCACCTGCATGGTTTCCGACAGCCTTGCGCATGGCGAGCAGGCCCGGAGGTTGGCCTCGGAGGCGGCGAGTTACCTCGGTCTGGCGGGAGGGATTGCCCTGCGGGAGCATAGCCGCGCAGTGCATCTTGCCCTCGACGCGATGGCGATAGGGCCAGGATCAAAAGTGGTGATCTCGCCGCTCGCACCCGCCTTCTACGCAGACGTCATGGCCGAGAGGGAACTGGTGCCCCTTTACGTGGATGTGAATGCGGAGAACGGTGCACTCTCGGCTCCGGAGGCCGAGCGCTTGCTCGGGGAGCAGCCCGCCGCGATGATAGTAACCACCTCTGTCGGATTCACGCCTGACATGGAGGCGCTTGCGGCGCTCGGGGTGCCGCTCATCGAGGACATCTCGACTTCCTTCGGCGCCAACGTCGGCGAGAGACGATGCGGCAGCTACGGGCGCTACGCGATAGTCGGGCTCGAGCAGGAGGACATCATCACAAGTGGCGGTGGAGCGCTCCTGCTTGCCGCGGGAAAGAAGGAGCTTGCGGAGCTGAGGCAAGTGACGCAGAGCCTTCCGCATTCATACCTTCTCGCAGACATGAATGCCGCCCTCGGGCTCATTCAGCTTGGAGCGGTCGAGCAGTTCATTCAGCGTCGGAAGGAGATCGCCCAGGTCTACCAACAGGCCTTGATGAAGACTCGACACAAGGGCCTTGTTCCGATCGGCGACAGCGAGAACATCTGGTTTTCGTTTCCGGTCCTTCTATCGGGAGGAATGAAAGAGGTAGTCCAATACGCCCGCAAGAAGGGAGTCGAGACAGTTGCGGGTTTTCAAGGTACAATCGCTTCGAGGCTCGATTTCGAGAACGCACAGCTGCCCAACGCGCGGGCGCTCTTTCTCCGTTGCGTGCTTTTTCCGCTCTATCCATCGTTGGGCAGGCAAAACTCGGCGCACGTCGCGAAGGTGCTTTCTACGCTGCCGTGAGCCTCGGAGACGGACACGGAACTATGCGGACAGTCAAAAGTGCTCTGATCGTCGCGAACATGCTGAAGAGTGATTCGGGCGAGCTCGTGACTGCTATCCGGGAATACCTTGAAGCGAAGGGCATCGAGGCTCGGTTGTTAGGCTTCAAGGGAAAGCCCGAGGTTCCCCACTTGGAGGGCGACATCGATCTGGCGCTTTCGCTCGGGGGGGACGGAACCGTTCTTTTCTCCGCGCGACTTCTTGCCTCCCGGCGGGTTCCCATCCTCGCGGTGAACATTGGAGATTTTGGATTCATAACCGAGGTCTCGAAACTGGAATGGAAGACTGCCTTCGAACGGTACACCTCCGGGGAGCTCGGTGTGAGCGAGCGCCTGATGCTTGCAGTCTCGGTCCGCCGCAACGGCGCCCTTGTCGGTCCCTATTGCGCCCTGAACGATGCGCTCATCAGCGCTCACAATGTCTCGAAGGTGGTCAGGCTCGACGTGAGCATCTCCGACACTGAGCTTGGACGCTATCGCGCCGACGGAGTCCTCGTCGCCTCTCCGACCGGTTCCACTGCCTATTCCATGGCGGCCGGCGGGCCGATCCTCTCGCCCGAGATGGATGCGATGGTCTTGGTGCCCGTGAGCCCCTTCACGCTTTCAAACCGTCCTCTGGTCGTTCCCGGCCACAACACGATTTCCATTGTGGTGGAGGAACAGAAGGCGGATGTAAACCTCACCCTCGACGGGCAGGTAGTTTGCCCCCTTGTGGTCGGGGACATCGTCGAGGTCAAGCAGGCTGACTACCGGGCACTCATCGTCCGATCGGACAAGCGCAATTTCTACGATGTGCTCCGGGCCAAGCTGAAGTGGGCTGGAGGTCCTGATGCTTGAGGAGCTTTCGGTCCAGAACTATGCCCTCATCGACCGCGCCACGGTACGATTTGGAGACGGCTTCAACGTACTTACTGGCGAAACTGGCGCCGGCAAATCGATTCTGATCGGGGCCCTGGGCCTGCTTCTCGGGGCGAAGGGGGACCCCGAATCCATTCGCACCGGTGCGGAAGAATCGGTTGTCACCGGTGTCGTCAAGGTTGGAGAGAATCCGCAGGCGCTCAAGTGGCTTGCCGAGCATGCGATCGAGGCCGAGGACGGTTCGATCATCATTCGGAGGGTTCTCAAGCGCGGAGGACGCGGCTCTCTCTTCATCCAATCGACGCCCGCGACGCGCGCAGATCTGGAGGCGATCACCGCCCTGCTTTTTGACGTTCATGGCCAACACGAGCACCAATCGCTCCTCGACCCGGACAACCAGCGGATCCTCCTCGACCGCTTCGGCGATACCGAGGCGCTGGCCGCCAAGCTCTTCGAGGACTTTCAAGCGCTCACGGCGGTGAAGAAGCGCTACGAGAAGATGCTCACGAGCGAAAGGACTCAGCTGCGCGAGATGGACATCCTTTCCTTCGCGGTGAAGGAGATCGAAGAGGCTGGGCTCCGTTCGGGCGAGGAGGAAGAGCTCGATCAGGAGAAGCGCATTCTCTCCCAATACGAACGGCTCTACACGCTCCTCGAGCAGTTCAATGAAAACACCGCCGAAAGCAAGCGCGGCAGCCTCTCCTCTCTCCGCGAGGCCCGGTCGGCAATGGAAGGGATTATCGCCATCAACCCGGAGCTCGCCGGCCTCGCGAAGCGTCTCGAGGACGCCTTCTTCGAGGTCGAGGACGTCGTCGAAGAGGTTCGGAAATACCAGCTTGGCGTTCAATTCCGGCCCGATCGGCTTGAGGAGTGCGAGGAGCGGTTGACGCTTATCCATCGCCTTGAAAAGAAGTATGGCGATTCGATCGAAGAGGTTCTGAAGTACGCAAGCGAAAGTCGCGAGCAGCTTGCGAGCATGGAGACCTGGCAGGAAGACAAAGAAAAGCTCCAGCGGGAAATCGCGGAGAGGGAGAAGTCGGTACTGCAGGTTGCCCTGGATCTCTCCGCTAAGCGCAAGGAGGCCGCCGGCCGTCTGACCGCGCTGGTTCAGGAGCGTCTGAGAGCGCTCGGCATGCCCAAGGCGATCTTTTCGGTGGACCTCCGCCGCAGGGTCTCGGAGGAGGGCAAGCCAACCTGCGGCCCGCATGGGATCGACCAGATCGAGCTTCTTATCTCGGCAAACCCGGGCGAGCCGCCTAAACCGCTTCGCTCGATCGCATCGGGAGGTGAGCTCTCCCGGATTATGCTTGCCATTAAGTCGGTCATCGCGGAGGCGGATCAGATTGGCTCGTTGATATTCGACGAGATCGATACTGGGATCGGGGGTGAGGTTGCCGTGGCGGTTGGGGAGCACCTCCAGGAGCTTGCCCGTCGAAAACAGGTGCTTTGCATCACCCATCTTGCAACCATCGCGGCCCGTGCCGATAATCACCTCAAGGTGGAGAAGTTCGTGAAGGACAACCGCACTTACACGGGGGTCGAGAGCGTCAGCAAGGAAGCCCGAGTCAAGGAAATCGCCCGAATGCTTGCCGGCGACAGCCTTGGCGAGGTTTCCCTTACCCATGCCCAAGAGATGCTGCGGAAGTTCAGCCGAGCATCGCTGCGGAAGTGAGGGGTTGCAGCGGTGGGTAAGATCAACGAAGAGGCAAAGAGGCGCTACTTCGAGCGAATCAAGGAATACAAGGGCGCCATCGAGCAGATCCTCAAGCAAGAGGCCGGCCTCCTCCAGGTCATTCGCAAAGAGAACAAGGACAACGAGTCAAGACGCGTTACGCTTGCCGAGGAGAACGTGAACATGGTTTCCCACCTTGTTCTTATGAATGCTCTTTCGGTCACTCTGCTCGGCGTCAAGAACGAGGCCTTTCTCAACGATGCTCGCAAAGGGTGCTACAAGAGCATCATCTATCTCGAGGAAGCGGTGACGCCGTTTATTGACGTGCCCTTCGCGGATTATGAAGAGCACCTTGTTCGACTCGCAAGCTTCGACGAAGCGAGTAGATACCGGCTCGTTCGAAAGTTGGGTCTCGCTATTCAGTCCGTTGTTGACGATTTTGGCGACAATTCCAAGTGGAAATGGTCCTTCGTGGAGCTCGAAGGGCGGTACGCAACGGTGACGAAGAACCTTCTCAACCTCAAGACTCTCGTTGCTGGCATGGATCCCCGCGTTCCCGGCTACGAAGAGCGAACCGCCCATCTGACGCTTGTGAAGCGGCTCCTCCAGCAGGCGGCGGATGGTTATCGACAGAAGTATGAGCTCTCGACTCTGCGCATCGATGACTTCAAGCTCGCAATCAGCTACCTCTCCGCCCTGCGGAGAATTCACATGATCTTGGGCGAGGCTGAGGACGCCGACAGCCTGCGCAAGAAGATAGACGTGTGGAAGGCCAAGATGGAAACCGATCTGCGAAAGCGCGAGGCGGGAGTTCGCGACGACAAGTCCGCCCCGCAGCCGAGAAAGTAGCCCAACCCGCCTCTATCCCCATCCGCCCCCTCGCGAGCCGTCCTATCGATCTTTCAGCTCGTGGAGCGCGTCAAGCGGGAAAAGCTCGCCGAGGGTGACCGAGCGGATTTTGCCCGCTCTGCCTGCGAAATAGACCGGGAGATCCATCCCGGCAAACTCGCTAACCACCTGACGGCACGCACCGCACGGCGAGACTGCATAGTCCGCGTCCGGACAGGAAACGGCGAGGGCCACGAAGGTCCGCTTGCCTTCCGAAAGGGCCTTCACGATTGCGCTTCGCTCGGCGCAGATCGTCATGCCGTAGGACCTGTTCTCGACATTTCCCGCCGTCACCACGCTGCCGTCGTCACAGAGGAGAGCGGCACCGACCCGGAATTTCGAGTAAGGGGCGTAGGCGCGCTCGGCGGCGCGCCGGGCTTCTGCAATGAGCACATCGGGTTCCATGGATCGCTTCACTCCTTGTTGCCCCGAGGTCGCCAGGCCAGTCGCTGGTCGGACTGGCCGAGCGCGCGGGACCGTGGGGTCAAGGGCGGCGGTGAAGTCGCAGTCGACGCAGCCGCCGACCCGCACTTTACAGTATCCCATGGGAAAGGATAGGATGCAAACGCCCGCCGTAGGCAGGCGCGAGAAGAGGAGCTGCACCCTGGTCGGACGGAATCGGCAATGAAGACCTTTTCAAAGGAAGCGGGCAGCGAGCGCGTGCGTGAGATTGCGTGCGCGCTGTGCGGTGGTTCCGACTTTCGCCGGTGGAACGGTCGGGAATCGCTGTTTGTGAAGTGCCGTGGCTGCGGGCTCATCTTTCAGAATCCCCAACCCGTCCAGGCAGAGCTTGTCGATCGTTACGACGAGGAGTACTTCAGGTACGAAACCGAGAACGAGCGCCAATTCTTGGATCTCATGGAGATGGGCCTCGCCGATATCGATTTTGGCGCTATCGAGGGAAGTCTTTCGCCGGCGCGATCGTTCCTCGACATCGGGTGCGCCACGGGGATGCTGATTGCCCGGATGAAGGCCCGGGGATGGCGCGAACAGGGGGTCGAAGTCTGTCGTCCCGCCGCGGAGCTTGGGATCCGCGAGCGCGGCCTCCAGATCTTCATCGGCACGCTTGAAGAGGCGCGTTTTCCTGAAGGTTCATTTGACGTAGTGCATTGCTCCCACCTGATCGAGCACCTCACCAATCCGCGGGGTTTTGTTCACGAGGTGCGGCGAATCCTTGCTCCGGGCGGCTACTTCATCGTTGCCACACCCAACGCCGATGGCTTTCAGGCCCGCCTGTTCGGGGGGGAGTGGCGGTCGATGATCGACGATCACATGTACCTCTTCGCGCGACGCACCTTGCGGCGTCTTCTCGAGGATTCGGGCCTTCGGGTCATGCGTGGAAAGACCTGGGGAGGGCTTGCGGTAGGAACGGCTCCCAAGCCGATCAAGGATCTCTTTGACCGGATGGCGAAGCGCTTGAATTTCGGGGATGTTATGATCTACCTTTGCCAGAGGAAGGAGGAGTAGTAGGGGAGGCAAAGAGAAATCGGAGACTGTTGCTCCTGCATTGACAGGTTTTCTGTGATGTCCATAGGATGGTCGACAGAAAAAGGGGAGGTTACATGACAAAGGAACGGCTGCAGAGGTTGCCCTTATCGTCGCTTCTCGACATTGCTGTCAAGGAAGGCATCACGGTTCCGGAAGGAATGGACAGAGAGACGCTGATCGAGGAGATACAGGAGGCGCTCGAGGAGGATCGCGACGAGCGCGAGCAATCGAACAACTCTGCGATGCGCATCAAAGAGAAGAAGTACGATGTCATCCAGGATGAGGAGCTCGAGCCCCAGGAGAAGACCGACTATCCCCTTCCCGACCGCTACAACGAGACGAGGATCGTGGCTCTTCTCCGTGATCCGCTGTGGGCCTTCGCTTACTGGGACCTGAGTGACTCGGACATCGAGCCGATTCAAAGCTCCCCCGATTTCGGTGACCTATTCCTCCGCGTTCATGAGGCGTCTGCGGACAAAAGCCAAGCCGGAGAGAACGAAAGCTTCTTCGACATCCCCGTGAAACTGAATGATTCGAGCTGGTACATAAATCTCCCAAACCCGGGAGAGCTCTACTGGATTGAGCTGTGCTGGAGCGTCGACGAGAAGGAGCACATCCTCTGTCGCTCCAACACCATCAGAAGCCCCCTTGGAGGGGTGGCTCTGGACTACATTCATGACATGTTGGACGGAGCGGACAGCGACGTGCTGACGCTTGCCGGGCTAAACGAAAGCACCCTTACGTCCCTTCGGGACAAGATCCCCCAACGGATCCTATCGATGGTAAACGACGATTATCTCGAAAACAACGGGTAGAGAGAAACGTGAGGCACTAGCATGAGCAAAGGATTCTTCAATCTCGTACTCCACGCGCATCTCCCCTATGTGCGCCATCCGATGTACGAGCGCTTCCTCGAGGAGATGTGGCTTTTTGAAGCGATCTCTGAGAGCTATCTCCCGCTTCTCCGAGTCTTCAATCGACTTCGCGACGACGGGGTCAAGTTCCGACTCACCATGTCCTTCTCTCCGACTCTTGCCTCGATGCTGACCGATGAGCTTCTGCAGAGCCGCTACATAAAGCATCTGGAGATGCTACTCGAGCTCGCCGAAAAAGAGCTCGCTCGTACGGCGAACGACAACAGCTTCCATCCACTTGCGCAGATGTACAAGGAGCTTTTCACTCAGAACATGGTGGACTTCACGGAGACCTATCGGCGCAATATCCTGAAGGGTTTCCGTGCGCTGGAGAAGGAGGGCTTTATCGAGATCGTCACCACCGCGGCAACGAATGCCTTCCTTCCGCTATACGAGAACTATCCCGAGGCCGTCGAAGCGCAGGTGCACACTGCCGTGATCTCGCATGGGAGGATCTTCGGATGCGACTCCCCGGGTTTCTGGCTTCCGGACGGCGGTTACTACCCGGGCCTTGAGCGGCACCTCCATGCAAGCAATATCCGCTATTTCTACGCTGCGGCTCACGCGCTCCTTGCGGCCGACCAGAAACCGCGCTCCGGGGTCTACGCTCCGCTCGCGTGCCCGAATGGCGTGGCGGTCTTTGCCCGGGACATCCCCTCTTCGCGCGCGGTCTGGTCCGCGGAGGACGGCTATCCGGGCGACTTCTCCTACCGCGAGTTCTACCGGGACATCGGCTTTGATCTTCCGCTCGACTATGTCGGTCCCTACATTCACGAGGGGGCGATTCGGATCAACACTGGATTCAAGTACTATGCGATCACCGGAAAGACCGACGACAAAAAGCCCTACAAACCGGAGGAGGCGCGACGGAAAGCCGAGGAGCACGCCGAGAACTTCCTGTACAACCGCCTCAAACAGGTAAAAAAGCTTTCGACCCTCATGGATCGACCGCCCATCATCGTCTCGCCCTACGACGCCGAGCTGTTCGGTCACTGGTGGTTCGAGGGACCTCAATGGGTCGAGTTCCTGCTTCGAAAGCTGGACGTCGCGGCTTCGGAAGGGAATCTGACGATGGTCACCGCCGGCGACTATCTCGATCGATATCCCGACAACCAGGTGGCGCAACCCTCGTTTTCGAGTTGGGGCAACAAGGGCTACGCCGAAGTCTGGCTCGACGGGAGCAATGACTGGATCTACCGTCACATCCACAAAGCCATCGACCGGATGAGCGAATTGGTCAAAAGGTTCCCCGACGAACAGGGACTGAAGCGCCGGGTCTTGAACCAGGCGGCGCGAGAGGTGATGCTCAGTCAAGCCTCCGACTGGCCCTTCATCATGAAGATGGGCACGACGGTGCCATACGCAACCAAGCGGGTGAAGGAGCACATCTACAACTTCAACCGGATCTATGAGAACCTGAGCCGCAACACCGTGAACACCGAGTGGCTGACGGGAATCGAAAAGAAGAACAACATTTTCCCGGACATCGACTACCGCATCTTCGGACAAGAGCGCACGACGACCCAGTCGGGGCCGCTCACCCGGCACTAGGCGCCGCCATCTTCCCTACGTGTATTCGATCATCTGATCGCGGGTGAGGAGCTCGAGATAGTAGAGGGTGATCGATTCACCAATGTTTTCGCGCGTCGAGACCTTGTAGACCCTGTAGGCGATCATCCGCACCGTGGGAAGAGGAAGGGGAAGAGTGATTCCGTTGAGGTCGACAATCTGGTTCACGCGCAGCTCATGGTCGATTTCCTGGGTGTCGCCCTCGGGATAGACGATCTGCCGGGTGTAGATCGTCATGGTGAGTCCGCCCCGCCGGTCTCCCGGGGCAACGGCGGCGACTGCAACGGCTCTACCGCAAAGTCTTTGATGGAAAAGACATAGGGATGCTCTGAATTGGGCCATCCCGCCCCGAGGGAAGCCTTCTTTCCTGCTCGCACCGGGATTCCTCCTTCCGCTCCGCATTAGCTAACTCCGAGTGGGAAAGAACAACTACTTAACGGATGTTGCCACATATTCTGTCCTCCGCCGTTTTTTCGATATCAAGGGAAAGAAACCTCGGTTGACAAGGGTGCTTGCTGCGTTAGTATGTAGGGGTATTATGTGGCGGAAAGTGGCAGCTTGTACCAGAAAGTGGAAAAATAGATGATAACCGGGGAGTACCGGAACACCCTCGATGAAAAGGGGCGACTGCTGATTCCATCCCGTATCCGCACCGAGATTCCCGGTAATCTGCTGGTCATCACCCAAGGGGTCGATAAGTGTCTGTGGCTCTTTCCGCCGGACGAGTGGAAACGCATTTCGGACAACTTGATGACCTCGACCTCCATCTTTCAGTCGCGCGCCCGTCTCATCCAGCGTCGCATCGTCGCGCCCGCTCAGGAAACCGAGATAGACAAGAGCGGCCGCATCAATATCTCGCCGACCCTTCGAGACTACGCAGGTCTCACGAAGGACGCGGTGATCCTCGGGATTAAGAACTACATCGAAGTTTGGGATGAGTCCGTCTACCGGGAGTGGTGGGCGGACAAAGAGTCCGAGTTCCAGGAGGCCGCAGAGGAACTCGGGAAGGTCATCACCCTATGACGAAGACGGGACGAGGCTCCGAGGCCGGCCAGGGACGCGCCGGCAGCACGGCGGTGGAGTCAGTCCATTTCCCCGTGCTGCGGGACGAGGTTGTTGCTTACCTCAAGCCGCGCGGTCGACGCGAGCTGATGATCGACGCAACGATAGGGGAGGGCGGGCATGCCGAGATCCTCCTACGCAGGTATAGCAGCCTGCGGCTGATTGGGCTCGACGCAGACCCGGTGATTCTGGGGATCGCACGGCAGCGCCTCTCAGCCTTCGGAGAGCGCGTCGGATACTACAACAATTGGTTCAACCTGTTTTTCAAGGACTATCCACCCGAGCTCGATCGACCCGACACCATCCTTTTCGATCTTGGAATCTCGAGCTTTCACTTCGAGCTTTCTGGTCGCGGTTTCAGCTTTCGCAAGGATGAGCCACTCGACATGCGCCTCGGTGAAGACCTGGAGACGTCCGCCGCCGACATAGTCAACGACTATCCGGAGGGCGCGCTGGCAGACATCATATTCGAATACGGAGAGGAACGACTCTCACGGCCGATAGCGAGGGCCATCGTGAATGCCCGGGAGCGAGGCCGGATTCAGACGACGCGAGAGCTGGCCGAGATCATCGTGCGGGCAGTCCCGGCCAAATATCGAAACGGCAGGATCCATCCCGCCACCCGCTCCTTCCAGGCACTCCGGATTGCAGTCAACGGCGAGCTCATGCGCCTGGAGGCGGGGCTCGCCTCTGCCCTGACTGTTCTCAAGGTTGACGGGAGAATCGGCGTGATCTCCTTCCATTCACTCGAGGATCGGATCGTCAAGCGCTTTTTCCGGGAGAAGAATAAGTCCTGTACCTGCCCTCCTGAGCAACCGATCTGTAATTGTGAAGGCAGGCGCATCTTGGAGATCGTCACCAAGAAGCCGGTCGTGCCCGGGGAAGAGGAACGGCTTGCGAATCCCCCCTCCCGGAGCGCCAAGCTCCGAGTCGTCGTAAAGCTCGCAGAGGAGTGAAGGGGTGAAGAGTAAGCTTCGATTATTGCTTTTGGCAACAGTCCCTCTCTTCGTCTTCGTGAACGTCTACCAAACCTATCGCTACCAGACCATCGAGCGATCGGTGGCGTTTCTCAGCAGCCAGCAGAAGAGCTGGCTTGAGGAGAACAAACGGATGATCGCGGGTATCGCGGTCTTGAGCGCCCCACAGCGGATTGAGCAGATCGCCAAGAACAAGCTGGGCCTCACAAGGGACGACCGTCAGCCGACGCTTCAGATCCGGGTGCCCGATGCTGGGCGTCATGGCGGGGAAGGGTGAGGGCGATGGATGCGCGACGCGAGCCGCTCTTGACGATTGTCGAGATCATTCGAGCGACCGGGGGCGAAGTTGTCGCGTTGGGCAACAAGGGCTTTGCCGCATCCGTTGTCGTGGACTCACGCCAATGCTCGCGCGAGTGTCTTTTCGTAGCGCTGCCCGGTGAGCGGACGGACGGTCACTTATTTATCGAGGATGCCCTCCGAAGAGGGGCCTCCCTCACACTCGTCAATCGGACGTTTGCGCAGGAGAATAAACAAAAAATAGCTCTTCTCGCGGAGAAAATGAAGGCGGGGTTCGTCGCGGTGCCGGACACGCTCCGCGCGCTGCAGGGTCTCGCGCGCTTCCATATGCGACGGCTTTCTGGCGTCGTCAGGGTAGGGATCACCGGTAGCAGCGGCAAGACGACGACGAAGGATCTCGTCGGATCGATACTGGGGCGCGGCGCGAGCACCTTTGTAAGCGAGGGCAACCTGAACTCGGAGATTGGACTGCCGCTTTCGGCGTTCCGGGTTCAGAAGAGCGATCGCTTCGCGGTCTTTGAGATGGGGATGAATCATCGGGGAGAGATGGATGTCCTCGTCGACATCGTGCGCCCCGATCTTGCCGCGATCACGAATATCGGTACGGCTCACATTGGATTTCTGGGAACGAGGGACGCAATCGCGGCTGAGAAGAGGAAGATCTTTTCACTTTTCGACGGCAATCAAACCGGCTTCGTCTTTGAAGAGGAGCCCTATTTTTCGTTTCTTAAGGACGGGATACGAGGGAGTGTCCTGCCCTACGGCCCCACAACCACTCCGGGCTACGAGGGCAGTGTCGGCCTCGGAATCGAAGGTTTCGATCTTCGGGTTCGGGGCAGACCGATGAGACTTGCGCTTGTCGGGAAACACAACCTCCATAACGCTCTTTGTGCGATCTCAATTGCCGAACACCTCGGCGTCCCCCTCGCTGACGTCCAGGAGGGGTTGGAAGCCGTTCGACCGGTCTCGGGGAGGGGAGAGGTCTTACGGGGCCGCGTCACTGTTGTGCAGGATTCCTACAATGCGAATCCTGAGTCTTTTGCGAAGGCGGTGGATTTTCTCGGTGACCTTCCCTGGGAGGGGAGAAAGGTCATCGTGGCCGGCTCCATGAAGGAGCTGGGGCACGTGAGCGCCGAAGCCCACGCACGGGTCGGGACGCTTCTTGCCGAGTCCACCGCCGACGCTCTCTTTCTTTTTGGCGCAGAGGCGGAGGCGGCTTACCTGCAGTGTCGGGGCAGCAAGTCCACCGTTTTCTGGACGACAGAGTTTGAAGAGCTACGAAGGGCGGTGCTTGATTTTGTCAGGGAGGGTGACATCGTTCTGCTGAAGGGTTCCCGCAGCATGGCGCTCGAGCGGCTCCTTCCCGACCTGACGGATGAGCGGCGGCCCCTTCACGAAGGAGGATGAGCGTGCTCAAGGACCTGCTTTATCCCTTGGTCAAGACCTATACGTTCTTCAATGTCTTTCAATACATCACCTTTCGTGCGGCGTATGCCGCGATCACCGCGCTCGTTATTTCCTTCATATTTGGGCCGGTGTTGATTCGAATACTGAAGCGGCGGAAGGCAGGTCAGGAGATTCGCGCCGACGGTCCGAGCTCTCACCTTTCAAAATCGGGAACACCAACGATGGGCGGGATTCTCATCATAGTCGCAGTCACAGTCTCGATGCTTCTCTGGCAGGATCTCCACAACCCTTTTACCTGGATTGCGCTCTTCGGGATTCTTGGATTCGGCGCAATCGGATTCGTCGACGATTATCTGAAGGTTTTTCGCAAGAGCTCGGACGGGATGCAGGCAAGCTACAAGTTCACGAGTCAGACGATTCTATCGCTGATCATTGTGATCTTCATATACATTAACCGAAACGATTACACGACCTACCTGTATCTTCCGTTCTTCAAGCGTCCGGTGCTCGATCTCACCTATTTCTATATACCCTTTGGCGTGATCCTCCTGGTATCCGCATCGAATGCCGTGAATCTCACCGACGGACTCGACGGGCTGGCGACGGGGCTCGTCATCATGGTGGGGATCGGATTCGCGGTCATCTCATACCTCACGGGCCGATCGGATTTCGCCGCGTACCTGCAGATACCTTACGTCGTGGGCTCGGGCGAGCTGACGATCCTCTGCTTCGCGCTCGTCGGAGCTTGCGTCGGCTTCCTTTGGTACAACTCCCATCCTGCCGAGATTTTTATGGGAGACACCGGGAGTCTCGCTCTCGGAGGCATCATTGGTGTGGTTGCTCTGCTTTTGAAGAAAGAGATTCTCCTGGTGATCATTGGCGGCGTATTCGTCCTCGAGACGCTCTCCGTGGCCATCCAGGTAGTCGGTTACAAGCTGACCGGAAAGAGGGTCTTCAAGATGGCACCGCTGCACCATCACTTTGAAAAGAGCGGATGGGCGGAAAGCAAGGTTGTGACGCGCTTCTGGATTCTTGGCGGGATGTTTACGATTTTGAGCCTTTCAACGCTCAAGATCCAATAGGAGACATGGCGCCGCGAGGCGACGTGATTGGAAAGCGGATGAACGACAGGTTTGCGGCCGAAAGGGTTGGGCAGAAAACGGGCGACTACACGCTCCTGGCGCTTCTCACATTGCTCCTTGGCCTCGGTCTGTCCACGCTCTTCTCGGCCTCGTACTACACCGGGACGCGCCTCTTTAACAACGCCGAGTACTTCTTCTATCACCAGCTGGTCTACGGCGCGGTGGGGCTGGTGCTCTCCTTCATTCTTTCGCGGATCTCGCTCGACCTCGTTCGTAGGGCCATCCCTGCCCTTGTCTTCATCACCCTGTTCCTTGTGCTCATGACCTTCATACCTGGGCTGAGCATCGAGGTCCTTGGAGCCAGGAGATGGATACGTCTGTTCGGATACACCTTCCAGCCGTCCGAGCTGGTGAAGCTCACGATCATCCTCTACCTTGCCCACGTTCTCGCCAAGAAGGAGGACAAGGTGAGCGATCTGACGACTGGCGTGCTGCCCCCGCTTCTCGTCGCGCTGTGCTTTGTCACGCTGGTCTACCTCCAAAACGATTTCTCTACCGCGGTTTTCATCCTTTTCCTGAGCCTTGCGATGTTCTACGTCGGGCGGATCCGGATCGCGCACTTTTCGCTTCTCGCCCTGATCCTCGTTCCGCTTTCCGGCCTCCTTTTGTTCGCCAAGGAGCACCGAGTCGTGCGCTTTCTCGCCTTCTGGGACCCCAACAGTGATCCCCTCGGCCGCGGATATCAAATTGCCGCCTCCCAGACGGCTCTCACCCACGGGGGGCTTTGGGGGCGCGGGTTCGGCCGAGGAACGCGCAAGTTCGGGGGGCTGCCGGAGGTTCACTCTGATTTCGTTTTTGCCGTCGTTGGAGAGGAGGCGGGATTCATCGGTGTGGTATTTGTCCTCGCGCTGTTTCTTGCCTTTGCGGTGAAGGGCTACATGATCGGATTCATATCCAAGGATCGCTTTGGCTATTATCTTGCCTTCGGGATCACCACCTACATACTCTTTCAGGGACTCTTCAACATGGCGGTTGTCGCCGGCCTCGTTCCGGCCACCGGCATTCCGCTTCCGTTTTTTTCGTCGGGAGGCTCCTCGATCCTGGTAACGCTCGCCGGATGCGGCCTCATCATGAATCTTTCGCGCCAGAGCCTTACAAGAAGGGAGTATCCCGGCCATGAGTAGCATTGCCATACTCGACTACAAACAGGAACGGACAACACTCGCGAGAAAGGCGGGTCTCGATCGGTTCCTGATTCTCATAGTTGGGCTGCTGTCCGTAGTGCTGGTTCTCGAGTTGGCCTTTCACTTTTTCATAGCTCCAAAGCTCGTCATCGATCGAATCCAGATCACCGCGGGTCAGGGTTTTCCCCTTACGGATGCGCAGATCCTTGCGATAGCGGGGCTCGATCAGACGGAGTACTACTTCTCCCTCAACGCGGCCCAAGTTCGCGCACGTCTTGCTGCCTATCCGCTCGTCAAGGATGCTACGGTGCGGAAGATCTTCCCGAATAGTCTCTCGATATCGCTCCAGCCGCGGATGCCCTTCGCAGTGTCGCTTGTCGATTCGGGATCGGGGTCGGTCCCGGTCGCCTTCGATGACCAGGGCGTGGTGATCCGGGTCGGCGAGAGCGCAATCGGCCGCAGCGACCTTCCGATCATTTCCGGGGTTTCCATCCCGGCCATTCAGGTCGGCATGCGACTGCCGAGCGAGCTAGTCGCATTTCTCCGCGAGCTGCAGCAGATCCAGGATCAATCGCCCGCTCTTTTTGCCGCCATCTCCGAGGTTCGGTTCATCCGGTTGGGCGGTTCCGATTTCGACGTCATCCTCTATCCTCGGGACTACCGCATCCGGGTTCGGATCGGCAACACCATAGACGCGCGTGAGCTTTCGTATATTATGATGGTGCTCGAGGTGACCGCGCGTCAGGGGATGATCAACAAGGTTGACGAGCTAGATTTTCGCACCGGCCAGGTCATCTACAAGCTAAAGGAGGGGGGATGACTTGCCTGCTGACAATTTGATCGTCGGGCTCGATATCGGCACAACCAAGGTCTGCGCCGTTATCGGGGAGTACAACGAACAGGGTGCCCTCGAGATTACGGGGGTAGGTCTGTGCCCGTCGTTTGGACTCAGGCGCGGCGTGGTCATCAACATCGAATCAACGCTCCGCTCGGTCGCCCAGGCTATCGAATCCGCGGAGATGATGTCGGGCCGTGAGGTCACGAGCGTCTACACCGGCATCGCGGGGGCGCACATCGAGGGAATCAACTCGCGCGGCGTAGTGGCGGTTACCGGCCGGGGGCGCGAGATTACCAAGGAGGATGTCGATCGTGTCATCGACGCCGCGAAGGCGGTCGTTATCCCGATGGACCGCGAGGTGCTCCATGTGATTCCGCAGGAGTTCATCGTCGACGACCAGGGCGGCGTCAAGGATCCGATCGACATGATCGGCATTCGCCTGGAGGCCGAGGTGCATATCATCACGGGCTCGGTGACCTCGGCGCAGAATCTGCTCAAGTGCGTGAATCGAGCCGGCTTCCGGGTAAACGACATTGTCCTTCAATCACTGGCGAGCGCGCAGGCGGTGGTATCGCCGGACGAGAAGGAGCTTGGCTGTCTGCTCATCGACCTGGGCGGCGGTACCACCGATGTGCTGGTTCATCTCGAGGGGGCGCCCTATCACACGACTGTGATTGCGGTAGGAGGGAATCAGGTTACGAGCGACCTCGCAATAATGCTGAAGACCCCGCAGGATGCCGCAGAGCGGATAAAGAAGGAGTCGGGGTGCTGCTACATGCCGCTGGTGGAGTCGGATGAGGAGGTCGTCATTCCCGGTGTCGGCAACTGGCCCGCGCAGGCGATTCCCCGCAAGGAGATCTGCCGAATTGTCCAGCCGCGCATGACCGAGATATTCAACCTGGTCAAGGAGCAGCTGCAGAAGAAGAGCTATCTCGGGATGCTCGGAGGAGGGATCGTGCTCACCGGGGGAGGCTCCCTTCTCGCCGGAACGGCCGAGCTGGCCCAGGAGGTCTTCGGGCTTCCCGCGCGGGTCGGATATCCGGCCAAGGTAGGGGGGCTCGCCTCGGAGTACCAGAGCCCGATCTTTGCGACAGCGGTCGGCCTGGTACTCTACGGGGCGGCTTCGGCGGCAGCGGAGCGCTACGAGCTGGGACCGACCAAGCGCACGGCCGACGGCTTCATCGTGAAGCTGAAGGATTGGATGAAGGAGTTCTTCTAGATCGCAGCGAGAAAAAGCGGACGTACGTACATACCGAGTGATTTCGAAAAGCTTTGAAAGCTCTGGGAGGGGGCAATGCGGATAGAAGTTTTAGACGGCAATACGGCGGATCCGACGATCATCAAGGTCATCGGTGTCGGCGGCGGCGGCAGCAATGCGGTAAACCGCATGATCGCGAGCGGACTCAGGAACGTCCAGTTCGTCGGGGCCAACACCGACCTCCAGGCACTCAAGCTTTCCCATGCGGAAACCAAGCTTCCGCTTGGCTCCAAGCTGACGGGAGGACTGGGCGCGGGCGGGATCCCCGAGATCGGGGAAAAAGCGGCACTGGAGGACCAGGAGCAGATCAAGGAGATCCTGAAAGGCGCGGACATGGTCTTCATCACCGCCGGCATGGGCGGCGGCACGGGGACCGGAGCCGCACCCGTGGTGGCGCGCATCGCCCGCGAGATGGACGCGCTTACCGTTGCGGTGGTCACCAAGCCCTTCGACTTCGAGGGTCGCCGCAAGATGCAGCTTGCCGAGGAGGGGATCGCTCGCCTTCGGGAAACGGTCGACACCCTCATCATCATCCCCAATCAGTATCTACTCAAGATCGTGGAACGGCGGACCCCCATTCGCGAGGCCTTCCTCATGGCGGACGACGTGCTGCGCCAAGGGGTCGCAGGGATCTCGGACCTGATCACCGTCCCGGGGGAGATCAACATCGATTTCGCCGACGTGCGGACCATCATGAAGGGACAGGGCGACGCCCTCATGGGCATCGGTGTGGGCAGGGGCGACAATCGTGCGGTCGATGCAGCGACGAACGCGATCAACAACCCGCTCCTCGAGGATGCGCACATCGAGGGAGCGAAGGGAATTCTGGTCAACGTGACGGGCGGAGAGAACTTTGCGCTCACCGAATACGAAGAGGTCGTGAAGATCATCACGGCGAATTCCGACTCCGACGCCCTCATCATCCCGGGGAGCACCATCGATGCCTCCCTCGACGACGAGGTGAAGGTCACTGTGATCGCGACCGGCTTCTCGCAAGACCGAAAGAAGGGCATGAAGCATGCCGAGGAGCCGGTGAGCTCCGCCAAGAGCGAGACCATCCGCTACGACGAATGGCTGAAGATGCGCGAGGGGATCGTTTCGCGAGCGCCGCGGGATTACCTTCTCGGACGCAACTCCCCGGAGGCGGACTTGGGGATTCCGACCGTGCTCCGGGACAAGCCGGTGGGCCAGCTCGATGAGTAAGGCATGATGGTCAGACGAAGAATCCTTGAGCGTTACGGCGACTATCTCCGCGTCGAGCTCCGCCTCGCCGCCATGAGCGTCGAAACCTATCTCCGGGAGACGGCGGCCTACCTCGAGTTTCTCGAGGCGAACGGCGTCGAAGGCGAGGGCGCCTCGACCGAAGACATCATTGCCTACTTGAGCGAGCGGAGGGAGCGAGTCGATCAACGAACAATATCGAAGGCGTTGAGCGCGATTCGCTCCTTCCAGGGATTCCTCGTTGTCGAGGGCGTGCGCAAAGACAACCCATCGGAGATCGTAGAGACGCCGAAGCTCCCGCGGCGGATCCCTGAGGTTCTTTCGGCTGATGACGTGGATGTTTTCCTTGCGGCTATTCCCTATGACACGCCGCTCGGGCTGCGGGACCGGGCGCTCTTCGAGCTCATCTATTCCTGCGGTCTGCGGGTTTCCGAGGCGGTGGAGCTCACCATGGCCAACCTGGCGCGCTCCGACGGGGTGATTCGCGTCGTAGGCAAGGGCAGCAAGGAGAGGTTCATCCCCCTGGGAGATGTGGCGCTAAGGTGGCTCGACGCCTATCTCAAGCTCGGTCGCCCGGCTCTTCTCTCGAGTCGCCGCATGACCGACCGCCTCTTCGTCGGGCGGAACGGCGCTGGGCTCTCCCGGAAGGGTATTTGGAAGCGCTTCAAAGAGACAGCGGCCCGCGCCGGACTGGAGGCGAAGGTGCACACGCTCCGCCATTCCTTTGCGACCCATCTCCTTCAAGGGGGAGCGGATCTTCGCACGGTCCAAGAGCTCCTGGGACACGCGGACATCAGCACCACCCAGGTTTACACCCATCTGGACCGCGAAGACCTGAAGCGGTACCATCGGACCTTTCATCCGAGGGCATGAGGAAGAAATGAAGTGACTGTCCGATTCCGCGAGTATGAGAACGGCAATGGCACAATCTGAGATGCTGTTGGCAATCGCACGCGCCGGGTTTCTCAAGACTCCGGAGAAGCTCCTGCTTCTCGATCTCATCGACACGGAAGCTCTCTTTCTCTCGCTCACGCTTACCGACATCGAGGAAATAGTTCAGCGAAGGCTGCGCGCGGAAAGCTTTGCGCCCGCCGAGCTTCTCGAGGCAGCTGAGCATGACCGAAATATCTTGACCAGGAAGGGAATTGCATACACCTTTTATCGGGACAGCTCCTATCCTCCCCAGCTCCGGGAGATTTTCGACCCTCCTTTCCTTCTTTTCTACCGTGGCGTTCTTCCGGACTACGAGAAGCCACTCGCCGGGGTGGTTGGCACACGAAGCCCGACGGGAAGAGGCCGACAGGCTTCCTATAGCCTCGGTTTCGAGCTCGGGGCGGAGGGGATCGGAGTCGTCTCGGGCCTGGCGCGGGGAATCGACGGGGCTGCCCATGACGGCAATATCGCGGGGGGCGGTAAGACCGTCGCGGTTCTCGGATGCGGGATCGATTTCGTGTATCCGAGCATCAACCGCGAGCTCGCCTTGAGGATCCTGCAGACAGGAGGGGCCATCATCAGCGAATATCCTCCAGGAGCCGCGGCCTTGCGCTACCATTTCCCGGAGCGCAATCGTATCCTTGCCGGGCTTGCCCGCGGAGTGGTCGTGGTTGAAGCCCCCGAGCGATCCGGCGCCCTCATAACGGCCGACTATGCTCTCGAGCAGGGACGCGACCTTTTTGTCCATAGCGAGGGACTCGCGGGAGCAGCGGGGGAAGGCGCCCGCCGCCTCGCTGCAGAGGGAGCGCCGACGATCACCGGAGCCGCCGATCTCCTGGCCGATTGGGGGATCGAAAGGATGAGGGATATGCGGAGGGTGAGCGAGCCGGAAGAAAGCGCTGCGGCGATGGCACAGTTGCTCGCAGACGAGTTGGCGGGGAAGCTGGTGCGACATCAGGGGGAATACTTCAGGAGAATCTGATATGGCTGACAAACCGCATACACTTTTGGTGGTAGAGTCGCCGGCAAAGGCGAAAACAATCGAGCGATACCTCGGTTCGGGCTACACGGTAGCGGCCTCGATGGGACATCTCATCGACTTGCCGAAGTCGCGGGTGGCCGTCGACGTCGACAATGGCTTTGAGCCCGAGTACATCACCGTTCGAGGGAAAGCCAAGATTCTCAAAGAGCTCCAGACGAAAGCCAACAAGACCGGCAACGTCCTCCTCGCTTCTGATAACGATCGCGAGGGAGAGGCCATTTCCTACCATATCAGAAACGCGATGCTGAAGAAGAATCCGAACCTCCGGATCGGTCGGATCGTCTTCAATGAGATCACCCCGGACGCCATTCGCAAAGCGGTCGAGAATCCGATGGACATCGACAACACGAAGGTCAACGCGCAGAAGGCGCGACGAGTGCTCGACCGGCTCGTGGGTTACAACCTTTCGCCGCTGCTCTGGAAGAAGGTGAAGAACGGGCTTTCGGCGGGAAGGGTGCAGTCGGTCGCTCTGCGCCTGATCTGCGAGCGCGAGAAAGAGGTCGAGAGCTTCATCCCTGAGGAGTACTGGTCGCTCGACGTCGAGCTCAAGAAGGGCAAGGCCGCATTCACCGCTTCGATCGTCAAGTATGGAGAGGAGAAGCTTAGCATTCCGAATGAGGCGGCGGCGATGCGGATCATCACGGCTCTGACCGGGAAGAGCTTCGTCGTCAAGGCCGTCAAGGAAAGCGAAAAGAACCTTCGCCCTCGCCCACCCTTTACCACCTCGACCCTGCAGCAGACTGCGGCCAACCGTCTCGGCTTCACGTCGAAGAAGACCATGCAGATAGCCCAGCAGCTCTACGAGGGCGTCAACATCGGACAGAATCGGATCGGGCTCATCACCTACATGCGAACCGACTCGACTCGAATCTCCAACCAGGCAATCCATGAGGTGAGGGAATTCCTTGCCAAGGAGTACCCAAAGGAGCTTCCTGAGGCCCCGAACTTCTATGCGGTCGGCAAGGGCGCCCAGGACGCACACGAAGCGATTCGTCCCACCTACGTCAGCTACACCCCTGCGGCCGTCAAGGAGTATCTCTCGAAAGACCAGCTTCGCCTTTATTCGATAATCTGGGAGCGGTTCGTGTCCTCGCAAATGACGCCGGCGGTTACCAAGACCCTTTCCATTGACATCGCGGCGGGCGACGCTCTCTTTCGCGCAAACGCGACCTCGACGGCTGTGCCGGGCTATCAGAAGGTGTTGAAGGTGCTCAAGAGCAAGGAGGAGGATGGCACGAAACGGCTTCCGGCGATGGCGGAGGGGGAGAGTCTGGAATTCTTGAGATTTCTCCCTGAGCAGCACTTCACGACTGGGCCCGCACGCTACACCGACGCGAGCATCGTGAAAACCCTTGAGGAGCTGGGGATCGGAAGGCCTTCGACCTACGCCCCGATTATCTCGGTCCTCCTCGACCGCTACTACGTGGTGCGCAAGAACAAGCAGCTCCAGCCGACGACCCTCGGCAGGATCATCAGTGAGATTCTAACCGATTCCTTTCCCGATATCGTCGAGGTCCATTTTACCGCCGACATGGAAAAGCGTCTCGACGAGGTCGAAGAGAACAAGGAAGAGTGGCACCGGATGATCCGGGAGTTCTACGGCCCTTTCAAGCACAAGGTCGACCACGTCATGGACACCCTTGAGTCGATCAAGGGGGTGCTCGACGAGCAGACTGATTTCAAGTGTGAAAAATGCGGGCGGCCCATGGTGAAGAAGCTGGGGCGCTACGGGTTCTTTCTCGCCTGTTCGGGCTTTCCCGAGTGCATGAACACCAAATCGATTCCTCTCGCCGATTGCCCGCGTCCCGGATGCGGAGGTCAGATTGTTGCGCGGCGGAAGCAGGGCGGAAGGGGGAAAGAGTTTTACGGCTGCACGAACTATCCGACCTGCGATTTCATCACCCACTACAAGCCCACCTCATCGAAGTGCCCGGGGTGCGGCTGGTTCCTTGTCGAGAAGGCCGACAAGAAGCGCGGAAACTACAAGGCATGCATCAATCCCGATTGCACCTTCCTGCATTCACAGGAAGACGGGGAGGAGGACGCCGGTGACTGAAGAGTACCTTGGCTACCTCAAGGGTGTCCGCGGGCTTTCACCGGCAACGCTCGCCTCGTATCGCCACGATCTGGAACGCTTCATGGACTTCCTCAAGCAGGAGGGGCTTGATCCGGTTGCCGTCGACCGGACTGCGGTGCGCCACTTCGTTGCGCGATTGACGCGCGACCGGCTCGCCCCCGCATCGGTCAATCGTGCCCTGTCCACGCTGAAGGGGTTTTACCGCTTCCTCGTGCGCAAGGGCCGCGTGAGCGTGAATCCCGCGGCGGGAATCCGCAGTCAGAAAGAGCCGGCTGTCCTTCCGACCGTGCTCACTGAAGGTGAGGTGGAGCTCTATCTTCAGGATGGAACCGGAGATTTCGGCTCCGTGCGCAATCGCCTCGTTGTGGAGCTTCTCTACAGCACGGGATGCCGGGTCTCGGAGCTCGTGGGGATCAACCTGAAGGACGTGAGCAGGGTGGAGGGGAGCGTCAAGGTTCGCGGGAAGGGAAACAAAGAGCGAATTGTTTACATCGGCTCGAAGGCACGGGAAGCCCTATCCGGCTATCTTCCCTTGCGGGAAGCGCGGGTCGACAGTGAGAACGATGATGCCGTGAGAGCCCTGCTCTTGAGCGCCCGCGGGCATCGCCTCACGGCGCGGGGCGTCTTCTTCCTTATCGCGCAGCTCACGGAACGGGAACGGCAGGGTGCATCGGGCGCGTTGCCCGCGCGGGTCGGCCCGCATACCTTCCGCCACAGCTTCGCCACGCATCTCCTCAACCGCGGAGCCGACATCCGGGCGGTTCAGGAGATGCTCGGCCATTCGAACCTCTCGACGACCCAGGTATATACCCACGTCGGGATCGAGCGGCTCAAGGCAGTCTACGCAAAGGCACACCCGCACGGAGGAGCATACCAGGGTATTGGTGGGGCTCGCCGAGCCGAGAGGGGCACAACGGAATCGAAGGAGAGCAATGGTGACGACGTTTGAAGGGACCACGGTGGTGGCCGTGAAGAAGGGAGAATCGATAGCCATGGCCGGCGACGGGCAGGTCACGCTCGGGAACACGGTGATGAAAGGAAACGCGCGCAAGGTCCGCAAGATATACGACGGAAAGATCGTTGTCGGCTTCGCCGGCGCAACCGCCGACGCCTTTACCCTGTTCGAGCGCTTCGAGGGCAAGGTGAAGGAGTACGGCGGGGACATCACGCGGGCTGCGGTAGAGCTTGCCAAAGATTGGCGTACCGATCGAATCCTTCGCCGTCTCGAAGCGATGCTCCTTGTCGCCGACGTGGGCCGCATGCTCCTCATCTCCGGCACCGGCGACGTCATTGAGCCCGACGGGGGCGTGCTTGCGATCGGCTCCGGAGGGAGTTTCGCCTCTGCCGCAGCGCTCGCCTATCTCGACACGGGAGCGGAGCTCACCGCGCGGGAGATCGCGCTCCGGTCGATCAAGATTGCAGCGGACATCTGCATCTATACCAACCAGAATGTTGTAGTTGAGGAGCTTCCATGAAACCGGACCTTGATAAGCTCACGCCCAAGGAGATTGTGGCCGAGCTGGACAAGTATATCATCGGGCAGAGCCGGGCAAAAAAAGCGGTCGCCATCGCGCTTCGAAACCGCACCAGGCGCCAAAAGCTTCCGAAGGAGATGCGCGACGAGATAGCCCCGAAGAATATCATCATGATCGGGCCGACCGGTGTCGGCAAGACCGAGATCGCCAGGCGGCTGGCGAAGCTCTCGGGCGCGCCTTTCATCAAGGTGGAGGCGACGAAGTACACCGAGGTAGGCTATGTCGGGCGCGACGTCGAGTCTATGATCAGGGACCTCATGTCGGTCGGGGTCTCGCTCGTGAAGGCGGAGCTTTCGGAGGGGGTGCGCGAAGAGGCGGAGCGTCGGACCGAGGATCAGCTTCTAGACCTTCTTCTGCCGGGGATCGGTGAGCAGACCTCCGATCCAAGCGAGGCAAAGGACGTGACGGCAGGCTTCGTCCAGCCCGCCGTCGGGTCGAGCGCGAGCTCGGATACCAGGGAGAAGTTCCGCCAACGCCTGCGCGCCGGGCTGCTCGAAGAGAAGTTGGTCGAGGTCAACGTCACGAAGAGCGCTTTTCCGTCGATCGAGATCTTTTCGGGAACCAGCTTCGAAGAGATGGATGTCAACCTTGGCAACATCACCAACATGCTCGGGGGTGGACGGAAGAAGAAGAAACGGGTAACGGTCCGCCAGGCGCGGGAGATTATCCTCGCCGAGGAGATGGACAAGCTCATCGATAGCGATCGGGTTTCGGAGCTTGCCCGCGAGCGGGTCGAGGAGATGGGGATCGTCTTCGTGGACGAAATCGACAAGATTGCCTCGAAAGAGGGGCGCACG
This sequence comes from Spirochaetales bacterium, assembly GCA_027306915.1. The sequence continues at coordinate 21,776 of DAHUYW010000033.1, read as the reverse complement.
GCGGGCGGGCCCGATGTCTCGCGCGAAGGTGTCCAGCGGGACATCCTCCCGATCGTCGAGGGAAGCAAGGTGAACACCAAGTACGGGATGGTGGACACTGGGCACATTCTCTTCATAGCAGCGGGCGCTTTTCATATGACCAAGCCATCGGACCTCATCCCGGAGCTTCAGGGCCGCTTTCCCCTGCGGGTAGAGCTGACGGATCTCACCAGCAAAGACTTCGAGAAGATCCTGACGCAACCCCAGAACGCCCTGACCACCCAGTACACCGCGCTCCTCGAGACCGAAGGAGTCGGTCTCGTTTTCACGCAAGAGGCCACGCGGCGGCTTTCGGAGATTGCGGCGGAGGTCAACGCTCGGTCGGAGAATATCGGCGCCAGGCGGCTGCACACGATCATGGAGCTGCTTCTGGAGGATATCTCCTTCAACGCGCCTGACTTGAAGGGACAAACCATAACGATAACGGAGGGATATGTTGACGAACGGCTGAAGGATGTGGTCCAGAACCAAGACCTGAGCAGGTTCATCCTTTAGGAAGCCCGCGGTCGAGCCGAACAGCGACCGCAGGTTGAGCTAATTCGCAAGGGAAAGCGGCCGAGAATAGAAGGTGATGACAATGAGGAGCGTATTACCATGTTGTTCGTAGACACAGGCTGGGGAAAGACGATGGACATTCTCCAACGGGAGATGGACGTTGCAGTCCTTCGCCGGCAGGTGATCGCGAACAACATTGCGAACGCCGACACCCCGAACTTCAAGCGGTCGGTCGTTGACTTCGAGTCGCAGCTCGGACGGGCACTGGCGTCGGAAAACCCTCCGCCGGGAGCCCTCGAGGCGAAGATGACCGACAAGCGCGACATCCCCTTCTTTCGGTCGATCGACTACCGGACAGTCGGACCCCGTCGAATTCTCGACTACTGGAGTACCTCCGACAACAACGGCAACAACGTCGATCTTGAGCAGGAGATGATGGACGGTCTGAACAATCAGTTGGAGTACCAATTGATGGCTCAGGCGGTGTCGAGCCAGTTCGCGCAGCTCAATCTGGTACTGAGGTAAGGTATGGGACTTTTCACGAGCATCAACATAGCTGCGACGGGGCTCACCGCCCAGCGGACTCGGCTGGATGTTATCTCGAATAACATCGCCAACGTCGATACGACGCGCACCCCGTCGGGCGGGCCATTTCTGCGAAGCCGGGTGATCTTCGCCCCGCGGGTTTCCGAGCCCTACTGGCGGAGCCCCTTCCTGCCGGAGTTCCTCGACAACGGGATAGGGAGAGGGGTCCGGATCGTGTCGATCGAGAAGGACCGCAGGGACCCCCCGAAGCTGGTCTGGGATCCTACTCACCCCGACGCGATAAAGTCGGGACCCGACAAGGGGTACGTGGAGTACCCCAACGTCAACATTGTGAGCGAGATGGTCGACATGATCGACGCCTCCCGCTCGTACGAGGCGAATGTCGCGATCGTGGATGGGTCGAAGAGCATGTTTCTCAAGGCCCTGGATATAGGGAGGTAGCATAGATGTCCCTTTTTGGACTGAGCCAGGTGAGCGGTGACGTGGTGACGCTCAAGCGAACCAATCCGCTCCACCTCGACTCGGAAGGTCTTTCAGGAGCCGCGGCCTCCGCGAAGGATGAGACCGGAGGCTTTCAGGGCCTGGTGCTGCGGGCGCTCGACGGGGTGAACGGCATAACGCAGAAGAGCCTCTCCCTCGAGCAGCAGATGGTGGTCGCGCCCCAAAGCGTCAACGCTCACGACGTGACGATAGCCCTTGGGGAGGCGAATCTTGCATTGTCCATGACGAAGGCGATCGTTGACCGCGTCATCCGGGCCTATCAGGACATCATCAACGTGCGGTAGCAGCAAATGACGAGGAGTGGCTGACAAAACAGCGCACACGTTCTTTCACTGGGAGGGGAAATGAACGCATGGTTCAAGAGGGTCATTGAGCAGATCAAGACCCTATGGGGGAAGTGGACTTCCACCCAAAAAGCAATATTCCTGTCCGTTATCGGCGCGGCGCTTCTGGGGATTATCCTGCTTATAGGCTTCAGCTCGGCGCCATCCATGGTACCCTTGATTACCACCCCGATCACCGAACAGTCACTTCGCGACCAGATCTCGCTGCGGCTGGATCAGGAGGGGGTGACGCACACGATTACCCCTTCGGGCATCATCATGGTGAAAAACGAGCAGACCGCGCGGGCGATGCGGATGCTCCTCTTTCGAGAGAACCTGGTTCCGAAGAACGCCTCGCCGTGGGACGTCTTCCAGATGAATCAGTGGACGACGACCGACTTCGAGCGGAACGTCAACCTCCAGCGGGCGATAACGAAGGCCCTCCAGCTGCACATCGAGGCGATCCAGGGGATCGACTCCGCAAATGTCAGCCTGGTGCTGCCGCAGGAAACCCTCTTCAAAGAGGACCAAAACCCCGTCTCCGCATCCATCATTCTCACCCCCTCGCCCGGCTCCGACATCACGACGAACCGCAACAAAATCGAAGGAATCCAGAAGCTCGTGAAGTTCGCCGTGCCCGGCTTGAAGGACGACAACATCGTCATTACCGACAACCAGGGGAACGTTCTCAACAATTTCGCGAATCTCGAACCCATCGACCGCCTCGATCTGGCAAAGCGGGAGATCCAGGAAAAGCTCACCCTCGAGAACCAGTACCGCGAGGCTATCCAGCAGACCCTCGGCCAGATCTTCGGAACGGACCGTGTCCGGGTCATGAAGGTGGATATCGAGCTCGATATGAGCAAGAAGACCATCGACACGACGGAGCATTTCCCGATCACCATCAAGGCGCGCGATCCGACCCTTCCCTATGACAACTCGGAAGTGGTTAACTCTATCGCGATCTCCCAGCAGACGAAGAACGAGAAATTCGAGGGCACCGGCTTCAATCCCGAAGGGCCGCCCGGACAGGAGGGGCAGACGCCGCCGGCATACAAGGATCTCAGCAATCTCGTCGGGAAGTACTCCAACCAGGTCGAGACAACCAACTATGACGTGAATACTCGCAAGACTCAGGAAGTGGCGCAGCCCTATAGCATCAAGCGGGTCACGGTCGGCGTCGCAATTGACGGTACCTGGACGAAGGAATATGATTCAAAGGGCAATCTGAGGTTCAATCCAGATGGTAGTGTGATGCGCAAATACACGCCAGTTTCGGCCGCAGATTTAGCCAAGGCGACCGCGCTCGTCGAGAATGCAGTCGGGTACAACCGAATTCGCGGAGACAGCGTTACCGTTCAGACCATCCAGTTCGACCGTTCGGCACAATTCGCAAAGGAAGACGAGCAGATTCGCAATGCGCGCAGGCTGCAGGAGGCGATCCTTTACTCCGTCCTGGGGCTTGCCCTCGTGCTTGTCGCCTTCATCATCTTCCGGCTCATCGCTCGCGAGGTCGAGCGCCGCCGCCGGCTCCGCGAGGAAGAGCTTTCCCGCCAGCACCAGGCGATGCGGGAAGCGGCTCTCAGGGCCGCCGAGGAGGAAGGGGTGGAGGTGCAGATGTCGGTTGAAGAGCGCGCCCGCCTCGAGATGCAGGAGAATGCGATAAACATGGCCCGCGAGCACCCCGAGGACGTCGCCCAGCTGATCCGAACCTGGCTGGTGGAGGAATAGATCATGGCCAAGACCGCACCTACAGGCGGCGCAGCGCCGGCCCAAGGAGCTCCTCCTGCGAGAAAGGCTACCGGCGGCCACAAGAAAGACATGACCGGCAGGCAGAAAGCTGCGGTCTTTCTCGTCACCCTCGGCTCGGAGATCTCCGCAGAGATCTTCAAGCATCTCCGGGAGGACGAGATCGAGGCGCTCACCTTCGAGATCGCGCGCCTCGACACCATCGAGCCCGACGAGCGCGATTCGGTGCTGATGGAGTTCAAAGAGCTCATGATGGCTCAGGACTTCATCACGAGCGGAGGCATCGACTACGCCCGGGAGCTTCTCGAAAAGTCGCTCGGGTCGCAGAAGGCGGTGGACATCATCAACCGCCTTACCTCCTCGCTGCAGGTTCGACCCTTCGATTTCATACGGCGCACCGACCCCGCCCACCTCCTCAATTTTATTCAGCAGGAGCATCCGCAGACGATTGCCCTCATCCTTGCCTACCTCGAGCCGCAAAAGGCATCGATTATCCTCGGAAGCCTGCCTCATGAGATCCAATCGGACGTTGCAAAGCGGATCGCGACGATGGACCGCACCGATCCCAACGTCCTGCGCGAGGTGGAGCGCGTCCTGGAAAAGAAGCTATCTACTTTAAGCTCGGAAGACTACACCATCGCCGGCGGCGTCGAGAACATCGTCGAGATCCTCAACATGGTCGACCGCTCGACGGAAAAAACTATCATCGAGTCTTTGGAAGAGGAGGATCCTGAACTCGCCGAGGAGATCAAGAAGCGAATGTTCGTCTTCGAGGATATTGTCCTTCTCGACGATCGGGCAATCCAGAAGGTGCTTCGAGAGGTCGATACCGCCGAGTTGGCAAAGGCCCTTCGCGGTGTAGAGGCCGAGGTGCAGGACAAGATCTTCCGCAACATGTCGAAGCGGGCAGCCGCCCTGCTCAAGGAAGAAATGGAGTACATGGGGCCGGTCCGCTTGAAGGACGTCGAGGAAACGCAGCAGAAGATCGTCTCGATCATCCGAAAGCTCGAGGACCAGGGCGAGATCGTCGTTGCACGCTCCGGTGAGGACGAGATGGTGGTTTAGGGAGGCCTTAGGTGGCGAAGAACGTATTCCGTGCCCAGGAGGTCGTCAACCTCGGAAGCAGGGTGATAATCGAGTCTCCCTTCAAGGCGGAGGTGAAGCCCCAGCCGAAACCCGTCGAGCCTGGACCACTCGAGGAGTACCTGGGTCCGACGGCCGACGATCTCCGACGCGAGGCTGAGCTGTTCAAAGAGCGCTGGGAAGCGGAAAAGGCGGGGATGATCCAGGCCGCGCGAGACGAGGCCGACACCATCGTGAAGGAGGCCCAAGAAAAGGCCTTCGAAGAGGTAAAGCGTCAGACCGATCAGGCCCAAAAGGCTCGCCAACAGGCCGAGGACGAGTCGCGGCGGATCATCGACGAGGCGCGCGCCAACGCGGCGGAAGAGCTATCAGTCGCCGAGGCAGGGCGGGACGATATCACGAAGAAGGCACACAAGGAGGGCTCCGAGGCAGGCCGCGAGGAGGGATACGCCGAGGGAAAGGCCGAGGTCGAGCGTCTCGTGGAGCGATTGCATTCGATAATCAACGCCGCTATCGAGAAACGCGCGGAGATCATCGCGGAATCGGAGACGCAGCTCATCAACCTGGTGCTGCTGATTGCGAAGAAGGTCGTCAAGGTGATCTCGGAAAACCAAAAGAATGTCGTCGTGAACAACGTCATCCAGGCCCTGCGGAAGCTGAAGACTCGCGGGGACGTCGTCATTCGCGTCAACCTTGCCGACGTCCAGCTCACCTCGGAGCACGTGAAGGATTTCATGCGGATGGTTGAGAATGTGCGCTCGATAAGCGTGATGGAGGATTCGACCGTAGACAAAGGCGGCTGCATCATCGAGACCGACTTTGGTCAGATCGACGCGAGGGTGAGCTCGCAGCTACATGAGATCGAGGAGCGCATTTTGGAGCTTGCGCCGATTCGTATCAAGGGCGAACAAGAATGAGCGGCCCCGGACTTCTCCCCCGGGCCAAAGGCGCAAAGGCTGCGGAGGCGGCGGCGCTCTTCGGAAAGTATCTCTCCGCCCTGAAGGGGGTGGATCCCATCAAATACACCGGGGTGGTCGAGCGAGTGACCGGACTTCTCATCGAGAGCCGGGGACCTCAGGCCGTCATTGGGGAGCTCTGCCAGATTCTCATCCCTGATCGAGAGACTGAGATCCTCGCCGAGGTGGTTGGGCTGCGGGGCAACGTGGTCCAGCTCATGCCGTGCGACGACATGGAGGGCATCGAGGTCGGGTGCGTTGTTGTTGCGACGGGTGCGCCGCTCTCGGTGCCGGTCTCCCCGGCACTGCTTGGAAGGGTGCTGGACAGTCTTGGGAGGCCTATCGACGGCAAGGGACCGATCGGGACAGAGGCGATGTACAGCGCCCACGCTCGCCCACCCCATGTGCTCAAGCGAAAGAAGATCGCCGAGCGGATCGTGACAGGGATCCGTGCCATCGACGCGCTCACCCCCGTCGGAAAGGGGCAGCGCCTCGGCATCTTCTCGGCCAGCGGTGTGGGCAAATCGACGCTCCTCGGCATGATCGCGCGGAACACGAGCGCGGACGTAAACGTCATTGCGCTCATAGGCGAACGCGGGCGCGAGGTACAGGAGTTCATCGATCACGATCTCGGTCCCGAGGGCCTTGCGCGCTCCGTGGTGGTCGTCTCCACCTCGGATACCCCGCCCCTCGCCCGGTTAAAGGGCGCCTATGTCGCGACGGCAATCGCGGAATACTTCCGAGACCAGGGCAAGGACGTTATGCTCCTGTTCGACAGCGTGACCCGTTTCGCGCGCGCTCAACGCGAGATCGGCCTCTCGATTGGCGAGCCCCCCGCTACCCGAGGCTACACGCCCTCGGTTTTTTCGGTTCTGCCGAAGCTCCTCGAGCGCTGCGGAACCTCCGAGCGCGGAACCATCACCGGCTTCTACACGATCCTGGTGGACGGCGATGACATGGACGAGCCGGTTTCGGACAACGTGCGCGGAATTCTCGACGGCCACATCATCCTGAGCCGGCGGATTGCCCAGCGCTACCAATATCCCGCCATTGACGTTCTCGACTCCCTTTCGCGACTCGCCCCGCGCGTCGCGACCGCAGCCGAACGGGAGGCCGCGGGGATCATCCGGAAAATCCTCGCCGTGTACAGCGAGGCAGAGGATCTCATCAACGTCGGCGCCTATGCGAACGGAACCAACGCCGATATAGATCTTGCGATCTCGAAGATTTACGCAATCCGGAGCTTTCTCGCCCAGGCCGTCGAGGAGAGGGTCGACATCCGGGACACCCTGCGACGGGCCGGCGAAATCGCGGGGGTCGCGATTCCCGTAGAGGATATCTTCCGTGAAGAAGTACCGGTTCACTCTTGAGCGGGTTCTCCGCCTGCGCAAGCATCATGAGCTCGAGTGGGAGCTCAAGCTCGCAGTCGCCGCGGGTCGCTGCATCGCCCTTCAGAACGAGCTCAAGGAGCTTGCGAGCGAGCGCGGAAAGACCCTATCGACTCGTTTCGCCCTCGCGGGCGGAAGCGTCGATTTCCTACTCCGCTCGGAGCTCTATCTGCGGAGGATCGCCCAAACGAGCGAGAAGAAAGCCCGCCTCTTGAGCGAGCGCGAGCGAGAACGAGACGAGGTGCGCGACCAGTACCTCATCGCCTCGCGGGACCGCAAGGTCCTGGATCGTCTGAAGGAAAAACGCGAAGAGCAGCACTACCGAGAGGGGCTTCTGGAGGAGATTTCAAACTCTGACGATCTGACAAACGCGCGCAGCGCGCAGCGTCCAAGCGGACGGCCGGAGGCATAGGGGGTATCATGGCAAGCTACGGCGGAGTGGGTGCTGCCCCTCGAATCATCGTTCTGTTGCTCCTCATCATCGCGCTTGCCCTCGGCGGGCTCATCTGGTTCGACTATCTGGGTCTCATCGATGTAAAACAGACCCTTGCCCCGGTGCTCCGCCTGGTCGGGGTTACGGCGCCCTCCAAGATAGAGAATGCCGAGGATCCCCTGCTTCTCGAGAAGGAGCGCTTGAAGAGCCGCTTCGAAGCGCTCGATCTCCGCACCGAGCAGCTAGCGGCCCGCGAAAAGGCGGTTCAGCAGAAAGAGGCCGAGGTCCAGCAGAAGCTGGCCGCTCTCGACGAGCAGCAGAAGGCTCTCGCGGCGCGAGAAAAATCATTCAACGATTCGGTGCGACAGTACGAGAATAGAAGTGCCAACCTGCAGCGGGTGGCGGCGAACCTCATGGGGATGCCGCCGCCGAAAGCAGTCGACCGATTGGTCGGGATGAGCGACCAGGACGTCATCGACATACTCCAGGCTACGGATCAGATCGCGGCCGCAAACGGCCAGACCTCGATCGTTCCATACTGGCTGTCGCTGATGCCGGCTGATCGCGCCGCGGCAATAAGCCGCAAGATGCTGAAGCTTCAGCCGATGCTTGGCCAACCGGTCCTGGCCGGTCAGGCGGGCCAAGGCGGGCCGTAGCATCGTGGTTGCGCGGAGGACAGCTTGCGGCGCGACCGAATCGAGCGCGATCTCGCGCTAGTGTCCGCGGACGACAAAAGCGCGATCTCGCGCAATGGCCCGCAAGCTCGCGGGCGTGGAGGCAGAGTGACCAATCTACCGGTGCAGCGCGATCTCTCGCCGGTGCAGATGCTCGATGGGCCGCCCACTCGGTCACGCATGCCAGAGCCGCAGCGGGATTTCGGCGCGGTGTTGGATCGCGCCAGGGACGTTTCGTCTCGTAGCCCGCAACTCGCAAGCGAGAGGAGCCCTATCGAGGCGCGAGCCTACGACGAGCCCTCTCGGTCCACCGCCAGCGCCGACCGGAATGCCGCGAAGGATGCGGATGCAAAGCCCGCTCGGGAAAGCGGTTCCAGGAACGCCGGGGCGGAGGCCGATAAGGCAAGCCAGCCGGCGACGGAACACGGCCCGGCGAAAGAGGCGGCATCGGAGAAGGCCGCTTCGGACAAGGCTCAGGCTGCCTCGGCGCACCCCGCCAAGAGCGAGGACGAGGGAACGGCAAAACGCTCGCCCCCGGAAGAAGAGACCAAGCTCGCGGAGCGCTCGCCGGGAGCGGCAGCGTCGGACGCTTCTTCGAAGGACGCCCTCTCTTCGAAGAAGGCCAAGATCAAGGGGGCCGAGGTCGGCACCGACCCCGCTGCGATCCTCGCGCACGAGAAGGCGGCTGCTGCTGCGAAAGCAGCCGTGGCGATCCGAGCGGGCGCTCAGCCGAAAATCGCCATCGAAGGAGCGGAGCAAAAGCCCGCGGCCGGCGTCACCGAGAAGCGGCCGAAGAAAGGCGATGGCGCCGAAGCGCTCACAGCCGCGCTCCTTGCAGGGCAGCTTGTGAAGACCGACAAGGCGGCTTCCGCCGCAGAAGGCGCCGGGCCGGGGAAGAAGGAAGCGGGAGAATCGGGCGCAAAGCGGAACGACGGCATTCAAGCCGGCCAGGGCGTGGCGAAGAGCACGACATCGCCTCAGCTTACCGTGATCGACCTCCGCGGCGCAGCCCGTCACGATGTCGTCCCCCAGTCTCCGGATTCCGGGCTGCAGCCCGGCGGAGGCGAGCCCAAACATCAGAGCTTCGAGGTCCGTTTGTTTGGGATCGACACCGGGGGGAGGGCAGCTCCCGATTCCTTCGTCCGAAACGATTCACTCATCCTCCCTTCCCGGCAGGATGCGGTGAACACCCTCCAGCAGAGCTGGGGCCCGCTCATGAATCAGGTTGTGAAAAGCGCCGGCATCGTGATGCGGGACAATGAGAGCGGGGAGATTCGGCTGGTCCTCAAACCCGAGCATCTCGGGAGCGTTCGGATCCAGCTCGAGATGAAGGATAGTCTCATAAGCGGGAAGATTGTCGTCGAAAATCAGAGCGTGCGACAGCTCTTTCAACAGAATCTCGAGTCGCTGTACCGAGCCTTCCAGGAAAGCGGCTTCTCGACAGGGGCCCTCAACGTAAGCGTCGGCGGAAACGGCACGGGGACTCGGGAGAAGGGACGGTATTCAGGCCTTCCCGGCGCGGAGGCAATCTCGGGGCTTAAGAGCCTCGCAGATCACATTCCCGACCTTCAAGTGATCGGGAGGGGAGAGTCGCTTGTTAATCTTGTCGTGTAGTCACGGAGGAACGAAAGTATGAACTTCTCGATGAACCTCTCCGCAGCGGATCTTGCCAAGACAAAGGCCGAGGTAGAAAGCCTCAATTCCGCCCTCGGGCAGACCGCCACGAAGAAACCGCACGGAACCTTGGGGAAGGAAGACTTCCTCAAGCTCCTCATCATGCAGCTCACTCATCAAGACCCAACCGCGCCGATGAACGACCGGGAGTTCATCGCGCAGATGGCGCAATTCTCGACCCTGGAGCAAATGACGAACATGAGCGCCGAGTTCGGGAAGCTGAAGAACCTCCTGCAGCTGAATCAGGCAGTCAACCTGTTGGGCAAGAAGGTCGAGGTCACCGAGGGCACTAAGGTCGTGAAGGGAGTCGTCGAGGCAGTGAGCGGGCAGGACTTTCCGCAGCTTCTCGTGGACGGGAGCTACTACGACTATTCGCAACTTTCGAAGGTCCTGGAATAAGGAGGGCGTAGTTCTATGATGCGAGCGCTCTATTCGGGAGTTTCCGGACTTGAGAACCATCAGACGAGGATGGATGTCATCGGAAACAACATCTCGAATGTCAACACCGTCGGCTTCAAGAAAGGCAGAGTGAATTTCGAAGACATGCTCTCCCAGACAATGCAAGGAGCCGCCTCCCCCACGCAGGAGCTTGGGGGGGTAAATCCGCAGCAGGTCGGCCTGGGGATGCAGATCGCCTCGATCGACACCATCTTCACCCAGGGATCGCTCGAGACGACCGGCAAGATGGACGACCTTGCGATCGAAGGCAACGGCTTTTTCGTCCTCAAGGACGGCAACCGCACCTTCTACACGCGGGCCGGGGACTTCGGGCTCGACGAGAACGGAACTCTCGTCAATCCGGCCGACGGAATGAGGGTTCAAGGGTGGTCCGCCCAGACCGTCGCCGGGCGCACCTTCGTCAATCCCTCTTCCGAGCCCGGCGATCTCGTGATTCCGGTCGGAGGGAAGGATCCCGCGGCCGCAACCAGCGAGGTTGACCTCGCGTGCAATCTGGACAAGCGCACCCCCGACATCCTGCCGGGAGCCTCTCCGGCCGATGTCGCCGCGGGGACATGGACCGTGGACAAAACGATTTTCGACACCTTCGGAAACGAGCACACGATGCAAATCAACTTCACCCGTGTGCCAGGCGCGCCGAACAGCTGGCGCGCCCAGGTCATCGTCGATCCAAACTCCGCGACGCCGACTGCTACGTCGGTCAATATCGGCGCGGGGGCCGGGGTTCAGAATGCCTTTACGGTCAACTTCAGCAATCTCGGGACGCTTGAGTCTGCTGTTGACGCCCAGGGCAACACCGTGAACGCCGGCAACCTGGTGGCGGCGGTTTCCTTCGACGTGCCGGGAACTACCCCCGGACCCGCTGGTGCGCCCATCCGCCAAACCTTCAATCTCAACCTTGGCCAGGTCGGCAGCGTCGTGAACACCATAACGCAGTTTGCCGCGCGGAGCTCCACGAAGGCCTTCAAGCAGAACGGCTATCCGATGGGCTACATGGAAGGGTTCCGGATTGACCAGCAGGGTGACATAACGGGCGTCTATACGAACGGAACGACCCGGCTGCTCGGGCAGATAGCCCTCGCAAGCTTCACGAATCCGGGCGGTTTGGAGAAGGCCGGTGAGAGCACCTACGTGGTGACAAACAACTCGGGTGATCCGAATGTTACCCAAAGCGGCGTCGCCGGGAAGGGCAAAATTATTGCCGGAGCGCTTGAGATGAGTAACGTCGACCTCGCGCAAGAGTTCGCCGACATGATCGTTACGCAGCGCGGCTTCGAGGCAAACACGAAGACGATCCAGACTTCCGACCAGATGCTGCAGGACATCCTGACCTTGAAGAGGTAGCAGGAAGGTGAATGATCCAAGTAACGCGTCTTGACGGGAAGGTCTTCTATGTGAACCCGCATCAGATTGAATACATTGAGACCAACCCTGACACGACCTTGATCATGCTCTCAGGCAAGCGACTGGTAGTCCTCGAGGACGACCAGTCTGTTTTTAACCGGATCGTAGAGTACCGCCGAATGATAGGCGCCTTCAAGAATGAAGAGTAGGTTCTTTCACTCGCCCGACAGCCGACGGTACAGGAAGGGGTTTACACAACTGTACGAAGTTTGGTAAATTTTAGGTAGGGACGTGGGAGCGTGACATGGGCGACGAAGAGAGCTTCATGGAGAGTGAGTCCGACGCGGGACAGGACATCGAGGTCGGACGCAAGGTCGGATTCATTCCGGCCGCCGCCATCAAAATACTCAAGTGGGCGGCTCTCGGGATCGCTGCGGTAATCTTCATTGTCACCGTGGTAGTCATCACCGTCAGCATCATGAACCGCGGCCAAGCTCAGGCCGGTTATCCCGCGGCCTCCCAAGCCTACCAGGGGACAGTCCCCATCCTTTCGTACTTTTCCATTCCGGAGATCCGCGGGCGGACCGCGGACGTCAATCCTACAACCTTTATCGCCCAGGTAAGCCTCGGCTATGACCTGAATGACAAGGCAGTGCAGTCGGAGCTCGTCGCACGGGCGCCGCAGCTGCAGGACATCGTTCGGTCGTTTTTCGCCGAGCGCACATCCGATCAGCTCTCCGCGGATCATGAGGAGGAGCTGAAAGCCCAGTTGAAAGAGGAGATCAACAGGATCATGACATCCGGGAAGATACAAGAGGTGCTCTTCCTGGAGTTCAACGTAGTCCCGCTATGAGTTTGTCTTTACGAGGGGGAAGATGAACGAGGTACTGTCGCAGGACGAGATCGACCAGCTCTTGACCGCGATTTCGACGGGCGACATAGAAACTGAGGAGGTCAGCCAGGCAGCAGATCAGCGCAAGATCAAGATCTACGACTTCAAGCGGCCTGACAAGTTCTCCAAAGAGCAGATCCGAACGGTCTCCATCATGCACGAAACCTTCGCGCGGTTGACGACGACCGCCCTCTCGGCGCAGCTGCGCAGCATGGTCCACGTTCACGTCGCCTCCGTCGACCAGCTTACCTACGAAGAGTTCATTCGCTCGATCCCCAACCCCACTACCCTCGGCATCATCAACATGGACCCGCTGAAGGGTTCATCCGTCCTCGAGATCGATCCGGCGGTAACCTTCACGATCATCGACCGCCTTTTCGGCGGTAAGGGCGAGGGGGCGAAGGTTTCGCGGGACCTTTCCGACATCGAGCAATCGGTGATGGAAGGGATCATCGTGCGAATCCTCGGCAATCTCCGAGAGGCCTGGAGCCAGGTCATCGATCTGCGGCCGCGTCTCGGACAGATCGAGACCAATCCTCAGTTCGCTCAGATCGTACCTCCAACCGAGATGGTCGTGCTCGTAACCCTCGAGACGAAGGTCGGGGAGGTCGAGGGGATGATGAACTTCTGCATTCCCTACCTGACGATCGAGCCGATCATCTCGAAGCTGTCGGCTCAGTACATGTATTCGTCGGTTCGCAGCGGCGCGACTACGGAGAACCTCAATATCCTGAAGGATCGAATCTCGACCATCGATGTTCCTGTCGTCGCCGAGGTGGGAAGCATGAATCTCACGGTGCGGGAGGTTCTCCTTCTGCGCAACGGAGACGTTATTCGCCTGCCGAACGTCAGGGTCGGCGACGCGATGGTCCTGAAGGTGGGTAATCGCGAGAAGTTTCTCTGCCGCCCCGGCGTCGTTGGCAACAAGATAGCGGTGCAGATTGTGCGAAAGCTCGAAGATGTAAGCAAAGAGGAATTCGAAGAGCTCGCGGCCGAAGGAGAGGAGTAGGAGATGAGTGACGGTTCACTGTCCCAAGACGAGATTGATGCACTGCTTCAGGGTGGTGGCGGCATGGATTTCGGCGCGCCTTCCGCCGCTCCGCAGGAGGCAGCTCCTCTTTCCCCGAAGGAGGTGCAGAGCTTCGCAAGCCTCCTCGCAGGGCTCACCGCGTCCCAGGGATCGAATCTTTCGGGAATGCTCGGCAAGGGAGTGAAGGTTGAAGCCCCTCAGGCGGAGCTGATATCGCGGGCGGATCTCGTCGGAAAACTTCCGGCCGAAGTGGTCGAGATTCGGATCGATTTCTCAGGAGTGGCCGCGGGAGAGCATTCCTACGTCCTCTCGCCGCAGACTGCAACCATGGTGGCTGGGCTCATGATGGGGCAGGATGGTGTCGACCTGAATGAGGCCGCGCTCTCTGCGCTCGAGGAGGCCGGAAACACGATGGCGGGGTCGACCGTCACCGAGCTGAGCGATCGGCTCGGGGGATCGGTTTCGACTACCGCGGGCGAGACGCACCTTGTCGGGCGCGACGACGTGAGCCTGGCCGAGGACTACCTTGTCGCGGTCACCTACCCGGTGAGCGTGGAAGGGGAGGCTCCTGCGGAGATCATCGAGCTGTTCGGCGCGCCGACTGCGGCTCAGGTGGTTTCGATGATGAAGCCGGCGGGGGCGGGGCAGGCGGCGCCCGGCCAGCGTGCAGCCGCGCAGCGAAAGGCAGCCCCTGCGGGGGGAGGCTATGCCCCGCAGCCGGGATATGCACCCCAGGCGTCCCCCTATGCCGCTCCACCGACCTACGGCGCGCCCCAGGGAGGCAGCCCGATCATGCAGCAGGCGAGCGTCCAGCCGGTGCAGTTTCCGAGCTTGAGCGGGGTCGCAACCCCCGGGGACCAGGGCAACATCGGTCTTCTCATGGACGTGTACATGGAGATGACCGTGGAGCTTGGGCGCACGAAGAAGCTCATCCGGGACATCTTGGGCATGGGAGAGGGCACGATCATCGAGCTCGACAAGCTCGCTGGCGAGCCCGTCGATATCTTGGTCAACCACAAGCTCATCGCAAAGGGAGAGGTTGTAGTAATCGACGAGAACTTCGGGGTTCGCGTGACCGAGATTGTCTCCCCGATGGATCGGGTAGCCGATATGTAGCAAAGGAGGTAGTAGGCTCCAAGTCATTCGGTTCGACAGTAAAAAGCACTTAGTTTCGTGGGACAATATTCAACACTTGGGAGGGGATGTGAATATTAAGTTCTCCGCATTTGCCATTCTTCTGCTCATGAGCGCCGTTGCAGCGGCGCAAGCGCAGCCGGTTCAGACAAAGTCCAACCATTCCGACTCCCCGAGCTCGACGGAAGTGGGTGCCGCCGCGGGGGGAGCTCCGAGCACGCAATTCCCGGACGAGCGCAACATCATTATTCACGACAATTCCTCGGGAAATAAGGCCGCCACGACGCCGGTGAAGAGCTACGGCGTGTGGGACTTCGTTCAGATGCTTCTCATTCTCGCCCTGGTGATCGCGGGGATCTACCTGCTGTTCTATTTCCTGAAAAGGGCGGGGGGGCCGCGACAACAGGAAAACGAGGTAATAGGGCTCCTTTCGACGAAAGTCCTTCAGGCCAATCGGTCCCTCCATCTGGTGGAGGTTGGAAAGCAGATGTTCCTCGTGGGTTCATCCGAAAGCGGCGTGGCGCTTGTAGCCGAGATTCGCGACAAAGAGTCGATGGACGAGATCCGAATCAAGGCCGCCGAGAGGGGAACCTTAGTCGCAAAGCGCAGCTTCCGCGAGGTCTTCGGTGGAATGTTCGTACGCGGCGGGAGCGGGGCGCCGCTGGGCGCTCCGGCTATCGACCCCTTTGGCTTCATCCGCCAGCAGCGCGAGCGGCTGAAGAAGATGTAAAGTGGCGGCCGCCGCTCGAGGCTCCGGAGACAGGAGCGGGGGCGGGCGTCCGCCGGGAAAATGGTTGTGAAGACGCAGTAGCAACGTACTCGAAACTGGGAGGGGGAATGGTCAAGAAGATTGTGTCACTGGTGGTCTTGCTGTGCGCCCTGGGCATGGCGGGTGCGACTGGCGTCTATGCCCAGTCGGTGACCCGGAGCGCCACCCAATACGGGATCGGCAACGTCCCGCAGGTGCCTTTCGTTAACGTAACGGTCCGCCAGCCGACCAACAACAAGGAGGTTGCGCTCAGCATTCAGCTGCTGCTCCTCCTTGCCGTGCTTACGCTGGCTCCGTCAATCATCATCCTAATGACATCCTTCCTGCGCATTGCAATCGTTCTCGACTTTGTGAAGCGGGCACTCTCGCTTCAGCAGGTACCGCAAACGCAGGTTATGATGGGAATATCGCTTTTTCTTACTCTCTTCATCATGTGGCCGACCTTCGACAAGATGTACACCGACTCGTTCAAGCCCTTCGCCGACGGAAAGATCGGCATCGAGCAGATGTACACCAAAGGGATTGCACCCTTGCGGGTGTTTATGTTCCGGCAAATGCAGAGTGATCCCAAAAACATCGCCCTGTTCATGAGCATGCGGGGCCTTCCAAAACCGAGGACCCTTGCCGATGTGCCGACTTATGTCCTTATTCCTGCGTTTGTTCTTCACGAGATGACGGTGGCCTTCAAGATAGGGATACTGCTTTTCATACCGTTCATCATCATCGATATGGTCGTGGCATCGATTCTCATGTCCATGGGAATGATCATGTTGCCTCCGGTCATGATCTCGCTTCCATTCAAGCTGATCCTCTTCGTCCTGGTGAACGGGTGGGATCTTCTTACGCAACAGCTCGTCTTGAGCTTTCACTAAAGGGAGGACAATGTGAGCATTGGGTTCGCATCCTACTTGATGAGGAGCGGCGTTCTACAGGTCCTCCTTCTCTCGGCCCCAGCACTGATAATTGGGCTTGGTGTAGGCCTCATCATCTCGATCATTCAAGCGACTACCTCCATACAGGAGCAGACACTGTCGTTTGTGCCGAAGATTGCCGCAATTCTCCTTGCGCTCATCCTGTTTGGCCCGTGGATGTTCACGACCCTCGTGCAGTATACGCAGTCGCTGTTTGCTCAAATACCGGACATGGTCAAGTAAGGGGATGAAGCGTGGCGCTTGATTTCATCGTCCAGAACGCTCAGGTCTTCCTCCTCGTTTTCGTGCGCATCCTGGCGATCATCGAGCTGGCGCCGGTCATCAGCTCGGTTGGCGTGCCGCAGATAGCCAAGATAGGTTTGGCGTTTTTTGCAGGCGTCGTCGTTTTTCCGAACGTCATGCATGCGGGCTACCCGATTCCGCAAGCCCCCCTCGAGTACGCCCTCCTGGTGCTGGGGGAGGCGATGATCGGGATCATCATCAGCTTCTTCCTCGTGGTCATCTATTCGGCGTTTCTCGCCGTGGGAGAGTTCTTCTCGGTGCAGACCGGCTTCGGCTTTACACAGACCTTCGATGTCCTGGCCCAGGTGGAGATTCCAATCGAAGGGCAGTTCATCAACATAATCGCGATGTATGTCTTCATTGCGGTAGGCGGCTTTCAGAAGCTCTTCCTGCTCGGAATCGCGCAGGGCTTCGATAAGGTGCGCGCGGTCGATCTCGTTCTTCACCGGAACGATCTGTTTCCGATGGTTCTTGGCAGCCTGGGAGTTCTCTTCCAGACGGCGCTCGTTATGTCTCTTCCGGTAGTGGGGACGTTGCTCCTGGTATCGGTGGGGATGGGGTTGCTCGGGAAGGCGGCACCGCAGATGAACCTCCTCATGATGGGCTTCCCCATCGCGATAACGGTATCGTTCGTCGTTCTGTTCCTCATCACGCCGTTCATGGTCGATTCGATGGCTCTTGTCATCCAGAAGAGCTTCGATTCGATTGCAAGGCTGCTGACCTTGCTTCAAGGAGCAAAGCCGTGAGCGCGGGCGACCCGCTTCGAGAGGCTTGCGACGGCGAGCTTGCCGTCATCGATCGGATCGGCTGCTCGGTGCCGGGTTTCGCCCAGTCGGCGAGGCCCGCGGTCGAGTGCCGCGCGGCGGCCGGCGGACGCGCAGTGGAGCACCTCGGGGAGGGAGCATCCTCCCGCTTTTTCATCGATCTGCAGTGGTTCGCTGCGGAGGACGAGGGGCGGACCGAGGAGCCGACCGAGCAGAAGATCCGCAAGGCGCGCGAGGAGGGGAAGGTTGCGAAGTCATCGGAGCTCCCGAGCGCGCTCGTTATCCTCTTTCCGATCATCGCCCTTGCGCTCCTTGGACCCTATACCGTGCAAACCATGATCGAGATGTTGCGCTACTACTTCACCGCTTCCACGAAGATCGACGTTACGTCCGATGCAACGCTCTTTCCTACTTTTCTCTCGTATTTCGCCAAGCTGACCTTTCCTGTCGCCGTTGTCGCGTTCATCGCCGCAATCATGGGCAACGTCCTGCAGGTCGGCTTTCTCTTCAGCACGAAGCCCATTACCCCGGACGTCACGCGGGTTGCCCCGCGGCTGGGACGCTTCTTGCGCCGCTCTTTCTTCTCGGGGGAGGCTCTCTTCAATCTTGCGAAGTCGGTTGTGAAGGTGGCGATCGTCGGGGCGATCGCCTATCTCAACATCGCCGGCGACTTTCCGAAGCTCGCGCACCTGCTCAACACGCCCTTTCTTCTGGGCCTCACGACCATCACGAATATCGCCTTCCGTATCCTGGTGGAGAGCGCCCTCGCCTTGCTTGTCCTCGCGCTTCCGGACTACATGTTCCAGCGGCGGCTGCACATCGAGTCTTTGAAAATGACCAAGCAGGAGGTCAAGGAAGAGCGCAGGCAACAGGAGGGAGACCCGCGCGTGCGCAGCCGACTCAGGGAGCGGATGCGCGAGCTTCTGACTCGCAACATGATCCAGAACGTTCCGCGCGCGGACGTGGTGATAACCAACCCGACTCACTTTGCGGTGGCGATGGAGTGGAAGCGCGAGCGAATGCCGGCGCCGATGATGGTTGCCAAAGGCGCCGACCTGATTGCCTTTCGCATCCGAGAGGTCGCCGAGGCGAACAATATACCGATAATTGAAAATAGGCCCCTCGCGCGCGCGCTGTACGAGGAGGTCGAGATTGGCGACGTCATCCCCGAGCAATACTACGAGGCGATGGCGATAATCCTCGCCCAGGTGTACCGCATGGCGGGCAAGGGCACGGAGATGCCGGTATGATCGATCTGAATCGCGAGCGGAACCGCCGGGGCATCACAAGGAGCTGTCATGGCTGACGTACGAAGGGTCATTTCGAGCTCGTTCTTGAGCCAGCGGAGCGACATCTTCGTTGCGGCGGGCGTCATCGTCGTCGTGATGATGATGATTATCCCCCTGCCAACCGTGCTCCTCGATGTCCTGCTCGCCTTCAATCTCATGCTCGCGCTGCTCATAATCCTCATCGTTCTCTACACGAAGAACGCGCTTGAGTTCTCGGTCTTTCCGACCATTCTGCTCGTCGCGACGGTCTTTGGGCTGGCACTGAACGTCAGCTCCACGCGACTTATCCTGTCGCAGGGAGCGCACTTCAACGGGCGCATCATTCGCGCCTTTGCCACGTTCGTGGTAGGAACAAGCGGCAGCGCCGGGCTCGTGATCGGTCTCATCATCTTCATCATCATCATTGCGGTCCAGTATGTCGTCATAACCAAGGGCGCGACCCGCGTCGCGGAGGTTGCGGCCCGTTTTACCTTGGATTCGCTGCCCGGCAAACAGATGGCGATTGAGGCCGAGTACAATTCGGGCGCGATTGCCGAGGAGGAGGCGACCGAGCGTAAGAACGATCTCCAGCGCGAGGTCGATTTCTACGGTGCGATGGACGGCGCATCGAAGTTCGTTTCGGGCAACGTAAAGGTCGGGATCCTCATCACTGCAATCAACCTCGTCGGCGGTTTCATCGTGGGAACTACCATTCGCGGCGAGTCGATTCAGCAGGCGCTGCAGACCTACATCTCGCTCTCGATAGGTGATGGCCTGGTGACCCAGTTCCCGGCGCTGCTCATCTCGACCGCGACCGGCCTGATTGTCACCAGGGCGATATCCGACGGGACCTTCGGGTCGGACGTAACCACCCAATTCTCACGTCAGGCACGGATCTACTGGATCGCGGCCTTCTTCCTGTTCGTGCTCGCGTTCATCCCCGGTTTCCCCTGGTACGTTCTTATACCGATGGCCGGGACTACCGCCTTCCTTGCCTACAGGCTCTCGGCACGACAGGCCGCGGCCGCCGAACGGGACAAGCTGAAGGAGGCGGGCCCGACTACCAAGGAGGCCCCTCCCGAGATATCGCCTGTGGTGCCCCTCGATCCCCTTTCGCTCGAGCTCGGCTACGGGCTGATTCCGCTCGTGGACAAGGACCAGGGGGCGGAGCTCCTCGACCGCATCACCCGCATTCGCCGAGAGTCAGCCCTCGACCTCGGGCTCGTGGTGCCGCGCATCCGTATCATCGACAACATGCGCCTCGAGCCCTCCGAGTACTCCTTCAAGATCAAGGGGGTCGAGGTGGGGCGGGGCTCAATCCGGATCGGCTCCTACTTAGCTATCAACCCCGGAGGCACCCGCGAGGAGCTTCCAGGGGAGCGGACGACCGATCCGGCCTTTGGGCTTCCCGGCCTTTGGATCTCGGAGGAGGATCGCGAGCGGGCGGAGCGTGCGGGCTACACCGTTGTCGATGCCCCCTCGATCATAGCGACCCACCTGACCGAGATCATCAAGCGCTACGCGGCCGAGATTCTCGGTCGGCAGGAGACCCAGGCCATCCTCGACTCGCTCAAGGGCGACTACCCGGCGGTAGTCGAAGAGGTTCGCAAGGTCTTGAGCGTCGGAGAGATTCAGAAGGTCATGCAGGGGCTCCTGCGCGAGCAGATCTCCATCCGCAACATGGTGGTGCTTCTCGAGACCCTTGCGGACTACGGCGGCGTGTCGAAGGACGTTGGATTCCTCGTGGAGAAGGTGCGTCAAGCACTTGGAAGGCAGATATGTTTGCAGTATGCTGAGGAGAAGGTGTTGCGGGTGCTTACCATCGAGCCCGGCCTCGAGCAGAAGATCATCGATTCAAGGGTGGAAACGACAAGCGGGGCTGTGGCGGCCTTGGAGCCCGCACTCCAGCGCTCCTGGATCAACGCCCTCACCAACGCCGTCAAGCGTGTGCAAGAGCAAGGTCATTTCGCCATCGTGTTAACCTCGGAGGCCGCGCGGCCGCTCGTGAAGTCGAGCACCGAGCGGGAGATTCCGAGCCTCGTAGTGCTCTCCGTTCCAGAGATAGTCTCTGACATTCGCGTAGAAGCGCTCGGCGAAATTCGAATCGAGGGAGAGGGAAAATAGGAGATGGAGTACTTTACAGAACAGGCTCCCACCCACAGGGAGGTCATGGACAGGATCCGTTCGAAGTACGGTGAGCGAGCGAAGATTCTGACGCAGAAAAGCGTCAGAATCGGCGGCTTCATGGGCTTTTTCGCGAGAGAGGGGGTGGAGATCGCCGGCTACGTCAGCCAAGAGGCTCCCTACGTGAAGCGTCTGGATCTCGATGAGGAAAAGAAAAAGATCCTGCGGGATGTGAAGAGCGAGCAGACCCTCCAGCAGCTGCTTGCCGAGGTTCAGGCCATCAAGAGCAGAATCGAGAGCGACGGGGGATCCGCGAAGAGTCAGGAGCTGCCTGCTTCCCTCGAGAAGATCGAGGAGCTCCTCTATGAAAACGACTTCGCCCGCAGCTTTGTGACTCGGATCATCGAACGGCTGAAGAAGGACCTTACCTTGGAGGATCTTGGCGATTATCGCCTGGTGCAGACTACCGTCATGGGTTGGATCGGCGAGCAGATCTCGATCTACCGTGACGTTCCGAAAAACAAACCTCGAATGATTATCCTCGTTGGTCCGACAGGGGTTGGCAAGACTACCACAATCGCGAAGCTCGCCGCCGTGTACGGCATCGTAAGCGATGGAAAGAAGGCGAAGAGCGTCCGGATGTTGACCATCGACAACTACCGCATCGGCGCCAAGAATCAGATTGAGACCTACGGGGAGATCATGGGGATCCCAGTCTCCTGCGCCGAAACCACCCTCGAGCTGAAGAAGAAGCTTGCCCTCTACCAGGATGTAGATCTGATTCTCATCGACACCATTGGCAAGAGCCCCAAGGATTACACGCGGCTGGCCGAGATGCAGGAGCTGCTTGCGGCCTGCGGCGAGCAGGCCGAGATCTATCTCGCCCTGAGCGCGACGACGAAAACTGCCGATCTTCG
>DAHUYW010000032.1 GCA_027306915.1 Spirochaetales bacterium | reverse complement strand
CTATCGATTGATGGCAAGAATGTAAGTCGACCGATGAACGTACGGAGAATTCTTGCAGCCCATACTGCCGGAGATACTATCAACGTTGTTATCGTCGACAACGGAAATCAGAAGACCCTACCTGTTTCGCTGAAGACTCGACTATATCATCCTCCGCTTGGGATCGTTTTCGCCAGGAATGCGGAGGAGATGAACGCGCTTCAGTACGACTCCGGGGCGGTGATTTGGCGGGTTCAAAACGGAAGTCCAGCGGAACAGGCTGGATTGGCTACACTTTTGGCTACACCGACAGACCTAACTGTCGGTGTCCATCAGGCGTAAGATAATTTCTTAGACGGTAGAAGGTTAAGTCGGGCTGGGCGGACTCGAACCGCCGACCCCAAGTCCCCCAGACTTGTACGCTAACCAGCTGCGCTACAGCCCGAATATGCACCATTAGGATAGCACGCGACTGCAAAACGTGTAAAGAGCGCGAAGGGATGTGTCGCGTTCGCGCGTGCCGTGCCGGGCTGCTGAGCGGGCCGCCGCAGGTGGCTGCATGGCGTGCGGAGAGGTGTCGGCGGCGCGATATGATAGTATGCAGCGTATGGGCTCGGCGCTCCTTTCCAGGAACCAGAAGCTTCGCGGCCGGAGACTTCTCACCCTCTTTCAGTGGGTGAACGCGATCTCTTATCTGCTCTTAAGCGGCAATCTCATTACCCTTTATGCCCTGCGGCTGGGGGCGAGCAGTCTCTTCATCGGCGTTATCTCCTCCTTCCCGTACCTCTCCTACCTCTTGATGTTCGCCGGCCGGGCGCTTGTCGGAAAGCTCGGTGTGCGCGGCCTTATGGCGGCGGGATGGTTTGCCCGCGCGCTTTTCATGATCCCACTCATTGTCTGGCCTTTCTTTGGCAGGAGTGGAGGCGAGCCGACGGGGCTGCTCCTGATCCTCATTGGCCTTCTTTTCTTCCACAGCGCCCGTGGCATCGGGGTCGTCGGCTTCAACCCGATTGTCGGGGCAATCTCCGAGGGCAAGGATCGGGGCGCGGTCCTTTCGCGCCTTCCGATATTCGATTCGCTTGGCCAGGTGACAAGCGGCTTGCTCGTGGTCATCGTCCTCGGGATGCACGCGCAGCTCTCGCGCTACACCATCCTCATCGCGATCGGGGTGGGGCTCGGGATGGTCGCCTCGATGCTCATCTACCGCATGCCCGATCCGGGAGACCAGGGAGAAAGCGGGACGCGAGAGCTCTTCGCCGGCATGCGCAGGGCGTTCCGCCGCCCGCCTTTCCGTCACTTCATCGTGCTCTTCTTTGCGCTGTGCGTGGCGATAGGTATGTCCGATCCATTCCGCGCGGTCTATGCGAAGCTCGTCTACCTGCGCACGGACAGCGCCGTCATTCTCTACGCGGTCATCGGAAACATCGGCGCGATACTCCTTGGCCAGCTCAGCCGGCTCCTCATGGATCGCCTCGGAGCGAAGCCGCTCTACGTTTTCTTCACGGCCTTCCTCGCGGTGGCGGTTATCCCGCTCGTCATAACACCGATGCTCTCCGGTCTCTCCCTTACCCTCTTCTTGAGCGGGATGTTCTTCTTCTTCCAGATCGGGCTCGTCGGCGCCCAAAACGGGGCGCAGAATTACTTCTTCGGCATCATAAGAACCGCGGAGTTTCTCGACCTCGGCATCCTCTACAACCTCTGCCTCGGGCTTGGCGGAGCGGTAGGCTCGCTCCTGGGCGGCGCTCTCATCGACCTGCTCAACCTGATCGGGGTTGGAGGGCAGGGCCCTGCGTTCCGGATCTACTTCAGCCTGGTCTTTGCTGCGCTCGTGATCATTCTCTTTCTCGTGATGCGCCTGCGCAAGGTGGGCCGATACACCGTGCGCGACGCCCTTGGGGTGATCTTCTCGCCTCGCGACATCCGCGCTGCGGCGCTCCTGAACAGGCTGGAGCGCTCCCGGACCGCGGACGAAGAGGTCGAGGTGATCCGCGCGCTTGCGGAGTCCCCCTCCGAAATGGCGGTCGACGATCTTCTCGAGAAGCTGCGATCGCCGCGTTTCTACGTGCGCTCGCAGGCCCTGCGAGCCCTCGAGTTCCTGCCGCTCAATGCGCGGGTGACTCGAGCTCTCTTTGCCGAGGTGAGGCGCCACCAGTACACAACCGCCTACATTGCCGCGCGGATCATCGGCAAGCGGCGGATCACTCAAGGGGTGAGGCTGCTGCGGAGCTCGCTTGAGTCGGACGACTACCTTCTCCAGGCGAATGCTATGCTCGCGCTCGGGGATTTCCACGATCGCCCGAGCATTCCCATGATCGAGAAGGCGATGCGCCGCTCCCATAACCCGCTCGTCCTCATCCACGGCGTGACCGCCCTGGAACAGCTCGGCAGCGTGGATTCTCTTCCGCTTCTCCTTGAGATACTCGCGAGCAGGAGCCCGTCGGCCTACCTGCGGGATGAGATCATCCTCTCTATCGGAGGCATCGTCGGGATCGGAGGGTGGCTCTACGGCCACTACCTTGCCTTCTTGGATGAGCAATCGGAGGGCTACGAGAGTCTCGCCGATCATCTGGAAGCTTTCTACGTTCCGGGGGCTGCGGTCTCGAAGGCCGACGTGGCCTCGCTTCTCGGCGAGATTCGAGGCAACGCTGCAGGGCTGGGAGAGGAAAGCGAGCGGGTGCTGCTCATTCTCGCGACGAAGATGTATTCGCCGGCCTTCGGAGCCGCGGGGAGCGAGGGGAGCACCGCCGTCGGTAGCAGCGGGCATCTGAGCGAGGTGGGGCGCGCAGTGAACTTGGAAACCTTCGCCGAAGCGGTGCGAGAACCTAATCTTATGAAGCTCGACCGCTTCAGGTTCTTCATCGCAGCGCTGGTCGTCTATTCGGTGTGCGGGGAGTAGGGCCGGGTCAGTTCATCGGAGTCCTGCGGGCGTTCAGCGCCTCACGGTAGAGATGCTCCTTTCGATAGAGCATCCCGTACGGGATCTCGTAGGCCTCCTCGATCCTTGAGCGCGTGAGCATCTCGTCGGTCCGTCCGAGGCGGATGCTCCTATCCTTGTAGAAAAGAAGAGCCCAATCCGAGTATCCGCGCGAGATCTCGAACTCGTGGATGGAGTAGTAGATGCTGATCGAGCGCTCCAGGGCATATTCCTTGAGGAAGCCCATCACCTGAAGCTTGTGGCGGTCCTCAAGCGCGAAGATCGGCTCGTCCATCATGATGATCCGGGAGCCATAGAGCAGGCTGAAGGCTATGATTGCCCGTTGAAGCTCGCCCTTGCTCACCTCCTGGGTCTTCTTGTTGAGCACTCCGGAGAGCTCGAGCACCGAGGTCAGCACCTTGATGAGCCCCGGATCCCGCGCGGTATGAAAGCCGTGCTCGTAGACGAAGTCCATCAGGGCGCCGATCGGCTCTTCGGTTTCGAACTCCATGTTCTGGTAGATGAAGGAGACGTAGCGATTGCGCTCGTTCTCGTCGGTCAGCTCCGACGAGTCACGGCCGAGGATCTCCACCTTCCCGCGGGTTGGATAGAGCCGGGCGCTTGCCAGAAGCAAGAGGGTCGATTTACCGGTCCCGTTTTGTCCGACAAGGGTAACCAGCCCCTTCGGGAGCGAGAGCGAAAGGTCGCCAAACACCATCCCGTCCGTCTCGGGATAGGCAAACGAGACTCCGGTGAGCCTGACGTCGTATGGGACATCATCCATGATGATTCCAGGTGTATCACGGATGCCGAGCGCCGACAAGGCACAACGGTTTGACAATCATAGCCGACCAATTGGATATTGATAGGGAGGTCCGATCCCAGACAGGCCGGATGCGGCGCGTGCGGACCGACAGGGGATGCGCATCATGAAAACAAAAGTTGGAAAGGGGCGAGCCGGGCTGGCGGCATGGCTATTCTTTGTTTCGATCGGAGCGGCCGCCCTGGGAGTGCTCGGGGCGTGCGTCGACTCCGGCGGGCAGAGGACGAATTCCGCCGGCGCCGCCACTTCCTCCGGGGCATCGACCGCGAAAGCTACCGCAGCCCCCGAGTTCCCGGCGGGTCTTCCCTGGCTCAACACCGCCGAGCCGCTGACGATGAAGGAGCTGCGCGGGAAGATCGTGCTTATCGATTTCTGGACCTACGGCTGCATCAACTGCATTCACGACATCCCCTGGCTGAAAAAAATCCAGGCGGACTACTCCAAGTACCTGGTCGTGATCGGCGTGCACTCGGCGAAGTTCAGCGAGGAGGGAAACACCCGCAACATCCGTGAGATCATCCTTCGATACGGGATCACCTGGCCGGTTGTCAACGACTACCAGTTCAAGATCTGGAATGTCTGGGGCGTCGACGTCTGGCCCACGCTCGCGCTGGTTGATCCGATGGGGAACGTCGTCGGCTTTCATATCGGCGAAGGTTTCTATCCAATCTTCAAGCCGATCATTGCGTCCCTCGTGAGGGGGTTTGGCGGGAAGGGGCTGCTCGATCCTCGCCCCATCGCGCTCAAGCTCGAGAGTCAGGGGCTTCCCGAATCGGTGCTTGCCTTCCCGGGCAAGGTGCGGGTCGATGCGAAGGGCAACCGGCTTTTCATCGCCGATACAGGCCACAACAGGATCGTGGTGGCGGCTCTCGATTCAGGGCAAGTCCTCGAGGTCATTGGCAGCGGCGCGCAGGGATTTGCGAACAGGGACTTCCGACAGGCCGAGTTCAATCAGCCCGAAGGGATGGCGCTCTCGCCTGATGGCGCCACGCTCTACGTCGCGGACACCGGGAATCACGCGATCCGCAAGGTGGACCTCTCGGCTCGGAGGGTGACGACGCTCGCCGGGACCGGCGTCGAAGCCACCGGCTACCCGCCGGCTGGAGGAACTGCGCCGGTGGTCGCCCTCAATTCGCCGTGGGACCTCGCACTCTCCGGTGAAACGCTCTACATCGCAATGGCGGGATCGCATCAGATCTGGGAGATGGATCTTCACACCAATGCTATTCACGCCTATGCGGGATCGGGAATGGAGGGAAACGGCGACGGCAGCCGGAAGGATGCGAGCTTCGCCCAGCCGAGCGGTATCACGATCGGCGAACACGGCGACATCTACGTCGCGAATTCCGAGGGAAGCTCGATTCGCGAGATTGAGCCGCGGACCGGGATGGTGAGCACCGTTGCCGGAGCCGGGAGCAGCCTCTTTCACTTCGGCTACCAGGATGGAAACGGCGAGAGCGCTCTCTTTCAGCACCCGCTCGGCATAGTGGCCTACCGGGGCCTGCTCTACGTCGCCGACACCTACAACAACAGGATAAGGATGATCAACCCCCGCACCGAAGAGGTGACGACACTCGCCGGAGGCAAAGCCGGGTGGCGGGACGGAAAGGACCCCCGCTTCTACGAGCCCGGCGGGCTCGATGCCGCGAACGGGAGACTCTACGTTGCGGATACCGACAACAACGCGATCCGGGTAGTGAACCTCGCTACCGGAGAGACCACCACCCTCGTCCTGCAGGGGATATCGCTCCTGTCAAAGGGGGATGTCTATGCCAACAAGGCGGTCACCCTGCCGGCCGTGCGGGTCGCCGCAGGTCGCGGCGAGGTGCGCCTTTTCGTGCGGTTCCCCGAGGGCTACGCGCCGAACGCCCAGGCTCCCTCCGAGGTGGAGGTCCGATCGACCGGGGGCCCGGCCGTGAGCCTTCCCACCGGCACCCGGTACAATGCAGCGGACCCTCGCTTCCCGATGAGCTTTCCGGCAACCTTCACGGCCGGTACGGGTGAGATAACGGTCGATCTTTCGCTCGTCTACTGTCAGGAACAGGAGGCGAGCGTCTGCCTCATCAAACAGGTTCGCCTTGTCATTCCGGTCGATGTCGGCCCGTCGATGCCTTCGGGCCGCGAGAAGCCCGTCCTGAGCGTCGATTACCGCGTTCGATTAGCGAGTTGAGCACCAGGCGAAAGCTCGCTATACTTGCGCCATAGCGTACAGCACAAGGAGGCTGCAATGGCCGATCTAAGCACGAGCTATATGGGGATAGCGCTCGAGAACCCGGTGGTCGCCGGGGCTTCGACCCTTACCTCCAACATGGATAGCATTCGCAAGCTCGAAGATGCCGGTGCGGGCGCACTGGTGACGAATTCGCTGTTCGAGGAACAGATCCAGCTCGACCATCTAAAAATGTCGGAAGATTTGGCCAAGTATGACGATTGGAGCGCCGAGATGACCTCCATCTTTCCGAAGCTGGAGCACTCGGGTCCCGAAGCCCACCTTGCATGGGTGCAACGGGCGAAAGAGGCCGTCGACATTCCGATCATTGCCAGTCTGAATGCAGTCAACCGAACGACCTGGGTGGACTGGGCCGAAAAGCTTGCCCAAACCGGTGTGGACGGCCTGGAGCTCAACTTCTATGCGACCCCGAAAGACTGGAATGCCCGCTCGGAGAGCATCGAAGAGGAGCAGGTCGAGGCGGTCAAAGAGGTCAAGCAGCGCGTGAAGATTCCGGTCGCCGTGAAGCTCAGTCCCTACTACACGAGCCCGCTATCCTTCATCCGCGCTCTGGATAAGGTAGGCGTCAACGGCCTCGTGCTTTTCAATCGACTCTTTCAGCCGAAGATCGATATAGAAACCGAACGCAGCGACCTCTCTTTCAACTTGAGCTCGGAGAATGAGCACCGCCTTGCCCTTCGTTTTGCCGGAATCCTCCACGGTGAGGTTAAGGCGAGCGTCTGCGCGAGCGGGGGCATCCAGTCGGCCTCGAACATTATCGAGCTTCTCCTCGCGGGGGCGGACACCGTTCAGATCGCGAGCGTGCTCTTCATGAGATCCGTCGGCTACCTCGGTACGATGATCGAAGAGATCGAGGGATGGATGGAGAGAAAGGGCTATGCCTCCGTCTCCGAGTTCCGGGGCCGGCTCGACAAAAGCCACAATCCTGACGACTGGGCCTACAATCGCGGCCAATACGTCATGACGCTGCTCAACGCGAAAGAATACCTGCAACGCTGAAGTGGAATGAGGACGCGTCAATCCTAGCTTGGTGGACGCGTCATCCTCAGGCGTGCCGCTTGTAGACGCTCCACGAGGTCTCGACGAGGGTATCCACGTCGCTGTACCGGGGACGCCAGCCAAGGACCCTACGGGCCCGCTCGGCCGTCGAGACGAGCCTTGCCGGGTCGCCGGGCCGCCTTGCGACGATCTCCGAAGGGATGGGGCGTCCCGTTATCCTGCGTGACGCATCGAGCATCTCCTGGACGCTCAAGCCCGTCTCGCTTCCCAGGTTCACCGTAAGGCTCGCATCGCTCTTTGCGATGTGCTCGAGCGCCTCGACATGGGCGACTGCCAGATCGGTGACGTGGATGTAGTCGCGCACCCCGGTTCCGTCCGGGGTGGGATAGTCCTTCCCAAAAATCTGCAGCTTCTCGCGGCGCCCGATCGCCAC
This sequence comes from Spirochaetales bacterium, assembly GCA_027306915.1. The sequence continues at coordinate 41,451 of DAHUYW010000032.1, read as the reverse complement.
CTCCATGATCACCGGCAGGAGGTTCGCCGGATTGCGCTCGAGGCCCGTGATCCGGCCTTCGGGATCATATCCGGCGGCGTTGAAGTAGCGAAGGGCGGCAAAGCGGATTCCGCGCAGCTTCTCGTACCACGCGAGCAGGCGCTCTATTTCGATCTTGGTGAAGCCGTAGAAGTTCTCAGGGTTCCGCGGATGCTCCTCGTCGATCGGAAGGTAAGCAGGCTCTCCGTAGACCGCCGCCGAGGAGGAGAAGACGATCCGCTTCACCCCGGCGGCCGCCGCCGCATTGAGGATATTGATGGTCCCGGTGATGTTGTTGGTTGCGTACTTTTCGGGACGAAGCATCGACTCGCCCGCCGCCTTGAAGGCGGCGAGATGAACGATGGCGTCGTAGGGGCCTCCGGGCGCCGCGAGCGCCCGCGCTAGAGCCCCCTCATCGAGGATATCCGCCTCTATGAAGGCCGCTTCGGGAAAGAGGTTCTCGCGCAAGCCGAGCGAAAGGTTGTCGTAAACGGTTGCTTCGAATCCACGATCCAGGAGCTCCCGCGTTACGTGGCTGCCGATGTAGCCGGCTCCTCCGATGACCAATACCTTCATGTACGCTCCTTCAAGCAGCATTCTCTGTCGCGTTGAACGGGGACGGGCAGTTGGGTGACGGCTTTCGGCCCGAGGGCAGCCTTGGGATGCCCCTAGCGGACACACTCGGTGCAGACGGGCTGGCCGCCCCCCCGGGCCGGCCGCGGTGCCGCCTGAAGCGGGCGCCGCACGAAGGTGCGCTAGGCCCCGCCCGACATCTCAACGTAGGCGAGATCAAGCATTTTCGGCCCTGTGCTTCCCTGAAGGAGCGAGGTAACCGAAATCTCGATGCGATCCGACGAAACGCTTGAGACCTTCCCCTCGGCAACGGGGATCTCGGCCCCGGTGGAATCCTTGCGTCTGAACATGATAGAAGCACCGGTCTTGACCGGTACATTGGCGAGCCGCTCCACGGTGATCCCGTTCGGACCCACGAAAGAGACCGGTCCGATGAGCTTGAGCTGGGTGTGCAGGACCGGTGCGGCGAAGCTTCCGTTCAGTGCGAGCGACTGAATCGTCGTCGCTGCGTCGCGGTAGAGCGGATCGGTCGCCGCGACCTCATTGATCTGCTTTGCTATGGCAGGGTTTTGGGCGTCGCGCTGGTGCGAGAAATAGAAAGCAAGCAGAAGCACGTCATCGAGCGCCTCGTCTCGAGCCTTCTTCTCCGCCGTCTTGAGGTCGTCCGGGCCGTAGATGTAGTAGGCGAGCTTTTGCTCGTCTTCCTGAATCTGCTTATTGACCGCCTTGAGCTTCTCTTCATTGGATGCGAGCTTGTCCTTTAGGTCGCCGACATTGGTGGCCGCGCTCGCAAGCTGCTCTTTGAGCGATGCGATCGTTTGAGCCTGTTCGGCAGCCTGCTGCCGCAGCTCCGCGAGGTTTGCATTGGTCGACCCTGCGCCCTGCGCGAGCTGATCGAGCTTCCGGCTCTGGGCCGCGATTTGCCCTTTGAGCGCAGCGATGGTCGTCTGGGCTGACGTGAGGCTCTGGTTGAGGCGTTTGATTTCCGCCTCCTTCGCCGCGGAGTCGTCACGAAGGCTCTTGATGGCGGCGTCGCGCTGAGAGAGCAGCTCCTTGCTCGAGGCGTCGGTAGCCGAGAGCTGCTGCCCGCCGAGGCTGGCGTCGTAGCTCCGGATTGCGGTGAAAGCCTTGTTGAAGGCCGGAATCTGGGTAAGAGCCTGCGTGTAGAGGGTTACGGCGGTCTTCGCGTCGCCGCTCGCCTGCGCCGCATCGGCCTTTGCGACGAGAGCCTGACTCGCAAGGAGCTCATTGGCCGCCTGAGCGGTTGCCGGATCGAGGCCCTGCGTCTGAGTGACGACCTGGGACTTTTCCTTGATCAGATTCTGCAGGGTGCCAATAAGCGCTAGGTCGATCGGGCGCCTCTTCGCGATATCGGGGAGGGAATCGATATTGGGATTCTCAAGCAGGGCGCGAAGCGAGGCCATGTCCGCTTGAGCCTGCTCGAGCTTGTTGTCCTTGATATCCGCCAGGATGGAGGTGTAGGAGCCGGCGATCTGGTCGTCGACAAGCTGCTCGTTCTGGGATTGAGCCGATAGGGCCTGAAGCTTGGCTTGCGCTTGACTCGCGAGTTCCTGCGCTGCCGAGGCCTTCGTTTGGAGCTGCTGGTTCTGCGACTGGAGCTGCGCCTGCTGCGCCTCAAATTGCGACCGCATCTGCGCCTCGCGGGTTTGAGCCTCGACCTGGAGGTTCTGTTTCTCCTGATTTGCCTGAGCGAGGATTTGCTGTTGTCGCTCGCGCTCCGCTTGAATCTGCTTTTCCCGCGCGGCGAGCTGGGCCTCCGCCTGTTGCTGGAAAGTAGACAGCTGCCGATCGTACTGCTGTGAGATCTCGCCCTGATAGGTCTGCATTCTCCGGCTGATGTCAGCCTGGGAAATGCCAAGCTTCTGCAGGCGGGCTTTCTCGGCGTCCAAGTCCGCGCTCATCCGGGCGCGCAGATCCTGCTCTTTGGCCGCGATCGTTGCATCCATATTCTTGCGGAGACCCGCGGCCTCCTGGTCGAGCTTGCCGAGCTGGCCCTGAATGCTTTCGATCTGTTGGTCCTTTGCGGCAAGCTCGGCTTGAGACTGCTTGCGGACGGCTTCGAGGAGCTTCCCCTCGGCGGAAAAGAAGGTGCCAGCCTGATTGGAGATGGAGCTTTGCTGGCGGGAGAAGTAGAAGTTTGCAGCGAAGAAACCGACGGCCACGGCGGCGAGGGCGGCAGCGTTGATGACGATCGGAAAGAGGAGCCCGTTCTTCTTGGGCTTCAGCGCGAACTGCGCCGGCGAGACGGTCACCCGATTCTCCGCAACGACCTTGTCGATGGTCTCGAGAATCTCACGGCGATCCTTCTCGGATATCTTGTCTTCGTCGATCAACAGAAACTCGGTGCGTTCCGGCTCGGAGCTACCCACAGCACCCTCCAGCAGCTTTCGGCCTGCTCATAATTGCTTTACAAGCCTGCGATTATGCTGTATCCTGCCGACAGCGCGTCGCAACGAAGATTCTACATCACCGGGTGGGTCCCGTAAAGTCCCTGCCGCCCAGTATGAGCCCTTTGTAGCGGAAGTGCGCATCCCAGGAAGTGTAGGATCAAGCAGTGAGAATACGCACGAAGATCATCTGGATCGTCCTGCCGCTCCTGTTCGCTACCCTGCTCATTACGGGAATCATCTCCTCCGAGTCCGCACGAAGTGGCATCACCCGGATCGCGGTTGCAGCCCTGGGTTTCAAGGCACAGCAGCTCAATAAGTACATGGAGAGCCAGTGGGACCTCCTGGTTACGAACAAGCTTTCTACAAATCCGGATTATGTCACCGTGGCGAAGAACGCCGTCCAATCATACGCGAATACGATTATCGGGAGCTCCACCGAGCTGATCTTCGCGATCGATTCAAGCGGCACCGTTCAGATGTCGACCTCCCCGGTGCGCTTGAGCGCTTCGGAGCAGCAGCACCTCGCCGAGCTGTACAAGAACAACTACATCGGGTGGGTCGACCTCACGGTCGGCGGCAAGGAGAGGGTCGGGCAAACCTTCTTCTTTACCCCCTTCGGTTGGTGCGTCTTCGTTACGAACGAGAAGGCGGTCTTCTTTCAAGAGGTCACCAACATCACGATCCAGAGCGTCGTCGTGCTGCTCGTTTCGGTAGTGCTCTCGTTGGTCTTGCTCATCGTCTTCTCTCTCTACCTCACCCGCCCGATCACCACGGTCGTCGGCGCGATGAGAAACATCATCACCTATAACGATCTCTCCTCGCGGGTGACGGTCGAGTACAAGGACGAAATCGGCGAGCTGGCGAACACCTTCAACATAATGATCGGCGAGCTCGAGAAGGCCTACAAGCAGATCAAGGATTTCGCGTTCCAGGCGGTCCTTGCTCAGAAAAACGAGCACAAGGTCCGCAACATCTTCCAGAAGTACGTTCCGAAGGACGTCATCGACAACTTCATCGCGAGCCCCGAATCGATGCTGGTTGGCGAAAATCGGGTGGTCGCCATTCTTTTTTCCGATATCCGCAGCTTCACGACGATCTCCGAAGGCTACATGCCCGACGAGCTCGTCCAGGCCCTTAACCGCTACTTCTCGATCATGGTCGACATCATCATGGGGCGCAACGGGATCATCGACAAATACATCGGCGACGCGATTATGGCTATCTTCGGCGCGCCGGTAAAGCACGATGACGACGCCCTCCAGGCGGTTCTCTCCGGCATGGAGATGCAGGAGGCGCTGCACGAGTTCAACCGGGGGCAGAAGGCAGCCGGGAGGCCAGAGTTCAAGATCGGGGTGGGCATCAACTACGGGGAAGTCACGGTTGGAAACATCGGATCCGAGAAGAAGATGGACTACACCATCATCGGCGATAACGTCAACCTCGGCTCGCGGCTGGAAGGGCTTACCAAGCAGTACCACCAGGAGCTCATCTTTTCGACCAACGTCTATCGCAAGGTGAAGCACAAGCTGCACTGCCGACTTGTGGACAAGGTAGTGGTAAAGGGAAAGACTACCGGTGAGAAGATCTTCACCGCCAAGAGGTCGCTTACGGAAGACGAGGCGATAGCTTGGAGGGACTACCACGACGGCCTGAAGGCCTATTACCGGCGCGATTTTCCGCAGGCGATCAAGTACTTTGAAAGGACGCTGAAGATCCTCCCCGGCGATCCGCTTGCGAACGACTTCATCCAGCGCTCAGCAGACTTCCTGAAGAGTCCGCCTCCGCCCGAGTGGGAAGGGCTCGAGATCAAGCACGAGAAATAGGGCTGCCGGAAAGCTCACGGAGCCGACGGTGACAGCGCCACGGTTCGAGAAATGTCGACTAGGTCAGGTCTACTGGCCTTCGAGTGATGCTCGCTGGCTGTCAATCGCGGACATCGTCTGCTGGACGTCGGTCGGGTCAGGATAGAAAAGGTAGCTCGTGAGCGCTCCCGCGAAGCCGACGGCGGCGAGCGAGCCGGTGGCTATCGCTCCCCACTTGAAAAGATTCACTTGGGCTTGATAGTTCGAGGCCTGCGGCGTGAGCCCCGCGGCGCTGTACTGGGAGAAGGCGTTGCTCTCCGCGACCGCGAAGATCACCGTCGGCACGAGGGCCGCCACGCCGCCAAGGAGCGACCAGGTGCCGATCCGTCGTGCCTTCTGCGCGGTGTCAAGGTGCTTCGCATAATCCTTGAGTTGGGCGTCGAGGTAGGCGATCTTCGCCTGGTTCGTCATGTTTTCGCTCGGATAGGGAATGACCATCGGGCTGCCCGGAGGTACCGGCGTGGAGTAGAGGCCGAAGAGCTCGAAGGAGGCCAGCCCAAAGGAAGCGAGACCGGTGATGAGCGAAAACGAGGTGACAAGATTGGCTATCCTCCCGGTCGTGAAATAGTCCGCGGCGACCTGAGTGTTGCTCTGCGTTGCATACTGGCCGAAGGCCCACTGGCTCATCGTTGCCGAGACTACGGTCAATCCAATCGCACCGACCCCCGTCCAAAAGCCTACCTTCGCTAGCACCTCCTTGGTGTGCTGGCGTGCCTGGCGGTTCATCAGGGCTGCTTGGGCGCTGATCTCGCGCGCCACCGCGGCGCTCTCGGCTTTGGTTTGCAGGTTCTCACGGTAGAGGGCGACAACAAGCGCCCCCCGGACGATGAGATCCTTGTAGGGGGTCTGCGCGATCTCCCGGTCGAGCTTTTCCACCTCAGCCACATCCTGGGGAGTGATGGCCTTGCCGCTTCCGAGAAGGGTCTCCCATCGGGTGAGCTGTCCGGCGAGGGCGTCGTGATTAGTCTGGGCGACAGCCACTCCTGCGGCCCCGACAAGCAGGAGCAAGGCGCATCGCAGCACTCTCGTTGTCGTCATTTTCCACTCCCTCGCTCTTGCGCTTCAATTGCTGCGCGATACTGGTCAATCTGGCTTTGCGGGTAGAGCGGATCATAGAAGACCATCCGGTCGAGGTAGCCTACGGCGGCCTTGTAGTCGGACTGCTGGTCGGCGATGTCTGCGAGGCTCTTGCATGCCTTGTCGTAGATTTCGGGCAGCGGATACTTGTCGACGATGAGGCGCAGCTCCGCGGTCGCAAGCATCACGTTTCCCTGGATAAGATGGATCCTCCCGAGCTGGTAAAGGGAGAGGGGATAGTAGGTAGAGTCCTGCGGCTGCTCGACCACCGCGACGTACTGATCGGCAGCGTCAGTCAAGTCTCCCTGGGCAAGCAGCTCGCTTGCCTTGTCATAGCGTTGCGCGACGGTGGAAAGACCGCGGGGCACCGGGGTGATCGCGAAGGTGTTGATGTAGCGCGACTTCTGAATGTGAAGCGAGATATCGATGCTGATGGAGAGCGCAGTGGCAAGGTACGAGACCACCGCCCCACCCCAGTCGGGGTTGCTGTTGGTGGAGAAGACAGTATCGACCGTCGCTACGGCGGACAGGCCGACCAGGATCGGCGCAGCGATGTTGAAGAAGGTAAGGGCATCCTGTCCCGGAAAGATCGGGGTGAAGGCTATTGTATTTCCATCCCGGCTGATTGAGTAGTCGCCGGCGGGAATCTCGTAGTAGTGCGATGAGTAGGGATACAGTCGGCCCTTGAAGGCAAGCGACTCGTTCCGAGGGAGCACGGGTGAGATGAAGTTCCCGCGCAGATCGACGGTGATGGCATCCACCTTTCCTGCCGTAGCCGTGAAGGTCTGGGTCACGGTGCGGTATCCAAGCCGGGTTATCGCCAAACGGTGTTTCCCAGGCTTGACCCCGCGCAGCAGCACGGGGGTGGTTTTAGGAAGGGGCTTCCCGTCGAGAACCACCACGGCGCCCATCGGATCGGTCGAGATGAAGAGGGTCTCGTCCTTTGCAGGCGAAGCGGACGCCGGAGGATTGGCTGCGAAGCTCATGGCCGTCTCGAAGAGGAACGCTCCCGCGAAAAGCACAAGCACCGCCGCTCTTGGTGTTCTCATCTTCACTGCTCCTGCCTGCATCTCAGTTTATCGCGAAGCTCGTCGTCGCCGATGAGCCGTCGGGGTTCGTCACGGTGATGGTCGCGCTGCCAGTTGCCGCTCCGGAAAGATTGGCGTAAATGGGGATCATCCCGCTTGAGGTAATCGGGTAGATGATCGGCGGGGTGCCGGTTCCATAGGTGACAACCTGGCCTTGGAGCGTGTTTGCGAACACCGGTATCGGATTGCCGTGCCCGTCGGTCATCGTCACATCGGTAAAGGGGGTGAAGTTGGTGCCGTACAGCAGAATGATCTGGCTCACATTTCCGGCGCCGGTCGCCGCGGAAGGGACCGTGGAAGTCGGAGTAGCGAAGCCTATGCCTGCGGAGCTGACCACCACTTGAAACGTCGAGATGTTGCCGGTGCTCGGGTCGGTCACCGTGAAGATGATCTCAGGCGGGATGGAGGATGTGGTGATCGTTGCGGACACCTGTGCGTCGATCTCCGTAGAGCCCTTGACGACCGCCGAGTTGATGGAGATCGTCCCCGCTGTGGACGGCGTCACGGTTGCCGTCAAGGTTGCGTTGGCGGGGAAATGGTATCCCGAAATGACCACCGGGATGGTCCCGATCAAAGAGGAGGCGGACCAGACACCAGGCGTTACCTCGGTGATCGTCGGTTTCCCGGCGCTCGTATCCACCGTGAAGGTCCGCTGACCGTAGTAGCCGGGAAGAGGCTTGCCCCCCGAGAGCACCTGCATCGAGACGAGGTAGGTGCCGTCGACGGGCGTGTACGAGCTGAACCCTTGACCCGAGGAGGCGAGAATCTGGCTGAGGTCAAAGTACAGGTTCCCGCTTGAGCCGTTGTTCGACACGTATTGCTGGAAGAGCATGTAGGTTCCGGCGATTTTTTTTTCGAGGATCACGTTCGTGACTGCCGACCCGCCTGAATTGAAGATGTTGTTGTCGGACGGGATGGTATATCCGATGGAGATCGGGCTGCTGGTGTAGGGATTCTGCACCGAGAAAGTAATGGTCGGAGAGAAGGAAAAGAGATCGAGCTTGCACGAGGCGAGCGCAAGGGCGGACAGCGGCAAGAAAGCGAGCAGCGTGCAGTGTCCTCTTTTCATCCGCGCCTACTCCCGAAGATCACGTGGGTTCTCATGGGCTAACCACCGATGTAGAAGTAGAGCGGGCCCGCGATGGTTGCGGTCCCGTCGTTGGGGTTTAGGGTGATGCTGCCCTGGCCAAGCGCGGCATGGCTCAGGTCAGCGCTCAGGATGAAATACGAAAGGTAGCTATTCGTTGAATTGCCGCCGCTGAAACCGGTCACCCTGAAGGGCACCGGGTTGCCCTTCACATCGACAAACGTGATGCCGGTGTAGGGGGTGGAATTATATCCCTGAATGACAATCTGCACGGGAGAGGAGTAGGCGCTTCCGTAGTTAGGGGTGAGCGAGGTGAGGGAGATCGGACCCTGCTCGACCGGAACGAAGTATGGGGGCGAGCTCCCTGATCCCGTGCTGACCGTGAGGTATGCGCCGAGGAAATTAGGGGTAAGAATCACGGTAGCGGTGGTGCTGAGCAGCGTCGAGGAGCCGACCGACGGAGGGTTGGAGACGGTGAGATGACCGGTGTCGCTCGATGCTATCGAAACGGGCGTCGTGCTCAAGTTCCAGCCGTCGATGGTAAGTGAGGTCGTACTCGACGATGCAACCAGCGGTGACGTCGACTGGATGTAGGGGCCGGTCTGAACCGAGAAATCGACGGTTTGCCGTAAGGTGGGGATCAAGTACTGGCTGCTCGAGTCGCTCAAGACCCCAAAGGTAAGCTGATAGTTGCCGTCCACGACACTCGACCCGGAGATGCCTGCAACATCGACGACGAGATAGCCCGAAGAGCTCAATTGACGCGTCACCGGCGAGCCGACGCGAGCGTACTGCGAGGTCGGCAGCTGCTTGAACAGGGTGTAGCGGCACCAAGCAGAGCTCGCCGGGCCGTTGAATGTGTACGGAATGGCGACCGGCGAGCTCGAATAGATGCTCTTGGCGTTCAGGAAGAGTCCCGGGACTCCAACCAGGCTGCAGCCGGTCAAGCCCAACAAGAGCAGCCCGCCCGCTGCCACACCTACTGCTCCACTGCGCTGCATCCCCTTTTCCTTTGCGGCGACCGTCCACAGCTCTCCCGGCGCAGTCGCCGGAAGGCGTGAGGTCATGATACCGTGAGAGCCGGGATCGCGCAAGCAGAGTTTCGGGTTGCGCTACGCGAACCAATCCCCTCGTTCGAGAGCGAGAAGCCGCTCCTTGAAGGCGAGGCCGCCATGATAGCCGGTGAGCCTGCCGTCGGCCCCGATGACTCGGTGACAGGGGACGACAAGAGGCAGCGGATTTCGCCCGTTGGCGGCGCCGACGGCCCGCACGGCCGCCGGATTTCCGATGCGGCGGGCGATTTCGGCATACGACACGGTCTTGCCGTAGGGGATGGCACGCAGGGCCTCCCAAACCTCAAGCTGGAAGCTCGTTCCGATCGGGTCCAGCGCCAGCTCGAAATCTCGAAGCTCGCGCCCGAAGTAGGCCTGAATCTGCCGCGCCGCCTCGCCGAAGAGGTCGGGCTCTTCGCGCCAGTCGCTTTTCGGGACGATGGGGTCATCTCCGGTGAGAAAGTTGACCATGCGGAGAGCGGTCCGGGTGCCCGCAAGCAGGATCGACCCGAGCGGGCTCTCGACCTTCGCATAGAAGAGCGCCCCGGCGCTGTGGCCCTCCCCGGCGGTGGTTGCGCGGGTTCTTGTCTCAATCATTTTCAACCTCCTTTCGATCGGCCATGAGCCGTCCAGAGATAGGTGGCGGCGTAGCCGCGCCACGGCCGCCACGAGTCGAGCGCCTGCGTCCGTGCGGCGCGCTCCGCGGGCAGGTCCATCCCCTCGAGCGCTCGCCTGAGGACAAGGTCGCTCTGGGGAAAGGCATCAGGATCCCCCAGCCCGCGCAGGGCGATATACTGGGCGCTCCAGGGGCCGATCCCCGGAAGCGCTGCGAGCCTGGCGGCCGTCTCTTCGAGCGGAAGCGATCCATTGAGGGCTTCGGTGTTTTCTGCAAAGAAGCGGGCGACCTCCCGCAGGCAGCGCTTCCTGCTCTCAGGGGCGCCGAACCAGGCAAGGTCAGCCTTGGCAAGCGCTTCCGGGAGAGGGTAGAGCAGCTCGATCCCGTCGTTGGTCGGGCGGTCGAGCCGGCGCCCGTAGCGCCCCGCAAGGCGTGCGAGTGCCGTGGACGCCGCGGCGACGCTCACCTGCTGGCCGACAATCGCCCGTAGTGCGGCCTCGAATGGGGTCCACATTCCGGGAATTCGGGCGCCGGGAAGCGCGGAAACGAGGGGGGCAAGGCGGGGGTCACGGGAAAGGTGGGCCCCGATCGTTAACGGGTCGGCATCGAGATCGAACATCCGTCGCACTCGATCGGCGATCCGCTTCAGATAGATCGGCTCGATTCCGTCGATGCGGACCTCCATCGCGTTGCTCCGGGAGGAACCTCTTCGCACTTCGAGGATGCCCTGCGAGCCCCCGAAGGAGATCGATCGGCGGTACCATGAGTCTCCGACGCTCTCGATTCCCGCAATAGCCCTGAGGCGGTAGAACGCGAGGACCTCCTCCCACGGATAGGGAGGGCGGTAGGCCAGCGAGAGCGAAAGGGTGGGGGAGATTTGGGATTCGGATGCCCAGCCTCCCGTTCGAGGTCGAAGAATCCGACCGGCGCCTCGCTCGCCATCGATTGCCGCGAATCGAGCGTCGCGAGCTTCAATCCTGCTCGTGCCTGAGGAGGCTAGCAGGGCGGCTGAAGCAGCGGCCTTATGGTCCGTCGAGCCACGGGCTTCGCCCCCGCCGACCATCCTTCGGATCGACGAGGGAGGCGCGTGGAAGACTTGCCGGAAGGCGGTGTTGAACCGGCGCACGCTGCCGAAGCCGGCGCCAAAGGCGATCTGGGTGATCGGGAGAACGGTCTCCGAGAGAAGCTTCGCCGCGAAATGGGTGCGCCGGGACAGGGCGAGCCGTGTCGGGGAGGCGCCAAGATGCTCCGCGAAAAGTCGCCCGAGGTGGCGGGGCCCCATCCCAAGGGCCGAGGCGAGCTCCGACACGGAATGGTCGTCGAGGTAGCCTTCGGAAATGAGGCGAAGCCCTCGGGTGACGGTTGCGCTTGTCCCGGTCCAGGCGGGGGTCCCCGGCGCGGTCTCCGGCCGGCAGCGCTTGCACGGTCTGAAGCCAGCAGCCTCGGCCGCCGCCGCGCAGGCGAAAAAACGGACGTTCTCGCGCTTCGGAGTTCGCGCCGGGCATACCGGCCGGCAGTAGATCCCGGTGGTGACCACCCCGGTGAAAAAGCATCCGTCATATCGGGCGTCGCGACTCTGGATGATGCGGTAGCGGACCTCGTCACTGAGAATCATGAGGCAACTATACGGTATCCGGGGGAGGCTGTCTGGCTGTTTTCGGACGTGGAGGTGGACGCGCCCTGAGGATGGGATCGGCTGCGGAGGGATTCACGCTGCCGGTGCCGGCGGGCCGCCTGCGAGGGCGGCCAGCCGCTGCACCGGATCAGTTCATCGAGCCGACCGGCTGCGCGACCAACCGATCGCGGTTCGCCGCGAGCACAGCCGCATATCGCGCGATGCGGCCGCCGAGGTAGCGAGCGGCGGCAAGCGTCTCTTCAGACACGCTCGTCTTCTGCATGTTGCCGGTGTAGCTCACGCCGTACGGATTTCCGCCTGCGGCATAGACGGAGGGATCGGTGAAACCGGGGGAGACGATCACTGCGCCCCAATGGTGCATCACGTTGTAGATGGTGTGGAGCGCGGTCTCCTGACCCCCGTGGGAGTTGAGCGCCCCGGTGAAGGCCGCAGCCGGCTTATTGGAGAGCTTACCGGATCCCCAGAGAGCTATCGCGCTCTCGAAGAAGGCCTTGAGCGCCGCAGGAAGGGCTCCATACCGCGCGCCGCCGCCGAAGACGTAGCCATCGGCCCACTCGAGGTCGGCATTTGACGCCTCCGGAACATCCTTCGTCGCTTCGACGTGCGCCTTCCAGGCCGGATTGGACGCTATCATTTCCGGGGAGGCGATCTCCCGTACTCTGCGAAGTCTCACCTCGGCACCTGCCGCCTTCGCCCCCTCCTCGATGGCTTTCGCCACCAGGTGCGCGTGACCGGTCGCGCTGTAGTATATGACTGCAACCTTTGGCTTATCCGCCATTGCCCGCTCCTTTCGCTGACTGCCCTTCCGCCCCTCCAGGGCACGGAGTCTGGGCACTCGCTTCATTTCTAGTATCTTGATCCCAAAAAAGGATCGCTACGGCTGACGATGGAGCTTGCGCAGAAGCCTGAGCAGCTCCTCCTGTTCCTCGTCCGAGAGCACTTCAAACATCATTGAGATGCGCCTCTCCTGAGCCGGCACCGCGGTTCTGTAGATCTCGCGCCCCGCCTCGGTGAGCCCAAGGTGGTTGCACCTGCCGTCCGGGTGACGGGCGACGAGCCCGCGCTGCTGCATCTTGTCCAAGAGCTGCGTGATGTTCCCCTCGGTGACGACAAGTCGCTGCGCAAGATCGCGCTGCGTCAGCCCCTCCGCCGATCCGATCTGTGCGATCACATCGAACTGAGCAGGGCTGAGGTCCTTCGCGCGCAACTCGTCTCCCAGCTCCTGGCCCTTTGCGTTCGTCAATCGCAGCAGTCGGAGCCAGAGAGCCACCGCACGCCGCGAAACGGCGCCGTTCCGTTCGCCGCCCGATCTGTGCTCCTTGCAATCCAATCGTCTGCCTGCCGTGGATAATTTAGTAATAAAGTAATGATCGGTCAACAGAATTCCGCGATGGAGGCGTCCGGATGCCCCCTGGTGCAGGCAAGCTCGGCGCGCCCGCCTTTGCGCAGCAGCCGCGTGTTCTCCTCACCCGTCGTCGTCCCGCTTTACAGCGTGAGGCTTCCCGTTGATTATGGGGGCATGATTCCAGCGAAAGTGGCCGCAGTGCTCGCGGCAAACGGCCTTTCGGCCATCGAGTTCGAGGAAGGAAGCACTCCAACCTCACCGCTTGCAGCGGAGCGCCTCAGGGTGCGGGTGGGTCAGATCGCGAAATCTATCCTCGTGAAATCGAAGGATGGCAGACTATTCCTTATCGTCTGCCCGGGAGACCTGCGCCTCTCAAACGCGAAGTTGAAAAATCTCCTTGGCGTCAGGACGAGCATGGCGACCCACGAGGAGACCTTCGCGGCCACCGGTTTTCGGCCGGGAGGTGTCTGCCCCTTCGGGGTCGACGGGATCCCCATCTACGTTGACCGGGCCCTTGCGCAGTACGAGACCATCTACCCCGCCGCCGGCAGTGACGGCTCGGGGGTTGCGATGAGCTACGCCGACCTACTCCGGATCACCAGCGGCACGGAGTGCGACGCTGTCGAATCGGCCGACGGTAGGTAGAGCCGACTGGAAGGCCACGCGGCCTCCTCCGGCAACCCGGTGGCGTCGTCGGCTGAGGGGGGCCGGGCGGCATCTCGGGTGCTCACGTTCTTCGGCATCAACCTCTCCGCCTTGCGCTCCCTCATTCTCGAGCCCGCACGACGCTACCCGGTTCGGAATCCTGCGGACAAGGAGATCCTCGTTCGCCATAACCCAGGTCATGACCGTGAAAGCGACATCCGACATGCGCCCGCTTTTTTCCGCTATGTCCCTGGTCCTTTCGTCAGCTCACCTTCCGCGCACGGCCTTAGGCCGTGCCTTTGCGGAAGGAGCGCGCCGCCCAGAGGAACGAGAGCCCTGCGAGGAGGGCCAGATAGGCGACCCCGATGAGGATCGCCGAATTGTTGAAATTGCCGATGAAGAGCGATCTGGCTCCCGTGACCTCGTAGGCGAAGGGGTTGGCGAGAGCTATCGCTCGTATGACGGCCGGTGCCAGGGTGAGCGGCAGGGTGATGCCTGAGAGCAGCAGGAGCGGCGCCGAGAGGAGGTTGAGCACCGAGGCAAGCGAGTTCTCCTCCTTCACCCGCAGGGCCAGAGCGTAGGAGAAGGAGGCCATAAGGGCGCCGGTGAGCACCATCATCCCGAGGGTCGCGAGCAACCCGAGGAGGTTAACGGTGAGGCCGAGGGGGATGGCGATCGCGATCACGACGAGCGACTGGAGAAGCAGCACGACGATGTCGCGCAGCACGAAGCCGAGAAGGAGGGCAAGCCGGCGTGTCGGCGTAACCATCAGCCGTTCGATAACTCCGTAGCGGATCTCCGATACGAGCCCGAAACCGACGTAGGCGGTGCTGAAGATAGCCACCATCACGAGGAGCCCCGGGGTGAAGACCGTGTAAGGCCCCCCCTGCGGGAAGCCGGGCACGTTCGTGAGCCCCTTCAAGAGGGGGGCGAAGAGCAGAAGGTAGAGGATCGGCTGGAAGAGGCCGATGAAGAGCCACACCTTGTTGCGAAGGGAAGCCCTGATGTTGCGCTTGAAAAGGACCCAAAGGTCTGCAAGGAATTTCATCTCATTACTCCTGTTTGTCGTGCTGGTGTGGCGGTGCTAGGACCGCGCCCCTCCCCATTTGCCGGACAAAGCCGGGGAATTGCGCTCCGCTTCGGTGAGGGAGTGGCCGGTCACGTGAAGGAAGACGTCGTCGAGCGAGGGGCGAGACAGCGCGATGCTGACTACGCCGATCCCGCTCCCCTCGAGGATCCGCAGGATGGCGGGCAGGGCGGCCTCGCCCTGTGCCACGGTGAGCCTCAGGCGGTCCTGATCGATTATGCTGTCACGGACGAACTCCGCCGGCTGGAGCAGCTCCTTCGCCTTTGCGAGGGCGTCCTCTACGTGGTTCAGGCTCAAGGACACGACGTCGCCGGCCACCCTTCCCTTGAGCTCGAGGGGAGTGCCCTCGGCAACGATGCTACCCTTATCGATGATCGCGATGCGGTCGCAGAGGTTGTCCGCCTCGTCCAGATAGTGGGTGGTGATGAACACCGTGGTGCCGCCGGCCCGCAGCGTGCGGATCTGGCTCCAGAGCTGGACACGGCTCACCGGGTCGAGCCCCGTGGTCGGCTCGTCGAGGAAGAGGACCGCTGGGCTGTGAACCATCCCGAGCGCGAGGTCGAGCTTCCGCCGCTCGCCTCCCGAGTAGCTGCGGCCAAGGCGATCGATGATTCTCCCCAGGTCGAGCGAGGCAACGAGGCTCTCGATGCGCTCGGCTACCTCCTTGGCAGAGAGGCCATAGAGGCGACCCTGGAGCATGAGGTTCTCGCTTCCCGTGGCCTCCCGGTCGGTTCCGCCCGCCTGGCTCACATAGCCGATTCGGCGGCGCACCTCGTTGGGCTGGGCGACGACATCGAAGCCCGCAATGCGCACGCTCCCGCCGTCGGGCGCAAGGAGGGTGGCGAGCATCTTCAAGGTGGTGCTCTTCCCGGCCCCGTTTGGCCCGAGGAAACCGAAGATCTCCCCTTGCTCGACGGTGAGGTCGATTCCCTTCACCGCTTCCACGATGACTTGACCGCGGCGTACTTTCGCAGCTTGGGGGGCGGCGGCCGAGTCACCCTGCTTTGGACCGTGGGCGCGGCCGCGCGTCACGTAGCTTTTCCGTAACCCGCGGATATCTATGATTCCCATACCTGATTACCTCTTCGATTCGATTCGTTAATGCAAAGATATACTTTATCAAGATTTCAGGCAATAGAAATATCATTCATGGATATCTGAATCAATATAATGAATGCTGCCATCAATTCTTCTCGCTCACCGCCCTTCCCGCACCAGGTGGGGATGAGGATGGGGGGAGGTCGAAGCCCTATACTCAATCGACGTGGGCTGCCGCGCGGAGGCGGTGCACAGCTATACACTATGCAACGGCGCTGCGTCCTGGCCGAGCACAAAGCCGCGTTGAAGACCCCCACTTTCGACAGCGGTACGGAGTTCCCCGGCTACAGCGCTCTCGAAGGCACCTATCCGCTTGCTGACACAGAATAAAGGACTTCCGGAGCAAGAGTAGAGCGGCAGATGGGCGCTGCAACCGTGCCGCCTCCCGCGCCGCGGGCCTGCCGCGCCTGAATTGGCGGCAGACGCATGCTGCAATCGTGCCGCGCCCCTCCGGCGCTACGTCAGATCGAGCGAGCCAATGAAGTCGTCAATCTCCTTCTGCTTGGCACGCTCGCTCGACTGGAGCGTGTCGAGGCGGCCAACCAGGCTCTCGAGGGTGTCCTCCTGACTGTTGAGGGTCGCAACGTAGCGCTTGTAGAGGGTCGAGCTCCGGTCGAGCGCCGACATGTTGCTGCGGATGCGCTCCTGGTCGGAACGAATCCCGGAAATCTGACCTTCGACACCCTGGCGCTCGCGAGCTAGATCCGTCAGCTCGCCCCGCAGGCGGGAGAGCTTTGCGAGGGCGTCGCGCACGGCGGCGCTTACGACCTGCTGCTGCAGGTAAAGGGCGATGGTGTTGGAGTCGAGGTTGGTGAGCGCCACCGACTGACTCACTCGCCGCTCCTCGACGACCCGCAGCGTCGTGGAGGCGGCGGAGCCGCTTGCGGCGGTGCTCCCGTCCGCCGCCGCCGGGGAACCGTCTGCACCGTCGCTCGCGGTAACCCGCCCGGGAAGCTGCACCGCAAAGCGGTAGACGTCTCGAGTCTGCTCTGCGGGCTTCGCCGGCTCGACGAGCGTCCAATCGCCCGAAAGAGAGTACTCGATGAGAAGCTTCTTCGCTCGATCGCCGCGATTGACCATCACGAAGTCGCGCTCGCGCTGCAGGATCCGCGCGACGATCAGGGTGCCGCGGCTGATCTTCACCTGAGTGATGCGGTCGGGCAGGCTTTTGCCCTGAGGGCTCACCTCGATATCGAGATCGACGGCGTAGCTGATGATCCGTTCGCCGCCCGTGCCGATGTCGTCGAACTCCGCCTCTCCGGCGTAGGCCCCACCCTCGAACACGGAGACCGGTCCCCCCATGAGGTGGAGCCCCGTGGTGTTGTGGATGCGAAAGCCTGAGAGAGGATGCTTCTCGAGGACTTGCTCGTTGTAGATGGAGAGCCGCTCGCCCTGGACGGACTGGTTGACGATCGGAAGCATTGCCGACTGGTTTCGCGCGATGGTCACCGGATCGATCATCGAATAGCGGAAGAGCTCGCCGAGGGAGGCCCCGACCGCACCCGTGCTCACACCCTGGCCCAGGTCGATGGCCGGCGCAGAGGCGTCCTCTTCCTCGCGCGATTGCTGCACCGTCTTCGCCATCGGAGCGGCCGCCGACGGAGCGGGATAGGCGCGACCTCCCGCAAGCAATTCTCGCATGGCCTTGTCGCCGGAAGCGGCACCTCGGGCTGTGCCCGGCTCCGCGGCGGGCTCTCCCGGGCCGATGGCCTCGCCATAGACCTGCGGCATGAGGGAGGGGGGTAGGGGAACGCCTACCTCGGGACGCTTGGTGTAGATCGGCCGGTAGAGATCCATCACGAAGGAGATAGGCTGGCCGGAGACGAGGTCGAGCCTGACGCTCCGCCAGTCCTCGTTGCTGGTATTCTCGACGATGGCCCACCCTTGGAGAAAGCCTGCGCCCTCGCCGATCACGAGGCGGTAGGCGGTCTTCCAGACCGGAGTCTCCGCCATGTAGGCGACGCTCACCTCGCGGGTTCCGCTGCCCGCGAAGTTGATGGCGACCCGCTTCTTGTCGGCGCTGCGATCGCTCGCAATAAGGGAAAGCGCCTTCGACAGATCGGCCCGAAGGCGCGGGTTCAGGAAAAGGATCGAGCTCACGCTCGCGAGGTTGATGCTGCGGATTCCCGATCCGGTGAGGAGATTGATGAAGAGCGCCTCGCGGACGGTGCTTGGGTCCCCGGTGGATCCGCCTGCCTCGGCGACCGGCCGGCTCTCGACGCTCACGATGGTCCCGGTGATCGGCTCGGGTGCTGAGATCCGAACCTCTTCGCCCCGGGCTTGGAGGAGGATTGCACCGAGGGCGGGGTTGTCGGTGAGGTCGATGGCAAGGGAGGCCAAGGTCCGGGTGAGGGGATCGCGCGAGGCGTAGTCGACGCTTGTTACCCTTCCTCCGCCCGAGTCCCGTACGATGAGGCTCGCGAGGAGGTCGTTGATACCCTTTGCAGGAAACTCCAGGTTGACGGTTCGGCTTCCCGTGATGCGCCCGTCGCGCTCGAAGTAGCCGAGCCCGCACGTGAAGAGGACGACCCGCTGTAGGGGAAGCTCAGCCGACTCAGCGGCGGGGGCAGAGCCTGAGCCCGCGGCCTGCGAAGTGGTCAGCTGGCTGGCGCCGCCTTGGACGGCGGCGCCCGGCGAGCTCGCTGTTTGAGCCTCGCCGTGTCCCATCGCGGCCAGCGGGAGAAGGCCCGCCAGCAGCAAAAGGGCAAGGACGATGAAGAAGAGCGATAACCCGATATGCCCTCGGCGAGCGCGCAGAGGCGCATCGACACCTATCCTATCCATATGGTGCAATAGTGCCACGAACGCGCGCAGTGCGCACGCACTTTTTCGCGGGTTAGTCGCCTCGCGCAAAAAGGCACCGGGCGTGTGCGCTCAGGCTCGCCACAGGACCGCGTTCCGGGTTGCGGCGTCCGCCGCCCGCCATACCTTCAACTTGTGCCCGGACTATGATAGGATCTCGACCATTGGGCAACCTAAAGGACACTCTGCATCATGATGACTCGCAAGAAAGGAAAACTCCAGTTCTATCTCGGAACATACTCTACGCGCGGCGCCGCCGGAATCTATCCGGCTACGCTCGATCTGCATACCGGCCGGCTCGAGCTTGCCGGCGAGGCCGCACCTGCCGAGAACGCTTCGTACCTAGCGCTTGACCCGCGCGGAAGGTGGCTGTATTCGGTCAACGAGCTTTCAGAATTCCAGGGCAAAGGGGGAGGGGCCTTGAGCTCCTTCGCCGTCGAGGCGAAAAGCGGCGCGCTCACCGCTCTCAACCAGCAGCCGTCGGAAGGTCTCTGGCCGTGCCATCTGTGCGTCGACGGGACGGGCCGCTTTCTGCTTGCCGCCAACTACGGAAGCGGTACGGTGAGCGTCCATAGCCTCGAGCCGGATGGACGCATCGGACAGCTCACGGATGTCGTCCAGCACTCAGGTTCGGGTGCGGACTCCAAGCGACAGGAGGGCCCGCACGCTCATTCGGTGACCATGGGACCGGCAAATCGATTCGCCTATGTCGCCGATCTCGGCATTGACAAGATCATGGTGTACCAGTTCGACTCGACGGCGGGCAAGCTGACCGGAAACGGGGTTCCGTGGACCCGGTTGCCGGACGGATCGGGCCCGCGGCACTTCGCCATTCATCCGAGCGAGCGTTACGCCTACGTCGTGAACGAGCTCGATTCCACCGTTACCCTGCTTTCCTACGACTATGCAAGCGGCTCCCTGCGGGCCGTACAGTCGGTCTCTGCCCTTCCGGAGGGCTGGAGCGGGTCGACTATTGCCGCCGATCTCCATGTGCTTCCTTCCGGCCGCTACCTCTATTCCTCAAACCGAGGTCACGACAGCATTACCGTTTTCTACATCGAGGAGCACAGCGGAACGCTTCGGGCAGTAGGCCATGCGCCGACCGGGAAGACCCCCCGCAGCTTTGCCGTCGATCCGACGGCCGGCTACCTCGTGGTGGCGAACCAGGAAAGCGATACCGTTGGTTCGTATCGCATCGATCAGGAGAGCGGAAAGCTTACGCCGACCGGAAGCGAGATCGCGGTCCCAAGCCCGACCTGCGTGCTCTTCCGCCCCGTGGGATAGGAGAAGGCCATGCCCGTGTCGACGAGGAAGATCCAACCAGCCCTCAAGGGGCGAGTCGCGCTTGTAACCGGCGGCGGGCGTGGAATAGGTAGGCAGATCGCCATTGCGCTCGCCCGAGCCGGAGCGGATGTCGCAGTGAACTATGTCGCCCGCGAGCGAGAAGCAGACGAGACCCGCCGAGAGATAGTCCGTCTCGGTCGCAAGTCCATGGCGGTCCAGGCCGACGTATCGCTTGGCGCAGAGGTGAAGCGCATGGTCGACGAGGTGCGGGTGCGCCTTGGTCCGATCGATATTCTTGTGAACAACGCGGGGATCACGCGGCCTCAAAGCGTGGAGCGGATAACCGAGCGGGATTGGGATACGGTAGTCGACACGAACCTCAAGTCGATATTCTTGTTGACTCAAGCGGTCATCAGGCAGATGCGCGCTCGGAAGTGGGGAAGAATCGTAAACCTCTCCTCGGTCGCGGCTCAAACCGGCGGAATCGTCGGCCCGCACTATGCCGCCTCAAAGGCGGGGATTCTAGGCCTCACCCACTCCTACGCGAACCTCCTTGCGAACGAAGGGATAACGGTAAACGCGATAGCCCCCGCTCTCATCGAGACCGAGATGCTTGCCGGGAATCGCAAGGCAAAGCCGGGAAAGATCCCGATCGGTCGCTTCGGAACCGTGGATGAGGTTGCCGATGTGGCGGTGATGCTTGCCTGCAACGGCTATATCACCGGCCAAACCATCAACGTTAACGGCGGCTGGTACATGAGCTAAAGGCCGCGGATGGCTTGGCTTGAGCCGCGGCGCCGGAGCAAGCCGCCCGCGTGCCTAGGAGCCGATGCGGTTTGCGTGCCAGCGAAAGCGATCCCATTCCGAGCGGGCAAAGTGGACTCTGAAGCTCTCGCGAACCTGGGCGAAGCCGTAGCCGGCCACGTTCCAGTCCCGCCCGCTTGCCCGGTCCTCGTACCAGGCTATCATGCCGATGTTGTTGACTACCCCCGGCCGGACGACAAAGTGGATCGGCGGGACGGGACGGTAGCGCAGGAGCTGGGAGGTTCCCCAGCCTGCTGGCAGCTGCGCGCTGAGGCCCACGACAGCATAGGGCCCGGGGGCGGGCGACGCGAGCGAGATGAAGCCGTCGGGTCCCTGCGAGCGGATCTCGAAACTACGGTTCGTTTCGAGGTTGCGGAGAGTCATCAACACGTTCTGGACATAGACTCCGTTCGCCCCCATCGCCGCCGGGAAACCGGTCGCCACCAGGCGAATCTGCCCGACTACAAGCGCTTCGGTTGCCGAGACAGGCTCGGTCGTGTAGTACGAGGTTGCGCACCCCGCAAGGAGCGCCAGGCACCCGAGCGCGACAGAGGCGACGCGCGGCCTTCTCCCTTGATTCCCTTTCATCCGTATCTCCCGTGCCTTCGCAGATTGTACACCCCGTGCGGTGCAGCTGCGAACCGGCGGCGCGCGGCTCGGTACTGAACCTCTCCCTCGCTCCCTGCTCGACATCTGCGTGCCTTGCAAGTTTGCGGCGCCCCGCGTAGAGTTTGCTGAAACGACCCGCAGGGAGGTGAGCACGGTGGAGCGATATTCTTTCGCCACTCGCACTCGCGCGATCAAGCGCTCCTTCATTCGCGAGATTCTCAAGGTGACCGAAGAGCCCGACGTTATCTCGTTCGCCGGCGGGCTGCCCAACCCCAGCCTCTTTCCCGTACAGGAGTTCAGCGCGGCGGCTGCGAAGGTTCTCGCCGCCGAGGGCGAGCGCGCCCTGCAGTACAGCACGACCGAGGGTTTTCCTCCCTTGCGCGAGTTTATCGCGAAGCGCTACCGGGAGCGCAAGGGGCTTGCGGTCCAGGCTTCCAGCATCCTCATCACCAACGGCTCGCAGCAGGGGCTCGATCTCTTGGGCAAGATTTTCCTCGATCCGGGGGACCTCGTTCTCATCGAGCGCCCAGCCTACCTCGGCGCTATCCAGGCCTTCGCCCTGTACGAGCCCGAGTTTCACACCGTGCTTCTTGAAGAGGACGGGCCGGACCTTGAAAGCCTTGCCGAAGAGCTCGCTACCGGTGGGCGAGGGCCGAAGCTCTTCTACACCGTCCCCAACTTCCAGAATCCCTCGGGAATCAGCTACGGGAGAGACAAGCGTGCCGCGGTCGGCCGCCTGCTCGCAGGAAGCGACACCGTGGCGGTCGAGGACGATCCCTACGGCGAGCTGCGCTTCCTCGGCGAGGATCTCCCGATGCTCGCGGGCTCGTTGGGGGATCGGGCCGTCCTTCTCGGCTCCTTCTCGAAGATCGTCGCCCCTGGCATCCGTCTCGGATGGGTCTGCGCCCCGGAGGCGGTCATGCAGCGGCTGGTTACGGCGAAGCAGGGAAGCGACCTCCACTCGAACTACTTCTCCCAGCGGGTGCTCTACCAGTACCTCTGCGACAACGACCTCGATGCGCACATCGGCAGGATCCGCGCTGCCTACGGCGCCCAGCGCGAAGCGATGGTGAAGATGCTCGAGCTGCACTGCCCGCCCGAGGTGAGGTGGACCCGTCCCGAAGGCGGTATGTTCCTCTGGCTCACCCTGCCGGAGCGGCTCGACGCGATGGAGCTCTTCGAGCGGGCGATCAAGGAGAGGGTCGCCTTCGTGCCCGGCGCTCCCTTCTACGTGGACGGAGGAGGCTCGACCACCCTGCGGCTCAACTTCTCGAACTCAGACCTCGCCCGCATCGAGACCGGAATCATAAGGCTTTCGAAGGCGATGAAGGAGCTCCTTGCCGGCTCTTCCGCCCGCGCGGTCGGCGCCGACCTGCCCGGATAGACAAGCCGCAATAGCTCAAAGGATTAGCGAACCGGATGCGCGCGAGCACTTGACGTAGAGCTAACCATTGGTTATCTTATAACCAATGGTTATAAGAAGCGGGGCGGCCGCCGGGTCCGAAGGGAGCAAGGCTCGCATTGCGGGACGCGGCGAGCAGACTCGAAAGGAGATCCTGCGGGCCGCTGCACGGCAGTTCGCCGCCGGCGGCTACGAAAGCGTGACCATACGGCACATCGCCGAGGAAGCGGGCTGCTCCCATACGGCCATCTACCTGTATTTCGCCGACAAGGAGTCGCTCCTGCGCGAGCTTGCGACCCCGCCTCTCGGGCGGCTAAAAGCCAGATTCGAAAGGCTGCTGAAGGATCCGGACATCGATCCTTCGGACCGGATCAAGGTCATGAGCGAAGAGTACCTTCGGTTCGGCTTGAAGAACCGCGCGCTGTACCGCGTCTTCGTTGCGACGGAGTCGATCCGGGTCGACCAGCTCCTGCCGGAAGCCCCGCTCAACCGCCTCCGTTTGGAGATTTTCGGACTGCTTGCTGCCGCCCTCCGTGCGGCCTTGGGGCTTGCTGTCGAAGATGAGCGATCCCTTGGGTACAGCCGGGTGTTCTTCTTCATGCTGCACGGTATCGTCGCCACCTACGATCAGTCGAAGGAATCGGTGGCCTCGATTATCGAGCGCCTGGCATCGACGTTCGCGAAAGCGGTGGAGGTCTGCCTCGCGGGATTCCGTGAGGACATCGCGAGAAGGAGAGATATCCCATGACGGTCAAGAGGGTTTCCGATCACATCTACAGCCTGGGGATTTGGCTCATCATTCCCATCCACGTGTGGGTCGTCGTCGAGGACGACGGGGTGACCCTCGTCGACGCCGGTATTGCTCTCATGGCGAAGGGGATCCTCCGCTTCATCGACCGCCTTCACGCCGGCCCGCTCAAGAGGATTCTGCTGACCCATGGCCACTCGGACCACGTCGGAGCGGTTGCCGCGATCCAGAAGGTCAGGCAGGTGCCGGTTTTCGCGCACGAGATCGAGATTCCCTACATGGAGGGGCGGCTGCCCTATCCGCGGCGCAAGAGAGCTTCGGCTTTTCTGCCAGAGGGCTCGGCAAGGCGACTCGATCCGGCACGCCCCGGCGGGCTTGCGAAGGTAGGCGAGCTCACGCCCTATCTTACCCCGGGCCATTCCCCCGGACACGTCGTCTACTATCACGAGAGGGACCGGGTGCTCCTCGGCGGCGATCTCTTCACCTCTCGACGCGGGCAGCTGCGCCGGCCGATGGCGGTCTTCACCGCCGACATGGCACAGGCCGTCCGTAGCGCGGAGGTGCTTCGCTCACTTGGCCTCGCGCGCCTCGAGGTCTGCCACGGCGGACCGGTGCGCGAGCCGGTCTCCCAGCTTGACGCCTATCTCGCAAAATGGGGCACGCGGAAATGAGGAACGTAAACCTCGCCCTACACTATCTCCTCGAGCGATTCATGCTCGCAGGGATTGCCGGCTGGGGTTTCACCGCCGGAGGCAGCGAAGCGGCGCGGATAGCCCGTGGCGTCGGCACGCCCGGGCAGCGGCGATAGTCCGGAAACAGTGAGCAATCGGGATCGCTTTTCGACCTCGATCACTTCTCCGTCATCACCCACACCCCGCGCCAATCCTTGGGTGGGAAGGAGGCGAGCTCCTTGCACTTTGCCTCGTAGGAGGCGGCCGCGGGATCTTGCTCAGCGGTGACGGCGAAGCGCTCGGCGGCGCTGAGGAACTCGCCCTCGTAGAAATAACGCAGACCTTCCGTGAAGGTGGCAAAGAGAGGAACGCGCCGCTCGAACTCCTCGTGGGTCATCGGCTCGTAGACCGTGACCGGCTCCTTGCGGCCGACCACCGCGATCCGCGAGAGCTCGCGTCCCGCAAAGGCGCCGTTCAAGCGCTCGAAGGTCATCTGCGAGATCATCGTGTAGGTGCGGAACTGCTTGTTGACCCCTTCGAGGCGCGACGCGAGGTTCACGGCGTCGCCGAGCATGGTGTAGTCGAAGCGGCTGCGCGAGCCCATGTTTCCGACGACCGCCGCTCCGGTGTTGATGCCGATGCGCACGAAGAGATCCTTGCCGACCCGCTCCCGAAAGGCGGGACGCAGGCCGGCAAGCTCGCTTTGGCAGCGAAGGGCGGCGCGTACCGCTCGCACCGGGTGGTCCTCCTGCGCGATAGGGGCGTTCCAGAAAGCGATTATTGCATCCCCCTCGTACTTGTCGATCGTCCCGCCCTCGTCGTGGATGATGTCCGTCATGGCCGAGAGGTACTCGTTGAGGAGCGAGGTGAGCTGCTCGGGGGTGAGCGCCTCCGATAGCCCGGTGAAGCCCTGCAGGTCGGAGAAGAAGATCGTGAGATCGCGCCGCTCGCCTCCGAGGCGCAGGCGCTCGGGATGGGCGATGAGCTCCTCGATAACCGCGGGGCTCAGGTACTGCTTGAAGGCTCCCTTGATGTAGCGCTTCTGCCGTCCCTCGGTGGCGTAGTTGAGGATCGAGGTTCCCACGAGCGAGAGAAGGCCGGACACCTCGGGCAACACGAGAGGAAGGCGCAGGCCGCCCGCGTAGGCGAGGAGGCTCGCGGCCGGCGGCACGGCGATCATCACGGCGTAGACTATGACGTTCCTCACGACGCCG
Source organism: Spirochaetales bacterium (assembly GCA_027306915.1). Next base: position 16,322 of record DAHUYW010000032.1, on the reverse strand, counting down.
GAGACGAGGCTCGCCGCGGCTGCTGCGATGAGCGCGATGAGTAGGGCGAGGAGCGCCGATGCGAGGGGCGAGGCGGATCGGATGAAATCACCGGCAAGGAGATTGTCGAGGGCGGTTGCATGGATTTTCACCCCGGGATAGACGCCCGAGACCGGCGAGGGGCGGAGATCGTAAAGCCCCGGAGCCGAGAAGCCGAAGAGCACGTACTTGCCCTTGAAGACGCTCGGATCTATGTTCGGCTTCTCGCCGGATTCGATCTGGAGCTCGCTCTGGATCACGGCAGCCGCGCTGTAATCGGTCATTCCTCCCGCGGGGCCGTAGCGGAGGTAGGTTGATCCGTCGGGCTCGAGCGGCACCCTTTTTCCATCGACGATGAGCTCTCCGTTGCGTCCGAGAATGCGGTCGATGAGAAGCCGGAGTCCGCCGGGGTTATGCGCGACAATGGGCCCTTCAAGCGCCAGGTGATGGTCGCCCGGAGTCCCGGCGAGGTAGGACGCGAGGGCAAGCGACGGGATCGCCCGCCCGTCGAAGATCGAGAAGAGCGCGATCCGGCGGTAGACCCCGTCGCTGTCGGGCAGGGCCTGGACGTTGGCGAGGTAGCGGACATTCCCGGCGACGTCCGGGACCGGTGGGGAGACGCTCGCAAAGGTGAGGGCCGCGTCCATAGCCCCGCCCGAAGCGCGCAACCGATCGAAGCCGGCAAGGTGGAGGCGCGGCGCCGGGATGCCCTGCGGCCAGGTAGTTGCGTCTCCCTCGTGGGGATTCTTGCTCAGGAAGACCGCTCCGACGAGGCGGCCGAAGTCGGCAATCGCCGCCCCGAGCGCCTGATCGTCCGATACTCCGTAGACCGAGGGCTCGGTGAACAAGACGTCGAAGCCCATCGAGAGCGCGCCGCCCCGCTTGGCGAAGGCGATGAGCGGGGCATAGACCTGCCGCGGCCACGGCCAGGATAGCTGGTTCTCCTTTTTCCCCCAGTCGAGGCTCTGCTGGTCGAGGAGGATGAGAGCGATCCGGCTGCCCGCCGCATCAGGGCGGGCAAGGAGCTGCTCGCGCCAGTCCCAGCTCTTCTGCTCGACGCCGTTGAAGGCTCCGACCGCCCACAGGACGACCGCCACCACTGCGGCGGCCGCACCGACGATGGCTGCGGCGCCGAGCCGCTTTCCCAGGTCGCTCATCGGTATTACACGCCGGCAAGCGCGGTTTCGAAGCGCTGCTCGCGCGTCGGATTCGAGCTGGGCACGTTCGGCCAGTCGCCGAGGACTTTCTCGACCGCCTTGATCCGGACCTCGGGAGCCGGGTGAGTCTTCGCAAAGTCGAGGCCGCCGGGTTTTAGGCGCGTCTCCATCACCTTGAGCACGTCGACGAGCGCCCAGGGATCGTAGCCCACGCGCTCGAGGATCTTGACGGAGCCCGCGTCGGCCTGCTCCTCGAACTGGCGGGAGTAACCGTTATTGATGAGGGTCGAGGTGATGTCTTTGACGGACTCGCCAAAGGTCTGGGTTAGCTGCTGCACCTCCGGCGAACCGGCGAGCATCGCCCCGGTGAGCGCTACGCTGGAAAGCGCGGAGGTTACCCGCGCCTTCTTTATCGCCTGCAGGCCGTGCTTGAGCGCGACATGGGTTATCTCATGGGCGAGGATGGCGGCGAGCTCGTCCTCGTTTTGGGCGCAGCGCACCAGCCCGCGGGTGACGAAGATGAATCCGCTCGGGGCCGAGAGGGCGTTGATGTCGTTGGAATCGACGATAAGGAAGTGGTAGCCGGAGAAGGTCTCAGGCCGGACCGAGGCCATGGCAAGCGACTGGCCGAGCTCGTTGATGTAGTAGTTCGCCTTCGGGTCGTCGAAGGGCTTGTACTTCTCGAGGATAATCGCGGCGACCGTCCGCCCCAGGTAGTATTCCTGCTCGGGGGTAAAATCCTGGTAGGATCTTTCCACTGCGGCCGCACTCTCGTTGATCGACTGTGCCTGGTTTTCGTTGATCTGCCCGGTAGCCATGCCGATGGAGGTACCGACCTGGGCGATGCTCTGGCAGGAGATGAGCGACAGGGTGATGCTCGCCGCGCCGACGACCGAGAGGATCAACAGCCCCGTGAGGCCGCGTCGGGAAGCCGCTCTCATTGCGCGCCTCCCTCGCCCTCGAGGCCGCCCGCTTTGAGGAAGGCGATGAGCTTATCCGGGGGAATGGTATCCTTCTCCATCAGGTTGACCTCGCTGTAGTCGAGATTGGTTTCCTTCTGGTATTGCTGCTCGACCTGCTCGTTGAAGCCCTTGCCCGCAAGGGCGACCTCGCTGCTCGAAGCTCCCTGGGAGACATTCCCTCCGCTCTTCAGGGCAATCTCCTTCTGGGTGAGAGCGGAAGCGGCAAGCCATCCGTTTCCGTTCCCCGAAGGAAGGGCGACCTGGACCCAATCTCCCCGCGTGCTTAGGACTTGGACCCGGTCTCCATAGGCGAGAGTCGTGAGGATCCTTCCAAGAAACGACGGGGTTGCCCGTACCGGCGCTTCGCGCACGGTGATGCTCATCATGTTCTGGTCCGCGAAGGCCGTGATGCCGATTACAAAAGAGAGCGCCACTGCGCACGCGAACCCGATTGCCCTTTTCATGGGGCCACCTCCTTGTGGGTTTGGACCACAGAAACACTCAGGCCTAAGCCTCGCCATGATACACCCCTTTTCCCCGTGAGCACAACGCGGACACGCAAGCGATGCCGAGCTGCGCGTGCGGCCGCCCGGTTGCTCCGGCGCAACGGGCGCCTTTCGTGTGAATAGTGTTAACGGTGTGTTTGCACTATTTGTCGAACGTTAATTCTTTGCTATACAAGGAAAAAGCCCTTGCGGCCGTCGGTGGACGCATGATATATCCGACGCAGGATATTCACTTAAGGATCCAAGGAGGAATCAAGTGAAAAAGATCGGCTTGCTAGTTGCCGCCGCGCTCCTCGTGGCGGGGATCGCCTTCGGGCAGTCTGCGCCAAAGAACGACATCTACGGCCACATTCAGTTCGATTTCGATGCGTCGGGGATGCGGTTCAACACCAACCCCCCGGCAGGTTTGTCGCTGCCCACTCCCTACTACGGCGACTTCACCTTCGACCGGATGCTTCGCCTCGGCTTCATCACGCAGCCGACCAGCGACCTCAAGATGCAGTTCGAGTTCGACTTCCGGAACTTCGAGCTCCGTCTCGCGAGCTTCGATTGGACTCCGATGAAGGGGCTCGACATCACCGGAGGGCGGGTCTTCAAGGTCTTCTCGCCAATCGACCCCTACCTTTACAACGGTCGCTTTCAGGCGATCGGCGTGCAGTACGCTTCGGGTCCCCTGTCGCTCGCTCTGCAGCTCGGGAACGAGACCGACATCGCCCCCGCTTTCGGCGGCCAGGGCTTCAGCCCCTCCACCCTCTCCGGCAGCCCCAGCGGCATCTTTACCGATCCCGGCATCAAGCTTGATCCGGCGATCATCTACCGGCCGCTAACAGGCAAGGATCTGAATGCTACGATCGGCGTCAACGCCGAGATTACGCTCAACACCCTGAACGCCGGCTCGACCCTTCCCTCGCAGTTTAACAACGCCAAGGACGGGACCTCCTTGAGCGCCTTCGCGCTCGTGAACGCGGGGGCGTTGCAGGTTCAGCTCGAAGGGGATTACGCGGATATTATGCAGGATCCGGCGAAGGGCGCAAACTACGGCAGGATAAGCGCCTATGGGCTCGTCGGCTATGCCTACGGCCCAGTCTTCCCGAACTTCTATGTGATCGCCGACGGGCTCAACTGGAGCTCCTCCACTCCCGGCAACCCCAGCCCGAACGTTACCCTCAACTTCGAGCTTCCGATTACCGTGACCCCCGGCCTGAAGATCGACCCGATGGCAACCTACGCGGTTTCCGGCTACAACTGGTGGGACACGGCCTCCTCGCCGACCTCGCAAGCCTCAGCGGGGTACGCCCCGAAGAACGACTGGATGGTCGCCCTTCGCTTCGACTACGCCTTCGATGCGAGGTTCTAAGCGGAATCTGAAGAAGGCCGCATCGATCCTCCCTGGAACGAGTGCGGTGCACAGCAGGTAAAAAAGTTAGCAGGACACACGTGCTTTCGGCACTCCCTCGAAAGGGGGCGTGCCGTTTTGTCTCCGACGCGCCGCAGCTTGCAGCGACTCCCGTTCCGGAGTAGGATAGAGCCCTAGTTCCCTCAAGGCCCTTCATCCACGGAGCGCACAATGTCCACAGAATACGATTTTCGGGTGGCATCCCTCGGCAAGGCGTCCATCCCCTGTCCGATCAAGATGTCGCCGGTCGTCGGTGACAATCTCGCCGATTACGTGAGCGATGCGCAACGCATCCTCTATGACATCCACGCGAACCCGGAAGATCAGGCCCGGCAGCTTCATCCGGAGGAGATGATCGAGATAGCGGGACCGCGCCAGGAGATCTTCTTCCATCCGAGTCACACGAGGGTGGGGATCGTGAGCTGCGGCGGGTTGTGCCCTGGCATCAACGACGTCATTCGCTCGATTGTGCGGTCGCTCTGGTATCTCTACGGCGTGCGGAGGATCATCGGAATCCGCAACGGCTACAAGGGACTGCTGCCCGAGTACAACTACGAGGATATCCCGCTCGATCCGGATGTCGTGGACGACATCCACCAGGTGGGCGGCACCATCCTCGGGACCTCGCGCGGAGGAGGAGAGCGGACGCGCGAGATCGCGGATGCGATCGAACGGCTCAACTTGAACATTCTCTTCACTATCGGCGGCGACGGAACCCAGAAGGGCGCCCTCGCCATAGCGGAGGAGCTCGAGCGAAGGTGCCAGAAGGTGGCGGTTGTCGGAATCCCGAAGACCATCGACAACGATGTAAGCTTCATCGATAAGTCCTTCGGCTTCGAGACTGCGGTCGCCCGAGCCACCGAGGCCGTCGCCTCGGCGCACTCGGAGGCCCACTCGACGGTGAACGGCATCGGGCTCGTCAAGCTGATGGGCCGGGAGTCGGGCTTCATCGCCGCGCATACCGCGCTCGCAGTGAACGAGGCGAACTTTGTCCTCATCCCGGAGGTTCCCTTCGACATCGAGGGGCCGAATGGGCTTCTGGTCCATCTCCGGCGGCGCCTCGAGGTGGGGAGGCACGCGGTGATCATCGTTGCGGAAGGGGCCGGGCAGCATCTCCTTGCGGAAAGCAGCGGGGTGGACGCCTCCGGCAACAAGGTCCTTGCGGACATCGGCCTTCATCTCAAGTCCCGCATCCAGGCTTACTTCGACGAGTTGGGGATCGAAATCAACATGAAGTACATCGACCCGAGCTACATGATCCGAAGCTCAACCGCTGACGCGCCGGATGCCTTCTACTGCTCCCGACTCGGTTCCAACGCGGTCCACGCGGCGATGGCTGGAAAAACCAAGCTGCTCGTGGGTCTGGTCAACGGCTGCTACGTCTACCTGCCGACGGAGCTGGCAGTCTCACACCGCAAGCACGTGGACCCCGAGGGGAGCCTGTGGCGGGACGTGCTCATTGCCACCCTCCAACCCGAGGTGATGACGAACGGCTAAGAAGAGGACCGCCCGGCGGATAATCGCAATCGGGGATCTCCACGGCACGCTCGATTGTCTGGTCGACATCAGCACGAGGCTCGGGATAGTGAAACGGTCGGCCCAGCCGGGGGCGAGCCAGAGAGGCCCGGGTCTCGACCTGGATCTCGAGGAGAGCGATCTCATCTTCATCGGCGATGTGTGCGACCGCGGGACCGATTCTCGGACAATATACGAGACCATCATGCGCTGGCAGGAACAGGCGCCCGCGATGGGCTCGACGGTCTGGTTTGTCCTTGGCAATCACGAGGTGATGAACTCCTTCGGGATGCGCTACTACAACACGGTGGAGGAGTACCTCTCCTTCGACAGCACTTCGCGCTCGGCGGGCGAGCGAGCGCACGCGGCAGCGTTCGCGCAGGGCGGCTGGCTGTACAACTGGCTCGTACGCCAGCATGCGATAGTGCGTCTCGGCCCCTACCTGTTTGCCCACGCGGATTTCCCTATGATGCTGTCGGATTGGAGCATCGAGGAGATCGAAACCCGGGTGCTCGAGGCATACCGCGGCGCGGGAAGAGCCTCGGGGATGAAGGAGCTGCCCGACGCGCTCTTTGCGCCGGAGCGCAGCGTGCTCTGGTGCCGCGAGGCGCAGGTGGGCCGGCCCTACGACTATGCGAAGAGCCTCAAGTCCTTTCTCGCGCGAAACGACGCCGCGGCGTGGATTTGCGGCCACACCCCCGCAGAGGACGGAGACCTTCATCTCCTGTACGGGGGGCACTACCTCTGCATCGACACAGCGATGACCTTCCAGCGCTTCGGCGTGGGCCGGACCTCTGCGCTTGTCATCGAGGAGGCCGGCGCGAGCGCGGTCTACTTCGGGCGTAGCGACGTGCGCTACGCGCCCCTGGCGCTTGCGAAGACGCCGCCCCGCTGACCGCCGCCGGAAGCCGGTCTGCGCCGCCCGCGTCGGACGGCTCGCACGGACGGCGCGTTCTCGGGAGGGAGTCCGCCTGTTGACGCTGGCCGATCTCCCGTAGTAACCTGTCGACAACTGAGGCGGGGCTTTCCGGCCCCTCAAGGTTTCAAAGAGCAATCCGAACCGCAAGCCTGGGGCCTGCGGCGAGGAGTTTCTTGATCCGGTCGCGGGAGCTTGAATGCTCACGCGGTCGAAAGCAATTCTGTAACAATCCACATCGATCACCAAAAGTCGACATCACGTCGAGTCAACGAACAGGTTCGTGCTGCACAACGAGGCGCGTCGTTTCGGCTCGAAAGGCTGCCGCGAGCGGCTGCCTTGCCGCGAGCAAGCGCTGCGCGCCTGAGGACTGCCCGAGGAGGAGCAATGACTACTACGACATGGGCGAAGTCGGTTATCAAAGAAGAGGAGGTCTCGCGCTACCTGCGCGACGACGGCAGCGACTTCGTCGACGATGCCGCGATCGAGCGCCAGCTGGCCGAGGCGGGGAATCCTGAGCCTGCGCGCATTCGCGACATCCTCGCCAAGTCCGGCGCCATCCAGACCCTCACCCCGGAGGAGACGGCGATGCTCCTCAACGTGGAAGACGAGGATCTCCTCGCCGAGATGCGGGAAACCGCGCTTCGCAACAAGCTCAAGGTCTACGACAATCGGATCGTCACCTTCGCTCCCCTCTACTGCTCGAGTTTCTGCGTCAACGACTGCCTCTATTGCGGCTTTCGCGCGGGCAACGGCGAGATGACGCGCCGCAGGCTCACCATCCCCGAGGTCGAGGCGGAGACGCGCGCCCTCGCCGGGACGTTCGGCCACAAGCGGCTCGTCGTGGTCTACGGCGAGCACCCGAGCTCCGACGCGGACTACATCGCCGAAACCATCGACGCCATCTACAACGTCCAGGTCCCGACCCGGAAGGGCGCAGCGACCATCCGGCGCGTCAACGTGAACGCGGCGCCGATGTCGATCGCGGATCTCAAGCGGTTGGGTCACGTCGGCCTCGGGACCTTTCAGGTCTTCCAGGAGACCTATCATCACGAAACCTACCGCAAGCTTCACGGCACCCGGGGACCGAAGGGCAATTATCGCTGGCGGCTGTACAGCATGCATCGCGCACAGGAGGCGGGGGTGAGCGACGTGGGTCTTGGCGCGCTCTTCGGTCTCTACGATTGGAAGTTCGAGGTGATGGGGCTCCTCTGTCATACCCGGGAGCTCGAGGCGCGCTTCGGAGGGGTAGGCGCCCACACCATCTCCTTCCCTCGCCTGGAGCCCGCGAGCAACGCACCCTTCCTTTCGCAGTCGCGCTACCAGGTCTCGGACCGGGATTTCCTCAAGATCATCACCGTGCTTCGCCTCGCGGTGCCCTATACCGGTCTCATCTGCACGGCCCGCGAGCCGGCGCCGATTCGCGATGAGGCGGTTCGCCTGGGGATCACCCAGATGGACGCGAGCACCCGTATCGGGATCGGGGCCTACTCAGAGCGCTGGGACGAACAGGAACGCGAGCGCCAGCAGTTCATGCTCGGCGATTCCCGCTCGCTCGAGGAGCTGGTGGGAGATCTCGCGCACATGGGGACCATCACGAGCTTCTGCACCGCAGGCTACCGGATCGGTCGCACCGGTGAGCGGATCATGCGCCTCCTGCGCTCCTGCGAGGAGGGGAAGTTCTGCAAGCTGAATGCCGTCATCACCTTCCGCGAGTGGCTCGACGACTTCGCGAGCGACGTCACAAGGGCGTTTGGCGAGGAGCTGATCCGAAAGGAGCTCGCCGAGTCGATGAAGGCGGCGCCCGCCATGGCGGGCAAGCTCACGGAGTACTACGAGCGCACCGCCGCAGGCGAGCGCGACCTCTACCTGTAGCGAGAGGAGGAACGCCACGAGCCTCACCGGCATTCTCGCCAAGGAAGAGCTTGCGCACGGCGACCTGGCAGCCATCCTCCGCGCGGAGGAGCCCGTCGATCTCGATCGTCTCCGCGCGGCGGCCTTCGCGGTCGCCGAGCGGGAGGTGGGCGCAAAGGTCTACTATCGCGGGCTCCTCGAGTTTTCCAATCGCTGCCGGAGCGACTGCTCCTACTGCGGGATACGGAAGAGCAACGCGAAGGTGGAGCGCTACACCCTCTCCGAAGAGGAGATAGTCGCCGTCGCGCGCCACTGCGCCGAGGCGGGCTACGGCTCGCTCATGCTCCAATCGGGCGAGCGGCGGGACGAGCCCTTCATCGCCTTGCTCGAACGGGTGGTCAGGCGGATCAAGCGGGAGACGCGGAACGCCGCGCTCCCGGACGGCCTGGGGGTGAGCCTGTGCGTTGGGGAGCAGAGCCGCGAGGTCTACGAGCGCCTGCGGGCGGCGGGGGCTCACCGCTATCTCCTCCGCATCGAGACGAGCTCGCCCGAGCTCTTTGCCCGCCTTCACCCCGCCGGGCAGAGCTTCGAGGAACGGGTCGCCTGCCTCGACACCTTGAGCGAGCTCGGCTACCTCGTCGGAACCGGGGTGATGATCGGGCTCCCCGGGCAGACCGTCGACGACCTCGCGAGCGACATCCTTTTCTTCCGCGGCCACCGCGTCGACATGGTGGGGATGGGCCCCTACATCCCCCACGCGGACACACCGATGTCCGGCTACGCCGCGCAGTACGCGCAGCGGCGGCGCGAGCAGCTCCTTCTCTCGCTCAAGATGATTGCGGCGGTCCGTCTCGCGCTGCGGGACGTGAACATCGCGGCGACCACCGCGCTTCAGGCGATCCATCCCTTCGGAAGGGAGTGGGGGATTCGCTTCGGGGCGAACATCGTGATGCCGCTCGTGACTCCCGTTTCGGTGAGGAGGAGCTACCGGCTCTACGACGGTAAGCCGTGTCTCGACGACGCGGAAGGGGCCTGCCTCGGCTGTCTCTCCGACCGAGTCGCAACAACCGGCAGAGAGGTGGGCGTGAACGAGTGGGGAGATGCTCCACACTGGGTGCGGAGCAGGGAGGCGGCAAGCCCATGAAACGCTATGGATTCGTCGGGATCATCATCCGCAATCGCGAGGCAAGCGCCGCAAGGATCCAGGAGATCTTGAGCCGCCACGCCGCGGTCGTCCGGGGGAGGCTCGGGCGGCTTCCGGGAGTGGTTGTGAAATCGGCGCTCGAGCCGATGGGGGAGGAGCAGCGATGAGCCTGGGGACCGAGACCGACAAGGCGCGCGAGCTCTACAGCTTCTCGACGTACACCATGCCGCGGGAGCTCATCGAGGCGGGGCTCCTGGTGAAGCGGGCCTGCGCCTCCACCAATCGCGAGCTTGCGGCGCTCGATGGGCCGACGGCCGACGCCATTCTCCAGGCGATCGACGAGCTTCGCGCGAGCGCCGACCTCGTCGAGCTCTTTCCGCTCGACCCCTTCCAGGGCGGGGCAGGAACCGCCTTCAACATGAACTTGAACGAGGCGATAGCCTCACTCGCCGCGCGCCGAAGCTCGCTACCGGTCGATCCCTTTCTCCACGTGAACCTTCACCAGTCGACCAACGACGTCGTGCCGACCGCGCTGCGGCTCATGATGCTTTCAATGCTCGCTCCCCTGGAGGAGAGTCTCGCCGAGCTCCAGGAGCGGCTCCAGGAGAAGGAGCGGCGATACGCCGGGGTGCTCGCCACCGCGCGCACCCAGCTTCGCGATGCGGTGGTTCTCCCGGTCGGCAAGCAGTTCAGCACCTGGGCCTACGCGACAGCCCGCGACCGGTGGCGGATCTTCAAGGCCCGCGAGCGTCTGACGGAGGTCAACCTCGGCGGCACCGCGGTCGGCAACGGGCTCGGCGCGCCGCGTGGCTACGTCCTCCGCGTTATCGGCCATCTCCGGCGCCTCACTCCCTTCCCTGTCAGCCGTGCCGACGATCTCGTGGAGGCGACCTCCAACTGGGACCAGGTGGTCGAGGCGATGTCCGTCGTGGCGATCGCCGCGGGCAACCTGCGGAGGATGGCCGCCGATTGGCGCCTTCTCGCTTCGGGTCCCACTACCGGCTTCGGAGAGCTCGTTCTCCCGAAGGTCGTCCGGGGCTCCTCGATCATGCCCGGCAAGGTGAACCCGGTCGTGGCAGAGGCAGCTGTCCAAATCGGCGAGCGCATCCTCGCCAACCAAGGGCTCATCGAGCGGCTCGCTTTTTCGTCCGAGCTTCAGTTGAACGCCTTCTGGCCGATGCTCGCCTACACCATCTGGGAAAGCCTCTCGCTCCTGCGGAGTCTCGTACCGGCGGTCACCCGCTACGCAGGTGAGCTCGAAGTGGACGAGGCTCGCTGCGCCGCGAACCTCGTCCTGTCACAGGCGGAGCTGGTCGCCCTGGTGCCTCTCCTCGGCTACGAGGCCTGCGAGCGCCTCGCCGCGCGCGCTGCCTCCGGCACCCGGCGGCTCGAGGATCTTCTCGTTTCGGATTACGGCTTCCTGCCCGACGACGCGTTCGCCCTCTTCTCGACCGAGAATCTCACGCGCCTCGGCTACGATGAGGCGACCTACGACGCGATCCGGACGCGGAACGCCGAGTCCATCGCGCGCATACGGAGGCAGCCATGAGCAGCGGTCCCTCGAAGGGAATGCGTCCCCACATCGCCCTGGTCGGCCGGCGGAACAGCGGCAAGTCCTCCCTCGTGAACGCGATAACCGGGCTTCCCCTTTCCATCGTATCGGAAACCCCCGGCACCACGACCGACCCGGTGGCGCGGAGCGTGGAGCTTCTGCCCTTCGGGCCGGTGGTCTTCGTGGACACCGCGGGCATGGACGACGAGGGGGAGCTCGGCGCGAAGCGAGTCGAGCGGGCGCGGCGCGCGGCGGCGGGCGCCGACCTCGTGCTGTTCGTCGCTCCCGGCGGGCGCGGAAGCGAAGCCGAGGCGGCCTACCTTCGGGAAAACGCCCGGCGCGCCCTCCTTGTCGCAACCTTCGAGGATGCGCGCGAGGGTAGTAACGGCGTCGACAGCGGGCGATCCGGCGGCTCGCGCGAGGCGGGTGGCGACTTGGGCGAAGCGCGCGACGTCAACGCCGGCGGGGCCGACGGCAGCAGCGCCGCCATCGCCGATGCCTCGCTTGCCGAGGAAGCGCGGCGCCTCGCGGTTCCAGTCTACCGGGTTTCCAATGTCACCGGAGCGGGGATCGCTGCGCTTAAAGCAGGGATCGTGAAGCGGCTCACCGAGCTCGGCGAGGGCGAGCGGAGCCTCCTGCAGGACTTCGTGAGGGAGCACCGGCTCATCCTGCTCATCGTCCCGGTCGACCTCGAGGCCCCCAAGGGGCGGCTCATCCTCCCGCAGGTACAGGCCATCCGCGAGGTGCTCGACGGCGACGCCGCCGCGATCGTCGTGAAGGAGCGCGAGCTCGACTGGATGCAGAGTCTCCTCACCCAGCCGCCCGACCTCGCGATAACCGACTCCCAGGTGGTGCTGAAGGCTGCCGGGTCGCTCCCGCCGAGCGTGCCACTCACGACCTTTTCGATCCTCTTCTCGCGCCTGAAGGGGGATCTCGCTCTGTTCGCCGAGAACGTGAGCGCGATCGACCGGCTCACCGACTCGAGCCGGGTGCTCCTCGCCGAGTCCTGCGCCCACCACGCCAACTGCGACGACATCGGGAGGGTGAAGATCCCGCGCTGGCTTTCGAACTACACCGGGCGCGATCCACACATCGACTTCTGCTCGGGCGAGCTCCCCGCCGAGCTTGCATCCTATGATCTCATCATCCACTGCGGCGGCTGCATGATCACCCGCGCGATGATGATGGCGAACGTCGAGCGCGCGAAGGCGGCCGGGGTCCCCATCACGAACTACGGGGTGGCGATCTCCTACCTGCAGGGGGTGCTCGACCGGGTGCTTGCGCCCTTCGCGCGGGAGCTGCCGGCGATGGCGACTCCGAGGCCAAGCTGACCGGCTGCCTGCCTGGCCACTCCGCAGCGTCGCAGAGGCTGCCGCCTACGCACGGCCTTCGATACGCCCGAATGGATTCAGCATCGTCAGACTGTCGAACGTAAGGATGCCACTCCACTCACGCCGCGCTCGCTTCCATTCTTCAGGGTACAGCTCGCCCCAGGACCATCCCGGGCTCCATGAGCCGTCCGCCCCCTGGGAGGTGATGAGATAGTCAAGATTCGCCCCGACCGCGGCTTCGCGCCCGCTCAAGAAGGGCGAGGCGGGCTCATCGACGACGTCGAGCGGATGGAGGCCGTACTCCGTCAACTGTGCCGGGTCGGCGGTCACCGTCTTCTCGATGAGGGGAACGAGTTTTTCAAGGAGTCGGTCACGGGATTCGGACGCCAGCCTCTGCGTGCGAAGCAGCCGGAGGTAGCAACGAAGCTCGTGCATCTCGAGCGCGGCAGCCTCGTCCAGGTGGCCGAAAATCCGGTCGCGCACGCGAGCGACAAGGTCGCCTGCGACCAGCTCGCGATAGTCGTAGAAGTAGCCGAGGATCTCCACGGTAGGGTTTGGCGAGAAGCTTCGGTAGAGCCCCTCGTCGCTGGTATGATTCCACCAGCGGGCATGGGGGCTCTCCGTGGCTGACCGCGGAATGATGCGCCACTGCATCCGCTCTTCATCGAGACTCCGCAGAAGGAACTCGATACCGCCGGCGACGAGGGGATGGTCGGCCGGAGCTCCTACGGAGCGGAGAATCTGAAACGCGATCGAGGTGCAGAGGGCTGAGCTCTCTTCCGCCCGAAGGTCCGGCTCCAGCGCGCGCCCGAATCCTCCGTCGTCATTTTGATAGGCGGTCAGGGCGGCGAGGACCGCGCTATCGGGCCCGTCGTCGAACAGGGCGTGAAATCTCGCGGCCTCGAGCGGACGGGCCTGAGACTCGACAAAAGCTCGCGCCGCCGCGAAGGCGTCCTTTCCCAGCAGTCGTGTGTCCATGTCTCCCTAGTGCGGTTGATCGGCGATCGAAAGCGTCCGCCGAAGTCGAAAGACGCGCGCGAGCGTCTTCGGGCCGTACCCGAGGCGGGTTTCGAGGAGCCGCAGCAGGTGACGCGACGTGAGGCGGCGAAGATCGCCGCGGGAGTCGGCCATGGCCGCAACGCCGCCTACGCCTTGATCAACCCGCCGTGGTAGACGAGCTCGTAGACCGTGACGCGGTCGCGGGCGATCGTCTCCCGGCCGGTGAAGGCAGCGAGATCTCCCTCGCTTTCGTCGACATACGTGCCCGCGTCGGTCCGGTTTGTGAAGCCTCCGAGGAAACGCCCCTCGCGGTACATCTTGGACAAGCTCGCCATGATGATTGCTCCGGCCTCGGCGGCGGTGATCCGCGCCGGCTCGAGGATGCGCCCGTAGTAGTTCATCGCCCAGACCGGATCGCCCTCGACGTAGACCACTTCCTCGCCGAGGAAGTCACTCCCGCCGAAGTAGCTGTCGAGGTAGGCGAAGGGGCCGTCATGAAACTCGAGGTCGTGCGAGCCCGGGCGATGCGAGAGGCTCTTCGATCCGCCGCCGACATAGGTGGCTGCCTTCGCCCTGACGATGAAGGCGTGTAGCTTTTCGAGAGGAAGCTCTTCCATGAATGACTCCAAGGGATGAGAATGTTGTGATTGACATCCATGCTTGCTCGCCTGCGACGGCATGTCAAGGCAGCGCTCGATGGCGGAGAGGTCTTTTTACGGTTCTGCCCGCCGGCAATCCACTGCCGCGCAAGAGCGGAGGCGGCAAAAAGGACAATACTCGCTGCTGAGGAAGGCTCCAGGGACACCACTGAACTCCCCATTGACCCTGCTTCAAAGTGTTGAGCTTAATTTTGGCTTGAATTCCTCGAAGAAATGGAATATGATTTCAAGTATCCATGAACTTACTCGGAGAAAGAATACGGCAGCGCAGGCTCATTCGCGGGCTCACGCTCAAGGAGCTGTCCAAGTTCCTCGAATCGGAAGGGGTGAGTCTAACGCAGGCTGCACTGTCCAACTACGAAAAGGGGATCAACTTCCCCCAGCGCCCAGACCCTTCTTGCTTTTGCGCGTGGGTGGGGGGTGGGCGTCGAGTATTTCTTCGAGAGCCCAAAAACGACGGTACGTTGGCTTGCCTATCGTCATCGTGCTTCGATGACGAAAAGGGACGAGCAGCGAATCATCTCCTGGGCAAACGAGCGCGTGAGCTGTGCAATCGAGCTCATGTCGCTCTTCCCGTTGAAAAGACCCGCGGAAGGAATAGACCAAGAGGTTCTCGAAAGCGATGAGGCCGCCGAGGATGTCGCCATCAAGGTCCGCCGGGCATGGCGGTTGGATGAGTTGCCGATTCCGAGCCTTACTCAGCTCCTGGAAGATCGGGGCTGGCTCGTTCTCTTTTCCGATTTGGACTGTGATGATTTCGACGGGATCGCGGGAACGACCGACGGTGGCGTTCCGGTGGTTGTATCCAAGGAGATGCCGTTCACCGATCGCAAGCGAATAAACCTCGCTCACGAGGTTGGCCATCACTATGTTGCGGCTGCATCCGGGGATGACAAGGAAGACGAGAGGTTTGCGTTTCGGTTCGCGGCGGCGCTTCTGATACCGGCCGAGATCGTTCGGCAGCAGATTGGGCTCGCGCGACGGAGTGTGGATTGGACTGAGCTCGCAATTCTAAAGAAGAAGTTCGGAATCAGCCTCCAGGCCCTCGTTCGCCGCCTCTCCGATCTTGGAATCATCTCCCAGTCGCAGTACGTCCTCATGAACATCGATTACAAGAAGCGCAACTGGCACAAGGGCGAGCCCGTTTCCTGTTCCTTCAATGAAGAGCCTCTTGCAGTCCATCAGGCGGCCTTCAAGGCCTTGGCTGAGGGGATAATCTCGGAAGAGCGCGCATCGCGACTTGATCCCGAAATGGTAAGGGAACGTGAAGAATCACTCACTCCCGGCGGCCTGACGGCGCCGGAGCTCCTATCCCTGCCGACCGAGGACCGCGCCCGAATTCTTTCGACAGCCGCCGAAGCCTCCCAGGCCGACTACCGATCGGGCGGGCGCCTGCGCGACTTTGATGCAGCCGAGGAGGTTCAGGATTACCCCCCGGAGAGGTGAGCTCTGGTGGGTCGACTTCAGCCCATCGGTAGCCGACGAGATTAAGAAGAGGCGTCCCGCAGTGGTCGTTTCGGTCGACTCAATGGGCAAGCTCAGTCTCTCGATCGCTGCACCGCTTACGGAATGGGACCCTCGATTCGCGGCCTACCCGTGGTTTGTCGAAATCAAGCCGAACGAGTCCAATGGGCTGGACAAGCGGGACGGGGTCGTCTGCCTCCAGGTCAAATCGATGTCGCACGAACGGTTCGTGCAGAAGATCGGTGTTCTGTCGTCGGCTCAGATGGATGCGATCGTGTTCGCGATTCGCCTCTGCATCGGAGGGTGATCCCGAGAGGCTGCTCACGTCTAGCGACTACTTCATGCCCGTGCTCGGGGTGATCTTTCTCCGCCACGCGGCAAACCGCTTCGCGGCCGCCCACCGGCAGATCGAGGCGGACCGCAAGAGCGGCAAGATGCCGAAACGCCCCGTGCGACACGACGATTACATCTCGCGGCGTTCGCTCTACCTTCCCGAAGAGGCGCGCTACGACTGGATCATGGAGCAGGCTGCCGTGAGTGGAGCCGACCTGCCCAGGCTGGTCACCGACGCAATGACCGCGATCGAAGCCAGTTTCCCGCCGCTCGCCGGAGTGCTCCCGAAGGACTACGGGATCTTTGAGAGCAAAGTGTTGGAAGACCTGTTGAGGCACTTCAACAGCGAGCAGATCAAGCAGGCCAACGGCGACGTCTTTGGCCGCATCTACGAGTATTTCCTCGCCGAGTTTTCCGTCCAGAAGGCGCACGATAACGGCGAGTTCTTCACCCCCTCCTCGCTCGTTCAGACCATTGTGAACGTCATCGAGCCGGACCACGGCACCGTATTTGATC
>DAHUYW010000031.1 GCA_027306915.1 Spirochaetales bacterium | reverse complement strand
CCCTTCGCTGTCAAGGTGAAGCCCGAGCCTGCCCAGTGCGCCAGCGGTGATCCTGCAGTGCGAAGTGACGACGGGGCTGCGCTTCGCGGTGATCGTAGACCCGAAAAAGAAGGCTGTGCCGCGGTGGAGACGCCCACGGTTATCCGAGCGAGCCATCCTCCATATCGGCGAAAACGCGGCGCCCATGGTGCAAGTAGACAGAATATCCCTTATCGGCAGTAAATAGAGTGAACGGCTGCCCGCGGTTGCTGCTCACGCCGATGAAATCATCACTCCTTGCGCTCGCTCACCTTGGAGAAGATCCAGATTACGAGGAAGGCGGTGATGATGGGTGGAAAGATGTTCACCGAGTTGAGATTGGCCAGGGCTGCGATGACCCCGGAGAAGACGGTGCCGACGACCCCCCCCAGAAAGGAGCCGACGAGCGCGACGATGAGCGCCCCCCAGAAGTTGCCGAGCATGGGTTTCTTGAAAATGAAGTAATAGATGAGCGCGACCCCGAAGCCGATCACGGCGTAGATGAGTCCGACGTTGAAGTAGTAACCGAACACCGCGCGCCTCCCTGCTTATGGTTGGAGACTCACACCCGTGAGCACATAATACCCAATTGGTACCGGGATACTGTATACGGTCAAGATGTTGGGATCAAGGCCGTAGGCGAGGACGACCAGGCCTACTCCCATGCTCGTACCCGAAAAGTTCGGATTCGACGCGAGAATCGCCTGCATGTCGGGGTCGTACTTGTCGAAGCTGGCTGATGTGCCGAAGCCCTTGAGGACGTAGTTGCCGTTGATCGTGGTGTTAGGGGCGGACGTCGGAACGAGGAGCCGCCCGGCGTAGAGGGTCGAGGCCCCGTTCGCGAACACGATCGCGATACCGCTCTGATAGTGGGCCGTGACCGCCGGAAGGTTCGGAAGGGTTCCGAGATAGTTCGACGAGAAGTCGAGGTTGGCGATGAACGTGTTGGGGCGGTCGGCGCTCGAGATCGGGATCATCGGCGGCTGCTGTAGGGAGGATGCCGCCGAGCTCTGTAACGCAATCCAGTTGGTCGTCGCCCCGGAGCTCACCTGATACTGATTGCTCGCAGTCGAGGGGAAGGCTGCGAGGCGTTGGTAGCCCTCCGAAACCAGGGGGGCATAGCCGGGGGTAGCGTAGGTGGTGGCGGTGAACTGGCTCGTATCGGTGATGTAGGTGCCGGGCAACTGGCCGCCGGTGTTGTCGTAGAGCTTGTAGTACACTTCGAACCCGAGAAGGGTGTACGACGGGTCGGGCGGGGTGTTGAAGAAGGTGAAAAGGGTCGCAGGTATTGAGCCCGTTAGGGCGCCTCCGGGCGCCGCGAGCCCCACCAGGTTGCTCGGAAGGCCGCACCCCGAGAGGAGGCCCATCGCCACGAGCGCGAGCGCCGCCGCGAGCCAAGGTGAACTCGACCGCCCAACGGAGCCCGCGATCTCCGCCGCCGTCCCTTGCCGCGCGAGAGCGTGCGGCAGGAACCTCCGAACGGGCGCATAGGCTAGCCCCTGGAGGCGCGAGCGGACGGGAGGGCATCGGAAGAAGCTCAAGCGGCCTACCCTGCCCTCCGGCGAGAGCCGTTACCGGCCGCCGCGAGCGCGGCGTAGGGATCTTCGAGACAGTCGACGAGCTCGTAGATGAGGACCGGCTTGTTCTTGCCCTTGACACGGATGTTGTCGAGCTCGCGGACAACCACCTTGTCCTTCACCAGGCCGTAGGTATACTCGCTGATGATGACGTTGGTGGAGTACTGCTTGTTGGTACCTTCCAAACGCGCGCCGAGGTTCACGGCGTCTCCCATGATCGTGTAGTTCATCCGGCCGAGCGATCCCATGTTTCCGACGGTCATGATCCCTGAGTTTATTCCGATGCCGATGGAAAGGCGCCGTTCCGGCGGCCAGCCCTCGTTCAGCTTCTTGAGCGCTGCAAGCTGCCTGAGGGCGCAGGCGCACGCGAGCAGGGCGTGATCCTCGAGCGGGAGGGGCGCCCCCCAGAAGCACATGATCGCATCCCCCTCGTACTTGTCGAGCGTGCCCTGGTACTCGAGGATGATGTCGGTCATTGCGCTTAAGTAGACGTTCAGGTGATTGACGAGCTCCTGTGGCGTCATGCTCTCGGAAAGCGAGGTGAAGCCGCGGATGTCCGAGAAGAAGACGGTGAGCTCCTTGTCCACCCCGCCCAGCTCGGGAGGGTTTTCGAGGATCTGATCGACTACCGAGGGATTGACGTACTTCCCGAACATGTCGCGAATGCGCTGCTTGTCGCGCTCGTCGGTCATGACGCGATAGACGACGATCGTGAGGAAGGTGAAGAGGATGGCGATCGCGGGCGCCGCGTAGTTCACGACGAGCGAGTTGAGCTCAAACTCCACAGTCACCGCGGCGAACCCTACGACGAGGAGAACGAGCGTGATCGCAAGGGCCCAGATGGTGGAGAGGCGCGACACCATGAATGCGACAAGGAGCACCAGCACTGCGAGGATGAGGTCCTCCTCCCACTGGGGAAGATGGAGCAGGAAATCGTCGGTGATGATCGTGTTCAACGCGTTTGCGTGGATCTCGACTCCGTTCATCAGCCCGTAGGGGGTCGGCTTCTCGTCGGAGAGGCCAGGCGCGAAGGCGCCTACGAGGATGAGCTTGTTGGCCACCGCGCGCGTGGGAGGCCAGGTTTTCGGATTGGGACCGGCGATGGGGCCGGCGGCGTAGCCGTAGAACGACCTGACGGGAAAGGTTTGATAACCGGCGGGCGACGCCGACGAGGGCGGGCCCATGAAATTGATGAGCATCGCGCCCTGCGCATCGATCGGAATGCGAATCTCGCTCACGGGCTCGGTAACCGCCTCTTTGACGAGCTTGCCGGTCTTGTCGTACTGGGCCGGCTCGACGAGCTTGCGATAGGGAACCCACGAATGCGTCTGGGTGTCGAACATCTCGGGATTCCTCATCAAGATGTCCTTGCCGAGGCGCACGTCAACGTCTGCGAGGCTCCGGTGAAAGTAATCGAGGGCGAGCGAAAGGGTGATGGAAGGAATGAAGTGGTCCTGAAACTCGAAAACCACGTGGTATCCTTCGAGCACCTTTCCCGACTGGTCGGTCTTCACCACCTTGAGGGGTGCCCTCGCCCGCATCTCGGCGGTGAGCCTTCGGATTGAGGCGGCAGTCAAGGGATAGGGGATGCTGTGAAAGTCCCCTCGCTTGTCCTCCCATGCCAGCCGCCGGTAATCTTTGACGTCGATCCTCGTCTGCGGGGTGAGCTGGGAGAGCGGGAGCTCGCCGATCGCTTGCGCGTATTTTGCGACGAGAATCTGTCGGCGATAGATCGCGTCGGGGTCCTGAATGTAGTTGGCGTGACCGTAGCCGGCGGCGGCTTCGCCGTACGGCATGAGGGGCGGCTCGACTCCGAGGAAAGCGCGCATGTCCTGCCAGTCGCCCGAGACATGGGTGATTTCCCCATCCTTTTCCGCAAGCACCTTCTCCCGCGCGAGGTACGCGGCCGAAGTGTTGGTGAGCGTCGGATGGTCGTCGAGCACGGTCTCCAGGAAGACTCGACCATTGTTTTTTATTGCGTCGACGAGCAGAGCGTCGTCATAGGCATTGCTGTCGGGCTCCACGAAAAAGATGTCGAGGAAGATTGCCCTTTCCCGCTGGCTCTGATCTTTGATCCGGGTAAAACCGTTCAGGAAGTCCGCCTCGCGGTAGCGAGGCCACGGAAATCTGCCAAACTTTTCGAGGCTGGTCGGATCCAGACCGACGATCAGGATGTTGGGCGAGATCTTGGGATTTCGCTGCACGACGCTCACCCCAACCTGCACGTTGGACCGGGTCACCTGATTCTTCAGGGTGAACTGGAGATCGGTGATGCGAAGCTCGAGGCTGTGAAGCAGGCTCGTATAGTGGCCTATCGCGAGAAAGAGGAGAGCGACGAGCAGGCCGATTACCAGGCCGAAGTACTTCGTTTCAAAGATCTTGGCTCTCCGCCGCGACTTCGCCATTTTGCCTCCGCCCTATTTGCCCTCCGTGGACAAGGACAGGGCGATTATACGGTCCCGCGCCAGTTTTGTCCAACCGCTGTCAGGGTACTGGTCGACCAGCTTGTTGTAGTAGACCTGCGCATTCTTCTTGTCGCCCTGTTCCTCGTAGAGTCTTCCAAGAGAGAAGATCGCGCTCGGGATCTCGGGCGCGAGGCCCTTGTAGGTGAGGATGCGCTTGTCGAGCTCGATGGCTCCCGCAGTCTTCCCCTGTTGCTCGTCGGCAGCAGCGCCGTTTGTCAGCGCGACGAGAGCGAGGTAGCTGGTAGGGAACCGATCCGCAAGGCGGGTGTAGTAGCTCACCGCGCTCTTCCAGTCCTTGTTCCCATAGGCGAGATCGCCGCGCATGAGGAGCGAGCGTTGAGCCGCATAGGTGCTCGGGTACTTGCGGAGTATGACGTCGGTCTGCACGACGATTGCTTTCTCGAGAGTCGCCTTCTTCGACGCGTCGGTCTCGGTCGACCAGTCCTCATAAGTCTTTTGAATGGCCTCGACGGCGCGCGTCGCGGCATCGGCCCTCTTCGTGGCGACCTCGGTATAGACTGCGTAGAGGATCACGGCGACCAGCGCCGCAATGACAACTCCGAGGATAACGAAGCGGCCTTGTTGGATGATCGTTGTGAGGGCAGAGACGATTCTCTGGCGTGACGAGGGTTCGGGTGAACGTGCCATGGTTTCTCCTTACTGTTTCCGGATCTCGAGCTCTCGTATCAGACGCGAAAGATAGGTTCGCTGAACGCCGAGAAGGCGGGCGGTCTCGGTCTGTCTCCAATTATGCTGCTCGAGGGTCCTCTGAATGAAGTGCTTCTTGAAGAGGTTTATAGCCTCCTTCAGAGGCTTGCCGCCGTAGTCGTCTCCCCTCCCCCGTTCGGTCGCGTTGAGGATGAGATCCACCGGCTGGATGTGCTCTCCCTTGGCGATTACCACTGCCCGTTCCACGACGTTCTCCAGCTCGCGCACGTTTCCCGGCCAGTTGTAGGTGAGTAGCGCGTCCAAGGCTTCCGAGGTGAATCCGAGGATCTGCTTCTTCGTTTCGTGGTTGATGCGCTTCAGGAAGTGCTCGGCGAGCACCGGGATGTCTTCGGTTCGCTCGCGTAGGGGCGGGACCCGGATAGGGATGACCGCGAGGCGGTAGTAGAGATCCTGGCGGAAGCTTCCCTCCGCCATCGCCTTCTCGATGTCCTTGTTCGTTGCCGCGATGATTCGCACGTCGACGTGGGTCGGATCGCTCGAGCCCACCCGCTCGAAGGCGTGGTGCTGCAGCACCCGAAGGAGCTTTGCCTGGAGATTGAACGGAAAATCGCCGATCTCGTCGAGGAAGATGGTCCCTCCGTCAGCGATCTCGAAGCGCCCCCGGCGGTCGGCTATCGCGTCCGTGAACGCGCCCTTCACGTGGCCGAAGAGCTCGCTTTCGAGAAGATGCTCCGGCAGCGCTGCGCAGTTCACCCGAATGAAGGGCCCGTTCTTTCGCGCCGAATTGAGATGAATCTGCTCGGCAAAGAGCTCCTTACCGACGCCGCTCTCGCCCAGGATGAGGACGGAGGTCGTGGAGGCGGCCACTCGCTTTGCTATCTCGAGGGTCTCCTGGACCGCCTGACTCTTGCCGACGAAGGTGTGATAGCCCTGAGTCTCCTGGATCCGGTCCTGCAGGATGGTGACCTGCTCCCTCATGCGCTGATAGGTCTGGGCGTTCTGGATGGCAATGGCGGCCTGCGTGGCGAAGGTCTCGGTCCAGTAGAGATCCTCATTCGTGAAGGTGCTCTGATCCTGCTTGTTGATGAGCTCGATGACCCCTACACACTCATCCCTGACCCGCATCGGTGTGGCGAGAATCGAGTTCGTGGCAAAGCCGATCTTCCTGCTTATGTCGGGATAAAACCGAGAATCGTGCTCTACATCGTTCACGATGAGGGAGGTGTTGTGCTGGGCGACCCACCCGGCGATCCCCTCGCCCATCTTGAGCGAAAAGCGCTGCATCTCCGGACCTTTCGAGCCGAGCGCAATCTCGAAGTAAAGGCGGCTGTTCTCCGGATTAACGAGAAGGAGGGAAGAGGCCTCGCAGCTTGTGAGGCGAGTGGCGGATTCGAGAATCCGAGTCAGGAGAGACTTGGCATCCGTATAGTTCGAATTGATGAGGGTATTGATCTCGATGAGAGTTTCCAGTCTCTTTGCATCGATCTTCGACGTCAACACCATATCGGATCACGAGCCGAATGAATCATTTCCCTTGTTCTTGAGTAGGTCACCGAGGGTTACCGTCGATTCATCCTGATCGTCGTGGATGTACTTCGCGATCTCGTCGCGCTGCACCGATCGCAGGTACTCGCGAATGGAGAGGGAAAGTCGCTGCCCGGCAACATTGACGTCGCTTACGACCGCCTTGACCCTTTCGCCCTTCTTGAACTTCGCGAGAGCCGCTTCCTCGGTCTCATCGGGCGGCTGTCCGAGGTTGGCCTTGTTGATGAGCCCTTCGATGTCGCCGAAAGCCCGAACAAAGACGCCGAAGTCGGTGACGCTCGTGACCTCCCCCTCGATCACGCTTCCTCGCGGATAGGTGGCCGCCAGGGACTTCCATGGATCGTCCGATAGTTGTTTGAGGCCGAGCCGTATGCGGCGGTTCTCGTGGTCGACCTCGATGACCTTCGCCTCGATCTGATCGCCGGCCTTGAGCATGGATGCGGGGTTCTTTACCTTCTTTGTCCAGGAGAGATCGTCCGCGTGTAGGAATCCGTCGATTCCCTCTTCCACCTCGACGAAGGCTCCGGCATTGGTCACCTTCTTTACGATCCCCACGATGTGCTTGTCGACCGGATAGCGTTCCTCGATTGTGTCCCAAGGATTCTGGTGAACCTGCTTCAGGCCGAGGGACACCCTGCCCTGCTCGATGTCGTAGCCCAGGATCTTGGCGTCGACATCGTCGCCTACCTTGAGGATCTCTTTCGGATGATTGACCCGCTTGACCCATGAAAGCTCGGAGATGTGGGCGAGCCCTTCGATCCCCTCCTCGATCTCGATGAAGGCGCCGAAGTCGGTGAGCTTGGTAACTCGCCCCCGAACGGTGTCGTCGACATGATACTTCTGCTCGAAAACGGTCCACGGATTCGGAGTGAAGTGTTTCAGCGAGAGATTGATCTTCTTGTTTTCCTGGTCAAGCTTTATGATGACCAACTCGATCTTCTCGCCCTTCTTGACGTAATCCTTCGGGCGGGTGACGTGTCCCCAGCTCATGTCGTTGATGTGCAGGAGTCCGTCGAAGCCCCCAAGATCGATGAAGGCGCCGAAGGAGGTGAAGCTTTTGACGATGCCCTCCACGACGTCGCCGGTGGCGCGCGTGGCGAAGAAGGCAGCCCTCGTTCGTTCAACCTCTCCCTCTAGCCATGCCCGGCGAGAAAGAACGATCTTCACCTTGTTGTCGCTGTACAGGCGCTCGATGAGGAACTTCGAGCTAAGGCCTACATATTTCTCCGGCTCCTCGACGCGGACGAGGTCCGCCTTTGAGATGGGATTGAAGGCGATTACCCCGTATCCGAGGTCGACCTCGAAACCGCCTTTGTTGGTGCGGATGAACTTCCCTTCTACCGGCTGGTTGTCTTGGTAGGCCTGGCGAAGCTTCTTCCAGAAGATCTTGACGTCGGCCTTGTTCTTGGAAACGACGACCGCCCCCGACTTGCCCTCTTTGTGGACGAGAACTACGCTGACGGTGTCGCCGAGCTGCGGTTTTTCGAGGAATTCCGCAAGGGGGATCTTCCCCTCCGACTTATATCCGACATCGACAAAAACATTCTCGGGTCCGATCTCGACGACCTTGCCGTCGATTAGCTGTCCTTCCTCCAGGTCTTCGAACGACTTCAAGTACTCTTCTTGTAGGGTTGTAGGATTCTGTGCTTCACTCATAGACTCTCTGTCTGCCATTATGTGAACCGACTCCTGGACGATAGCGACCTGAGCTTTCGGATTTTTCGCATCACTCTCTCACAAACTTCATCTATGGTCAAGTCCGAGGAGTCTACGTACAGAGCGTCCTCGGCAATCTTCAGGCTTCCGACGGGTTTGTTCTTGTCGATCTCGTCGCGCTTTCGGATGTTTTCTTCGATCTCAGGCAGAGACAGCGCGCTGATGCCCTGCTCGAAGCGCCTCTTTGCCCTCATCCGGATCGAGGCGTCCAGGTACACCTTGATCTCCGCGTCGGGGAAGACCGCGGTGCCGATATCGCGGCCCTCGACGATCACGTCGAGCCCCCGAACCGCCTCCCGCAGCCTGCTGTTGACGATCGCCCGCACCTCGGGAATGGCCGAATGTTGGGCCACCCACCGATCGACGCGGTCGGTGTGCAGCTCCTCCTCGACCTCCTTGCCGTTGAGCCGGATGCGTCCGGCTACAATCTCGACCGAGGCGAGGCGGGCAGTCTCGAGGACGGCCTTGGAATCGGACGGCTCGGTTCCTGCGTCGAGGACCGCGAGGGTGATTGCGCGGTAGAAGTTGCCGGAGTTGATGTAGAAAAGACCGGCCTGGCTGGCAAGCGAGCGGGCTGCCGTGCTCTTGCCGGCTCCCGCGGGGCCGTCAATGGATATGACCATCGTCCTTGCCGGGTGGATCGAGCAGCCACGCCACCTCTTTGGGTGCAAGCGGTCGGTGGCGGCCAGGCTGCAGCCCCTTGATCTCGACGATTCCGATGCGGACCCTGTGAATTCGAGTGACAGGGATGCGATGGGCCGTGAAGAGGTTCCTGATCTCTCGGTTCTTTCCCTCCGCCAGCACGACCTCGACGCGCGTCGAGCTGCGCCGCCGGTAGCGCAGGATGCGATAGTCGACCCCGTCTATCACGATGCCTCGGGTAAAGCGGACAAGGAGCTCCTCCGGAACCGGAAGCTTTGTCTCGACGAGGTACTCCTTCTCGATGCTGGACGAGGGATGCGCCACCTTCCGGGCGAACTCGCCGTCGTTGGTAAAGAGAATGAGCCCGGATGAAAGGTAATCGAGCCTGCCGACCGAGAAGAGACGGCTTCCGTAGCGATCGCGCAGCAGATCGAGCGCAAGCGGCCTTCCCTGCGGATCGCTGCTCGTGCAGATGTAGCCGCGCGGCTTGTGGAGCGCAACGTACAGCGCCTTCACGGTCGCCCGGAGAGGCCGGCCGTTGACGAGCACTTTGTCGCCGGGAAGGACCCGTACGCCCCTCTCCTTCACCACGGCTCCGTTCAACCGAACGCGTCCCTCCGCAATGAGCGTTTCGCAGGCTCGGCGTGAGGCGACCCCGCAGCGCGCCATGTAGAGCTGAAGCCTTACCCCGAGGGTCTTTTCGCCTGCGCCCTTGCTACTCTCCATCGAGCTCAAACCTCTCGCGATTCAGGTCATCGAGCTTGGGGAGGTCGGCGATGCTGTTGAGATGAAAGGCTTTGAGAAAGTCTCTTGTCGTTCCGTACTGGGTCGGTCGCCCGGGAGCCTCCTTCTTGCCCACGTCACGGATGAAACCGCGATCGAGCAGAGCCTTGATCATCCCGTCGGCCGAGACCCCGCGAAGGCTTTCGATCTCGCCCCTCGTGATCGGCTGTGAATAGGCGATGATTGCGAGAGTCTCGAGGGCCGCCCGCGAGAGCCGGTTCTCGTTCTTTTTGCCGTACCGTTCCTTCAGGGATTCCCAGAGGGCGGTCTTCGGAGCGAGCATGTAGCCTCCGGCGATCTCGACTATTGCAATTCCGTGGAGCTCGCCTTCGTAGTGCGTGCGAAGCTCGGCGAGCGCCTGAAGAACGACCTCGCGCGCGAGTCCCGTGGCGCCGACGAGCCCCTTCACGTCGATCGGCTCGCTCTCGAGGAAGAGAACGGCCTCTACGAGACCGATCTCCGTCTCCAGGCTCATGCGCTTTCTCCTGCGACGACGGGCGTCGGGTGGGGCCTTACGCGAATGTCGCCGAAGAGGCGGTTCTGAAAAACCGCGATACGGCGCAGCTTCACGGCTTCGAGGATTGCAAGGAAGGCACAGATGATCTCGAGGTGGGATTGGGTACGGACTATCAGGTCGGTAAAGAGGAACTCACCCTTCGTCTCAAGGAGCTCGTTGATGAGGCTTATCTTCTCGTTGACCGTGATCTCTTCATAGAGGTCGATGATCCTCTCCGATGAGAGCGAGGTCATCATCGTGGCGAAGGTCTTCAGCAGGTCCCAGACGTCGATCTGCTCCCAGAGGTCATCGTCGTCGGGAAATGGCAGAACCCGCTGCTTGCGCTTACGCTCGATGACCCATTCGGCCTCTCGCTCCTTTTCGGCGATAAGCTCGGACATCTTCTTGTACTTCTGGTACTCGATGAGGCGATCGACAAGCTCCTTGCGAGGGTCGGCGAACTCCTCGTCCATCTCGACCTCGATGGGGAGAAGCATCTGCGACTTGATGTGCAGCAGAGTCGCCGCGAGGAGGTAGAACTCGGTCAGATTGTCGAGATTGACCTTCGTCGCGTAGGCCAGGAAATCGAGGTACTGCTCGGTGATTTGGGCGATCGGTATGTCGTAGATGTTGACCTCGTTCTTTTTTATCAGGAAGAGCAGGAGGTCAAGGGGTCCCTCGAACTCGCCGAGCCTAAAATACTGCTTCTCGATCCGTTCCTGGTCGTCCATCGCCGTCCGCGCAGTGAGTGTTCAAGGTTCAGTGACTATAACGCGTCGCTCCGAAGTAGTAAATACCCTGCGGCGGGAGTTGGGCAAGATAGTCGGCGTATGGAACCGAGGCGGCGGGGTCGAGCAGCTCGGGGTCGAGCTCAAGGAGGGGTATTAGGACGAACTTCCGAACGTGCATCCTCGGGTGAGGAATTACGAGACTCTCGTGCGCGATGATATCCGACCCATAGAGCAGAAGGTCGATATCGATGGGCCGGGGTCCCTTGAGGCGCTCGCTTGCCCTGTCGCGCCCGAGGGCAGCCTCGATCGAGTGGAGCGACTCGAGCAGGACTGTAGCGCCGAGCTCCGTCCGTCCTGCTACCACCGTGTTGAGGAAGGGCGGCTGGTCGAGGACTTCCTGGGGAGCGGTCTCGTAAAGCGAGGCCGACTCGAAGTCGCTGAGGTGGCAGGCGAGCAGCTCACAGGCGCGGGTGATGTTCTCGACGCGTGCTCCTTTGTTCGAGCCGAGCCCGAGGTAGACCTTAGCCCTGGATTCCCGGCCTGCCGGAACCGGAGTCCCTCGTGGAGAATGGATCGTCAGAAAAGCTCACCCTCTCCGCCGCCCGGATCGTCATCGGCGAACTCTTGGGGGGCAGCTCGGACCGGCTTCGGGATCGGCTTGGGATTGGACCGGGGCTGGAACTGCTTAGGGGCGGCGGGAGCAACCGCGGCCGGGGCCTCCTCGGTGGCGGCGGCAGGATGCGCCTGCGCGGCCCCGCCTGCCGGCTCCTGGAGAGTGAAGATTATCGAGCGTACCTTGTCTTCGATCTCCTTGGCGATGTCGGCGTTGCCTTCAAGAAAGAGCTTCGCGTTGTCGCGGCCCTGTCCGATCCGCTCTTCGCCGTAGGAGTACCAGCTCCCGCTCTTCTGCACGATTTCGTAGCGCAGCGCCGCGTCCAAAAGGCTGCCGCTCCAGGAGATGCCCCTGCCGAAGGTCATCTCCAGCTCCGCCTTGCGGAACGGAGGTGCCACCTTGTTCTTGACTACCTTCACCCGCACTATGTTGCCGGTAGCCTCGTCGGTCCCCTTCATGATGGTCTCTACCTTGCGGACCTCGAGGCGGATTGAGGCGTAGAACTTTAGGGCCTTGCCGCCGGTCGTCGTCTCGGGGTTGCCGAACATCACTCCGATCTTCATGCGGATCTGATTGATGAAGACGAGGCAGCAGCCGGATTTGGAGATGGTCGCGGTAAGCTTTCGAAGGGCCTGGCTCATGAGCCTCGCCTGAAGGCCCATGTGGGAATCTCCCATCTCCCCCTCAATCTCGGCCTGCGGGGTAAGGGCAGCCACCGAGTCGACGACTATTACGTCGACTGCCCCCGAGCGCACGAGCGACTCGGCGATCTCGAGGGCTTGCTCGCCGGTGTCCGGCTGCGACACCCACAGCTCATCGATATTGACGCCGAGGTTCCGGGCGTAGAGCGGGTCGAGGGCATGCTCGGCATCGATAAAGGCGGCAATCCCGCCTTTCTTTTGCGATTCGGCGATAGCGTGAAGGGCAAGGGTCGTTTTCCCCGACGATTCCGGCCCGTAAATCTCGACAATCCGTCCCTTGGGATAGCCTCCGACGCCAAGCGCGGCATCAAGGAGGATCGAGCCCGAGGGTATGACGTCGATGGTCATGTCCGCGCTTCGAGCACCCAGCTTCATGATCGATCCTTTGCCGAACTGCTTCTCGATCTGAAGCCTTGCCGCCTCAATAGCCTTGGACTTTTCTTCCATGTCCTGATTCTGGAGATTGGGTGTCGGCGGGATGCTCGCCTTTTTTGCCATTGTCCGGGACCTCCTGCCCCATTAGAACGCCTACATCGCACTGCTTGCTTCATAGTATAGGCCCATGTTTGGCGAGGTCAAGAAGGCCGATACTCAAGACAGCATGTCGAAGCGTGCTTTGTGGCAGGTCATGGTGCTCTTTGGGGTCTCTGCCGGGCTCCTCTACGCTCAGGGCGGGGGTGGCACCGCACCCACGGTCGCGAGCTTCGTGCGAGAGTCGAAAAGCTCGGAGAACGACCTCATCCTCTCCATGATGGCCCAGGCAAATCTCACCGAGAGGCTTACCATAGCGAAGGCACTCGGGCAGCGGCGCGATCCTTTCATCGGCGACGTTCTTGCCGGAATTGCAGCTAGCGCGCACGGACCGGAAGGCTACCTCGCTGAGCTCAGCCTGCGGGTGCTCCTCGGGGGGCTCTTCGAAGGCGGCGTTTTTCTCGATGGAAGGGTCGACCGGGCGCGCCTTGCCCCAAACGCGAGGGAGGTCGGAAGGCTCGTTCGGCGGCTCCAGGATTTCGGCGATCCCCTCCTGAAGGCGGAGCTTCTCGGGTTGGCCATCGACACCGTACCGCAGTCGGCGGCAAGAGTGGCGGCGGACGAGGGGGTCTTCTTGCTTGGCCTGCTCGGAAAGTGCGGCGGGACTCTTGCCCCGGAGCGTCGCGAAGAGGCCTTCGCCTACCTCGAACTCGTGGCTCGACTGAAAGACCCCGTGCTGATCGAGCAGACGGTGAGCCTCATAGAGGCCTCTCGCGATCGGGAGTTCGTGCGAAGGGCCCGCGCCGTGGCCGGAGGATGAGCGGGAGGACTAAAAAAGCTTCTTTGAGTCGAGTAGGATCGTCACCGGACCGCGGTTGGTGTAGGTGACATCCATCGAGGCGCCGAAGACTCCGGCCTGCGGAAAGATTCCCTTCGCGGCAAGCAGCGCGAGGAAGCGCCGGTAGAGAGGCTCCGCCTCGGCCGGCGAAGCGGCTCGGTCGTAGGAGGGCCGCCTTCCCTTGCGCGCGTCGGCGTGGAGAGTGAATTGGGAGACGACAAGAATCTCCTTGGCGGCATCAAGCGCCGAGAGGTTCATCTTTCCTTGGGCATCGGGGAAGATCCGGAGATTCACAATCTTGTCGGCGAGATAGTCCGCGTCTCGATCGTCGTCGGCCGGCTCGATGCTCACGTAGGCGAGGGCTCCCTCATCGATGTGAGCGACGACCTCCCCGCGGACGGTCACTGAGCAGGCGACGGCCCGCTGCACGACCGCGCGCATCAGCTTCCCCCGATCGGCGGCCCCACCTCGGGGGACTGCGGCGTCGAGGGGCCGAGCTGATGGATGGAGACACCTGCAAGCGTGATTCGCGTCCCCTTCAATTCGATCTTCCCGAGGATCTCGAGGGGATAGGTCGGATTGATGTCCGCCGCAAAGTTGAGGGTCACCGGAACGATTCCTTGAAGGACCCGTTCATCGTGGTAGCCGACGAGGAAGTCGAAGGTGATGGCCTTTCGGGTGACCACGAGATTGCTCACCCTCCCCGTCCAGTCGACGTAGCAGTCCTGGTAAAGGTAGGGGTCCTTTGCTACCTCGAGGTATGCGAAGGAATCCTTCATCGTGGCGAAGTTCGGCGCCTTGAGATAGCTCGCGAGAAGGCGGGCCTTCTCCTTGACGACGGGCGTGGCGTTTGACTGAACGAGCAGGTTGATGTCGCGCCGGGCGAGGTTGTCGCGGTATTGGGAAAAGTCTCGCTTCATCCGATCGAAGGCCTTGCGAATCTCCGCGTTCGTGAGGATGTAGCGGTAGTGTCCGGAGAGGTCAGCCACGGCAGAGCTTGCGGGACGGTTCATTTGCGCGAGGCCGACGCGCGGGGGAGCCTGACTCTCCTTGATCCGCGTGATCGCCAGCGGCACGACGAAAATGAGCAGCGCTGCCGCTGCAAGTGCGACAAGCACCCGCGGGAAGGCGCGCATAAGCGCGCCAGTCGGCGGCAGGAGGAAGCCCGTACGCCGCGAGTCGAGAAGCTCGGAGATGCGGCCGGGGTCCGGATTTCGCTTGACGAAGTTGAGCCCGCGCTGTGCGATCCTGTTCCGGGGATCGAGATCTTGGACGGCAAGCCACATTTCGATGGCCTCCGGGAGCTCCTGCCTGCGCAGGGATATGAACGCAAGGGCGAGCATGGTGGGGACGTCGTCGGCCTTCAGCTGGTTGGCCCGCCTGAGATAAGAGTGCGCACCTGCTATGTCTCCGGTGTGGAGGCAGCTCATCCCGAGGAGGAAGTAGAACTGGAAGCTCTCGCGGTATTTGAATACCTGCGGCTCGAGCTGGTGGATGAGCGTACTGTAGCGCTTGGCGCGGTAGAGCCGCTCTGCCTTCCGAAGCTCTCCTCCCATCCCGCTCCCTTATTGTCTGTTGGAGGATTGGAGTTGATTGATGAGGGTCTTGATCTCATCCTGCAGCTGTGCGACTTCCTGGTTCAGCGTGGTGATCCTGTCTTGGCTCGCCGTTCCGCTTCCCTGTGTGCTTCCGGAAGAGCCGGAGGATGATTGCTGACTCTGGGCAAGCTCGGCAATCTTGCGCTGGTAGGCGATCAGCGCCTGCTGATACGCGCGCTCACGAGCCTGATATTCCTGTTGCGCCTGGAGAGCCGCCTCGTGGCTCCACTTGAGAAGGCGCAGCAGCTCGATCTCCCGATTTTGCAGATCGATGAGGGAAATCTTGTATTGCGCCGCTTCCACCTTGAAGCTCGTAGGATAGCTCTGGATCACCACCTGAAAGACCCTCTTTGCCTCGTTGAAGTGGCCAAGAGAGTAGAGGGACTCGCCGATCCAGTAGTAGGCGTTTCCGACAAAGGGGTTCCCCTTGTAGGATTGGATGAAGGCATAAAGCACCTGGATAGCCTTGTTGTACTCCCCTTGGAGGAAGAGGAGCCTACCCTTCTGATAGGACGCTTCCGGGACATTGGCGTTGTCCGGGTAGTTCAGGAGGAAGAACTCAAGGTTCTTTTCGGCGTCGTTCAGTCGCCCAAGCGCCATGTAGGAGAGTGAGATCCAGAAATAGGCGTCGCCCTGAACAGCCGTGTAGGCGGGATTCAAGATGATCCCTTGAAACTCATGCAGGGCGTCGCTGTACTGAGCGGCCTGAAACTCGGTCAGCCCCTTCTGAAGGACCTCCTGCCCGCCGGTCGTCTGCTGGGCAGAGACGAAGATGCCACCGCAAACGAGGCTCACCACGGCGATCGAGATAATCTTTCCTTTCAAAGCCCCTCTCCTCGCTTAATCTTCGTCTTATAGAGAAGTTGACTGCATCTCTTTTTCGAAGCGACCGTCGGCCCGCGCGGCTGTGGGCATGGGGTCATCCCGGGCGTGCTCCCTTGAAGATACGAACCTCCTCGGCGGGGCTGACGGCATGAAAGAAGGAGCTGCCGGTGATGAGGACGTCGGTGCCGGCGGTCCGCACGGAGGCAACCGTCGAGCGGTTGATGCCACCATCCACGGAAATGAGATAGCGGTAGCCGCGTTCGCGGCGGAGCTGGTCCAGCGTCCTCACCTTCTCCAGGCACTCCGGGATGATCTCTTGTCCTCCGAAGCCCGGGTTCACGGTCATGACGAGAACAATGTCGACAAGCCCGAGGACCTCGGAAAGCAGTACGACGGGGGAAGACGGCACTATCGAGATTCCCACCTTCGGTCCGAGCTCACGGATCTGGTGGATGATTCGATTGACGTGGACATTGCCCTCGAGATGAAAGGTGATGTGGTCGGCTCCGGCCTTGGCGAAATCGGGGATGATCCGATCCGGCTTGTCGATCATGAGGTGCACATCGAGCGGCAGCCGGGTGAGCGGACGCACATCAGCCACCATCTTCGGCCCGAAGGTCAGATTTGGCACGAACGACCCGTCCATGACGTCGAGGTGCACCCAGTCGGCTCGGGAGGACTCGACGAGATCGACGGCCTCGGCGATGCGGCTGAAATCCGCCGAGAGGATCGAAGCCGCGACGAGGAAGTTCTTGGCGGCGTCCATGAGCTACTTCTACCAGAAATCGACGGAGAAGGCAATGAGGGAGCATTTCCCCGAGGGACTGCACCGCTCAGGAGCGGCGGCGCCGGCGCCTGTGCCGTTGCCCTACCCGGGCTTCAATTGACTAATACTGCGTAGATGGTATAATGGTTTGAACCAAGTGTTTTCCATACAAGGATATGGGGGAACTTTCGGCGGCGACAGATGCGGTTTCATCACACTTGAACAAGGCGTACGACCTGTTTCGCGATGGCGCGTTTACGGAAGGCGAATCGGCACTGGAAGAGGCGTTGGGGCTGGATTTTGAGAACGGCGAAGTCCTGGCCGCGCTCAAGTGCGCCACGTTCTGGAAGGAGCGGAGGGCCCGCCTTGCTGGCATCGGCGAGGCCTACGAGAAGGGCGAGTTTCTCCTGAAGACCTGGCGAGGGTTCATCGACTTTCTGGATCGCGTTAAAGACGCCTCGGACGTCTGCCTCTATTCGATTCGCCAATGGGTGTTCGGACAGGCGCTCGGACATTACCTGCGCCTTTTTGAGGAGGGAGGCGGACATGACACCGAGCTGCTTTTTCGAGTCGGGCGTTGCTTCAAGGGCAAATGCGACTACGAGCACGCGGTAGAGTTTCTTGAGGCCGCAAGCGCACAGCGGCGCGATGATCCGGAGATCATTGCCGAGCTAGCCGACAGCTACGCCTTTATCAATGAGGTCAAAGCGGCAAAGGCATTCTTTCGGGAGGCCTTTTTCATCGATCCCCAGAAGATCGACGTGAAGCTGCTTGAATCGATGATGATCCGCCGCCTCATCGACCGAGTCCGGGAGCTGGGCTATTCATCCCCTGCCTTGGAGGAATGGATTCCTGTTTACGGAGTAGTCTATGGGATATTCAACGTTAAGCGGGAGCTCAAGTCCCTCGAATACGGAAAGCTGCGGCAGTCGATTCTCTCGATCGAGAATCGCCTAAACGAAGATGGGAGCGAAAAGGAAGTGCTGGTGCCTCGACTCATCAATCGGTATCTGTGGCTCATAGACCACTATATCAATTCTCGCGACGAGAGGGACAAGATCGAAGAGGTGCTGGCGAAAATCAAGAAGCTGAATCCGGAAATCCATGATCAAATCGTAAACTAACTCTGGAGTAAAACAATGGCCGAAAAACTGGCAGAGACCACCGCAAAATCAATCTCGGAACTCTTGAACGAGGAGAAGTGGACGCGAGCCACTCTCAACAGCTACACAATAAGCAACTTCAAGGAGCTTGACACCCTCATCGATCAGGTATTCCGGGATGAGAGCCAGTCCGAGGTAAAAGAGCTCTGCGATGAGCATTTGAACCACACGAAAAACAGCATAATCGCGCTCTATGTCTCGGGAATTATCGCCCTTTCGCGGCAGCTGGTCGATGACAGCAATCTCATAACGCTTATCAACATATTCACTGACAATCACAAGTGGAACATCGTGGAGTACCTCTGCAACCGGATTCTGGAGTTCGGCGAAAACAAGTTCGCCCTGCGCACACTCTCCGAATGCTATGACCACGAAAACGAAGAGTCCAAGAAGTATGAGGTCTGGGAGCGCCTCATCCGCGTCGATTACGATGAGGCCGACATTGTTCGCCTCATCGCCGAAAAGAAGGAGAAAGAGGGGAACATCTCGGAGGCGGTGGAGTATTACAAGAAGGCAATTCACCGCTACGTGGCAAAGAAGCTCTTCTCGAACGTCAGGGAGATCTGGCACAAGCTCATTGAGTACAGCCCGGAAGAGATCGACTTCTTCTATCACGTCGACAAGAAGGTTGAAAAGGCGATAAGCCCGGACAGGGCCGCGCAGCTACTAGAGGACCTCTACTCCCATTACAAGGGCAAGGACGACTGGGACAAGAGCATCGATATCCTCAGACAGATCCTAACCTACGATCCGAAGAACGAGTGGGCGCGCAAAGAGATCACTGCCTGTTTCAAGGGCAAGTACGCCTATCACAGCCAGCTCGAGGAATACATCCGTCTGTCGAACCTCTCGCAGAGCTGGCGCAACGTCCATGACGCGATAGCAGACTTCGAGAAGCATATCTCGTTCGATGCGGGCAACTTCGTCTTTCATCGCACGTGGGGTATTGGGCGGATCAACTCGATCAAGGACGACGAGATAGAGATCGATTTCTCGCGCAAGCGCGGGCACAAGATGACGCTGAAGATGGCCGTTGGCTCGCTTACCTCTCTGGGGCATGATCACATCTGGGTGCTCAAGGCGATTTGGAAAAAGGACAAGCTTCACGACCAGGTGAAGAACGATATCTCGTGGGCGTTGAAGACGATCATCAAGAGCTACGGAAATACGGCCAACATGAAGCAAATCAAGGCCGAGCTTGTTCCCAGCGTGCTCACCCCCGGAGAATGGACGTCGTGGAGCGCCGAGGCACGCCACATTCTCAAGACCGACTCGAACTTCGGGAATCTGCCGGACAAGATCGATCATTTCGTCGTGCGAGAGAAGCCCATCTCGTTCGAGGAAAAGACCTTCAACCAGTTCAAGGCGGAGAAAAGCTTCTTCGCTCGGTTCCAGACTCTGCAGGATTTCCTCAAGCATTCCGATCCGGAGTCTGAGTATTTCGGGGAGATGTTTGGCTACTTCACCAATTTCCTGAAGGCCTTCAACTCGGTGCGCGAAGAGGTAGTTGCAAGCTATCTCATCGTGCGGCGCATCGTGAAGCGCTTCCCCTTTGTCAATCCGGGCTACACCTACGACTTCAAGGAGCTCTTCAACAGCATCGCCGACGTCGTGGGGGTATTTCGCGCTATCGAAGATGCGGACCTGAAGCGGGAATTCCTGGAGCAGGTGAAGCGCTATATTGACAACTGGGCCGAGATCTTCGTCCTGCTCTTTCCGGACTACCTGTCGCGCTACATCATCGACGAGCTCGAGGCTGCCGGGGAAAGCGACCGTCTGCGCGACCTCTTCTATCAGCTTGTCGATCAGTACAAGGAATACCGCGAGCCGTTTGTTTGGCTCGCGAAGACCATCGAGGTCGGACTGCTCGAAAGGTACGAGCTCAACTACGAGAAGCTCCTCATCGCCCTGATCCATCTCCTGGACATCACCTACCGTGAGATAGGCAACCGCCGCGATGTGAGTCAGAACCGCAAGGTCAACCGCCAGATTCAACAGATGCTCTTCAAGGAGAACCGGCTCGAGGGTTACATCCTGAATGCCGATCAGGACGCAATCAGCCGCCTCTACACCCTGGTGGAGGATGTGAAAGATCTTGATCCGTCGCTCGTGATCGAGCTGAAGCACAAGATCATGGAGAAATATCCCGATTTCAAGTTCTACGGCGAGAAGGAAGCCGAGAGGGTGCGCGGCGGGCTCTACGTTACCGCCGCCAGCTACGAGAGCAAGCAGCGGGAGCTCCAGCATATCCTCGACGTCGAGGTGCCCGAGAACTCGCGCGAGATCGGAGCGGCGACGCAGTTGGGAGACCTCAAAGAGAATGCGGAGTACAAGGCCGCCAAGGAGCGACAGGAGCTGCTCAACTCAACGGCGGCGAGGATCAAGGAAGAGATCGAACGGGCCCAGATATTCGATCACAACGCGGTCGACACTTCCAAGATCTCGTTCGGCACTGCTGTCAAGCTCTTGAATAGGAACACGGACAAGATTGAAGAGTTCACCATCTTCGGTCCCTGGGAGTCGGATCCCGCGCGGAACACCGTGTCCTATCTTTCGCCTTTCGTGAGCAAGCTGTGGAATCACAAGAAGGGAGACCAGCTTACCTTCACGATAAACGACCGAGAGTACGACTACGAGGTGGTAGACATCGCTGCCGCTGACTTCTAGGACAGTGCAATGAAAAAGACGCTGATCTTCCTTGTGCTTCTCTTGGTCCTCGGGATGGGTGTCGTCTGCGCAGATCCGGTCGACGTAGTCGTGCTCCTCGACACCTCGGAGAGCATGTTCCCCTATTTCAACGAGGTCACCCACTATCTCATCAAGGACATCCTGACGGAGCAGCTTCGCCAGGGGGATACCTTCAGTCTCCTGAGCTTCGCGAGTCGGCCCGACATCGAGATCTCCCGGCAGATAGAGTCGCAGCAGGATGTCGAGGACGTCATCAAGCGCGTCCTCCTGCTGCAGCCGCTCGGTCGTTATACCGATTTCGTGCTCGCCGTGAAGTACCTGTATCAATTTACCGTCGACCTCCCCCTTTCGACCAAGAAGGACATCCTCATCCTGACGGACGGGATCCACGATCCGCCTCCGGGAAGCAGCTTCCCGAACAAGCTCGGTCCCAATGGACAGGACCTCAGCAATAACCGCCAGGAGATCGTCGACGTTGCGAACGAGATAAGGCAGCGGGGATGGGAGGTTCATATCCTCCAGTTCCCGAGCGGAGGGATCGAGTCGGCGGCTTCGGTTGGACAGCCGGGGGTCGAGCTGCTGCCCTACGGCTCGTCGAAGGCGGTCGGTGGCGCAGGGAGCGGTGCCGGGCGGGCGCGGACGGGTGCGGCTGCGGCCGCCGAGGCGGGAAAGGCGCCGGCAAGCTCCGCGGGAGCTCGCGGCACGGGGGCTTCGGTCGCAACGGGCCAGACCGGAGGCGCGGCGGCGGGGGCAGGTTCGCCGGCAGCGGCAACGGGGCCAAACGACAGTCTCTTCCGCACGCTCGCCCAGAAGCTAGGAGTCCACATCGAGAAGTTCCAGGGAACCACCAAGGAGAGCATTGCGCACGTCGCCACGGGGGCGCCGCAGCTCGTGTTCCCCGGTGATCTGGGAAAGATCGGCTATGACGTCGCGGTTCCTTTCACGATCCGGAATTTCGAGGATTCGGCGATTCTCGTTCAGCTCGCACGTGTTCTCTACGATGGCAGCAACATCCTCCAGTCCCGTGTGACCCTTCCGCTTCAGGCGAACAAGGCGGGGGTCCTCCGGGCACACCTGCGGCTTCCGCTCACCCTGCGTCCGGGCAAGCAGAGCATCTCCATCGATCTCGAGTTCGCCGACTCGGTCCGTGTGTTCCCGCACACAGGGACTCTGTCGTTCACCCTCCGGGGCGGAATCATCGGTTCCCGCGGGGCATCCCTCGTGCTCTTGCCGATCCTTTTCGTGATAGTGCTCATCGCGGCGGGCATCCTCGTCTTCATCCTCGTCCGCCGCATCGTCGAGAGCCTCGCGGCGGCATCTCCGGCTACGGTACACCCTCGCGTGAGCTACGATGCCGGTCGGCATCTGGTGAAGCCCGTCGAGATGCGGGTGACGGGGCAAAATCCGAACATTGGCGGGCGCAACATCCATCCCTTTGGCTCGGGAGGGAGAAAGTCGGTGGGCGGTGGAAGCTCCTCGTTCCTCATCTATCTCTACCCGCTACCCGGGCATATCGCGGAGATCGGCCTTGAAGGCGAACGGTTCGTGTTCAAGCCGCTTCGAGCCGAGTTCTTCCCGGCTTTGAGCGGCCCGCTCGAGAATTGCCTCGGAAAAGAGATACGGGTTCGCGTCAAGGATGGTCGCGAGGTGAGCATCGTCTTTCGTGAGTATGTCTCTCCCCTCGATGAGGTGAACCGAGTCATGCACCTGATCGACCGCCCGGGGTCGAAAGAGAGCCTGAAGAGCGGCTCCGCTTCCGATGTTTCGGTGATCGAAAAGAAGTAGCCGATCCCGGAGCGCGCCTTGCTTCGAGGCCCCTCGCCCAGAGCGCTCCGTGCGGTTACTTCAGCGCTTGGACGGCCGTGAGGGCGTTTTCCCGAACGGCTTGCGGGTTCTTGTCCGTCGAGAGGGCCTCGACGGACGCTCGCAGGTCCGTGAACCCGTTGGCTGCGATTCCCCTGATTCCATAGATCCTGATGTTGATCGTGGGGCCGTCCAGAAACCGCAGGTAGAGGCTCTTGAGCTCAGGGCCCCTTGCCTGGGAGAGCTGCTTACAGAGATAGTCCAGAAAGGGAGACTGAGGCTGCGTGGCCCAGACCTTCGCTATCACCTCTTCGATCGTCCGTATGGAGCCGGTAAGGTCATGCGCGACGAGGGCATCGAGCGCCTTTTCCCGGAGTGCCGGATCGACCAGATCGTTAGCAAGGAGCTTCTTCAGGAATTCGTAGCTGCCGCTCGCGCCGATCTTGCCAAGGGCGGATATTGCGGCCTCTCGAACGTTCGGTGTCGGATCGAACCTGGCCTTGTACTCGAGAATGGGAACTGCCTCCGCCGCACCCCTGGTGCCGAGACTTTCCGCGGCATCAACCCGCA
Organism: Spirochaetales bacterium; assembly: GCA_027306915.1. The sequence continues at coordinate 26,345 of DAHUYW010000031.1, read as the reverse complement.
CCCGCCAGAAATTGTCTTTCAGAGCCTGGATGAGGAGATCGTCGACGCGGCTCCCTGCGTAGCTCGTCAGGGCCGAAACCGCGTAAGCGCGAAGATAGTCGTCCTTATCCTGGTAGGCTTGGAGAATGACGGGGAGACTCGCCGGGTCGGCGATCCTGCCGAGGGCGTAGCACGCATATTGTCGCATGATGGAGCTCTGATCTCTGTTCTTCAGGATATTGGTGAGCTCGGGCACGGCGCTCTGGGCCTTGAGGTCGCCGAGCGCCAGAAGGAGGTCGGGTTTTAGTGCGCTTGGGAAGTCGGTGCTGGACAGACTTGAAAGAAGCTGGCCGGCATACTGCTGGTCGCCGGACTTGCCCAGGGCGGTGATCGCCGCTTCGACAATGGATTTGCTGGGGTCCGAAAGGAGCTGGGCGAAGAGAGGGTTCGCTGCGGCGTCCTTGGCCTCGCGAAGGTAGCGGATGACCGCTATGACAACCTCTTCGGTTTGGCCGCCGGCGCTCGCATAGCCCTGAAGCACCGTAAAGGCGGAGTCCTTCGCCTCCCAGTCCTTGACGGTTCGAAGATAGTTGATCGCTGCGGTCTGAACATCGGGGTTGGCCGACTGCTTGAATACGGTTACGACGTCGTGATCCAGGGCCGGCTCCGGCTGATTCGTAAGGCGGGAAAGGAGCTCGAGGACCTGGGAGTCAATCCCGAAAAGGAGAGTCTGCCGGTCCAGATCGGTGAGGGATTGAACCTTGTGGGATTCGGCGCTGCCGGCGTTTGCCTGCGCAAAGAGCGCCGGATGGATTGCGAGGGACTCCAAGACCACTACAACCAGGACACCGATTGTTCTCGAACCAAGGATTCCCTGGAGCGTCACGATCACACCTCTGTCTCTTGATAGGATTGCAGAAAGGCCCTCTTGTACTGGAGGAAGCGGCCGCTGGCGATGCTCTCGCGGATCTCATCGAGAAGCCTGCGCATGAAGTAGAGGTTATGATGGGTCGCAAGCATCGCCGCCAAAATCTCCTTTGCCTTGAAAAGGTGGCGGATGTAGGCTCTCGAGTAGGTGCTGCATACCGGGCAGCCGCATCTCTCATCGAGCGGCGCCATGCTCAAGCGGTTGTCCTCGCGCTTCAGGTTAAGAACGCCCCGGTGAGTGAAGACCGACCCGTTGCGCGCGATCCGCGTCGGAAAGACGCAATCGAAGAGGTCGATTCCGTTCTCTACCGCCGCAAAGATATACTCCGGCGTTCCAACGCCCATGAGGTAACGCGGCTTGCCCTCGGGAAGAAGCGGGGCTGTGTACGCGAGCATATCGTTGAATTGAGAAAAGGGCTCGCCCACCGAGAGACCACCGATTGCAAAACCGGGAAGATCGAGCTCAGTTATCTCCGAGGCGCTCCGAGCGCGGAGATCCTCAAAGAAATTCCCCTGGACGATAGCGAAGAGGCTTCCGCTCGATTCGGGATATCTCTCTCGGGCGTGCTCCACGCTCCGCCGCGCCCACAGGCTCGTGATCTCCATGGCCTCGATCGCCTTTCGATAGTCGATCCCCGGTGGAGTGCACACGTCAAGGGTCATCATGACGTCGCTGCCCAAAACCTGTTGGATATCGACTACCGCCTCGGGGGTGAGAAAATGGGACGACCCGTCGATGTGGGACCGAAAGCTAACGCCCCCCTGCTCGATCTTGCGAAAAGGAGCGAGCGAGAACACCTGGTAGCCGCCGGAGTCTGTCAGGATGTTGTGGGTCCAGCTCGAGAAGCGGTGAAGGCCGCCCGCCGCCCGTATAACTTCGAGCCCTGGCCGGAGGTAGAGATGATAGGTGTTGCCGAGGATGAGCCCGATTCCCGTCTCCTCCAGGAGGGCATGGCTTATCGCTTTAACCGTGCCGTTGGTTCCGACGGGCATGAACTGCGGGGTCGGGACGGTTCCGTGGGGGAGGGAGAGAAATCCCGTCCGCGCGGCCGTTTCCGAGTCGCGAGCGGTGATCGAAAATGTCATCATCCGATGCTGCTCCGGTTATCCAGACTAGTTATCGGCATTCCTCGTGCTATGTTCGCGCGACGCGAAAGAGATAAAGTCCCGCCGCGAGGAACACGATGGCCGCCCCCCATGCTCCGGTGAGGGGGGAGATATAGCCAAGCTTGGCAAAGAGAATCGCCATCATCTGCGCTACGTAATAGACGACCGAGACGACCAGGCTCGTAAGGAGGCTCATGAGAAGAATGTTCTTCCGGAAGCGACCGCCGATAGCGCTTGAGATGAAGGTTACGATGAAGGGGGTCAACGCAAAGGCGAAGCGGTTGTAGTAGTCGGTGAGATCGCCGCGATAGGGAAGCCCTGCCCTCTTGAGGGAGTTTATCCAATTCCTGGCCTGCGCGATCCTCATCTCGTCGATGTTGCTTGCCGATCTGCGGAAGGTTTCCGGACTCTCGGTGAGAGACGGCTCGGTGTAGTCCGGTCGATCCTCTTCGACCAGGAAGGTGTGCTCTTGATTCCAGGAATAGATTCGTGCATTTGCCAGCTGCCATCGGCGATTCTTCCACGTGGCCGACTGCGCGTCGATTCGTTCAAGGAAATCACCTTCCGCGTCCCGCTCGAGGACGACGACATTGGAGAGCGTCCGCGTGGCATCGTTGTAGAACTCGGCGTTGTAAATGATGCGGTCGCCCTGGCTCAAGACGGTGACGTTCGTGTTGCTGTAGGAGGTTTCTCGTTGGAGCATTGCATCGGTAAGCCGGTTCTTCTTCTGAAAGGTCTCGATGACGACGTCCTCCTGAAAGAAGAAGGCCCCGATGCTGAGGAGGAGGCCGAGGGCTATGACGGGGGTGACCAGTCGGTAGAGCGACACGCCGGAGCCGAATATCGAGATGAGCTCGTTGTTGGTATAGAGCGTACCGAGCGTGAGAGAGACCGCGAACAGGAGTGCAATGGGGAGCGCGAAGGAAATGCATTTGGGGAGGTAGTAGAGGGCGACAAGGGCAATCTTCCCGAAGCTCGCGTTATTCGCGAGATAGCCCCAGAGGTTTCCAAAAAAGTCGACAAGCTGAAGAATCAGAACGAAGAAAAGAATGGCCAGAAGCAGAACAGGTACGAAGAGACGCACAACCATCCGCTGGAGTATCGTCATCGTCGGAGCCTCACGGCAAAGAGCACGATTCCGGCGGCAAGGATCACGAGATTGGGAAGCCACATGGAAAGCGCAGGAGAATAGTCCATCCGATAACCGAGGGTTTGTCCCGCGACAAGCATGCCCCAATAGAGAATCGAAACGAACAATCCGATGCCGAAGCCAACCGACCTTCCGCTCCTTCGCGTCAAAAGACCGGCCGGAAACGCAAACACCACGAAAATCACACAGGCAAAGGGCACCGAAAACTTGCGGTTGAACTCGATTCGGTCCACCGAAAGCGAGCGGTCTATCACCGGCTGCGCGCGCTCGGCTTTCCAGTTTCCGTAGGCTTGGGTCAGATCTCGAAGAGCCTGCGAGGTGATTTCCCCCTGAAGGGCCTGGAGGGTAGCTGCCGCGTAGCTCTGCCGCAGGTCGTATTCAGCGAGGATGACGCGGGCCTTCTTTGCCTGCCGCAGCTTCGCAAGTTGTGCTTCTTTTTGGAGGATGATCCGATAGACGTCCACCGAGCTCATCTCGCGGGCGGTCGGAGGATGGATGGAGACATTGATGTCCGACAAAAGAATGTTGTAGAGCATCTGGCTCGCATCCGAATAGGTGAACTCGTCCTTTCGCTTTGTATCGACGCTCAGACTGAAGACATTGTCGAGCTTCAGCGAGATGATCCCGAGCCGCGCGCTGTCCTTCTGGAGCGACGCGGCCTTGGCAGTGATGACTCTCTGATTCTTGTCGGATGTCGTATCGAAGATAACCAGATTGGAGATCTGAGCTCCCTGAACGCTCCCGGTCACCATCACACTGTTCTGGTAGTGCTTGATGGAATAGGGCTCCAGCTCGAGCTGCGGGTTGGTGTAGAGAATCTTGGTGTAAAGCTTGCCGAAATTGATCGTCCCGAGCGGCAGAAAGTAATCGTTCATGACGAACGAGAACAGGGAGAAGGCGAAGCCGAGGACGAAAATCGGAGCAAATATCCTTCCATGGGAGACCCCCGAGGCCTGCAGCGCGAGGATCTCGTTGTCGGAGGTAAGGCGCCCGATTGCCATCAGCGCTCCCACGAGGGAGGCGAAGGGAAAGGATATCGCAATGATGGCGGGCAGGGAAAAGATGACGAGCAAGGCCACGTCCGGGAAGCGAACGTGTTTTGCCAAGATGTCCTGCGCGAGGAGGAGGAGCTGATTCAAGAAGAAGATGAAGAAAAAGAAGAGAAACGAAACCAAGAAAGCAAGGGCGTACTCGCGTCCGACGTAGAGATCGAGGGACCAGAACCTCCGCTTCATCCTATCGGCCGGTTGACCCGAATCCTCCCCCGCCTCGCTCGGAGGAGTCGAGCGGCGCGTCGGTCGCAAACTCGGCGCGCGCCACCGGCGCGACGACGAGTTGGGCGATTCGATCAAAGGGGTGGATTGTGTATGGAAGCTCTCCAAGGTTCATCAGGAGCACCTTCACCTCGCCGCGGTAGTCGGAGTCGACAGTTCCCGGGCTGTTGAGGAGAGTCACGCCGTTCGTGAGCGCAAGCCCGGACCTCGGCCGAACTTGCCCCTCAAAACCAGGGGGGATCGCCAAGCGGACACCCGTGGGAATGAGCCTCCGCTCGCCCGGCTGAAGCGTGACCGGCCCCTCGATGAAAGCGCGGAGATCGGCACCCGCCGCCTCCGCGGTTGCGTAGGCCGGACGGCACTCCTCCGCGTGAAGCTCACAGGCTATCCGTATGCGATGCACCGTGCAAGGCTCCGTCGCCTCGGCTCAGGGAGCGACCCTACCCTCTCCTTCGGCTGCCGCTGCTGCCGTGGTGAGGGGATGAGGGCCGACTGTAAGGCCTTTCTCCGCTTCGTGCGCCGCTTCCGGCGGGCTCCGGCGCGGGAGCGCCGTCCGGATCGATGGCGTCAATGTAACTCAAGTTCATCCTGCCCATGCGATCGATCTCGACGAGCTTCACCGGGATCTCCTGATCGAGGGTAAGGACATCGCCGACCGTATTGATGCGCTGCCGGGAGAGCTTGGAAATGTGGACAAGACCTTCCTTTCCGGGGAAGATCTCGACGAATGCGCCGAAGTCCACGATGCGGCGCACGATCCCATGGTAGATTCTGCCGATGTCCGGCTCTTCGACGAGCCCGCGGATGATAACCTCTGCCTCTTCGGCGGACTTCTGATCCTTGCCGAAGATGGTCACGCTGCCGTCGTTCTCGATGTTTATTGAGGCATTGGTCTTCTCGGAGATACTCTTGATCGTCTTGCCGGCGGGACCGATCACGGCTCCGATCTTGTCGGTGTCTATCTTCAAGGTAACGATTTTCGGAGCATACTCGGAGACGCTGCTTCTCGGAACCGCTATCGTGCGGTTCATGATTTCTAGAATGTGAAGCCGGCCGCGGTGGGCCTGCTCCAGGGCGCGCGAGAGGATCTCGAAGCTCACTCCGGAGATCTTGATGTCCATCTGGAAGCCCGTGATTCCGTCCTCGGTTCCGGCAACCTTGAAATCCATGTCGCCGAGGTGATCCTCTTCGCCGAGGATGTCGCTCAAGACGACCGTGCGGCCGGATTCCTTCTCCGAGACGAGCCCCATCGCTATTCCGGCTACCGGCTTTCGGATCGGAACACCGGCATTGAGCAGCGAGAGCGTCCCTCCGCAAACCGTCGCCATGGAGGAGGAGCCGTTGGATTCAAGGATCTCGCTCACGACGCGAATCGTGTAGGGGAAGGCATCCTTCGCCGGCAGGACGCCTGCGAGGGCTCGATGGGCAAGATGGCCGTGACCAATCTCCCTGCGGCCGGTTGCGAGGCGCCCCACCTCCCCGACCGAATAGGGCGGAAAGTTGTAATGCAGCATGAAGTTGACGTAGCGCTTGACGCCTTCGATGTCGTCGATCATCTGCTCGTCGGAAACCGTCCCCAACGTGGTAACCGCGAGAGCCTGGGTCTCGCCGCGGGTAAAGAGTGCGCTCCCATGGGTTCTCGGAAGGATGTCGACCTCGCAGGTTATCGGCCGGATATCCTCCGGTCCGCGTCCATCGGTTCGGACCTTGCGGTCAAGGATCGACTTGCGCACGATGGTGTATTCAAGCTCCTCCATGAGGGACCGGTAGAGCTTGGTGTCCTCTTCGGTGAACTCTGCGCCAAACTGGGCCTTCACCTCTTCCGCAACCTTCTTGACCGCGTCCGCTCGTTCCTCCTTGCCCTTGACAAAGCACGCCTGTTCCATGAGCGGATAGGCTGCGGACCAGATTGCGTCGTGCTTCTCGAGAGTCGGCTCGGCGGTGCTCAACGGGATCTTGGTCTTGCCGGCGAGACGCGCAAGCTCACGCTGGATGCGGCAAATGTCGGCAATAACGGGCTGAGCCATTTTGATCGCATCGAGCAGCAGCTGCTCGGGCACCTCCTTGGCACCTCCCTCGACCATCGTGACCCCCTCTTCGGTGCCTGAGACGACGATCTCCAGCTCTGCCTGCTCCATCTGCTGGAAGGTGGGGTTGACGATGAGCTCTCCCTTAACGGAGGAGACCCGAACCGCTCCGACAGGACCTCCGAAAGGGATGTCGGAGATGACGACGGCTGCCGATGAGGCGACCATCGCTATGACGTCCGGGGGATTTATCTGGTCCGTCGAGATCGTGGTGGGGACGACCTGAATCTCGCGCGCGAACTTCTTGTTGAAAAGCGGCCGCATAGGGCGGTCGATGAGACGGGAAACAAGGATCTCGCGATCCTTCGGCTTGCTTTCGCGCTTTATGAAACCGCCCGGAATCTTGCCGGCGGCATAGTATTTCTCGTTGTACTCGACCTGCAACGGCACATAGTCGAGGCCTTCAACCTCTTTGTCCGAACAGCAAACGGTTGCGAGGACGGCCGAACCGCCGTATGTGGCGAAGACGGCGCCGTTTGCCTGTTTAGCCCTTGTGCCAGTCTCAAGCACGAGGTTTTCCTGTCCGATCTTGAGACTCACTTTCTGCATCATCTCTTGGTATCCTTCTGGTTTACTTGCGCAGGTTCAGCTTCTTGATGAGCTCGCGGTATTTCTCAAGGTCGATCCTGCTCAAGTACTTCAAGAGCTTCCGCCGCTGGCCGACGAGCTTGAGCAGACCCCTTCGGGAATTGTGATCCTTCTTGTGCACCTTGAAGTGCTCCGTGAGCTCCAGGATGCGGCTGGTGAGCAGTGCAATCTGCACCTCCGTCCTGCCCGTATCCTTGTCGCTCGCGCCGTACTCCGCGACGACCGCGACTTTCTGGTCTTTCGTTAGCGCCATACACCTCTCCTTTGACAATGGTTCGCGTGCATCAGTGTTCGGTAGCTTCTATGGTGATGGTTAGAGGAGGAACGGATCCTTTCCGTGCTGCGCTGATTCTTCCGGCGAAGACCGCCCTGTATACCTTTCTGCACCGATGTTCTCACCGAGCAGTTTGAACGAAATCCAAGGAAAAGTCAATGTGGCGGGGCTGCAACGAACTCGTAGCGAAAATGTCCGTCGCTTTCGCTCCTTGCGAGGGCGAGAAAGACTCCCCCGCTGCCAAAAAGCGCCACGGTCTCGCCCGAGGGCCGGCAGCCCGCGACAAAATCGGCATCGGTGACCGGTCTTCCGGCGCGGATGGGCCGTTCCGACTCGGGCCGGACGGTTGCCTGCACCACCCCGCCGAGCCTGTCAAAGAACTCGCTCCAGGAGCGGAGATCCCGTTCAGGCTTGAACTCCCCCGGTAGAACTGCCTCCTGCACGCGAAAACCGCCGATGCGCGTGCGCACGAGCCTTCGAAGGTGGCCGCGACTGCCGCAGGCCCGAGCGAGGTCTCGGGCCAGGGAGCGGACATAGGCTCCCTTGGAGCAACGCACCCGAAGGGACAGCTCCGGGGGAAGGAAGGCGAGAATCTCGACCGAATAGATCGTGATTGTGCGAGCAGCGAGGTCGACCTTTCCGCCCGCCCGCGCGACCTCGTAGGCCCGTCGCCCTCCGACATGCACCGCCGAGAAGGCCGGAGGAGTCTGGCTGATGACTCCGGTGAACGCCGGAAGAGCGGCCTCGATGGCCGCAAGCGAGGGAATCGGGGCGGTCTCCACCACGGTGCCCTCCGGATCCAGGGTGTCGGTCTCCTCCCCGAGTCGGACCACCGCCTCGTATTCTTTCTCGCCCTCTGCCGCGATCTGTGCCACGCGGGTCATCCCGCCGCACAGAACGATGAGCAGCCCTTCGGCGAACCGGTCGAGCGTGCCCGCGTGACCGACCCTCCGCGTCCCGAGGCCCCGTTTTATTGCTGAAAGGGCTTCAAAGGAGGTGATTCCCGGCGGTTTTGAAACGAGGGCGAAGCCGTCGAGACGGCTCAAGAATTAAGCTCCGAGAGCTTGTGCGTTATCTCGAATCCCTCTTCGATCGAGCGGTCGGCGACGAAAGCAAGCTGCGGAGTGACCCGCATGTGCAGTCGCCTGCTGAGGCGGGACTGGATGAAGCCGGAGGCGTGATTGAGCGCATCGACGGAGGCGGCGATCTTGCGATGGCTTTGAAAGCTGGACACGTAGACCCTGGCGTGGCTCAGGTCCTTGGAAACCTTGACCGCAGTGATGGAAACGAAGGTGCTGACGCGAGGGTCCTTGATCTCATCGCCCATGATCATCGAGCTTATCTCATTGCGGAGGGTATGCTCGATGCGCTGAAGGCGAAACTCACCCATTGCGGACTTCCTGCGTCAGCTTCTTGGCGATTTCCTTGACCTCGAAAACCTCGAGCTGGTCCCCGACCTTGAGGTCCGTGAAGCCCTCGAGCCCGATCCCGCACTCGAAGCCGGCTTCTACCTCGCGTGCGTCCTCTTTGAAGCGCTTGAGGGAGGAGATCTTTCCCGCGAATATCTCGACACCGTCCCGAATCACGTGAACGCTTCCGCCGCGGCGGACCTTGCCCGACACGACGTAGCTCCCGGCAATCAGGCCGATCTTGGGCACCTTGAAGGTGTTTCGAACCTCCACCATGCCGATCGTCTCTTCCTTCAGCTCCGGCGAGAGAAGACCCTCCATGGCCTTCTTGATGTCGTCCACGGCGTCATAGATGATGTTGTACTTCCGAATCTCGACCTTCTCCTGTTCGGCGAGCGCCAACGCCTTCGGGGTCGGACGAACGTGAAAACCGATGATGATCGCATTGGAGGCGATCGCCAGGTTCACGTCGTTTTCGATGATGGCACCGGCCGAGGCGTCGATGACGGCGAGCTTGATCTCGGAGGTGGAGAGCTTCTCGAGGGCCGTCTGCAGCGCCTCGACTGATCCGTGGACGTCGCCCTTGATGATGACCTTGAGCTCTTTGATCTCTCCCTGTTGGATAGAGTCGTAGAGGTTGTCGAGGGTGACCTTCTTGACGTTGCGCGCCTCGCCCTGCTTTTCGAGCTCCTGTCGCTTCATGCCGACCTGGCGGGCGATCTTCTCGTTCTCGGTGACCTGGAAGGGAGCGCCGGCGTTGGGAATCCCCGTGAAGCCGAGCACTTCCACCGGCGTCGCCGGGGTCGCTTCGTCGATCTTTTGCCCTTTGTCGTTGAAGAGCGCCCGCACCCGCCCCGGGTAGACTCCTGCGACGAAGGCGTCGCCGACGCGAAGCGTGCCGCGTTCGATGATGACGGTGGACACAATGCCCCGTCCCTGGTCGACGCGGGATTCGATCACCCGTCCTTCGGCGCGTGTTCCGTAGTTCGAGCGGAGCTCCAGGATCTCCGCCTGGAGGAGGATCGCCTCGAGCAGCTCCTTGACGCCGGTACCCTTCAGCGCCGAAATCTCGTTGTAGAGCGTGGTTCCGCCCCATGCCTCAGGCACAAGGCCATATTCGGCGAGCTGTTGCTTGACCCGTTCAGGATTTGCGGTCGGAAGATCGACCTTGTTGACGGCAACCATGATCGGAACCTTGGCCTCGCGAGCATGATTTATCGCCTCGATTGTCTGCGGCATCACCCCGTCGTCGGCTGCCACGACGAGGACCACGATATCGGTTATCTGTGCGCCCCGAGCCCGCATGAGGGTGAACGCCTCGTGGCCGGGGGTGTCGAGGAACACGATGTCGCCTTGCGGAAGCTCGACCTTGTAGGCGCCTATGTGCTGGGTGATCCCGCCGTACTCGGTTGAGGCCACATCGGTTTTCCGGATTGCGTCGAGCAGCTTGGTCTTCCCGTGGTCTACGTGACCCATGATGGTGACGATGGGAGGCCGGGGCCGGAGGTCCTCCTCACGGTCCTTGTCGGTCTCGATGAGCGTCTCTTCGTAGAGGGAGACGATCTTGACCTTGCACCCGTATTCCGCGGCGAGGAGCGATGCGGTTTCGGATTCGATCTGCTGGTTGATCGTGACCATCATCCCCATGGACATGAGCTTTGAAATGAGGTCGGAGGCCTTCAGGTTCATCTTGCGCGCGAGCTCGGAAACGGTAATGACCTCCATGATGTCGATCTCTTTGGGAACGGGATTGACCTTCTGGATCGCCTTCTTCTTGATCTGAAAGTTCTTCTCGAGAATCTCGTCCTTCTTGCTCTTGACGTAAGAGGTCTTCTTTTTGGCTTTGAAGAACTTCTTTGCTGCTGTCCGCCCCTCCTCCGTCGACTGGGTCGGAGTCTGAGGCCGGCCTCCTACCGGTCCGCCGGGACGACGGCCAAAGGGCGGCCTGCCGCCTGGGCCCTGGAACCCCCCCGGTCGGGGAGCTCCCGGTCGAGCGCCCATGGGAGGCCGTCCCGGTTCGTACGGGCGGCGCGCCGGGTAGACACGACTGTGCGGATGGACCGCGCCGCCGGTTCCGGGAGGGGCAAATCCGCCGCCGCTCTGGGGAGGACGTAATCCGGTTGAAGCGGGGCGTGCCGGATAGCGCGGCTCGGTGGTCTTCGGATAGGCTGGCCTCGGACGGGGAAGCTGGCCGGCTTGGGGCTCAACGGGCAGCGTGACCCTTCTCACGGGCGGCGCTGGAGGAGTCTCCGGAACCGAAGGTCGAGCGCTGGCGGTTTCGATGAGGGGCTCGCGCACCTCTTCTTGAGCAGGGCTCTCGGTCGGCTCGGCCTTATTTGACGGCGCTGCAACTACCCTGGGAACAGGCTTCTTGGGCGGGAGTGCCTTCTTCTTGACAACGACGACCTTCTTCTTTTCGAGCTTCGCGGCCTCTTCCCTCGCCTCGGCCTCCACCTCGCTCCGCTTGTGCTTGATAAGGGTCGCCTTTGGTTTCTGCTTACTATCCTGCTCTTCCGCCATCATCCCACCTTTCGATCCGCCGTCGGGAGCCGTCATCGCGACCGCTCCTACGTCTTCTGCTCGTCAGAATCCTCTTCACCATCGTCATCAAGTTGGAAGCTTAATCCAACCCCGCAGTTTGGACAAGAAGTCATGTCGATCGTTATGGGCGTTCCGCATTCCGGACACTCATAGGTCTCCGTCTCGGGTTCCGCCTTCTCCTGCGTGGCCGCACCGGTCTCCTCTGCCTGAGGCTCCTCTTCGATAATGTCGACGTTCTCGGCGATGATCGCCTGGATCGTCTGCACGTCCTGGGGGCTAATCCCCTCGAGCTTTGCAAGCTGCTCGGTGTCAAGCGCAATGAGAGACTCGATGAGCTCGATGCCGTTTTGCTTGAGAAGCTCCACCAGCCGCTCCGAGATGCCGGGCAGCTCGGCGATCCTGGTGATCTCCTCCTCTTCCTCGGCCAGGTCGCTGAACAGCGCCGAAACGGCCCGCTTCGATTCCGCCGAGATATCCATCTCTGCGAATTGAGCCGCCGTCTTCACGTCGATGTTCCAGTCAACAAGGCGATTCGCGAGCCTGACATTGAGCCCCTGCTTTCCGATGGCAAGCGAGAGCTGGTTCTCGCCGACAACCGCGAGGGCCTGTCGCTTCGCTTCGTCGAGGACTACCACGGTCTCGACCTCGGCGGGAGAGAGTGCATTCTTGATGAACTCGCGAGGATCGCTGTCGAATTTGAGAATATCTATCTTTTCGCCTTCAAGCTCCCGCACGATCGCCTGGATGCGAACGCCCTTCATTCCGACGCAAGCCCCGACCGGATCAACGTCGTCCCGGTTCGAGAACACGGCAATCTTGGTGCGATATCCGGGCTCCCGGACGATCTTGTAGATCTCCACCGTGCGATCATAGATCTCGGGGACCTCCAGCTCGAAGATCCGCTTGACGAAGTCGGTGTGAGTGCGTGAAAGCACGATCTGCAGCCCGGAAGGGCTCTTGTTGACCTCGTAGATGAGGGCCTTGATGCGGTCGTTCGGTCGGTAGATCTCTCGGGGCGACTGGAATCGCTTCGGGAGAATACCTTCGGTTTTTCCCAGATCGACGAATATGTTGCCGTTCCGCTCGCGCTGATAGTAGCCGATGATCATCTCACCGACCTTGTCCTTGAACTCCGAATAGAGGGTGTCCTTCTGGATCTCCCGCAGGGTCTGTTTGGCCTTCTGCTTCGCGCTCTGGACGGCGACTCGGTCGAACTCCTGCGGGTTGATCTCGATCAACAGCTCGTCGCCGATTTCGCAGTCCTCGTTCAAGGCAAGCGCCTCCTCGAGGGATATCTCGGTGACAGGGTCGTCGACCTCTTCGACGATGCTCTTTCGCGCATAGATTGCGACGTCCGCGCCGTCCTCGCTGAACTTGACGACCGCGTTGTCGGCCATCCCGAACTTCCGCTTGTAGGCGGCAATCAAGAAATCCTCTATCGTCTTGACGACGAGCTCTTCAGAGATTCCCTTTTCCTGAACAAGTCCCCGTATAGCATCCGCAAGTCCAGAAGCCATATTAACCTCCCACCTCCTCGGAATAGTCGAGTTGGGCCTTCGCGATGTCTTTGAATTCGTACACCGACCGGCCGGCAGCGTTCTGGAGCACAAGCGAGTGGTCGGTCGCGGAGTGTATGGTACCCGTGATCCATTCTCCGCTTGTCTTCAACAATATCTTCACCCCTTTGCCAAGGAAGACCCCGAACTCATCGGTCGACTTCATCGTGCGATTGAGCCCTGGAGAGGATACCTCCAGGTGGACATCGCGCCGATTCTCCGAGACTTCTATTCGGGAAAGTACGGCCCGATACACTGTCGTGCAGTCTTCAAGATCGACCCCCTGCGGTCTGTAGATCACCAGACTGACACGAAGAGCCTCTCGAGCGGCGCCCGAACGAAGCTCAACCATCGAAAAGCCAAGCCTGTCGACGAGGGGCTCGACGATCGGCTTCAATCTGTCTGCGAGGCCTCCGCGGTCCACCGCCCTCCACCTACAAAAAAAGAGTCGGTTGCCGACTCTTCTGCACAAGCCTTCCTCATGATACCGGATAAAGAATAACAACAGGAGCGAACAATGTCAACCACAACGGCTCGACGCTCGCCCCTCGATCTCAGTCGATGGCGATGGTAAGGACGGATACCTTGTCTATGCCCGCCTCCCGGAGCACGCGGCCGCACTCCGACGCCGTCGCTCCGGTGGTGAAGATGTCGTCGAGAAGCACAACCGACGCCGGGAGGCGGGAAAGTGAGCCGCCCGCGAAGGGGTGCGTCGCTGCGCCTCGCATCCTCACTCGTCCCTTCAGGTTGCCCATCCGCCCTTCGAAATCGAGGCGCTTCTGCTGACGTCCATTGTCGCGTACGAGGAGGGGCTGCACGGGGATGCGATAGATGTGCTCGAGATGGTCAAGGATGCACTCGATGTGGTCCCACCCCCGCTGGCGTTTCCCCGACGGACGGAACGGGACCGGAACGAGCGGCTCACCGGCGTAGCGGGTCCGGTAGGCCCGCGCGAGCCACAGCGCGAAGTAGAGCCCGAGCCGCCGGTGGTTGCGAAACTTGTACTGGTAGATGAGCTCCCGCACGGGCCCGTCGTAGGCAAAGAGCGACCAGTTCGCGTCGAATGAGAACTCCCGCTCCCGGCACCGAAGACAAAGAGCGCTTTCAGTCGTAAGAGGTTGGCTGCAGCGCGTGCATCGGCGCCCCGCGAGGGGCTGGATAGAGCGGTGGCAGGAACGACAGAGCGGAATCGCCCCGGAGTGCGGGGCCTCCTCTATCGATTCAAAGAGGAAGGGAGCCCCGCAGAGGAGACACGGCTGCGGAAAGAGGGCTGCGAAGAGTCCGATTGCCGGTGCCACCCTTTTTTTCACCGAGCACGATGCCTTGCTGATTCGCGTGGGTGTGCGCGCTTCAAGGCTGCCGGCGATCGAGGAGGCGCTTCCATCGCGCGATGAGGTTTAGGGCTTCGATCGGAGTGGTCGCGTCGAGCGGAAGGCGCGCAATCTCGTCGAGAATCGCCCCTCGAGCTGGAAAAAGCTCCTCCTGCCCCGGGTGCCCTCGCCTATCCTTCCCCGCGTCCCTCGCACGCGCGGCCGGTCGTGAAGCATCCTCACCCGCTTCCGAGCGGCGGCGGGCCTGCGGCGTCTGAGAGAGCTCGGTGAGGCGCGCAAGGATCTGCGAGGCGCGAGCGATGACAGTCTCGGGAAGACCGGCCAGGCGCGCAACGTGAATCCCGTAGGAGTTCGCCGAGGGTCCGTCGGCCACCCGCTTGAGGAAGACGATTTCCCCCTTTCGCTCTAGGACCTCCATGGAGAGGTTTTGCAGCTTCGGATGCACGATGGCCGTCAGCTCGTGGTAGTGGGTGGCAAAAAGGGTCTTCACCGAGAGTCTCTCCACGAGATCCTCGAGGACCGCCCAAGCGATGGAGAGTCCGTCGTTGGTTCCCGTGCCGCGCCCCACTTCGTCCATGATGACGAGGCTCCGCTTGGTGGCCGAATGGAGGATATGGGCGGTTTCGTTCATCTCGACGAGGAAGGTCGATTCCCCCCGCGCAAGGTTATCCGACACGCCGACACGGCAGAAAATGCGATCGACAACCCCGATGGTCGCCTCACGGGCAGGGACAAAGGATCCCGCCTGCGCCATGAGAACGATGAGGGCGACCTGGCGGAGGTAGGTCGACTTCCCGGCCATGTTTGGGCCCGTGATGAGGGCAAAGGAGACCCCGTCCGCGTCGAGCGTGCAGCCGTTGGGTACAAACTCCCCCGCAGGGATATTGGCCTCCACAACGGGATGACGCCCCTCGGCCACGGAAAGGAGGCCGGATTCGACAATCTGCGGCTTCGTGTAGCCGCGGACCGTCGCCGCCTGGGCAAAGGACTGCAAGACGTCAGTATCCGCTATGCGGTCGGCGAGCGCGAGCAGGAGGGCCAGGCGGCCCTTCACGTTCTCGCGGACCTCGAGAAAGAGCTGCCGCTCCAGCTCGACCATACGCTCCGTGGCGCTGTTCAGGCGGGTCTCAAGGTCGATGAGACGGTCGGTCGTGAAGCGCTCCCCTCCCACCAGCGATTGGCGGCGAATGAAGTGCGCCGGCACGGAGCTCAGGTTGGCCTTGGTGATCTCGAAGAAGTAGCCGATGATCCGGTTGTAGCGCAGCTTCAGCGATGAGATTCCGCTCGCTGCGCGTTCCTCCTCGAGGTAGGTGTCAAGAACCGACTGACTGCCGCGTTTGAGACTTGCAAGCTCGTCAAGCTCCTGATTGTACCCCTCTCTGATAAGCCCTCCCTCGGAGAGAAGGATGGACGGGTCATCATCAATTGCTCGTTCGAGGAGATCGCGGAGGCTCAGGATCTCATCCTTCGTCGAGGCCGGCGGGATCGCCGAATCGGACCAGAAGAGCTCCGGCTTTTCGGCGAGCAGATCCAGCAGGAGGAGCGCCCCCGAGAGAGAGGCCTTGATGCCGAGGAGATCCTTGGCGTGAGCGCGGTCCATCGCCACTCGCGCGGTCAGGCGCTCGAGATCGAGGATCTCGCCCAGCGCATCGCGCACGCCCGACAGAAGGGACTGATTGCGGTAGAGAAACTCGACTCGATCGAGGCGCCCGCGGATTGCCCCGGCTTCCGAAAGGGGCTGCGCAAGCCAGCGTTTCAGGCGCCGGGCTCCCATCGAGCTTTTCGTGTGGTCGAGGACCTCGATGAGAGTATATCGACTCGAGCCGTCCTGAAGGTTGGTCTGGATCTCCAGATTTCTCTGGGTCGACTCGTCGAGACCGAGGAACTCGGTGTCGGAATAGTAACGAATGCTCTTGATGTGAGGGGTCAGGCTCTTCGAAGTCTCGGCCGCGTATTCGAGAAGGATACCGGCAGAATAGATGCAGGGGCTTCGTTCGCCGATGCCAAAGCCCTTGAGGGAGGCGGTCCCGAACTGGCGCGTCAGGACGCTGGCGCCCGTCTTGAGGTCGAAGTTCCAGTCTGGATAGCGATTGACGACGATCTCCGGCCGTTCCGCAACAAGGCTTGCCGTCACAAGGTCCTCTTCGAGGAGCGATTCCTGGATGATAAGCTCGCGCGGCGAAAGGCGTGCGAGCTCTTTCTTGATCCGCTCGCTCCGGCCCTCCCACGAGAAGTCGGTAGTCGCGAATTCTCCGGTCGAGAGATCGATGTAGGAAAGGGAAAGGCGGTCTCCTGCCCTCGCAAGGGAGACGAGATAGTTGTTCGACCGCTCCTCGAGGTAGTCGGGGTCGACGACGGTACCGGGTGTAATGACCTCGATCACCTCACGGTCGGCGAGACCCTTGCCGCCGACGGCCAGCGAGAGTTGCTCGCATATCGCGATCTTTCGTCCCGCGCGCAGGAGCCGGGCAACATAGGTATGCGCAGCGTGATAGGGTATCCCGCACATGGGAACGCCGTTGCGAGCGGTGAGTGTCAAGTTCAGGAGCGAGCTTGCCTCCCTGGCGTCCCTCTCGAACATCTCATAGAAATCGCCAAGGCGAAAAAAGAGAATGGAGTCGGAGTGCTCCTGCTTGATGCGTCGGTATTGGAGCATCATCGGCGTGAGATCTTCGGTCACGGCGGCACTCCCTGCATATCACCGCGGCGCGGCGGCTCGCCGACGCTTCCGCACGGGCTACCCCTCGGGTCAGGAGCTCGAGGACTGCATCTGCTTGAGTCGGTTAATGACCTGGTCGGTGATATCGACCTCTTTGTTCCAGTAGAGGATGTTCGGGTCATCGCTCCGCAAGACTATCGAATAGCCTTGATTCTCCGCTACATAAGCGATCGCCTTCACCAAATCGCTGAGGAAGGTCGGGGATTGAAGCAGGCTGTCACGCTTGGTCTTGATTTGGTTGGTGCGAATACGGATGAACTCCTGAAGGTAGTTCTTCTGCTTGAATATCTCGTCACCAAGCTGAAGGGCGAGCTGCGAGTCGCCGGAGTTTTGCGCCGCAAGCTGTTGTGATTCGAGCGCCTGTATCTTCGAGAGGATATCGGCCTTGTCGCTCTCGAACTTCCTTGTCATGTCGTCTATCTCTCGGAGGGCGTACGAGGCCTCGAAGTAGCTGGAGATAATCCGCGAGATATCGATGACGCCGATCTGAGTGAGCTGATCGGCCATGAGCGGACCCGACAGCGCCATTGCAAAGAATGCGATGGCAAGAATGAACGCCTTCTTCTTCACGATGGTTCTCCTATCCGTGGGCCTGCCATCAATAGATGTTCGTGTTGAACGCAATCACGAGACTGATCCCCAGGGGTTGGACCGACCCTGGCGCCCACTGTAATTGTCCGTTAATGACTTGGAAATTCTTCACGACGTAGAGACCTATGGGGAGCCCGGGGATGACCAGGCGAACCCCGGCGCCGATACCGAAGAGGAAGCTGTTGAGATTGACCATCTGACTGACCGAGACGGGCATTGTCCACATCGCCGTTCCCTCGCCGAAAAACTCCCACCACAGGTATTGCTCCAAGATAGGTATCCGGAATTCCAGCCAGTTGTCCCACAGCTCTTCCCCGTTTATCTGACGAGGCCAGCCGAGGGCGTTGGTCATTCCGTCGATGTAAAGGAGGTCGGTGCTTGTAGCGATAGGCGCGATTTGGCCGAATTGCGGATAGATCAAAGAAAGAAAGGAGCGAACGTCGGCGACGACCTTGAAGGCGTAGCTGTCGGTGACGGGTATGTTGAGCAGGGTGAGGTAGTACTCGGCCCGAGAGTCCGACCGAATATAGTCGCGCGCCGAGGGCAGAATTCCTCCGGTGTAGGTGAATGCCTGCTTTAGGTAGAACCCGCTTGTGGGACTGTACACGATATCGCGAGTGTCCCAAGAGCCGGAGAGGATCCACTGATTGATGGGGACCGGATTGTGATCCAGGTTATAGCGAATGACCGAGTTGAAGGGTCGATAGACGGTTGGATCGTAGTAGACCCAGTTCAACGACGAATTGACGCCCGTCGTGATATTGAACCGCCCGACGGAGGTGAACCAGGAGTATCCCGTCGTGAGGCCGAGCGTGATGCTGTAGTTGTCATAGGTCATCAGGTAGCTCTGCGGGATGGCCAGCCCATGCGACAGGGCGTAGGCGTAGTCGGTCTCGAGGTTGTACTGAGAGATCTGGCTGCTCGAGGGATAACCGGGGAAGGCGTCACCCGCTTGATAGGACTGGCCGCCGTAGGTCTCCGACGTCGAGAACACGTAGTGCCCGTCATAGGGATCGGGAACTGCATTGGTCTGATTGGTGAAGATCGGAGGCAGCAGGTCCTGGGGCTCGTTTGTCACCAGGGTGTGGTCCAGGGTGAGGCTTATGCCGTTCGACCAGCGCCGGCCGAAGAGCCAGGGGGTGTTGAACGCGAAGGTGAGGTTCTGCTCGGTGGAGGAGACTTGGCTTCCGACGCTCAGGCCTAGGCCGCGGCCGAGGAAGTTATTGTCACTCAGCTTGAGGAAGCCAACCAAGGGGAAGCCCGCCTGCGAGCCGGACACGCTCAACCCGACACTGAGGTTTGTCGTCTTCGCCTCGGCGACATTGAAGACGAGGTCCATGAGCCCGTCGACGCTTCCCGGCGGCGTTTCGGGCGTCACCGAGGAGAAATACTGGGTATTGTAGAGGTTGTGCAGCCCCTCAAGAACCTTTTCCTTGCTGAATACGTCGCCGACCTCCAAGGGTATTTCCCGTCGAATCACGTAGCCCTTGGTTTTGGTGTTCCCCTTGATGATGATGTTCTCGATATGAGCACGCCCTCGCTCCACGATGGAAAGCTCGTAGGTGACGACGTGATTCTGGGGATCCTTGGTCTCCTTTCGATCGAAGGTATTGAAGATGTAGCCGTCGTTGTAGTAAAGGTCGCTGATTCGGGCGAATTCGGCGTCGAGGCGGGTCTTGTTCACGATGTCCCCGACCTTCACATGAATCATGCCCTCGAGCTTCTTGGTGGAGAAGAGGGTGTTGCCCTGGAAGGTGGTCCCTCCGTAGGTGTACTGCGGCCCCTCCTTGATATGATAGATGAGGGTCAGATTTGCCTGCTTTGTGGTCTTGTCGATCTCCTGCTGGCGAGTGATTCCCACCACCTCGGCATCTTCGAATCCGTGGTCGTTGTAGTACTTGAGGATGGCCACCTTGTCTTCGGCCAGCTTGGACTCCTGGAATATCCCGCTGTTGAAGAGAGACTGCTCCTTTGTCTTCAGGAGCCCGCGGAGGGTCCCGGCCGATGCGAATGAATTGCCGGTGAACTCGATCTTCTTGACTTTGGTCTGCGCTCCCTCTTTGACGGTGAAGATGACGGTGGCGGTCTTCTCCGCAGAATTGTCACGAACGTCGCTTCCGACATCGACCTCGGGAAACCCTCGCTCGAAGTAGAGCTTCTTGATTGCCTCGGTGTCGCTGCGGACCTTTTCCTTCGTCACGATATCGCCCTTCTTGAGAACAACCACCCCGAGGATGTCGTTCTTGCTGACATGCTCGTTGCCGGTGATGATGATGTCGCCCACGATCGGACGTTCGACGACGGCGAAGTTGATGATCACGGAATCCTTGTTCGGATCGCCGGCAATTGCGGTGGGGGTGAATTGCTCGAAGTAATCGAGAGCGTAGAGCTTGCTCTGCAGATCCCAAAACAGGGTGTCCGTGAACTCCTTTCCGATGTAGGGCTTGATAACCCCGTCGAGATCGCTCAGTTTCACGTGCACGAGTCCAGTGAAGGTTATGTCTTTGATGGGCTTATTGAGATACCATTGGGAGTCCGTCTGGGCGACCGCCGCGTACAGAGGTATCAGGGCAAGCACAACTAGGACTAGCAGCTTTCGCATAGGTGCTCCTTCGCTAGAATGAAAAGCCCCAGGAAAGTGAGAGGCTCGGGGTCAATTGACTCGGCACCAAATCCGTAGGATCCGGAAGCAATGAGAGCTGGAGGAGGAAGAGGGGCGTCTTCCATTCGAGAAGAAGCTCGGAATCGATGAGAAGATTGTTCGTGGCTCCCCCGTACGCCGAAAGAAAGGCATTGTTCGAGCGCAGACTGATCATCGCCTCCAGGAATAAATCGTTGGTTAGGTACTTTCCCAAAAAGAGGGTCGTGTTGTCAAGGTACTGACCGAGGGAGGCGGCGGAGCCGTTAGGAAAGGTTGGTCCTGCGCCGAAGATCTTTTCGCTGATGATATTCTGCAGGATTTGCGTCCGAACGGAAAATAGGTCGAGGCCGAAGAGGTCCCGCACCTTCTGCTCAACGGCCCGCATGATACTGAACTGGCTCAAGATGTCGCCGGTGAAGCTGACCGCCGAACCCAGTCCCGTCTGTTGCCCCGATAGCTGCGGGTAGATGTTCTGGCCGAGCAGGGTGAGAATATCCGAGCTTGACATCGGCGGATCCGATTCGAAGCGAGGGGAGAACTGGCTTAGCGGCTGATCGTTCACGACAAGGTAGACGCTCACGTTCCTGCCGTTTTGGTCCACTTCGCGAATCTCGGCTCGCGCGTTGAGGATCGGGTCAACCTTGTCCTGGTCTTCGTTGAACGAGATGCTACCGGTCTGAAGGTAGAAGCTCTGTCTGAAGTAGTAGATCTCGCCGCTCTTCACGTCGATATTGCCGACTATGCTGAAATCGCCGGTGCTCCCATCCGCATTGATGTGAAGCTTCTGTGCGGTATCCGCGTAGCCCCTCAGGATGGGCACGTTCAGCGAAGGCCACACGAACTCAACCCTCTTTCCCGTCGTGAAGGTGAAGTCGTAGGTCGTATTGTCCTCGGTCGGTTGCCCGGAAGGAGGCTGCGGGGGAGCATGGCCGATGGTTATGACGCACGAATCGATGACGAGGTTTCCGGAGAGCTCGGTGCTCAGGCTGTCGCCTTGGATCACAATCGTGCCGCTGGCATACCCGTCGAAATCGAGCCCCGCGATTGGGTATTTGACATGGACCCCTTGAGGTGTTTCGGTCCTGAACTGAAGGTTGAATGCAGTCGGTACCCAGTGGTCCAGAGTGAAATCGAGCGACGCCAGTACCTGGCTCGTTCCGCTAGGCAGCGTCACATCGGTCATTGCGAGGGTCTTTCCCCGGAAGGCGAGATCGGTATTGAACGGGCCGATCTCGTCGGGAATGACAACCGCCTTGCCGTACACGGAAGTCGCGTGAAGATCGCCCTGAAACTCCGGATCGTTGATCGGCCCGTCAATGGTGAGGTCGCCGCGGGCCTTCCCTTTCGAGATGTCGAAGTATGGGATCTTCGCCACCGCGTCGAAGGCATGGAGGTCGAGCACGACGTTCTGGAGCGAGGCATCGATTGTCGAACCGGTCACGGTTCCAGTGGCTTGCAGCGCGAGGGGAAGCGGATCGCTCAGGCTTACCGAGAATGCGCCGGAGTCGAGGAGGTAGCCCGCGACGGCATTGGACGGCCCGCCTGCGAACGTCAACTTCCCCTCCTTCCGCGATAGGCCGAGGCTCCATGCCTCGGCAGGTTTCCCATTGATCCGAATTGCCGAGACTCCGATCTTCGCCTGGAAATTCTGGGCGAGAAGCTGTGAAAATGAGAGTCCCGAATCCAGCGGTACGGTCTGCCCCGAAAGACTCACCCGCGCATCGACAAGATCCCCGCTCATCTCGCCCTGGTAGCCTCCCGTGAAGGAGAATTTTCCGGTGGCAAGCTCGACGGTCCCGGAGCCGCCGGAAAGCGCATGGGTGAGATACCGGAAGTTGGCCTGAAGCAGGCTGATCTGGCGGGAATCGACCGTAAGGGTGACGCTACCCGACACCGGATCGGAAAAAAGCTGTCCTTCGGGAAGCGTCAGGTTCGCGGTTATGGCGGGATGGAGAATATCTCCGGTGAGAGCGACACTGCCCGTGAGATCGCCGCTCAAGGGAAGCTGGCCAAAGCGAGTGAGGGGGGCCCCGGTGAAGCTCACGATGGTGTCCATTTCCGGACCGTTGAAGTTGATGCTCGCTTCGTAGCGTTCCGTGCCGTCGGGGTTGTAGAGCTGGATCCAACCGTTGCCGCGGTAGCCGCTGTCGCCCCGCCGCAGGGAGATGCGACCCGTTCCGGTCACGCTCGAAATTGCGTCCCGGAAGGTGAGCGAGTAGATGTCGCCGCCGTCGGCCGAGATACGCGCCGACAGAGCCACCTGGTTGTCCTTGACGGGAAGTATGGGGAGGTCGGACACCACCGATCTCCGAGAGAGGACTTCCCATGTCGTGGGGTCGGAATAGAAGCCCTCCAGATCAAGGGTCAGCTTTGCGGTTCCAGCCCGGAAGGGAAGCGGAAGCTCCTTCGTGAGCAACCGAAAGACATAGCGATCCCCCTGCCGGATCGCGGCAAGGTCGAAGCCGTGGTTTCCCGAGGCCACAAGGCTGTCGCCCTCCACGTAATAGCCGCTCGCGCGGTATGACACCCCTTGAATCGTGAGATCGGTGTTGAAGGAGACCCTACCCTGTTCGATGAGAGTGACGCCTGCCGCTCCCGCGCCGTGGTAGGGACCCCAATCGATCTTAACCCCGCGAATCTGAAGGTTTCTCTCGTTGCCCACCAAACCGAAGGTCACCCTGCGGTTCGGGGCAGTGTCACTCGAGATCGTCGACTGCGGGGAGATGAAGGAGAAATGCTTGAGGTCGCTCGCGACGAAAGCCGTGGTCGTAATGTTGAGCCCCGAAAGCTCCCGGGACACCGTCTTCGACGGCTCCTGCTGGAGAGCGGCGTAGAGCGCCGTCAGTGGCAATCTGTTCGCGCTGAGGGATATCTGGAGGTAACGCTCTGGGACGGATCGGTACGAGCCGTCCGCGACCAAGACATTGTCGCTCGCTCCTTCGGGAAAGGAGGCCGAGAGATGGAAGTCGACCCCGCTCTTCTCGGGAGTTGCCGTGAGTGAGAAGGGACGAAAGGCGACCGATCCGATCTCAAGATCGCTGCTGGTCGCGACGAGGCCGCCTTGTGTCGCGAGAAGCGAAAGGGTAGCCGAGAGTCTGCCTCCCAGCGGGGTTACCACGTTGGCGAGCGTAAGCGACCCCGAAGGGATCATCCTGCGGAGGTCTACCGCACCGGAAAAGCTCCCATCTCCAAGACTGGAAGTGACCGAGAGCAGCGAGACCTGCGCGCTTTCAAGGTCGCCCTTGAGCCGAGCGACGACTGACAGTGGCGAGGGAAGGTACCGATTGGCTACCCGCAGGCTCGTGTCGCTCTCGTAGGTGAGGCGCTTGTCCGGAACCGAGTAGGTCAAGGACCCAGTCCCGCTCACAACGCTCGAGAGCCACGGGGTGTAGGCTTCGAGTTTCGGACCGAAAGCAAAGTAGTAGCTCGGCCGGAAATGATCGGCAACAAACGAGAGGCGGAGGAGCTGCCGCGCCTCATCGTAGCTGAACTGGAGATCAAGAGGCGCCTTGTCCTGCACCTTACGAACCTGCCAGACACCGTCACGGAGGCTAACGTGAAAGGTGGGGCGCACGATGGTTACCAGGTTGGACGAAAGTTTGTCAAAGCGCAGGCGAAGATCCGACCACTTGAGGTCCCTCCCGACGAGCCCTGAGACGCTGACTACCGTGGAGAGCTCGGAAAGACCCATGGGCCGGTTTGCGATGCCGGCATTCACTGCCCCTCGAACCTGGACACTCAACCCCTGTGATCCGTTCTGCACCTGGAAGAACAGCCGGTCTACCTCGAGCTGTCCACTCGGGCCTCGAATTGAGAGCGTGAGATTGCGTCCCGATAGGCGCAGCTGCGACGGGAAGACGGTCTTCCGCTGCGCATTTGCCATGAGTCCTTTCAGAAAGCTCACCAGGTCCCGGTCTGTCTCGGTGTCGATTGCGAGGCTGGTGTTTTCGATGCTTATCTCGCTGAGGGCCGAGATCGGGTCAGCGCCAAACAACTTGAAGATGTTGTAGTAGATTTGTACCTGCCGAATGCTCAAGAGGAGGCTGTGCGCCGCGTTTTCATCGTATATCCTGAGTCCCCTGATCTCTATCGAATGAAAGATGGAGGGAGATATGCTGTCGTAGGTAAACTGGCGGTTGGTCGCCAGCTCAAGCTGCTTGATTGTTTCCGCTTTGAGGAGCGCAAGCCTCTTGCCGATCATCTGCTGAACCGGCCACAGGGCAACGATAGTGAGCACGATGAGGCCGGCCAAGACCAAGAGCTGGGTCCCGTGGACCAGGCGTCCGGGAGGAGCGGTGGAAATGTCAGTATGGGAGGAACCCTCACCCTTTCTCATACGCTAGCGACACGATGTTGCGCAGCAAAATGCGAGCCAATTCACCCTTGTATTCTATCACCTTACTCGTTCTGAATCTGCCCATCCGTCGGAAAGGACACCAGCCCGCGCGACCCAATGACAAACGAGCACGTTTCCAATAGTATCGGCTTGTCAAACGCGGGCGGAGGCAATGGCATCCACAGAGATCTTGCGGAATCTCGTCGTTCTTGAAGGGTTGGACGGGTCCGGAACAACAACGCAGATGAAGCTACTCGCCGAGCGATGCGCGCGCGAGGGGATACGCTGCGCCACGACATGGGAGCCGAGCACGGGCGTCCTCGGGACCCTTGCCCGGAGCGTCTTGAAACGGGAGGTTGCGCTCGACCCAAAGGCTCTCGCGCTGCTCTTCGCCGCTGACCGGACCCAGCATCTGAGCGCCCCCAAAGAGGGGATGCGTGCGCTGGCCTCCGAAGGTCGGCTCGTCATCTGCGACCGCTATCTCTTTTCTTCCCTCGCGTACCAGTCGATGGAATGCGGCTTCGACTGGGTCTTTGAGCTCAACCGCGACTTTCCGCTCCCCGAGATGCTCGTTTTTCTGGAGGTGCCGCCTGAAGAGTGCAATCGGCGGATGGCCACGCGCCGGGGAGTCGAGCTCTTCGAGCGGATCGAGCTCCAGGAGCACATCCTCTCGCTTTACCGGCGCGGGATTGAAGCGCGGAGCGTCGCCGGCATGCGCATCGGCTGGATCGACGGGGTCGGAGCCCGCGAGGAGATCCACGAAAAAATATGGAGCTTCATCGGCCGTAAACCGATACAGAGGATGTGAAACGCTCTCTTTGGGCAATTCTTCTGCTCCTCGTGCCGCTGCTCTCGGTGCACGCCTACCGCATCCTCTACGCCGAGGAGTACTACAAGCTCTTTCACGAGCATCTCTATCAGTACCCTGAAGACTGTCTGGAAAACATCACCTACCTCAAGGATGCGCTGAATGCCGATTTCGCCAATCCCCTTTACGCGCTCGCCAAGATCAATAATAAGATCCAGTGGGAGCGCTATCGCTACCTTTTCAAGATGCACGTGAACCTGTTATTGGTCGCGCAGTATCGCCTTCTGGCGAGCGAATACGACAAGCGAGTCGCCTACTTCTACAACTACCCCTGGAAAAAAGAGGATCTCGAAAGCCTTGAGACCGCCGAAGAGCTCTACCGGACTGCGCTCTCCTACTGGGGAAGCGCAGCCCACTGGTCGAGCCTTGCCTCTCGGCTGGCGATCGTTCAGCTCCCACAGATCCAAGAATGGGAGGACGAGAGCTTTCGCATTCAGACGGGCCGTCTCGATTACGCGAGGTACATCGCAATGGACCTGGCCCGCCTGAGGCACGTCCGTTCCGTCTTTGAGCAGATGAACCCGTCCACCTATTGAGCCGCCGCAGGTCCGTTCGCCCGATTCACGATGAGCATCGCGTCTCCGTAGGAGAAAAAGCGGTAGCGCTCGGCAACCGCAATATCATAGGCGCGCCTGACGAGATCGCGGCCGGCGAAGGCTGCGACGAGGAGAATCAAGCTCGATCGAGGCGTATGGAAGTTTGTGAGGAGGCTGCTCACGACCGAGAAGCGAAATCCCGGATAGACGTAGAGTTTCGTGGAGCCGGGACCGGCGACGACTCGATCGGTGTGCCACGCGGACTCCACGGTCCGCACCGAGGTCGTTCCGACTGCAAGAACGGGTCGTCCTTCCGCCACCGCTCGGTTGATGCACTCCGCGCTCGCCTCGGGCACCTCATAGTGCTCCTCGTGCATCTGGTGCTCCTCGACGGCAGCCGTGCGGATAGGAATGAAGGTTCCGAGCCCGAC
>DAHUYW010000030.1 GCA_027306915.1 Spirochaetales bacterium | reverse complement strand
GTTGTTGCGCTTGCAGCCAGCATGCTTCTCTCGAGTTGCCAGTTCTACGACCTTGTCTTTGGGCCCACCTCAGCTCATACGACTGAAGCCCCCCTCGTCTTGCCAAGCCCCGCCCCGCCCTCAATCGAAAGTCCGACAAGCTCTACTTTGACCCTATCTTGGCAGGCCGACGGTGCAGCAACAAGCTACACGATCTACTGTGCGACTGCGCCGACCGGGCCGTATAGCAAGCTCGCTGCTGCGACGAGCACTTCCTACACCGCCTCAGGACTATCGCCGAGCACGACCATCAATGGACCCTTCGGCATCTACTACTTTGAAGTCACGGCCTCCGACTCGGCGGGCCCGAGCCAGCCGTCACCGCCGGCGTCGGGGGTGACGAGTAGCACCAGCATCGGCGCTCCCACCGGACTGGCTGTGACCTCAGTGACGGCAAACACGGTCTCCCTATCCTGGAAAGTGCCTTCATACGGGACGCCGGTAGGCTACGATCTCTATCGCTATACCAGTCGTGCGTGGCCGGATCCGCCTAACACTTCGCCGGTGAAACTGATCGCTCTTGAGCCGTCGACCACAACCTCGTACACCGACACTGTACTGAGCCCCGGGACCACCTACTACTACGCGGTCCAGGCTGTCGATTCTTCCAGCGACGTCGGCTTCTCGGTCGTGCTCCCGGCAACCACCTCGCCCTAGCGCCTCCTTTCCCTGCTCCGGATTGGACGGAGCGCAAACGTCGAGCACAGACACATGACAAAAACAGTCACCTATGTGGTATAGTATCGACGCGAATGCGGCTCGGGGAGGAGATGCGTTGACGCGATTCCGCGCGCTCGGTGGCTTTCTCGGCGAACGGTGTCTCGGGCTCTTTGCCATCGGACAGCTCTTCGCGCTTCTCCTCGCGGGCGTTGAATACTGCATTGCGATCCTCCTCATCGCATTCCTGTATTCCGTTGGGCTCGTCGATGTCTCCCAGGTACCATCCTGGCTGCCCCTGAACGCGGCGAGGCTTTCCTCGACCTTCGTGTGGGGAGCATTTCTTCTGGTCGCGGTGCTCCAGGCGGGCTTCCAGATCGTCGTCTATCAATCAAAAATAACGCTTACCGAGGAGGCCCACGCGAGGATGCGGACCGTGCTGGGTTATCTGATGCTCCAGCCCGTCAGGCCCGCACACGTGTCCCTTTCGGAGGCCAACCACCTCACTGCCGAGATATTCCCAAAGGCGACGAGCTTCATATTCCATTTCACCCAGCTCTCTTCTTTTTTGATGAAGGCCCTTGCAATGAGCGTGATGATGTTCTTCCTCGCTCCTCACGCGACGGTCGTCGGGATGGGGGGACTGGCAGCCATGGTGTGCGGTGTGCTCCTGTTGAACCGCGTGACCAACCGGGTGTCCGCTGAAGTTCCCGCGGCCCAGGAGCGGCTCGAGCGCTCGAAGGTTCGCATCGCGGGGAACTGGCTGCTCATCAGAGTTCTCAGGATGGAAAGGCGGGAGCTCAAGGCCTACCTCGGCTCGGTGGCCTCGTACTACCGTCACAGTGTGCGGGCCTATTTCTTTGGGAATCTCGGCGGAGCCGTCATGCCGGTATTCGGCATCTTTCTCATCGCAACGATTGTCCTTACGGGTCTGACCGTTTTTCACACGCCGGCCGCACCCCTCGTTGCGTTCCTTTACCTCTTCTTTCGCTTCGAGCAGATGGTAGCGAACGGATCGAATCTCGTGGGCGGACTCTTCTCCCACCGCCATCAACTCGATAAGCTCGTGAGCTTGATCTCTTCGCTGTCCCGCCGCCAGCTCAAGCAGGCCCTGTCCTATGCCTCGACCTCCTCGACCGAACGGGCTGCGACTCGGTCAGTCGAGCCGGCGAAAGCCCTCGTGCCGCCGGCAATTGAGATTCGTGATCTTGCCTTCGCATGGGAGGCCGGCGGGCCACACGTGTTTTCCGGCGTCTCGCATTCAGTCGATCCGGGATGTCAGCTGGCGATTGTCGGCCCGAACGGCAGCGGGAAGAGCACGCTGCTCAGCATTGTCCTCGGGGCTCTTGAACCCAGAAGCGGCGAGGTGCTTATCGGGGACATGCCCGCCGCGGACTACGTGAACTGTCACGCGGATTCGGTGGCCTTCGTCGGATCCCAGCCCTACCTCGTCTACGGTTCGATCCGCGAGAATCTGATCTACGGCCTTCGCAGGGAGTGCAGCGATGACGATCTCTGGCGAGCGATCGACGATGTGGGGCTCTTGGAGGTCGTGCGGGAGCTGCCGGCATCCTTGGAATACGTAATCGAGGAGAACGGCGACGGATTGTCGACCGGCCAAAAACAGCGCATTTCCATCGCACGGGCCTTCCTGCGGCGGCCCAGCCTCTTGGTGCTCGATGAGCCCTTTGCCAACCTCGACCGTTCCTCCGCCCTAGAGATCGCCGGAAGACTCCGCTCGATGAAACCGCCGTGCACGGTGCTGCTCGTATCGCACGACGCCGAGATGCTCGAAGCGGCTGACTCGAGGCTGGATCTCGATCCATTCCGTTCGTCGGTGGCGGTGTAGGGGATGACGGGAATCCGATATGTGTCGCTCCATGAGGCAAGCGGATACGGTGAGGCGGCACGGCGCTATCTGCATGGGCTCGTGAAGAGCGGCGTACCGTTGACCTGGACCCCTATGATTCCCGGCCGAGGCTGGAACATGGGCTACCAGCCGTACGAGCGATGCAGCGCAGGCGAGGCGTGGCTTCGACCCTACTGCAACCGAAAGATCGAATACGACACCGTCATCGTCCATACGGTGCCGGAGTACTATCCATTATGGAAGGCACGAGAGCCAGGCAAGAAGATAATCGGCTGCACCGTGTGGGAGACCGACCGTCCTCCCCGCCATTGGATTCCGATCCTGAACGGCGTCGATGGGCTTATGGTGCCGTGCACGTGGAACAGCGAGGTGTTTCGCCGGCACGGCGTCTCGACGCGGATGGCAGTCATCGCGCATATTCCGACGACAGACACGGCCGCCGGCTTCCAGTGCCGTAGGGACGAAGCTGACGGCGCCTTTACCTTCTATACAATCGCGACCTGGACTGCACGCAAGGCCCTATGGGCCACTATCGAAAGCTACCTGGACGCGTTTTCAAAGGAAGATCCGGTTTGCCTCCTCATCAAGACCACGTGCCGGGACTTCACGAGGAGGAGCTTCGGGCCTTTCTACCGCACCTCCCGGGCGTTCGTGCGAAGAATCGTGAGGAAGCGCCGCGCCGCGCCGCCTATTCGCCTCGTCACCGACGAGCTCTCCGCCCGCGCGATGCTCTCCCTGCATGCACGCGGGGATTGCTATCTCTCACTCAGTCGCTCGGAGGGATGGGGTATTGGCGCCTATGATGCAGCCGCCTTCGGCAAGCCGGTGGTGGCAACCGGATACGGCGGTCAGCTCGACTACCTGGCAAGCGACCTATCCTACCTCGTCGGCTATCGGATCGTCCCCGTGGAGGACTCGAGGGGGCGCGCCTCCTACTCCTCCGACCAGCACTGGGCGGAGCCCGATAGGAAGCATGCTTCGCAGCTCATGCGCCGTGTCTTCGAAAACCAGGAAGAGGCTCGAACGCGCGGCGCCCTCCTCGCTGAATCCGTGCGCAGGCGCTTCGATGAAGCCACAATCTCGCGAAAGCTCGTGGACTTTGTATCGGCATGATCCCACACGTCGTCCATCAGATATGGAAGAGCGCGGAGGTGCCCCGCGAGTGGAAAGGATTCGCTCGGTCGTGGGTCGAACGCAATCCTGACTGGGAGTATCGACTGTGGACTGATCGCGAAATTGACACCTACGTGAGGGATCGATATCCCCATCTGGGAGCCACCTATGCGGGGCTGTCCTTCAACATTCAGCGAGCCGATCTCGCACGATATCTGATCCTGCACGGATGCGGCGGAATCTACGCCGACCTCGATCTGGAATGCCTTCGGCCGCTGTCCGCGCTGCTCGACGGGCATGAGCTTGTCGCTTGCCGCGAGCCGTTCGAGCATGCGCGAAGCGGAGGGGGGCGGCAGATCATCGGGAACGCTTTTCTTGCGTCGGTGCAAGGACACGGTCTCCTCGACGCCGTGGCGAGCGAGGTCGCCCGGAAAGCGGCCGCAATCACCTTTCACCAAGAGGTCCTTACCTCCACCGGTCCCTACCTGTTCACCCATGTCGCCCGAGCTTACGCGGGCCGTAACTTCAGCGTCATGGATTCCCGGGTCGCCTACCCGTTCGCGAACCATGCGCCGCAGCTCTCGCTCCTCCAACGGGGAGGAAGCCGCGCCGAACACCTACGGAGTCGGTTAATAGCCGAAGGCACCTGGGCAGTTCACTACTGGGCGAACAGCTGGGTGCGCAACCTCGCCGGGGAACTGCGGAATCCCGATCCCGACAAGGTTCCCGGATATCGCTTTTACCCGGGATGGGACTCGCACGGGTTCGACCTCTTCAACGGAGGCCGTGACGTGGCGAAGCTTGCGAGGAGATCCGGTCAGCTCGCAGATACGGATGGATTCAACACGGATGGATTCGTGAAATACCGGCTGCGACCGAAGATCGCATGGAGCAGGATCCCTGGGGCTGCCTGGAACGAAGGGCTTTACGTGAGAGACTGTCCGACCGGACGCGCTCGCGGGATGCTTGCCGCGGTCGCATTGAAGTTTGCCGCAGCCCGCTGGACGCTGCGCCGAAGGGGATTCAGATGAGCCGGCGAATACCGAACCGATTCCATTTTGTCTTTGGGCTGTCGCCGCAGACCGAGCCGTTTCATCTGGCGTACTACCTGTGCCTGGAATCCTGTCGTGTTGTGAACCGGCCGGAATCCATCACCCTCTATTATCACTATGAGCCCTACGGTCGGTACTGGAACCTCATCAAAGGGCACCTGCAACTGGTAAGGGTCGATCTGAGCTCGGTTGTGTCCCGCTTCGCCTATCGAGACCGGGGAGTCAAGCGATACGCATACGCCCACCACTCGGACTTCATACGGCTCGAGAGGATCCTTGCCTCCGGCGGTGTGTATGCGGACATCGACACTCTTTTCATCAACCCAATACCACAGGAGCTGTTTGACCACTCGTTCGTCCTCGGGCGGGAGGACGAGATCATCCCGGAAGCGACCGGAAGGCCATCGCGATCCCTCTGCAACGCGTTCATCATGTCCGAGGAGGGTTCCGAGTTCGGACGGATGTGGCTCGACGAGATGGCGGGCTCGTTCGACGGCTCCTGGAGCAACCATTCGACGCTGTTGCCCCAACGCTTAAGCGAACGGCACCCACGGCTGATCCACATCGAACCGTCACGTACCTTCTACAAACACATGTGGACGCGGGAAGGCATTCGAACGCTCCTCGAGGGCTGTGACACCGATACCTCCGGGGTGGTCAGCATGCACCTGTGGAGCCACCTCTGGTGGTCGGATCACCGGCGGGACTTCTCGGAGTTCAGCGGCAGCTTGCTGACCGAGGAATACGTTCGCACAGCCGATACGACCTACGCGCTCCTGGCCCGGCGCTTCCTTCCGGAGCGCTTCCCGAAGCTCCTCTTCATCTCTCCGGTCATGCCTCGACCCACAGGCGAAGGGCGCCGCATGCGGGCTCACCGCCTGCTCTGCGAACTCGCTTCGAGGTACGAGGTGGATCTTCTTGTCGCCGAGGCGAGTCTCCGCTCCTCTGTGCGGGGAGCTTCTCGACTTCGAGATCGGGATCGTCGCGGCCCGTGGCGAAACCTATCGCAGTATCCTCGGGGGCCGCTCTCGGATATCTCGCTCGCACTCCGAATCCTGTGCGCACGGATCGCCCCGCAGCTCTTGAGGCGCCTTACCCGCGCGCCCGCTGACTGGTATCCGCTGACGGGGCGGTTGCGAAGGATCCTCCGCGCTATGGCCGGCACGGAGGACTATGCAGTCATACACGTTTTCCGCCTCTACATGGCTTCTCTTGGTCTCTATCTTCATCGAGTGAAACCGCAGGCCCGGCTCGAGCTCGACCTCGACGACCTCGAGTCGCATACACGAAGGCGAATCGCGAACCTGCAGCGGAGCAATGGTGAGCTGCTGAGCTCTGCGAAAACGGCGGCTGACGCGCGAGCGTATGCGGAGGCGGAGCGGAGCACCCTGACGCGGTTCGCACGGGTCTTTGTATGCTCCGAGCTTGACAAGGAGAGACTCAGGCGGCTGCACGGGATCGAGAACGCAGTCGTCATTTCCAATACCGTTCTGCCCTTCGCCGCGTTGGCGGTGCGCCGTCCGCAACGCGGAAGCTTCACTTTTCTTTTTGTTGGGTCGATGGCCTACTACCCGAATCGGGACGCGGTAAAGTTCTTCTGCGAGCGCGTGATGCCCCGACTGCGCTGCGCTTCAGCCAGAGAGATCGTCTTTCGCATTATCGGTGCGGGAGCAGACCGGCACATCGAACGGCTGGCTGCGCGCGTCCCCGGCGTGCAGCTCGTGGGCCCGGTTCGCAGCATGGCTGAATGGTATGAGGCTTCAGACGGCGTCGTGGTGCCCCTGCGCGCAGGAGGCGGCACTCGAATCAAAGTGTTCGAGGCGTTTGCTCACTGCAGGCCGGTCGTATCGACCCATCTCGGAGTCGAGGGAATACCGGTCCGTAACGGCGTGCACGTTCTTCTCGCCGACACCGAAGGGCAGCTCGCCGAACAATGCTCGAGGGTCGCGAGCGACGCGACGCTCGCGGATACGCTGGCGGCGAACGCGATTGAGCTCCTGCGCTCGGCGCCCGCGGCGGCCCCAGGCGGACTGCTCGGATGAGCGACCGGACGGTGAACGTGCTTCAGGCGCTCGACGAGGGGAGGCACACGCGGCTCGAGCTGCGGGAGTCCGTGCGCGCATCAACCGAGAAACACGAACCGCTAACCGCGTCGCACGGACGCGCGGCCTCCGTTACGGCATCCGTGTGCATTGCCGCCCATAATGAAGCGGATGGGATCGAGACCGCCGTGCGAAGCGCCCTCGTGCAGCGCCTCGGCGGGACGCTTGAGGTTCTCATTTGTGTAAACGGGTGCAGCGACGCCACCGCGGAGGTTGCAAGGATGATCGCCCGGGAAGATCCCCGGGTTCAGGTATTCGAGACCTCTGTGCGCGGGAAGCCAAACGCCTGGAACATCCTGAGAGAGCACGCATCCGGCAGGGTGCTCTATTTCATGGATGCCGACGTCTTTGTAGTCCGGGGCGCATTCGAGTCGCTTGCCCGAGCGCTTGCGAGTGAGCCGAGGATGGTTGCGGTCGGAGCCCGCTGCATTCCCGTCAACCTGAATGGCGACCGTCTGTCGCGGGTGACTGCGCCTCCCCCGGGTCCGATTACCTGCCTGAACGGAGGCCTCTATGCGGTGGACGCGCGCCGTCTTTCCGTTCGCTTCCGCGAGCGAGGAGTCACGCGAATGCCATGCGACATAATATGCGAAGATCTGTGGCTGACGATGGTGATCGGCAAGAGGCGGTGGGCGGAGGTGTCACCCGCGAGCGTGCTCTACGTTCTTCCGCGGTTCAAGGAGCGGGTCCTTACGGAACGGCGAATCAGGTGGGGCCTGCGGCAGCTGCGACGGGAATACCGGTCGCTGCACCGGGAGCTCGGGCGGACCTATCTGAATCGACTTCGCGCGTGGCTCGTTCGCGCGGTCCACTCGGGATCGCTTTCGAATGTGCTCCGGATGATCGCCGTCACGGTGATGTTTCGGCTCGTGGTGCTGTGCACCATGGGGACTTCGCCGCGGGGGCCCTGGCTGCGCAAGTGGCGCAGCGCTCCTTCGAGCAAGCGCCTCGTTCCGCTGTTGCCGGCCTACGCCGCGATGCCCCGCGCGAAAAACGCGGTTGCTTCCGACTCCGGCCGACGGTCCGGGAATCCGGGCCGCTCCTTCTCGCACCGGCGTCGATCCGCTGCATCGTGAGTGAGTCCTTCTATTGAAGACGCACCCCACCACCGCCCACTCCAGTGACCGCTCAATATGTAGGGATTCAATACGCCCAGGCAGATTCGAACTGCCGACCCACGGCTTAGAAGGCCGTTGCTCTATCCAACTGAGCTATGGGCGCTCGAAGAGGTTCTCTTTTCCCTGCCGTTCGTCTGCGGCCGAAAAACGCTCGCACGGCAAACGCGGCCTCCGCAGGGCAGATAAGTCGGGATGCCCGGATTTGAACCGGGGATCTCCTGCTCCCAAAGCAGGCGCCTTAGCCGCTAGGCTACATCCCGAACGGCACAAAAAGTATAGCTGGCGGCTTTTTGACGGTCAAGCTGGCGGGGGGGTCAGGTCCCGGACAAGCGGCCCGTACCGGGCTCCGTCGGCTCCGACAGATCTTGACGTAATAACGTCCATTACTTGACATCGTTCGCTCAGCAGGGCTATACTTAGGCTACTGATTCTCTCATGTTAGTAGGGAAAAGTCCCATACGAGGAGTTAATTATGCCGTACAAACATCCCGAAGTGCTGGTCGAGACCGATTGGGTAAAGGGAAACCTTGGCAAGTCTGAAATCCATCTCGTCGAAGTGGATGTCGACACGAAGGCCTACGATGCAGGGCACATCCAGGGCGCTGTCGGATTCAACTGGCAAAGTCAGCTTCAGGACCAGCTTCGCAGGGATATTATCTCCAAGGAGCAGTTCGAAAGGCTCTTGAGTGACGCCGGAATCTCACCCTCCGATACCGTGATCCTTTACGGCGACAACAACAATTGGTTCGCCGCCTACGCCTTCTGGCTTTTTAAGCTCTACGGCCACAAGGATGTCCGTCTGATGAACGGCGGCCGCCAGAAGTGGCTGAACGAGGAGGACAAGGAGCTTACCACCGAGAGGACTGTGGTCAAGCCGACGGCTTACCGAGTGTCGAAGGTGGACGCCTCGATCCGCGCGTTGCTGCCCGATGCGCTGAAGGCTTCGAAGAGCGACGGAAAGATCAACTTGGTGGATGTGCGCAGCACGGATGAGTTCACCGGCAAGATCATTGCCCCGCCGGGGATGAATGAGACCGCGCAGCGCGCGGGCCACATCCCCCACGCGAAGAGCATCCCCTGGAGCACCGCGGTGCGCTCAGACGGGGCCTTCAAATCGCTGGAGGAGCTTACGGATATCTATCTGACGCAGAAGGGTGTCGACCCGAAACGGCCCGTCATTACCTACTGCCGCATCGGCGAGCGATCGAGCCACAGCTGGTTCGTGTTGAAGTATTTGATCGGCATCGACGACGTGCGGAACTACGACGGCAGCTGGACCGAATACGGCAATCTGATCGGAGTAGAGATCGAGAAGTAAGCTGAAGCGATCTGCTTCCCACCATCGGTCAGATTGGCTATAGTTGGTCTGTTCGACGGCAGACCTACCCTGACGACGTGTGGCATGGAAGAAACAGAGAAAGCAATTCAGAGGACGGCGCTGGTGGTGTCGTGCACCAGCTCGTTCATGACTCCGTATCTCTCCTCGGGGCTCAGCATCGCGCTCCCGGCCATCGGGGCGGAGTTCAAGCTCGATGCGGCCGTGCTTGGCTGGGTAACCACCTCCTTTCTTGTTGCAGCCGCAGTCTTCCTGCTGCCCTTCGGCAAGCTGGGAGACATGACGGGCCGCAAGCGGATCTACCTCGTCGGCAACGTTCTCTACACCCTGTTCTCCATTGCGGCCGCGTTCGCGCCAAGCGGCGGCCTCCTCATTGCGGCCGGGGCGCTCCTCGGCGTTGCGGCGGCGATGATCTTCGGTACGGGTGTCGCCATTCTGACCTCGGTCTATCCACCGAATAAGCGGGGAAGGGTCCTCGGCATCAACGTCGCCTTCACCTACGCCGGCCTCTCGCTCGGCCCGCTTCTCGGAGGGGTGCTTACCCAGCAGCTCGGATGGAGGAGCGTCTTTCTTCTGAACATTCCGTTCGGTGTCTTCGCGGTGGTGCTGGTGGTTACGAGGCTGAAGGGGGAGTGGATCGGGGCGAGGGGCGAGCGATTCGATGCTCTTGGGGCGCTGCTTTCGGTTCTCGCCCTTGGCCTGCTGATCTACGGTCTCACGATTCTCCCCGCGCCCCCCGGATTTGTGCTTGTCGGCGCGAGCCTTCTCGGGCTCGTGCTGTTCGTGTGGCGCGAGGCCCGCGCCCGCAACCCCCTCCTTTCGCTCGCCCTTTTTCGAGGCAACCGAGTCTTCGGCATGTCGAATCTCGCCGCCCTCATCAACTACAGCGCCACCTTCGCGCTTACCTTCTTCTTGAGCCTCTACCTGCAGTACCTGAAGGGGCTGACCCCCGAGGAAGCGGGGTTGATCCTGATTTCCCAGCCCGCCCTCATGGCTCTCGTCTCTCCGCTCGCCGGAAGGCTTTCCGATCGCTACGAGCCGCGTCTTCTCGCCTCCGTCGGCATGGGGATCATGGCAGGAATGCTCGCCCTGCTTTCACTGGTCACCTCCACGACGCCTATCGCGCTCCTGGTTGCGGAGCTCATGATTGTGGGCATCGGGTACGCCCTGTTTTCTTCTCCGAACACCAACGCGGTCATGGGCTCGATCGATCGTCCGTTCTACGGTGTGGCGTCGGCGACGTTGGGGACGATGCGCCTGGTCGGACAGATGCTGAGCATGGGGATCGCGATGCTTATCGTGAGCCTTCACGTCGGGGGGGCGGCGATAAGCCCTCCGCTCTATCCGCTCTTTCTCGCGAGCCAGCGCGTCTCGTTCGCCGTTTTTGCGGCGCTCTGCGTCGGCGGGGTTTTTGCCTCGCTTGCCCGCGGCAAGAGCGGGGTCGGCGCGCCGCAGGAATCGTGAGCCGGGCATGAGAGCGGATCGACGCGCGGTCGGCGGCGAGGTGCGCAGGATCGCCGAGATTCTCGCCATCCTCACCCGCGCGTACGGGGAGATCCCGCGCTTCCTCGTGTACGCAAACCCCTTCCAGCTTCTGATTGCGGTCATCCTATCGGCGCAGACCACCGACCGTCAGGTGAACCTCGTTACTCCCGAGCTGTTCGCTCGCTACCCAGCGCCTGAGGATCTCGCGCGGGCAAGCCTGCCGGAGCTTGAGGCGATCGTGCGGCCGACCGGCTACTTCCACGCGAAGGCGCGCAACATTCGAGAGACCGGCGCGCAGCTGGTCTCTCGATTCGGCGGTGAGGTGCCTCATTCGATGGAGGAGCTCACGAGCCTCCCGGGGGTCGGGCGGAAGACGGCGAACGTCGTGCGCGGAACCCTTTTCGGCGAGCCCGCCATCATCGTCGATACCCACTTCGGGCGGGTCGTCGGCCGCCTCGGATTCACGACCGCGCGCAACCCCGAGCGTATCGAGCGCGAGCTCCAGGAGCTGGTTCCGCCGGACGATCAGTATGCCTTCTCGATGATGATCAACAAGCACGGCCGGGTGTATTGCCACGCCCGACGTCCGGACTGTCCGCACTGTCCGATCGAGCAGCTCTGCCCCTGGCCCGGCAAGACCAAGACTGACTCGACCGCGGGGAGGTGACGGCTGCGCGCGCCTGACGCTGCCGCGCGAGCGTGGCCGTCAAGGCTCGGCTCCCCGTCGTACGTCAGGGCCTACGCGATGAAGCGATGCAGCTCGGCGAGGCAGGAGAGACCGTTCTCGGCAAGGTAGGTGGCAATCCCGTCGAGGACGCGCTCCGGAATCGACGGATCGGCGAAGTTGGCCGTTCCGACCTGGACGGCGGAGGCTCCCGCGAGCAGGTACTGTAGGGCGCCGTCCGCGTCCATGATCCCCCCGACGCCGAAGATGGGAATCTTCACCGAGCGCGCGACCTTGTAGGTGGCCGCGACCCCGATGGGCAGGATGGCCGGGCCGGAAAGCCCACCGGTGCCGCCGGGCAGGACCGGGCGCCGTCTCCGCACGTCGATGATCATCCCGACCACCGTGTTGATGCAGGTGACGGCGTCGGCACCCCCGGACTCGGCGGCCCGGGCGATCTCGGTGATGTCGGTGACATTCGGTGTGAGCTTCACGATGAGCGGACGACTCGTGAGCCTGCGCACGACCCCCGTCAGAGCCTCGACCTGACGCGCGCTGGTTCCGAAGGCGAGACAGCCCTCCTTCACATTCGGGCAGGAGAGGTTGAGCTCGTAGCCCCAGAGGGGATGCTCCTCGAGGCGGCGCACGACCTCGAGGTATTCGTCGACGCTCGATCCGGCTATATTGGCGATGACCGCGCAGGGAAGCCTTGCAAGAAAGGGCAGCTTCTCGGCGATGAAGCGCTGTACGCCTACGTTCGCGAGCCCGATGGAGTTGAGCATGCCGCTCGGCGTCTCCACGATGCGGGGCACGTCATTTCCCGCGCGGGGCTCAAGGGTGACCGCCTTGGTGAACAGGGCGCCGAGGCGCGGGAGGTTGATGAGCCGTTCGTATTCGCTCCCGTAGCCGAAGGTTCCCGAGGCAACCCCGACGGGATTGTTGATGGTCTTGCCTCGAATCCTTACAGTGAGGTCCACGCTATTGTCCTGCTTGAAAAGACCGGCCCTTCGGTGCAAACCCGGGCGTAGGAGGCACTCCCAGCCACCGGAATCGCGCAACCCATGCATGCCCCGACGCCGCAGCCCATAATCTGCTCCATCGATACCCAGCAGGCGAGGTCGAAGTCACTGGCAAGAGAATGGCACCCTGCCATCATGGGATTGGGGCCGCAGGCGTAGAGCTCGCCGCCCGCAAGCTCCGCCCCCGGAAGCTGGCGAAGGTAGTCTACGACGGTGCCCCGAAAACCGGCCGACCCGTCGTCGGTGCACAGATTCGGTTCAAAGCGGCAGCGCGAGGAGAGCTCCGGGATGAGGGAGGCTCCGCGGAAGCCGAGCACAACAAGGGGGTGCCTTCCCTCTCCGAGGAGCCGGTTTCCGAGGAAGAGGATCGGACCGAGCCCAACGCCGCCCCCTACGAGAATCGGGCGCTTTCCCGATGGTGCGGGGAAGGAGTTGCCGAGCGGGCCGATCACATCGAGACTCTCCCCGGCCAGCCTTCCGGCAAGCGCGGTAGTCGCCTTGCCCTTGAGCTGGTAGATTATACGGGCCTCCCCGCCGACGGCGTCGAAGGCCGAGACGGCAAAGGGCCGGCGCAGGACGAGATCGGTTGTCCCGTAGCTTTTGAGCGAGATAAATTGGCCCGGCAGCGGCGTTTCCTCGGTGTTTCGCCAGGAGAAGCTAAGCTCGAAATAGCCGGCGGCGATCTGACCGTTTGAGATGACCTCGGCGGCAAACTGTCTCATCGTTTCCCGCCACACTATAGCGGAATCAAGAGCGGAGCACAATTCCTCGGCGAAGGCGAACGACCGTCGGCGGTCGGAAAGCAGCCAGGGGCGGGTACGGCAGACATTTTCTTGCACTTTCGGACGCAATCCGATATAGTTGAACGGATTTGACCGTCGTCCGTTCGGGAGGCATGGGTGAGCGGGATGCCCCTGTCAATCGCAGAGAGGCTCAGTGCGCTGAGTCGGGACTTCCAAGAGAGGCTCAAGGGCCGATTTGTCGAGCTCCATGCGGTACTGACATCGCTCTTCAGCCAGCCTGGAGACACAGACGTCCTGCGCGAGCTCAGGGTGCGGGTTCACAATCTGGCCGGCGCAGGGGCCACCTTCGGTTTTGAGGCACTCTCCGATTATTCGAAAAGAGTGGAAGCCTTCCTTGACCGGATTGTAAAGGAAGAGAAGCCGGTTGCGCGCCCGATCCTGAAGGAGATCGAGCTCATGATCGGCGAGATGGAACGACTCGGAGAGATTGATAATCCCGGGAAAGAGATGGACGCGAATATGGAGACGCCGGAGAACACGAAACACCGCGGAATCGCTACAAAGAAGAGTCTTTTCCTCTTCGAAAACGACGAGGAAGTCGTTCGTGATCTCACTCGGCAGCTCGGCTACTTCGGCTATTCGGTACAGCGGATTACGGGAATCGACGTTCTTACGGACCTCCTCTCCGATGCGTACCGCCAGCTCGTGATGGTCAACACCTCCGTCCTCGCTGAGGATCCCAACGCCCAGAGCTTTCTGCACAACCTGAAATTCGAGCACGGAGATGCCGTGAGCTTCATCTTCATCTCCGAGAAGGACGATTTCGACACTCGTCTGAGGGTCGTGCGCGCCGGCGGCGATGCCTTCTTTCTCAAACCCTACGACGTGGGCCGGCTCATCGATCGAATCGAAGCGCTCACCGCCCAGGACGAGAAGGTTCCCTATCATGTTCTTATCGTGGATGACGATCCGGAACAGGTAGCCTACTATGCCCTCGTGCTCCAGCAGGCCGGCATGATCACCTCCGTTGCGCTCGACCCCAAGCGGGTCATAAGCGTGCTTCATGAGGCGAAGCCCGAGCTGGTCCTCATGGACATGTACATGCCCGGCTGCAACGGGATGGAGCTCTCTTCCGTCATCCGACAGTACGCGGCTTTCGTGAGCATTCCAATCGTGTTCCTTTCCGTGGAAACCGACATGGATCGACAGCTCGCGGCGATCCGCCTCGGCGGGGACGACTTCTTGACGAAGCCCATCAAGCCCGAGCACCTTGCCGTATCGATTTTGACCCGCGCCGCGCGGACACGGAATATCCGCTATTTCATGGAGCGTGACTCGCTCACCGGGCTGCTCAATCACACCAACCTCAAGGAAAATCTCGTCCGCGAGGTGATGCGCGCCGGTCGCCTCGAAGCACCCGTCAGCTTCGCGATGATCGACCTCGATCACTTCAAGAGCGTCAACGACACCTACGGCCACCTCGCTGGCGACGGGGTCCTGAAAAGCCTTTCACGCCTGCTCCAGGAGCGGCTGCGGCGCACCGATATCATCGGACGCTACGGCGGCGAAGAGTTCGGAATCATCCTCCTCAACACGGCCTCCGAGACCGCCTCTTCGATCATGAATGAGATTCGCGAGAACTTCTCCCGGATCCGGCAACAGGCCGACGGGGAGGAGTTCTTCGTCACCTTCAGCTGCGGGGTGTCCTCCTTTCCAGAGTGCAAAGAGGCGTCGGCGATGAATGCCGCCGCCGACTACGCGCTCTACGAAGCCAAAGAGACCGGCCGCAACAAGGTGGTCGTTGCCTCCGGCTATCCGGAACGGTAGCCCGGGCGGGCCCTGCGCAGGCGCACCGACCAGATCGTCTCGTACTCCACAAAGCTCCACCAGCTCGAAGCCCTGCCTACGCGAAGCGCTAGGCAGACCAGCTCCGAGGTCGCCCATGAAAGCGGCGGGTCGGGCGAAAGGGCAGGAAGGTCGGCCAGGAGCCCGGCCGAAAGAAGCCGTTCGGCATCGGCAGCGCGTCTCGCTGGGAGCCCTGGAGCTGCCGGCCCTTCCGTTTCGCCGACCCCTTCCTTCGGCTTGGGAGCCTCGCGAGCCCGTACGGCAAGCTCGGCAAGGTCGGCGAGAAAGAGACCCAAATGTAGGGGAAAGAGCCCTCTTTCGGCGCGGAAGGAAGCGGCGAGCTCGTCGAGCCACAAGGTGCCGCTTTCGGCGCCGGCCTCTCCCTCGGCGCTTTCCCCGGCGCCAACCTCCAGGTAGAGCGCCCCGCCCGTCGCTGCGGCGGAGTCCCGGTCAAGGGACGGGACCGCGACGAGCTCCCCGGTCTTCAGGCTGCCTGCCTGGGTGAGGCGGAGGGCGCTCTCGGCCGGCTCACGGCGCGGCTGCGAAGGGGGCGACTGGCTGAAGGCGAGAGGAAGGAGCACGCCGAGCCCCAGTGCCGAGACGAGGCGGTGGCGGCGGAAGAGCTCCGCCTGGAGGTCGCTCACGACCCGTGCTACATTGCTCGGCGGGAGAAGCGCGACGAGGTAGAGCGACTCGGTCGGCTCGATCGGGGCACGATTGTCGGTCATCGATGGGCCAAAGGCTGCCACAAAACGCTACTTAAAGAAAGGGCATGGCAGTGGTATAGTTGAGCGGCCGGGACGGAGGGGAGGGGAGGGGATGAAGAAGAAGATCGAGCAAATCTCGGGGGATCTCGCGCAGCGCCTTTCGGCGTTCGAAGAGGTCGAGGCGATAACCCTGGCGGAAGCACCGGGAGAGGAGACCACCGATCCCTACTTCTTCATCAGCCTCGACGTCTACTACCGGGAGTCGTTCCCGGACGCGTCCAGCAGGGAGCGCCTTTTCTTCGACGCCGGCGCCTTTGAGACCTCCAGCGTCGCCGCCAAGGATCGCTTCCTCATCGACGGCCTGCCGGTGCGGGTGGAATACAAGGATGTCGCTCGGATCGAGGGGATCCTCGGCAAGGTCGAGCGCAACCTCTGGGTTTTCCGCCAGACCGGAACCTACATGCTGTTCCGGCTCGCGAACGCCTCCGTGCTCTTCAAGCGGAGCCTGTGGATCGATTTTGTCCGCGAGGAGCTTGCGGCGCTTCCCGAATCCTTCTGGGCGCTGCTCCGCCGTGCCTCCCAGGCAACCATGGAACACTATCTGAGCGACCTGTCGGCCGCGGTCGCGCGCGGGGATAGCTTCTTCTACCTGGTCTCCCTTGCGGGATTCGTCAAGAGCGCCTGCAGCATGCTCTTCGTCCTCAATCAGCGTTTTGAGCCCTCCGGGAGAGTGTTGGCCGAGCGGATATTCGAGCTTCCCCGCCTTCCCGAGCACTTCAAAGGCCGCTTCGAGAGCCTGCTTCAGGAGGATTCGGAGTTTCCTGCCGCGCGCAAGCGCGAGGTGGCCGAGCTGCTCGCCCGAAGCCTTATCGCGCTGTCGTAGGCGCAGCTTTTCTCCCGCAGCGCTCCGGCACGAACGGGAAGGGTCTTTCGGCCGTCTTTCCCTCTTGCCAACTGCCCCACATATGGTGTATATTAACCGTCGGCTCTCAAAAACTACGCTATGTGTCAGGCGGGTGTGCCGATAAGGGTTTCAAGGGGGAACGTGGTGAAAATAGAGCGTCGTTTCACGAAGAAGGGTCATGACCCGTATGAAGGGATCGCCTGGGAGGTTCGGACCTCGGAGATCAAGGATCCGAACGGCAGGGTGATTTTTTCCCAGGCAGACGTCGTGGTTCCCGAAGGGTGGTCTCAAATCGCGACCGACATCCTGGCCCACAAGTACTTTCGCAAGGCTGGGGTGCCTCGGCCGGACGGGACAACCGGCGGTGA
The DNA here is from genome assembly GCA_027306915.1 of Spirochaetales bacterium. Next base: position 32,837 of record DAHUYW010000030.1, on the reverse strand, counting down.
GCACGACGCCCGACAGGTCTTCCACCGTCTTGCGCACACCTGGAGGGTGTGGGGCGAGCGGGCGGGGTACTTCGACAGCGAGGAGGACGGGAAGGCGTTCTACGAGGAGATGTGCGCGATGCTCGCCCGTCAGATGGGCGCTCCCAACTCCCCCCAGTGGTTCAATACGGGGCTCTACGAGGTCTACGGCCTGAAAGGGCCCGCCCAGGGACATCATTACGTGGATCACGAGACCGGGAAGCTTCAGAAGGCGCGCAGCGCCTACGAGCGGCCACAGCCCCACGCCTGCTTCATCCTCAACGTCGAGGACAACCTGGTAAACGACGACGGCATTATGAGTCTGGTTACCAGGGAGGCGCGTCTCTTCAAGTACGGCTCGGGGACGGGCTACAACTTCTCGCGTATCCGGGCGGAGGGAGAGCGCTTGAGCGGCGGCGGCGTTTCTTCCGGCCTCCTTTCCTTTCTCAAGATCGCCGACAGGTCGGCAGCCGCCATCAAGAGCGGAGGGACGACGCGCCGCGCCGCGAAGATGGTCATCCTGGACGCAGACCACCCCGACATCGAGAAGTATATCGAATGGAAGGAGGGTGAGGAGTACAAGGTTGCCACGATGGTCGCCGGGAGCAAGCTTCTCCACAGGACCGCTGAGGCGGTTGCGAAGGCGGCCGCCTCTGGCTCGGGAGACGCCGCCGCGCGGGCCAATCCAGCGCTCAATCCGGCCCTGGGCAGGGTGGCGACGCGCGCCCTCTCCGAGGGTGTTCCCGAGCAATGGCTGCTCCAGCAGCTGCGGATGGCCGCCGAGGGCGTTGACCCGGGTAAGGTGAGGGAGTTTAGCGCGGATTGGCAGGACGAGGCCTACGTAACCGTGAGCGGCCAATCGTCGAACAACTCGGTGCGCGTCACCGAGGAGTTCATGCGCGCGGTGGAAGACGACCGCGACTGGGCTCTCACCGGCCGGATCGACCGGAAGGAGCGGGGCCGTGTGAAGGCGCGCCATCTTTGGAACGCCATCGCCCGTGCCGCTTGGAAGTGCGCCGATCCCGGGATCCAATTCCACACTACCGTCAACGAGTGGCACACCTGCCTTGCCGACGGTGAGATCCGGGGCTCGAACCCGTGCAGCGAATACATGTTTCTCGACGACACCGCCTGCAACCTGGCTTCGCTCAATCTCTTGAAGTTCTACGACGAACGGAGCGGTCAGTTCTTGGTCGAGGACTACCTCCACGCCATACGGCTGTGGGTGCTCGTCCTCGAGATCTCGGTGGTGATGGCGCAGTTTCCGAGCGAAGCAATCGCCCGCAGGAGCTACGACTACCGGACCCTCGGCCTCGGCTACGCCAACCTCGGGACCCTCCTCATGGTCATGGGTATCCCCTACGACAGCGACGAGGGGCGCGCGATAGCGGCCGCGCTGACGGCCATTCTCACGGGAGAGGCCTACGCCGAGTCGGCCCGGCTCGCCGCGCAGGCCGGCCCCTTCACTCGCTTTGAAGCGAACCGCGAGCAGATGCTGCGGGTCATTCGCAACCACCGACGCGCCGCATGGAACCTCCCCAAGGATGAGTACGAAGGACTCTCGGTCTACCCCACCGGTATAAGCGAGGAAGCGTGCCCGGCTCCCCTTCTGAAAGCGGCTCGCGCGAGCTGGGATCGAGCGCTCGAGCTCGGCGAGCGGCACGGCTATCGCAACGCCCAGGTGAGCGCGATTGCGCCCACCGGAACGATCGGCCTGGTGATGGACTGCGACACCACCGGGGTCGAGCCCGACTTCGCGCTGGTGAAGTTCAAGAAGCTCGCCGGGGGAGGCTCCTTCAAGATCATCAACCGCTCGATCCCGCCCGCCCTCCGCAAGCTGGGCTACGGCAAGGAGCAGATCGAAGAGATGGTCCGCTACTGCATCGGCAACGGGACCCTCGAGGGAGCCTCGGGGGTGTCTGCGGCGAGTCTTGCGGCCAAGGGCTTCACGCCTGCGGTTCTGAAGCGGATCGACGCTGCCCTCGAAGCGGCGATCTCGCTCTCCTCGGTCATGAGCGCCTACACCCTCGGAGGCGACTTCCTCTCGGAGGTCCTCGGGATTCCCGAGGTGACCTACACCCTTCCCGGCTTCGACCTGTTGCGCCACCTCGGCTATAGCGAGCGAGACATCGAGACCGCCGAGCTTTTCGCCTGCGGGACGATGACCATGGAGGGTGCTCCGCACCTGTCGCCGGAGCACCTCCCGGTTTTTGACACCGCGAACCCGTCGGGCCGGATCGGCAAGCGCTCGATCGCCTGGAAGGCCCACGTGGAGATGATGGCCGCCGTCCAGCCCTTCGTGAGCGGCGCAATCTCAAAGACTATCAACATGCCGGCTTCCGCGACCGTCGCCGATGTGGAAGGCGCGCACATGCTCGCGTGGAAGCGGATGCTTAAGTCCATCGCCCTCTACCGCGACGGCTCGAAGCTGAGCCAGCCACTTTCTACCCTGGTACCCGGCGAGGATCCGGTGGCGGACGCCCTCCTCACGGTGGCGGCGCAGGCCCGCGAGCTTGCCGGTCCCGCCGAGGCGACCGAGACCGCAGCGTCCGCGCAGCATCCAAGCGGCGCGGCGGGCTCTCCCGCCGCCGCAGCCGGCGGCGGGGCGGCGGGCTCTCCGGCGGCCAAAGGAGGCGGCACGAAGGCTCGATCGCTTGCGCAGGCTGCGGGGCTTCCCGCGCTTTCGATCGGATCGGGCCGGCCCGAGGGAGTCGGTCCGGACACCTCGCTCGACGCGATTCGCAGCCGGCGCCGCCCCCTCCCGAACCGGCGAAGCGGTTACACCCAAAAGGCGAAGATCGGCGGTCACAGCCTCTTTCTCCGAACCGGCGAGTATCAGGACGGAACCCTTGGCGAGATCTTTCTCGATATGCACAAGGAAGGGGCGGCCTTCCGCTCGCTGTTGAACAGCTTTGCGATCTCGGTCTCGCTCGGCCTGCAGTACGGAGTGCCGCTCGACGAGTTCGTCGATGCCTTCACCTTCACCCGTTTCGAGCCGAACGGCATAGTGCGCGGACATGACAACATCAAGATGGCGACCTCGGTTCTCGATTTCATCTTCCGCGATCTTGCGCTCACCTACTTGAAGCGCACGGACCTGGCCCAGGTGCAGACCGAGGACCTCAGGGCAACGACGACGAACCGCGGGAAGAATGGTGAGACCCTCGAGAACGGGCGCGAGCCTGAAGAGCCATCGCCGGCTGGGGAAGCCGAGGAGACCCTGGGTAAGACGGGCTCCCCCTCCGAGAGCTCTTCCTCGTCCGGACTTCCCCGAAGTGGAGGCCAGGCGGGAGAGATCGTCGGGCGCACGGGCGGAGCCTCGCGGGAGGGCGGGGTGCCGGGTGCGGGCGGCTCTCCGCTCGCAGGCGGATACGTCGAGTCCATCGGCGCCGTCAGGCTTGCGCGAATCAAGGGCTACGAGGGCGATCCCTGCCCAACCTGCGGTCACTTTACCCTCGTTCGCAACGGGACCTGCCTGAAGTGTGAGACATGCGGGACAACCACGGGTTGTTCGTGAAAGAGGTCTTCGCGCGGCTCGAGCGTGGGGGCCAATCGAATGCGCGATCGCTCGAAGGCTCGCCGTCCGTGGGGCGAGCCTTCAGCCGGTAGTTCGCATCCCGGCTGCGAGCCCCTGAATCGTCAGGCGGAGGAGGTCGTGGTACTCCTCGATCTCCCGTACGTCGGCATTCGCCTCGGCTGAGCGCAGCCGTCGCAGCCACTCGACCTGGATGAAGTTGAGAGGATCGGTATTCGGATTCCTGACCTGGATGGATCGCTGAAGCCAGGGGACGTCGGTAAGCAGCTCGGGCTGCCCGGTGACCTTGAGGACGCTCCGGCAGCTGCGGTCGTATTCCGCGGCGATGGTCTCCCGAATTCGCTCGCGGACCTGCTCCTCGTCGACAAGCGCGGCGTAATGGCGGGCTATGTTGATGTCGGTTTTCGCGAGCGCGAGAACCGCATTGTCGATTGTCGCGCGGAAGAACGCCCACTCGCGGTACATCTCTTTGAAGGTATCCCATCCATTCTCGATTTCGGAAGCGATCTCTTCGAAGGCGAATCCCACGCCGTACCATGCCGGGATGAGGTGGCGACTCTGAGTCCAGGCGAAAACCCAGGGGATCGCGCGAAGGTCCTCTAGTCGGCGCTCGCCGTAGCGGCGGGACGGCCGGGAAGCGATGGGCAGCGATTCGATCTCTTCGATAGGAGTAGCCTGCCCGAAGTAGGCAAGAAACCCCGCCGCCTCCACCAGCCTTCGGTAGGCGGCAAGCGAGCTCTCTGCAAGTCTGTCCATGATCCGCTGCCAGCTCTCCTTCGGCGGGGAAAGCGGGAGGCCGGCGGCCATGAGCGTCGCCCACGCGACCTGCTCGAGGTGACGATAGGCGACTTGTGGATCGTCGTAGCGGTCGGCGAGCACCTCGCCCTGCTCGGTCATCCGCAAACCCGAGGCAAGGGTCTCCGGAGGGAGCGAGAGGATGCTGCGCGCCGCAGGTCCGCCGCCTCGACCAAGCGATCCGCCGCGGCCGTGGAAAAAGATGGTCTTGATTCCGAGCGCGCGGGCGGTGTGGTGGAGCATACCCTGCGCCTTGTAGAGCGACCAATTGGCGGTAAGGTAGCCGCCGTCCTTCGTGCTGTCGGAGTATCCGATCATGACCGTCTGGATGTTTCCCTGGGTGCGCAGGAACTCTCGGTAGGCAGGGTGGGTGAGGATCGCCTCGAGCATGACAGAGGCCCGGTCAAGATCGTCGATGGTTTCGAAAAGCGGGATGATCCTCATGGGCGCCCCCTCCCACGAGAGGAGCCAAAGGACGGCGAGGACGTCGCTCAAGGAGTGGGTCATGCTGATTATGTAGCCGCCGAGGGCCTCGGCGCCGAAGCGCGCATGAACGTTTCGGATGACCCGAAGAAGCTGAACCGTCTCGGCCGCTTCGGGAGAGAGCTCGCTGTCCGCCAGGCGGCGCCGCTCCCCCATGGTGCGGCTCAAGACCGCGCTTCGCTCGCTTTCGCTCATGGAAAGGTAGCCGCCGCAGACCCCGAGCTTCCGGAGTATCTCGTCCATGACCCGCGTATTCCAGGAAGACTCCTGGCGGATGTCGAGCTGGGTCACGTGAAGACCGAAGGTCTGGACCTGCCACAGCCAATCCTGCAGATCGCCGTCGAGAATCCGCCTCCCCTTGTGCCCCTCGAGGCTGCGGGCGATGACCATGAGGTCGGCGAGAAGCTCCGAGCCTGATCGGTAGGTGCCGGCCTCCTCGGGCGGGCGATTCGCCTCGCCAGAGCCAGATCCGGTCCCCGCGCGTGCCGCATCGCGCGCGGTCGCCCGCAGCCGCCACTCGATCACCTTGAGAAAGCGTCGATAGGCTTCGTAGTGCGATATCGGATCGACGAGTGCCCGCGCTTCGGGATAGCGCTCGAGCGCGCGCGCGAGCGCCTGCGCGAGCTCGTCGGTGACCTTCTCCTGCCGCGTCGAGGGGCTCAAGGATTCGAAGAGCCGCTCGCATTGACGCAGATGAGCCTCCACCGACGCCTGGCGGAGGCGGGAAAAGGTTTGCGCGGTGACCAAAGCGGTGACGTGCGGGTTGCCGTCTCGATCCCCGCCGATCCAGGAACCGAGGCGAAGGAAGGGCGGCACCCGGAAGGTATGGTTGGGATAGTTCAGCGCAAGGGCGCGGCGCATATCCCGGTACAGCAGGGGGACAACCGTCCACAAGGTTGCGGTGAAGTGGAGGCCGACCTCCACCTCCTCGAGAACCGTCGGTCTTCGCGCACGCAGGAGGTCTGTTTGCCAAAGGCTGGTCAGGTCCATGCGAATATGGGTGGTAAGATGCTCCTGCTCGCGGAGCAGGAGGTATTCGCGGTCCAGGGCCGCCAGGGACTCCCGCAGATCGCGAACCTTTGCGCGCACGGAACGCCGCTTCGCCTCGGTTGGATGAGCGGTGAAGACGCAGTCTATGAGAAGGGAATCGAGAAGCTGCTGGATGCGCTCGGCGGTGTAGCCGTTCTCCTTCAGGCTGTGGATGACCTCTTCGATGGACTCCGAGCGAGCCATGGGGGTTTCAAAACGCTCGCGCTCGCGAAGGATGCGTACGCGTTGGCGGTCCTCTGCAAGGTTGGCAAGGTCAAAAAAAATAGTGAAGGCACGCGCCACGACAGCCGCCTCCGCGGTCGTCATCGACCGAATTCGGCGCAGCAGGCGCTCCTCCGCCGCCTCGTCACCCATCCGCCGGGAGCGCGCGGTGAGCCTGATCTCCTCCTCGAGGTCATAGAGGGAGAGGCTCGTCTGCTCCTTTATGACATCGCCCAACACCCGCCCGAGCATGCGAATCTCAATATCCAGTTTTTCACTTTTATACATCTCGTCGTAGCCCCTTTTGGCTCACTGATGTCGCGAAGCGGGCGCCCATTCTCGAAGAGTATACCGTGATCACAAGGCGTGGCTACCTGGCGTGAGAAAGCACCGGCGCAAAAGCGCCGGCCGGTGGACCGGCGCTTCGGCCAGCAGCCGGGTTACTGCCGGCGCGGTTTGAACGAGGAGGTGCGCGCAAGCTCTTCGAAGAGCTGCCGCTCCCGCGCCGTGAGCGCCTTGGGCACCTCGATCTTGATCACCGCGTAGAGGTCGCCGGGCTGTCCGGGCCCCGCCAGGAGCCCCTTACCTTTGAGGCGGAGCTTCTTGCCGCTCGCGATACCCGCCGGAAGGGTGAGCGTGGCGGTGCCGCCGACGATCGGGAGGTCGATCTTTGCGCCGAGCGCGGCTTCCCATGGGGTTATTGGAACATCCACTTCGATGTCAGCCCCCCTCACGCGGAAGCGGGGATGGGGGGCGATTCGGATGATCAGGTAGAGATCGCCTGCAGGTCCGCCCGCTCGACCGCGCGCCCCCTGGCCGGCGAGCCGCAGTCGTTTGCCGTCGGTGATCCCCGCAGGTACCGTCACCTCGATTCGCTTGATAGTCCGTGCCGGGCGGCCACGGCCCGTCTCCTCGCTCTGGAGGGCTATCTGTTTCCTTGCCCCCGCGTACGCCTCTTCGAGGGTGATCGTGATCTCGGCTTCATGGTCGCCGCCCGTGGCCGTGCCGCCGCCCCGGCGTCCGGTCTCGAAGCCAAGGTCGGAGGTCTGGTCGCCGGCGCCAAAGTCGCCCAAGCCCCCGAACCCCCTCCCGAAAAGCATCTCGAAGAAGTCGCTGAAGCCTTTGCCTTCAAAGGGGGAGTCGCCGAAGCTCTCGAAGCGAAAGGCTCCGCTGCGACCTCCCGCACCCTTCTGTCCGAAGAAATCCCATCCTGGGGGCGGAGTAAAGTCCTGACCCGCGCTCCAGTTCTCGCCAAGGGTGTCATAGCGCTTGCGCTTCTCCGGATCCCCCAAAACTTCGTAAGCCTCTCCGATCTTCTTGAAGCGCTCCTCGGCATCTTTGGTCTTGTTGACGTCGGGATGGTATTTCCGTGCCAGCTTCCGATAGGCCTTTCGAATGTCGTCCTGGCTCGCGCCGCGCGGAACCTCGAGCACCTCATAGTAGTCTTGAAACTTCACTGCCATACTGTAAGCGAGTCCCCCGCGTACAAATATACCAAAGGCGGCGCATTCCGGCACGCCGCTTTTTTGGCGACTCCGGGGGCGCTATCGCATAGAGCGCTTCATAACGAGCTTGAGCCCTTCGAACCACACTGTGCTCACGGCTCCGGCCCCGATTGCGGCCAGGAGCGGCACGGGCTCTACGGCGGCAAAATGAAAGAGCCCGCGCAGCGGAGGCAGGGCGAGCACCGCCGTGAGAACGACGACGGCGGCCCCGGCTACCCACCAGAGCGCGCCGTTGCGGACCCGCATCGTGGCGAAGATCGTGCGGTCCCATGAGCGATTGGTCAGCATGAGTCCAAGGTTCGCCACGACGAGGGCGGTGAAGGTTAGCGTTCGGCTCGCCGCCTCGCCCAATCCGCTCGAGCGGGCAAAGATGAAGACGACGAGGACAACGAGGAGCACGCCCAACCCCTGAAGGAGGCTCAAGACAACGGTGTTCCTCGAGAAGAGCCGCTCGTCGGGGCGCCGCGGCCTCTTGCGCATTACGTCGGCCTCTTCCGGCTCCGCTTCGAAGACGATCGAGCAGGTCGGATCGATGATCAGCTCGAGAAAGAGGATGTGAACCGGGAGCAGCACGAGCGGCCAGTCGAAAAGAACGGGCAGGAGCGACATCCCGGCTATCGGGATATGCACGGCAAGGATGTAGGCGATGGCCTTCTTGATGTTGTCGTAGATACGCCGACCCAGTCTGACCGCCGCTACGATCGCGGAAAAGTCGTCGTTCAGAAGGACGAGATCGGAAGCCTCGCGGGCGACGTCGGTTCCGCGGCTTCCCATCGCGATGCCGATGTCCGCCTCTTTGAGCGCCGGGGCGTCGTTGACCCCGTCGCCCGTCATTGCGACTACCTCGCCCGCGGCTTTCAGGGCGCTCACGAGCTTGAGCTTCTGCTCGGGCACGACCCGAGCGAAGATGCTCGTCGTCTGAGCGCGCCTGGCGAGGAGCGTTTCCTCCATCTGGGCAAGCTCCGGCCCGGTAATGATCGAGCCGGTTGGAAGCCCGATTTCACGAGCAATGTTCAAGGCGGTCCCCGGGTAGTCTCCGGTGATCATGATGACTCGAATTCCCGCCGATTTGCACTCGCGAACGGAGGACGGCACGCCAGGGCGGATCGGATCGGCAAGCCCAATGAGCCCCAAGAAGCAAAAGGAGAAGTCGTGCTGGATGCCGGGGAGCTCCGGCTCGCGGAAGGTCGCGTGCGCGACCCCGAGGATCCGAAGGCCGCGATCGGCGAGGGCCGCTACCTGTTCCGCAACATGGGCACTCGCCGAGGAAGGGAGATGGCAGAGATCGGAGACCGCCTCCGGAGCTCCCTTGACTGCGATGAGGTAATCCCGGGTGTCCGGCGCTCGGTAGACGCGCGACATCGCGAGAAGCTCCTTCGAGAGCGGATACTCCTGTACGAGCTGCCAATCGTCGTGAAGGTGCTCGGTCGACGCAAGGGTAAGCTCGCCGAGACGCTTCATCGCCTGCTCCATGGGGTCGAAAGGATCCTTCTGGCTTGCGAGGATGGCGTACTCTACGAGCGCGTGGTAGGGCTCGGGGAGCGAGTCCACCGGCATGTCGCCTAGGTGCATCGAATTGGCGCCGGCGACTATGGTGTCGACCCTCATCCGGTTCATCGTCAGGGTCCCGGTCTTGTCGACGCAGAGCACCGTTGCGGACCCCAGGGTCTCAACCGCGGGCACCCGGCGGGTGAGGACCTGCTGCTTGGAGATGCGCCAGGCCCCAAGGGCGAGAAAGACCGTGAGGACCACAGGGAACTCTTCGGGAAGGGTTGCCATGGCGAGGGTGATGCCCGCGAGGATGCCGTGAATGAGGCTCCCGCGGGTGAGCCAATAGGCGAGGACGACGACTACACACAGCGCGAGACCGATGAGCGCGAGGCGTTGGACCAGGCGCCCGGTCTCCTTCTGCAGGCGCGTGCGATGGGAGTCGACCGTCTCGAGCGCCTTTCCGATCTTGCCGAGCTCGGTTGCCGCCCCGGTTGCGAGGATCCGGGCGATGGCCTGCCCCTGGACCACCAGGGTGCCGGAATACACGAAGGGAAGGTCATCGCCGCCCGGCCGCTCCATCGCGAGCCCGGCGAGCGCAGCGTCGTCGGGGCCTACCACGCTCTTGGTTACCGGAACGGATTCGCCGGTGAGAAGGGATTCGTCCACAGACATGCTCGTCGTCTGGACAAGGACGCCGTCGGCAGGCACTCGGTCGCCTTCGGCAAGGAGCACGATGTCGCCGGGGACTACCTCCCGCCCGGCGATCCGTAGCTGACGCCCCCCGCGAATGACGAGGGCGCGCGGGCTCGAGAGGTCCCGCAGGGCTTCAAGCGCTCGCTCGGTCTTTTGCTCCTGGTAGAGGGTGATGCCCATAACCACGAACACGAATCCGAGAAGCATGAGCGCTTCCTGGAGGTCGCCGAGGAGGAAATAAAGCGTCCCGCCCGCGAGAAGCAGGAGAAACATCGGCTCGCGGACGACGTCGAGGAGGATCGCGGCTACGCTTCGTCTTTTTGCGCTGGGGAGCTCGTTCGGGCCAAGCGTGAGGAGGCGTCGGTGTGCCTCCTCGTCGGACAGTCCATAGTCCCGATCAATGCCTATGTCCATGTGCCACTCCTTGCGGCGGGTCGTCCGGGCCCGAGCGCTCCGAGAGAGGCTCTGAAAGCCGGGCCGATCCGTAGTGTCCGGTCCCGCAAGGAGTGCCCTGCTGCGACGCAAGAACACACGCGCCAAGAAGGCGCGCGCCGCACGCTTCCGCGTGCCCCTGGTCGCCCGGCCGGCGCCTCCCCGAGGGAAGGCATCCGGCTTGTTCCGGTATGATCAAAAAGCGCTTTGTGCTTTGCGCGGTCGAATCGCCGAAGGGAAAAGGCGACAGCCGCTTCATTTAAGGCCGGTACGCCGGCGGTGTCAAGAGTGAAGCTGCGGCCGGCCTTCGCGAGCGGAGGCATCCGTGTGGTCAGCCTGACTCACGAGCGGCTGGATCTCGCGCCGACCCTCCCTGATTGACAGGACGGCGGCGGTGGGAGACAATGCGCCCTGCGCATACCTGTCTGGTGTTCAATCATAAAACAGTGCACGTGTGGTACAACCGCTGATTGCGCCGGGGCTCTCAAACGCTCCCGGCGAAAGGAGCAGTGCGATGAAGTTCGTCGAAGGGAGCAACGAGAAGCTCGCGGTCATCGCCTTGGGCGGGAACGCGATAATCAACAAGGGAGAGCGCGGGGACATCCACGAACAGTTCGCAAATACCCGTCGTTCAATGGGACCGATAGTCGAGCTGATGCAGCGAGGCTACAATTTCATTCTCACGCACGGGAACGGGCCTCAAGTCGGTAATCTCATGCTGATGGTGGACAAGACGAAGGAGCTGGTTCCGGAAACGCCCCTCGGCGTCGCGGACGCCATGACCTGCGGATCCATGGGCTACATGATCGAGCAATCCTTGCAGAACATCATGATCCGGGCAGGGGTATGGCGCAACGTGGTCACCATACCCGCGCAGATTCTCGTCGACCAGCACGATCCGGCCCTTGCCCATCCAACGAAGCCGATTGGTCCCTTCTACGCCAAAGAGGAGGTCGAGCAGCTCACCAAGGAAAAGGGCTGGGTGATGAAGGAGGACGCGAATCGCGGCTACCGGCGCTACGTTGCCTCTCCCTATCCCATCGACGTCATCGAGAAGGACGCCATCAAGCTCCTCTTGGAGAAAGACTACATCGTCATTACCGGAGGCGGAGGCGGAATCCCCGTCTATTTCGAGAACGACCGCACCATCGAGGGAGTCGATTGCGTTATCGACAAGGATCTAGCGAGCATGAAGATCGCCCTTGCCGTCGGCGCGATGACTCTCATCATCATAACCGGGGTGCCCCGGGTCTCGCTCAACTTCGGCACCCCCCAGCAAGAGGACGTGGGACGCCTCACCCTCGCCCAAGCACGCTACCACCATGAGCAGGGGCAGTTCCCGCCCGGCTCGATGGGTCCGAAAATCGCGGCATCCATCGAGTTCGTCCAGGCGAACCCCAAGAACCGCGTGATAATCACCGATGTCGACAACCTTATCCCGGCGATGGAGGGAAAGGAAGGCACCACGATCGTCGCCTACTAGGTGGTCTCACCACTTCCGATCGTCCGTCGAGGTTGCGGTCCGGCGCGTGCCCGCCTCAATCCCGACGGTCGTCGCGCCTGTGAGCCGGCAACCCTGCCGCTCGCCTCACCGCGCGCTCGATTCCCTCGTACCCGGTGCAGCGGCAGAGGTTGCTCTCCAGCCACACCCGGATCTCTTCGTCGGTCGGCTTCGGGTGGCGGGCGAGGAGGGCGGCCGCATTCATGAGGAAGCCCGGGGTGCAATAGCCGCACTGGAAGCCGTCCTCCTCGATGAAGGCCGCCTTCAATGCCTCGTCGGCGAGCCCTTCGATAGTCGTGATCTTCTCCGCCTCGACCTCGACGGCGAGCACCATGCAGGACTTTACGGGCTCGCCGCTCACTTGTACCGTGCACGCGCCGCAGTCGCCGTTCTCGCAGCCGATCCGCGTGCCGCGAAGTCCGAGCCTTTCGCGCAGGACGCGGAGGAGGGTGTCGGCGGGCCGCACCACGACATCACGCTTTTCTCCGTTGATCTCGAGCCTCAGTGGGGTCCAGCCTTCGTAGCGTTTCATCGATCGACCTCCAGAGCCTTCAGGCCTTCGGCGAGGGCAAGCCGGAAGAGGTGACTCCGATAGCCGCTCGAGGCACGGAAGTCCTCGAGAGATTGATGGGGTATCGCGTCCACCGCGGCGCGTGCTCGTTCCTCGGGGGAAAGGGCACGATCGGACAGGATCTTTTCCGCCTCGGGTTGGCGCAAGGGATGGGAGTAAGCCCCGCTCACCGCCATGCGAATCGACTCGCCCTCCCGGAGGAGGCTGAGCGAAACGAGCGGATAGTCGATCCGTCCGCCTCGCTCGCGGCGGCGGTGGAAGAAGGGAAGCGCGGCGAATCGTCGATCGACGCGCACCTGCACGAGGAACTCGCCTTCGGTGTGCTTAAGGCGGCTCGCGTAGGCGGCCTCCGCCGGAAGCGTCCTCGTGCCCGCAGGGCCGGCAAGCACGAAGCGGGCATTGCAGGCGAGCAGCGGGAGAAGCGCCTCGCGGTAGGGGAGCTGGCCAGCGATGTTCCCGCCCAGGGTCAGGCGGTTACGAACGGTACGATCGGCGATATGCTCGCAGGCGCGCGAGAGGGGCGCGAAGAGCCCCGTTTCGATAATCCGATTCAGGGTGACTCCGGCGCCGAAGACCAGCTCGTCGCCCCCTTGGCCGCTCTCGATGCCGAGGGCCCGGCACTCGGGAATGCCCTTGATGTCGATGAGACAGCCGGGTCGGATCTTTCCAGTGCGGGCGAAGGTGGTGATCTCGGTTCCCCCGGCGTAGAATACCGGACCCTGGCCTCTGGCGGCCGCATCGGCGTAGCCTTCGACGGCCTCGGCTGTGCTCCCGGGGCGGAGGTAGACGACGTCGAAATGGATCATTCGACTGCGCCGCCCCCCGCATCGGTGAACGCGCCACCGTGCCCACCCGTCGCCCGCCATACCATCTCCGGCGTCAGGGGCAGGGAGTCGATCTGGACTCCTATCGCGCGCGAGAGCGCCGCGGAGAGGGCGCCGGGTATGCCGAGGATGCCCTGCTCGCCGAGGCCGCGGGCGCCATAAGGGCCATCGTGCTGCGGGGTCTCCACGAAATCGGCGAAGTACTCGGGCTGCTCTCCGTAGCGCATGATCTTGAAGTCACGCAAGCTGCCGTTCTGCACCCGCGCTTTGGCGTCGAAGCTGAAGGCCTCGCTCGCTGCATAGCCGATGGACATCGCCATACCTCCCACGATCTGTCCGCGAGCAAGCCGGGGATTTATCACCCTTCCGACGTCCATGCAGCAGGCGGCCTTCAGAATTCGGTAGCTCCCATCGGACGGATCAAGCTCGATCTCCACCCCTTCGCTTCCGAGGGTCCATTCCAATGCGGGCTTTCCGGCGCCGGTCTCGGGGTCGAGGCCGGTGAGGCCGCGCGCGACGTAGCTCCCGCGACCGATGATGGGACCGGCGCCGGCGTTGCCGTTTGGATAGACGTAGTGGACGACCACCTCGGAGAGGGGAAGGCCGTGCTCCGGGCGGTGGCGTGCGAAGACCCTGCCACCCGACACGATGAGCTCCTCCTGCGCGCATCGCAGGGGCGCCGATGCCACCTGCTTGATCTGCGCAATCGCGTCGTCGACCGCGGCGATTGCGGCTCGCCCCGCCATGAAGAGCGAGCGGCTTGCCGCGGTCTGCCAATCGTGCGGAGATTGGTCGGTCGCAATCTCGGCCGTCACGCGCACCATCGACGGATCGATGCCGAGGCGCTCGGCCACAATCTGGCCAAGGCCCGTGTGGGTTCCCTGGCCGATCTCCACGATTCCCGTCGAGAGGTTGCAGCTGCCGTCCTCATTGAAGGTGAGGATGGCGCTTGCGTCCGTGAAGGTGGGCATCGAGGGTGCCTTCCAGAAGGCGGCGATGCCCTTTGCGCGGATCTTTCCGCCGGCAAGCACCGTTCGCAGACCCAGCGTCCAATCGAGACGCTTGGCTACCGTGTCGAGGCAGAGGGGGAGGTCACCGGTGCTCTCATCGAGGACATCGTTGCCGGAGGTGGTATCGCCCGGCCGAACCGCGTTCATGCGCCGGAGCTCGAGCGGGTCCATCGAGAGCTTCACCGCGAGATGCTCCATGGCGCGCTCCATCGCGAAGGTCATCTCGATGTGGCCAAAGCCGCGAAAGGCGGTCGCGAAGGGGTGGTTCGTATAGACGCACAGTGAGTCGACCGAAAGGTGGGGGATACGATAGGGGCCGGGAGAAGAAAAGCCTCCGGCCCTGCTCACGTGCACGGCGTAGTCGGCGTAGGCTCCCGAATCGTAGAGCAACAGAAGGGCCGCGGCAACCAACCTTCCGTCCTTCATCGCCCCGAGCTTCACCCGTGCCTGAAGCCCGGCCCTCCCGGGTGAAGAGGTCATGTCCTGCTCGCGGCTGTTCGCAAGCCTCACGGGGCGCCCGCCGACCCCCTTCGAAAGGAGGTAGGCGAGCGCCTCAAGCTGGAGGCCGTCTTTGCCGCCGAAGCCGCCGCCGACTCTCGGCGCGACTACCTTGATCTTTCCGATCGGGATGCCAAAGGCGCGGGCGAGGAGCTCCCGTACGACGAAAGGCGCCTGGGTCGAAGAGCGGATGACAACGCTTCCATCCGCGCCGATCTCGGCGATCGCGATGCGCGGCTCCATCGCGGCGTGGTCGCCGGGCGGCAGAACGAACTCTCCCTCGACGACGACCTCCGCCTCTCGGAAGCCCCGCTCGACGTCGCCCTTGCGGACCTTGGTACGGTTTGCGACGTTGCTTCCCGGCTCGGGATGAATCTCGGGGATGTGGAAATAGTCGGCCATGCGGTCGTGAAGGAGGGGTGCCCCGTCGCGAATAGCCTCACCAGGTGTGTTCATGACGGGAAGGGGCTCATAGCGCACGCGGATGCGGGTGGTCGCTTCGATGGCTGCGGCCTCGCTGTCGGCGACGACAGCGGCTACGGCCTCCCCGAAGTGACGCACTCGCTCGATCGCAAGCGGGTTCTTGTCGCCGAGGTAGATCCCGATCGAGAAGGGAAAATCGCGTCCCGTGAAGATCGCCCTGACCCCCGGTATCCCGCGGGCCTCTTCGGTGTCGATCGACAGGATCTTCGCGTGGGCGTGTGGGCTCGTGAGAAGGGCGGCGAAAAGGAGCCCCGGCGGCCAGAGGTCATCCGTGAAACGCACCCGTCCCGCGACCTTATCCGGGCCATCGCTTCGACGAATGCTCCTCCCGATCTGGCGAACCTGCTCCACGCCTCGCCTCCGGCAAGAAAGGTTCAGCCTACCGCCGCCCCATCGAGCTGTCAAGGATTAATGGTAAGTGATCTGCTCTGGTTAACCGCTGGGGGGCCTCTGCAGAAGGTCCGGCTTTCTCCGTCGTGAGGAATGCCACAGTGGCCAGAATGTCCCTTTCGATCTCATGCATTGGCTTGGCAGCGCGCATCCTTCCAGGCGGGGCTCGGCATCAAATGACGAGTCAATTTCTAGTACTCTGTGGTCTTAATCGCGTACACTCGGGGCCGCGGACAGGGGCGATATCGCTAGGAAAAAACTGATATGCAGCGAGACTGAAACATGATATAAGAAACTAAGCAAGCAAGAGATGCTCGAACCATCGCGAGGAACGTTAGGGGAGTTATGTGATTGTATTGCATGGCGCCACCAACGTCTACAACGAATCTCTCGAATATGTATTAGCGCATGAGCTTTGTACTCCGTGCAAGCTAACCCCCACCTTGAGCGCAACAGATGGACCCTTCAACCAAAGCGAGGACGACAACGCGGCTCTTCTGCTGTTCGACGCTTTGGACGGCTGTCATGAAGTAACCCGGCTCACCTACGACAATCGGAATCGGAAAGGAAAACGAAGTCCTATCCTCGCAATCTACAACTTGCCCCGCGGGATCAAGATAGGGGCGGAAACGCTTCGCAAAGGAGTGCGGGGGATCTTTTTTGCCGAGGACAAGCTTTGGGTCCTCTTGAAGGGAATTCGGGCCCTTCTGAAAGGCGAAGTGTGGCTTTCTCACAATGCATTGCTCGAGCTCGCGCTGGACGAGCCGCTTGCCTCGCTCGCGCAGGTTGCGGAGGCTTCAGGGCTAAGCCGACGCGAGATCGAAATCCTTGCACACGCAAGCAGGGGTGAGACCAACGACGAGATCTCCGACATGCTGTGCCTGAGCACGCACACGGTGAAGACGCATCTTTACAATATCTACCGAAAGATCAACGTCAACAACCGGTTCCAGGCCAGCCTCTGGGCAGCCAAGCACATTCAGTAGCAGCGACCGGACTCACCATACTGCGAGCACGGAACTACCCTGGAAGGTGAATGTTCAACCGTCCGGAGCGAGCCATTCAAGGGAATTCCTGCAGTTGGATCAGGAGCCGAAGCACCTCCTCCCATGCCTTGCCCCCGAGGCTCATGGCCGTCTCCAGTCTGACGGTACCAAGCCGGTTTTTTGTATCCTGAAGCTCAACGTCCAGGCTTGCCAATCGCTCTTTCAAGGGCAGCAATCGATCCGGCTCCGCGTCTCCTTGCATGACCTGTTTCTCCACGTATGCCGTGTAGCCGTCTAGGAATTTCTTCAGATCGCCCAGGCTGGACTGTTTGCTTTGCAGCTGCAACATCTGGTTTATCTTCTCGACGAGCTGAGCGACGATCTCGGTCCTGGTCTTCTCCCACTGCTGCTTCGCTTGCTCCTTTTCTTGGGTCACTCTCAGGATGTTTAGGGCTCTTCCCGGGTCAGCGAAGGCAACGCTCAGGCCGATTGTGGCTGTTGGCGCAAAGCCGAACTGCAGCTGAGAGTAATAGTAGTCGGCGACTCCGGCGCTCACAGTTAGTCCGGTGATTGCACTCGTGCCCCGCGGCTCTGTTACCGTGCTGCCCCGCTGCACTACCGAGGCCTGCGAGGACAGGATCGGGTTGTTTTGAACGACGATCTCGATGAGTTGCTGCAGCAGCTCGCGCTGGGGTATGTGCGTCCCCAGGGCGGTGGCTTGCTCCGCGGCGACGGGAAAGCCACATGCCCACAGAGGTAGGATAACCCACAGGAGACGGTACACTCTGGTCATAGTTGTGCTCCTTTCGCTCCACTCTACTCCGCCAGGGCGCTGCAATGGCCCGGCTACGGTCAGCATTCTTTTTGAACTTGGGGTCGACCGAGAGTCGCCTTACGGTATCTCGCTCAATGCCCATCTAGGATCGCTAGAGTATCGAAAGGGGTGGTGCAACTCGTCGCTGCAGCGCGGGGGAGGGCATACCTTCGAATTGTGTGGCGAACGACATGCTTCGAATCGTGGGCTCCGTCTGTTCCGACGGTAGTCCATCGCGTGCTGGGGATGTGAGCGTTCTTTTGATGTGCCGCTTGGCGTTCGGCAGCCGCTTTAGCGATTGTCAGGCGGGTGTCGACGACAAGCACGTTTTGCCTCTCCATTAGCACAGAAGCCGTGTACATCGACGTGACCTCATTGCTCGGCGTTGCCCACCCAAAGAGCACGCCGAAGCCTTCCGCTTCGCCCCGCATACTCCGGAGGCTTGTCACTTTCCGTTCAGAGAGTATCACAAATGAATCGACAGGGAAACTCCGAATTTACCCGCACCGTGTTCGTTCTTGCATGAGGCATCCAGACGTCGTCTTGTTGAGAGCGATGGTCGGACGGGTACGCTCGCTGCAGCAAAATGAGACGTGCAATTGTCCGCCCTGGAGGCGGTCGTCGGGATCACGGTAAAGACTCGCCGGCGCTTTGATACTCGAAAGGGCCACTTGAGTATTAGGCACCGGTCGGAAACAGGCGTACTCGGGACCTAGTCGCGCTGGCCTTTCTGCGAAGAGAAACACCGGCATTACCGATATCGGCCTGCCATCGGCACCCCTATACTTTTTGCTACGTGATGGAACAACGCCAGCCTGACGTGATTTTCAGGCGGGCGTGCACAGTGGTGGGGTGAGCCTGTTTCGGCGGCCATCCCGCCCCCTAGGTCATTTCGCAGTAGGCGCCACGAAACACAAGGCCTTTCAACTTGCCGTGGCGAGAAGGTTGATGTCCTTGCGCAAATAGCCGGTCTTGCTTAAGGGGGACGGAAAATGAGACCAGGTGGAGCACATTGGCGGTCGGAATTTCAGACGGATCTTCTCTCGTTGGTCGACAGGGAACGTTCTCGGTCACAAAGATACCGCATCCGTTCCTGCCTTGTCGTGTTCGATCTGTCCAAGGCGGTCCGTCCCGACAGGAGGGCCGTTGCCCTCCTCCGCGGTCTCTCCCGGCGGGTACGGGCGGCTGACAGCATCGGTCGCTTGGATGAGGAGAGGATTGGGCTGCTTCTGCCGGCAACCGGATTGGAGGGTGCCGGCAAGGTAGTCCACGACGTGCTGGGAAGTTGGCAGCATGAGGAAGTTCCTCGATGTACCGTTCACTGCTACCCGGAGCACGACGCCCTGGTCTCCGAAGAGCTAGCTGCCGAGTAACTCATTCTGAGGTCCAAATGAACACTTCCAGCACAAGGATCGTCATTGCGCGAAGCGGCCTATTTCGGGGATGAAAGCAGACGGGGGATCGGGTGCCCTATGTAGAAAAGAGGAAGCAGCAGCGCTTCCCCTTAGTCGTTCCGGCGACCCTGACCGTGAGCGATGCCAAGAAGTCCGAGGTGTTTCAGCTCCGAACCTGCAATCTTTCCTCTGCAGGAGCGTTCCTGGAGGGTGGGGATTCAGTCCGCGAGGGAACCAGAGTCGAGATTGAGCTTTTTCTTACGGTGAAAAGCCTGTTGGAGGTCATCAGTGCCGACACCGGCGCCAGGGTTCGAGTTAGGGGCCATGTGATCCGCATAGCCCGAGAGGGTTTTGCGGTTGAGTTCTCGAAAGGCTTCAGGATTCGACCCATGGGAAGGCAGGTCAAGGAATGGCCGCTGAAATGAGACCGGAGCTCTCCCGTATGGACCGAAAGTGTGAAGGGGCGACAGCACTGTCAATGAGGGAGTTTGCCCTGGCACTTCAATACGAGTGCGCGCGGGCGGACCGGGAGGACTCGGAGTTTTCGCTGGTAGCCTTCCGGCTGGCAGAAGGCGCTCCCGGTCAGAAGCAAAGGCAGAAATTGATTCAGGCGATGACAACGCATCACAGGGGAGTCGATTCCGTCGGCTGGATCGATCGCCGGCACTTGGGAGTCCTGCTGCCGTCGACGGGTCCGGAGGGGTGCGCTCGGTTTGTTGCAGACGTCGGCAAGAGGGAGCCTTCCGTGGATCTCCCCCATGCAATCTTTCACTACAGCGAGGGGTGTCCCTATCTATCGAGTCGAAACGAAGGATCGGCCAAAGGAAGCTCTTCCGTCCTGGGCGGGTGGGACGACGGAGATCCCGCCCACCTGGATGCGGAGGGGGTAGCGGCTCTAGAGGATCGACTCAAGCAGGTGCTTGTCCGATCCATTCCCGTTTGGAAGCGCCTCCTGGACCTGGTCGGCGCATCGGTGGGGTCAATCTTGTTTGCGCCGCTTGCCCTACCGTTGTCAGCGTACATCAAGATAGTCTCACCCGGGCCTGTTCTCTTCAGGCAGCAACGAGTCGGATATAAGGGCGAGCCATTTACGTTCTTGAAGTTCAGAACGATGCACGTGCGGAACGACGACAGCGAGCACAGCAGTCACCTCAAGGGTCTCATCCGCTCGGAAAAGCCCATGGAGAAGCTCGACGAAACAGGTGACCCTCGGATTATCCCGGGCGGGCGCATGATTCGCAAGGCATGTCTAGACGAGCTCCCGCAGCTCATCAACGTGCTGAAGGGAGAGATGAGCCTTGTGGGACCGCGCCCCTGCCTTCCCTATGAAGCGGAAGAGTTCCGCAGATGGCACGCCTACCGGTTCGACGTCCTCCCGGGGATAACCGGGCTATGGCAGGTGAGCGGGAAGAACAAGCTCACCTTCCGACAGATGATCCGCCTGGACATCTGCTACTGCAGAAGAATGTCATTGTGGCTGGATCTGAAGGTGCTCCTGCTCACTGCTCCCGCGATCTTCGGCATGATCGCCGATGCCGTCGTCCGGCGGTGCAGGCCCTCCACTGAAGCGCCGACGGAGCGGCCAACGCCGTCGAGAGGGACAAACCGATGACCAACGTCTCAGTCTTGGGTTGCGGTTACTGGGGTCCCAATTTGGTTCGGAACCTGAAGTCCGCGACTGGATGCCGGGTGCGGAAGGTATGTGATCTTCGAGCCGAGCGGCTTGCGTACCTCAAGGACATGCATCCGGACGTAGAAGTAACGCAGGATTTTGCGTCCGTCATTGACAGCGAAGACACGGATGCCCTAGTCATCGCCACGCCCATCAAGACGCACTATCCGCTTGCCAGACTGGCGCTTCTGGCTGGAAAGCATGTCTTCGTGGAGAAGCCGCTTGCGACCTCCGTGGCCGAGTGCGAAGAGCTGCTTTCACTCGCGCAGGATCGCTCGCTCGTCCTCATGGTTGGACACACGTTCGTCTATAGCCCGACTGTTCGCAAGATCAAGGAAGTAGTGGCGTCGGGAGATCTCGGGGAAGTGATTTACATAAGCTCGCGAAGGCTGAACCTCGGGCTTCTCCAGCAGGACATGAACGTTGCGTGGGATTTGGCGCCGCATGACATCTCGATCATTCTCTACGTCTTGGGCAAGATGCCGCTCTCTGTGAACTGCCAGGGCAAGGCTCACGTGAACCCCAGCATTGAAGACGTCACCAACATAACGCTCAATTTCGCCAATGGAGGTTTTGCCATCATCCACAACAGCTGGATCGATCCCAGAAAAGTGCGGGAGACGACGATCGTTGGGACCCGGAAGATGCTGGTGTATGACGATATCGAACCTCTTGATAAGATGCGGATCTTCGACAAGTGCGTCGAGATCCCCCCTCACTACGACACGTTCGCCGAGTTCACCTATTCCTACCACTACGGAGATATGTACATACCCTACATCAAGCAGGTCGAACCGCTAAAGGTGGAGTGCCAGTCCTTCGTCGACAGTATCGTAACGGGAGTCGCCTCCGACTCCGATGGTCGCGAAGGTTTGAAGGTGGTTCGCATCCTAGTAGCGGCCAGCGAATCGCTCAAGAATAACGGAGCGTTGGTCGAGCTCGGCGACGGGAAGCGGGCGGACGGGAAAAGGGTGGTTACGGCATGAACAGGACAGTAAGCGATCTGAGTCTCGGAAGCAACGTGAAGCTAGCCGAGGGCGTAACGGTTCATCGCTTCGCCAATCTCTACGGCTGCGAGATAGGCGAGAACACCAAAATCGGGGCATTCGTGGAGATACAGAAGGGCGCAAGGATAGGCAGGAACTGCAAGGTATCGAGCCACTCCTTCATCTGTGAAGGAGTGACCATCGAGGATGAGGTCTTTGTCGGTCACAACGTGACCTTCATCAACGACCTCTATCCTCGGGCGACAACGGCAGACGGACGGCTGGAGAGCGATCAGGATTGGCAATGCGTGCCGACAACGATCGAGCGGCGCGCCTCAATCGGCTCTAGCGCCACCATCCTTGCCGGGGTTCGAATCGGAGAAGGGGCAATGGTCGGGGCAGGAGCAGTTGTGACACGGGACGTGCCGCCATGGACGGTGGTGGTGGGCAACCCCGCCCGAGTGATTCGCGCTTTGTCGGAGAGCGAACGATGAACGTGACGGTCCCGTTTCTCGATCTGAGGGCGCAATACGAATCCATTCGCGCCGATATCGATCGTGCTATCGAGGAGACCGTAGACTCGTGTGCCTTCTGCGGCGGCCCCGTTGTGGAAAGGTTCGAGAAGGAGTTTGCGGCATATTGTCATTCCAAGGAGGCCGTGGGAGTGGGCAGCGGCACGGAAGCCCTGTGGTTGATTCTGATGGCGCTAGGAGTGGGGGCAGGGGACGAGGTGATCACCGTGGCGAACACCTTCATCGCCACGGCAGAGGCTATCACGATGACCGGCGCGATTCCCGTGTTCGTCGACGTCGATTCAAGCACCTACACCATGGATCCCGATCGTCTGGAGCCGGCAATTACCCCGAGGACGAAGGCAATCATCCCGGTACACCTGTATGGGCAGACAGCTGACATGGACCCGATCTTGGCAGTTGCCCGCGCCCACGGCCTACACGTCGTCGAAGATGCCTGCCAGGCTCATGGGGCCGAGTACAAAGGGCGTCGCGCCGGCTCGCTCGCGGATGCGGCTGCGTTCAGCTTCTATCCCGGCAAGAACCTCGGAGCCTACGGAGAAGCGGGCGTGGTGACAACGAACGACGAGACACTGGCGGAGACCATTCGGATGCTCCGGGACCACGGGCAGCGGACCAAGTACCATCACGATCTGGTCGGTTGGAATTGCCGGATGGACGGGATCCAGGCTGCGGTGCTCGGCGTCAAGCTCAAGCACCTCGAAGAATGGACTGAGGCCAGACGGCGTAATGCGCAGATCTATCGTGAGCTTCTGTCCGAGCTCGAATCGGTAGTTATTCCTGAGGAAGCGCCGTATGCGCGCCATGTCTATCATCTGTTCGTCGTGCGCGTGCCGGAGCGCGACAGAGTGCTAAGAGAGCTCACCAAGGCCGGGATCCAATGCGGCATTCATTACCCCATCCCGATTCACCTCCAGCCAGCATATCAAGGCTCACCGTTCATCGCTTTCAGTTGCGAAACAACCACCCGATTCGCGGGGAGGCTCCTTTCGCTGCCGATGTCCGCGGAGTTGAACCGAGTTCAGACAGAAGTCGTAGTGAAAGAGCTGGAGGGGGCCCAACGGACCGCAAGGCCCACCGGAGTATTGCCATCCAGACAGTCGCGGCAACGCCAAGTCGCGCCGCCGAACGTTGAGCGCTGAGTACAAGGAGCAGGAGACAAACCTATGGTTTTAAGGGGCCGGACCTTGGGTACAGAGGCGAGCACCGAACAGGGGAGCAGAGCTCGTGAAGTTGTTCACAAAGGCGAAGCGATGACAGCGCGAGATATCCTGTACATCTTGTCCAGGCACAAATTGAAATCGATGGTCTTCGCAGTCGCCGTACTCGCAGTCGTCGCATATACCGTCCAAAGTACGCCGCGCACGTACGAATCTGAGGCGAAGCTTCTCCTGGCCGGATCTGCAAACGTCGGTGTGGAGCTTCTGAAAAGTCGCGGCTTCGCACAGGACGTAGTGAGCCGCCTTGGGGTAGAAACCATTTCGGGTCCGCTTCAGAACTACGGAGTAAAACCGGCTTACGCCGAACCAGGATCCGGGACGCTTATGAAGCCGCTTCCGACTACGGCTGGGAACGCCAGCGAAATGTCTGACGAAACAACAGCAACAGAGGCTGCGATCGCTCAGTTTATGAAGACGCTCGAGGTAAAAAACGTGACAGCTTCAAACATCATTTCCCTCGTCTACAGTGCGAGCTCTCCCGAGCAAGCCCAGCGCATTCTCGGCGAAGTGGTTTCGGCGTATGTACAGAAGAATGTTGAGCTCAATTCGACGCCGGCCTCCCTGAGACTTCTCGCCGAAGAAACAGAAAGGGCGAAAAGCCAGCTGGACAAGGCCAAGGCGGCTCTGGTCGATTTCCGCGAGCGAACTCACGTGACGCAGTTCGATGCACAGCAGAAATTGCTGCTTCAGCGGGTGGATGCTCTGCATTCTCAGATTCAGGAGGCGCAAGCAGAATACTCCGGCGCCCATGCGGCAGTCGTTTCTTCGAAAGACAAGTTGGGTCTATGGAGGTCAGAACAAGAGCAGCGCGTTCGGATGGGATCGCTGGAGGCATCGATTGGCGTATTGCAGGAGCAGCTTCGAGCCGCTGAGGCGGGGCTCGTCGACATGTCGAAGACACAAAGCACCCTCGAAGAGCTCGACGGTCAAGTGCGAAGCGCCCAGGAGGAATACGAGTCCTACCAGTCCGGATTGCAGAGAACACGCATCGCGAAAACGATCGAAAGCGAAAGAGTAGCCAGTGTTGCAGTACTGGAGAATCCCACGTATCAGCCGCAGCCGCAAGGCAGAAACATGCTTATCGTGGCTGCAGGGGTTCTTGCGGCAATAACCGGCGGTCTCGGGATTGCATTTCTCCTTGAGCGGCTTGATCACACCATACGAACTCCAAAAGACATACGTGGCCGACTTGGATTGGACTGTCTCGCCTCCTTTGCGCCGGTAAATGTTGGTTCGGTCCGAAGACGTCTACGCCGAGAGGTGAGTAGTCGCGGATCGAAGTCAGATCCGACAACGACCGTTCCGCTGAACCTTGCCGATCACGTTATTACGTGGATGTACTTTGTCGAAGAAATACGGGATTCCTTCGAAGAGTTGCGTGCCCGAATCGAGCTGCTTACGGAACGTTCCAAGAAACGGCCTTATACACTTGCCGTAACGAGCTGCTACCGGGGTGAAGGGGTCTCGGCAGTTGCGGCCGGGCTGGCATATTCCGTGGCCGTTGCCGAAGGTGAACAGGTGCTCTTGATGAACGCCGACCGGCACTGTGCAGACGGAGATGGCATTCCGAGCGAGCTCAAACCTCCCAACCTGACTGAGCTTAGGGCTGACCGACGCATGATCGAACCGCCGCGAATCAACCCGCAGCTGTTTCGCCGCGAGCGAATAAACGAGTACATCGCCGCGGTCGATGGCGGAAAGGCGTTCGAGAGCATTCTGCCGTCGGTGGAGAGACAAGACTACAAATTCGTCGTTCTCGATCTTCCATCGTTGCGCGAAGGTGGGATGGCGGCCATTCAGGCCGGGCGAGCGGACGGGGTCATTCTGATTATCGAGAGCGAGAACGTCAGAAGAGAGGTCGTTCAAACAGGGCTGGAGAGGCTCGAAGATGCAGGGGCTCTTGTGCTCGGCGCAGTCCTGAATAGGCGCAAGTTTTACGTTTCCGCGTGGCTCTATCCTGTGTCCTAGCTCAGTCTCAGGACAGGCGTCTCGAGCAGGCACTTGTTTCTCAAAAGGCAAAGCGATCAAATGAGAATCAATGTATTTGGCATGGGATACGTAGGTTGCGTCTCAGCCGCGTGCATGGCCAATTTGGGTCACGTCGTGATCGGCGTCGAAGTGGATGCGCAGAAGGTAGACAGCGTAAGCAGCGGCATAAGCCCGTTCGTGGAGCCGGGTCTTGACCTAGAAATACAGAAGGCCCTGAAGTCGGGCCGCCTCGTCGCGAGGAGGAACGATGTAGGCAACGTCCCCGCCGCAGAAATGTCGTTGGTCTGTGTGGGAACGCCAAGTCGAGAAAATGGAAGCCTTGGCATTGAGGCACTTGAGAGGGTCTCGGAGCAAATCGGGACATTGATTGCCAGGTCCGAAGACTATCACGTAGTCAATGTTCGAAGCACGGTACTGCCTGGGGTGATCGAAGACGTTGTTGTCCCCCGGCTGGAAACGACGTCCGGCAAGAGGAGCGGCCGTGGGTTTGGCGTCTGCATGAATCCCGAGTTCCTACGAGAGGGTACAGCGATTCGCGACTTCTACGATCCGCCGTTCACCGTAGTCGGAGAGCTCGATGCGAAAAGCGGAGACGTAGTCTGCGGCGCTTACGCCGGAGTGAAAGCGCCGCTCATCAGGACTTCGATCAGGACCGCGGAGATGGTCAAGTACGCTTCTAATTCCTTTCATGCGCTCAAGATCAGCTTTGCCAACGAGATCGGCAACCTCTGCAAGAGGCTCGGCGTGAACAGCTACGAGGTAATGGACCTTTTCTGTCGCGACACGAAGTTGAACATATCTGCGGCCTACCTCAAGCCCGGATTTGCATTTGGCGGATCGTGCCTTCCCAAGGACTTGAGGGCCATCTTGTACAAAGCGAAGCAGATGGATTTGACCCTTCCGCTACTGTCAGCGATTTTGACGAGCAACAGGCTGCAGATCGATCACGCTTTCGAGCTCATTCACAGAACAGGAAAGACGCGAGTGGGTGTCCTTGGAATCAGCTTCAAACCCGGAACCGACGATTTACGGGAAAGCCCGATGGTAGAGCTCGTGGAGAGGATGATAGGCAAGGGATACCAGGTAAGCATCTTCGACGAGGAGGTCCGCCTAACCCGTCTGCACGGAGCAAACAAGTGCTATGTCGAAACGATCATACCGCACATCGCCACCATCATGAAAGAGGACCCGGTCGATGTTGTCCGCAACGCCGAGGTGATCGTGCTTGGAAGGAGATTGGGACAGGAAAGGCTCATCGCGGAGATGCGGACCGGCAAGGTGGTCGTTGACCTGGTACGAGCATTTGACCGGGACGACGTGACGGATCATCAGTACGAGGGGCTTGCTTGGTAGGGTCGAGGGCAGAAGTTGCACCACCTGGTGCCGAGACGCATATGTCCCGCATTGCGTCGAGAGCGTGGAACCGCCTGAAGAGAGAGATGCGTCTGCGGGCGTACAGCGCAGCCGCATTCCGGGAACGGCTTATGCTGTCGACGAACGGAGGATTCCTTCGCGGGGTGAATCCGGAATTTCACTCGGTTCGGGCGCTGTTGGAACATGTGGTTGCGGGCCTGGGGCCGGCGCTCCCGTTCAACGAACACGGGGAAGCGAGTTTTCTTGAGACCTTGCGTTGTCGTTACTCCGAAGGCTGTAAGGACACATTGGCGGCTGACGAAGAGATATGTCGACATCGCTTCGTGATGCTCGGCCAAGAGTTCTCTTTCCCCGGCGACGAGATGAACTGGAACGTCACACCGACAGCACTGATGAAGTGGCCTCGAGGACACGTGAGCCGCATCGGTAAATGGCTCTGGTCAGAAATGCGTACGGCCGATTGGATTCCGCTGTGGGAGCTCAACCGACATCAGTTCTTCGTGACGCTCGGCAAGGCTTACAGGCTCACTGGGGACGAACGTTACAGCTCCGAGTTCTGCAGGCAAGTCGAGAGCTGGATACGACAGAACCCTTTCGCTCGCGGCCTCAACTGGTACAGCGCCATGGAGGTCGCGATAAGACTGATTTCGTGGTCGATCGCTTTTGCTATGTTCCGAACATCGCGGATCGTTCGCGAACAGTGCGGCGTATCCTTTCTGAAAAGCCTCCATCTTCAAACCGTTTACCTCCGAGCTCACCTGACTCCGACTCTCCGCCCTCGGAACAATCACATCATCGGCGAGGCGGCCGGATTGCTTACGGTCGGGGTCTTGTTCCCTGAGTTCGCACAGAGCGCCGAGTGGACCGAGACCGGTTTGTCCGTTCTCGAGGACGAAGCGGAACGGCAAACGTGGGAAGACGGTGTGAACAAAGAACAGACGACCGGCTACCACCGCTTCGTGCTGGACCTCCTTCTGTGGGTGCTTGTTCTGCAGCGGCGCGGAGTGTTTCGACGTTCGGCGACGATTGAGGGAATCGTGGAGCGGATGCTCGACTACACGCTCTACGCGATGACGCCGGACGGAAGGCTGCCCCAGATCGGCGACTGCGGCGAAGGCCGGGGCTTCAGATTCTCTGTACAATCGGACTACTGGGATCCGAGGCCCCTCCTTGCTGTCGGCGCCGTGCTCTTTCAGCGGCCGGACTTCAAGTTCGGTTCGGGCAAGTTCTCTGAAGAATCCTTCTGGCTCCTCGGAGAAGAGGGACTCCGGGCCTTCGAAGAGATGCCCGCGACCGAACCGGCCGTGACAAGCCGCCCGTTTTGGAAGGGCGGCCACTTCTTTCTCCGGCAAGCGTGGGATGACCGTAGCGATTACCTCATGCTTCGTGCCGGCGAATACGGGTTGGGGGGAGAGGGACTGTGCGCGCACGCCCACTGCGACCTGTTGAGCTTCGTTCTCTGGATGCACGGGGAGCCGATCGTCGTCGACTCCGGCACTTATAGCTACCACGGACCATGGCGCGACCGATTTCGACTCACTGCCGCACACAATACCATCCGAATCGATGAGCTTGACCAGGCGGTTCCCCTGCCCGATTTCTCGTGGACCGATATCCCGACGGCCGCCTGCAGGTCTTTCGGTCCTGACCACGTCGAAGCCGGAATGTGTTTACATGGAGTGACTGCGAAGAGAACTGTTCGTCACCTATCGCCGGGACATTGGTACGTCATCGATTCGTTTTCCGGAGCCGGCCGTCACTCGCTTCAGTGGAGCTTCAACTTTTTCCCGGACCTGGAGCTGGAGCATCTCGATTCCTCGGTCGTTTGCGTTCAGCGGGAAGGAACGCACATAGCGTCTGTTCGCGTTCCGTCCGGGATCGACTCGGCAATCGCCGCGGGATGGTGCTCGCTCTCCTACGGTTCGATGCTGAAATCCAGCCGGCTTGAGGCTTCCTGGTGCGGTCCGATCACCGAAGCCGGCGTCGAGTTCGAATGGCGTTTTGACAACAACCCGATTGCTTCGTGGACTTGAGGAGTAGACAGCTGAGCAGCAGGTCTGGACGCGGAAATGTGAAATAGGAGAAAAGCTTTGCTAACCGCTCATCAGTCCAGGTTCCGTCGACCTCTTTCGCGGAGCGTGCGAGCCGCGTCGTTCGCAATGGCGGCAACTGCCGGCGCTATTGTGGGCTTCCTCGTCGAAGTGAACTCGAAGCTCATCCTCAAGGCCTGCATCGCGGTTCCATTTGTCGCCCTCTCCTTTGTGCACCCGGAGTGGGCAATTCTAGCGGTGGTGGCTATTACCGCATCCTTCGTCTTTCACTTTGCGATAACTTCGATTTCGATAGGATCGGTCGAGCTCTATCTGCCGGACCTCATTCTCGTGTTTTTGGTGGGCTTGGTCCTTTTCAAACACCTCTTTGACCGAAGGTACGAGATCAGGAGAACGCCGATCAACTGGCTGCTCCTTTCTTTCTTCGCAGCCGGCCTAATGGGTGCAGCGATTGCAGTGTTGAACGGGAGCACCTTGGGTGAGGCAATGGGGGAGCTTCGCTATCTCTCGTACTACCTGCTCTTCTTTCCTATCTTGAATCTGATCCGAGATCATCGCACACTCGATATCCTCTTGATCGCACTGGCGGTACTCGCCGCCCTAATTGCGATAGGCCAGCTCCTGGTAACTGTCTACAGCCCTACCGCGGTATACATCGGTGGCTTCTCTCAGGCCCTCTACAACGGAATCTGGCGCGTCTTTCCTCCGGGCACATACGTGGTCTCGACGACGTTGGTCTGTACCTTCAGCGTACTGCTGATCTCCCGCGAAAATCGAGTCATTCCTCTCATACTGCTGTTCACGATTACCGCTGTCGGGGTCGGTCTTAGCTTTTCCCGTATGCTTTGGACCGTAACCATGCTCTGCTTCGGTCTGATCGTGGTTTTGGCGTCGTTGCGGCGAAAGATACAGTTTGCGAACATGCTCGTTCTTATTTCTGTGCTCGTGGTCACCTTCGGGATGGAAATCAGACCGGTGCGGCAGTTCGGTACTGCTCTCCAGGAACGGTTCACAACCCTCCAGCATGGCGAGATTCTGACGTCCGACTCAATGGAGTATCGAGTCACAGAGTACCGGTTTGCATTCACTGCCATTGAGAAATCGCCGATTGTCGGCCACGGTCTCGGGTATCGCTATCGCCCTCTGGTATTCGGGCAGGATGACAACGCCAACTACTTCATCCACAATTCCTATCTCTGGATCCTCAAAGACATGGGTGTGCTGGGCCTTATTCCATTTCTATCGCTCTTCGTCACCTTCCTGGTCCGCGGCTTCACGAAGTGGCGTACGCTTCGCCGACCGCTCTATCGCGCGGTCGTGCTCGGCACGACCTTGAGCATGATGAGCCTTATGATTTATGCGCTCCAGGCGAGTCTCTTCATGGGCAACTGGGCCGTCTCGGCGTTCGGATTGATCATGGGAACGAACGAAGTCATCTATGCCCTGGACCGGTCAACGGAGGCATCCATGCCGGTTCTCGAGGATCGCCACTAGGGCCAGTCTGCAAATCCATGGATAGCCGCTCAAAATGCTAAGAGACTTGCTGGCAAAGTTGGTGAAGTACTTTCCCTCGCAGGCGCTTCCCGCGATCTCAGGATTCATCACACTGCCCATCATCACGCATCTCTTTGCACCTGAGATTTTCGGCAAGTATGTTATTGCGCTTGCCCTGGTGGATTTTCTCGTCGCCGGCACCTGCTCTGGAATCGGATCCGGCGTCATCCGTTTCTACGGAGACTACAAGAGCAGATCCGAACTCGGTCGATTCTTTGCAGCGATCAACGCGAATCTTCTTCTCATGGTCGGCGGGACCTTTGTGCTCGTGTCCGCCGCACTGCTCGTCGCGAGAGGCAGACTGGATCGGACGACGTATCAGCTCCTTCAGCTTGCAGTTGTCGCATACCTTCTGAGGGGCTTTTCCGGAGTGTACCTCGGCGTACCCCGGGCCGCTGAATCTGCCGGACTCTATACGACCTTCAGTCTCTTGCTGCGATACGGGAGCCTCGCCATTGGTCTCTCCCTCATCATCGGCCTCGGGATGAACATTGGCGGCCTCATCTGGGGGGACATTGGCGCCAGCCTGCTCGTGCTGCCGGTTCTGGTCTATGTGTCGGTGAGGGGCGTCCGAATGAGCTTTCGAGACTTCTCCTTCGAGGAAGCGAGGGTAATATTCCGATGGGCGTGGCCGCTCCTCATCGGCAACGTCGCAATGTGGGGTCTCAACCTGTCCGATCGCTACATCGTTTCCCTCTTTCGGCCGCCTTCGGAGCTCGGCTTCTACTCCCTCGCATACGGAATCAGTGACAAGTCAATGGCGATTCTGGTAACGATCTTCATCCTGACGGTAAGCCCATCGGTTATCAACGCATGGAAGTCATCGGGTAGACTAAAGGCGGAGGAGACCCTCACCGTCATCACGAGGATCTATCTGATTACGGCGCTGCCCGCAGCCGTCGGATTGACTGCATTGGGATTGCCCATTATCAAAGTACTCGCTACGCCCGCCTACTACGAAGGCTCCCGCGCAATCGGTTACGTTGCCTTCTCGTCATTCTTCTGGGGGCTCTCGATATTCGCGACGGTCGGGCTAATTATCGCAAAGAGAACGCGCCAGGTCAGTATAGACCAGGTAATCGCGGCAGCTACCAATATAGGCCTCAATTTCCTCCTCGTACCGCGCTTCGGATTCGTCGCGGCTGCGATGACGACGCTGATAGGTTTTGCGCTTCTCTTCGTGCTCCTCGCCTACCACGCACACCGTGACCTTACATGGCGGGTACCAGTGGCGACGATTGTCCGAACCCTAGTAAGCAGCGGCACCATGCTGGCATTTCTGCTGGTTCTGAGAAGCGCATGGCCAAGCTCGCCCGTGGGAGTCCTCGGGGTCGGAACTCTCGGAGGTGCTGGAATCCATTTTGGGATCCTCGCACTGCTTGGCGAGTTTCGGAAAACGTCCGTTGCAGTAGTGGGAGAGGCCTGACGTGTCAAGCAAGAAGATTCTCATGTTGGCCTACACCTTCCCGCCTTTCTACTCCGAAGGCGGCAGCATTCGAGTCGTGAAATTTCTGAAGTACCTGTCTGCCTCGGGATGGCAACCCTCGGTCATTACGGTCAGCGACCGTGAGGAGCTCGCCACGCAGACGCGAGTCGGAAGCGAGGAGCTGCTCAAGGACATCCCCCCGGGGGTGAAGGTTTACCGTACGAAGCGATCGGGCGAGCTCGCGCTTCGCGCGGTCGAACGACGTCGTGAGGCAATGCGGAGGAAGTCGCTGAGCGCTTCTTTCGTCAGCGTGTCCACGAAGATGAGAAACGCTCTGGACCGGCGCGTGTTGGTTCCCGACCCCAGAATCAGGTGGCTTCCGCATGCGCTGCGAACTGCGCAGAGAATCATAAAGCGGGAGAAACCGGACATTCTCTTCGTGACCTGTCCACCGCATTCGGCGGCACTGATAGGTGCGTTGCTCAAGGTCATCACTCACCTGCCGCTCATTGTCGATTACCGAGATGACTGGATCGGTACTCCGTGGTTTCGTGCGAAGCCGAGAGCTCGACAGCTTCTGGAGCGTGGGCTCGAGAAGTGGGTCGTCAAAAAAGCCGATCGAATCGTGGTCGTGACACAGTGGAGCCGAAGGGCATTCCTCTCGCGCTACCGGAATGAGGCCCCCGACAAGTTCGTCCTCATTCCCAATGGCTGCGACCTGGAGGATTTCCGATCCGCTCCCCTTCGTCCGCCGACGAAGAAGGCCGGTGATTTTTGGATCGTTTACGCAGGAATACTCCCGCCATGGGGGAGCTGGAGGAGGAATCCAGTGGCTCTTCTCCGAGCGGTCTCATCCCTGCGGCAACGCAGCACCGAGATGGCAGCCAACCTAAAGCTCGTATTCACCGGTCATCTCGAGCGACCCTATGAGAAAATGGTGCGCGAGCTCGGTTTGCAGGAGGCATGTCAGGAAGTTGGACACCTCGATCGCATCCAGTATATCAACCTTCTTCGGAGCGCGGACTTGCTCCTGGCAGTCAACTATGATGATTTCTCGACGCTTATTCCCGGAAAGATCTACGAATACTGGGCAGCCTCCGGGGCGCCGATCATTCTGCTCGGCAGTAGGGGTGCGGCCTCAGATCTCATAGAGCACTTTGGAATTGGTGCGCGTGTCGACCCCTATGACGTGAAGACGATAGAGCAGGTCGTCGAGGAAGCTTTCAAGCGGCATAGATCCGGCAACCCTATGCGTATCAAGCCGGACGGAATAGATTCCTATGACCGGAAAGCACTCACGGCGAAGCTCATCGAGACCATCGAACCACTCGTCGCTCGTGTATTGTGAGGAAAAGAGA
>DAHUYW010000002.1:249-195304 GCA_027306915.1 Spirochaetales bacterium | reverse complement strand
GGAAGAAGTCGCAGCCTGCGGCGCCAGACGGTGCACGAGGTGAGACGCAGGGACGCGGGCGCTCCGGCAACCCTGCGGAAGGGAAGGCAGCTGCTCCCCGCACGAAAGAGTCACGCCAACCGGCGCATTCCCCAGGCAAACGCGAGTCCGGACGCCCCACTGCCGCGGTTGTCAAGCCTCCTGCGGCGAGCGCGCGAGCTTCCACTGAGGAGCTCCTCAAGGCAGAGGCCGGCGGGCGCGGATATCGCAAGGTTGCGAAGTTCCTTCTCCTCCTTGGTCAGGACGAGGCGGCGAAGATCCTCAAACACTTCACCCCCGACGAGATCGAGGGAATATCTCGCGAGATTGCACGGATCCGCTCGGTCGACGGCACGGAAGCGCAGGACCTCCTGCGCGAGTTCGGCGTCGTCCAAAAGAGGAGCCACCGCGTCATGGCAGGGCCCGAGACCGCGCGGGCGATGCTCGTGGCGGCCTTCGGCGAAGAGCGCGGCAAAGCGCTTCTCCGCAGGGTCGTGCCCAACGGGGCCGAGGCGCCTTTTCGCTTCCTGAGCGATATCGGTTTCGAGCAGATCCTGCTCCTTCTCAAGAATGAGTCGGCGCCGACCGTAAGCCTCATTCTTCCCTATCTGGAGGCTCGGAAGGCGGCGCAGGTCATCGAGCATCTTCCGGCGGACATCCAGAAGGAGGTGGTCCGCCGGATCGCAAGGATCGAGCGCATCGATCAGGAAGTGATACGCCGTATTGAGGAAATCTTGAAGGAGCGCATCCGCGCTCAAGGAAGGGTGGTAACCCAGGAGATCGACGGTCGCTCCGCGCTTGCGGAGATTCTCAAGCACATGGATCTCTCTTCAGAGGAGAAAATCCTCGAAGAGCTCGACAACTTCGATCCGGAGCTCTCCCAGGCGGTGAAGGACAAGGTTTTCACGATCGACCTCATACTCAAGATCGACGATACCGAGCTCCAGACGATCCTGCGGGATTATGACGATAGGGAAATCGCGGTCATCCTGAAGGGGAAAAGCGAGCCCATCGCTTCCAAGATCATCGATAATGTGTCGTCACGCCGCGCCTCCCTGATTGGAGAGGAGATGACGGCGCTTGGCCGGATGCGGCGGGTCGACGTCGACAAGGCCACCAAAGAGTTTCTCGACTATCTCATCGAGCTGGACGATCAGCGCAAGATATCGATCCATTGGGACGACCGACTGATAGAATGATGGCCCGCGCTCGGGAGGATTCAGCATGTATTCGACGGTGGTAGCCTACCTTCTCTGGGTCTTTTCCGGTTTCGGAGCGCTGGGCTTCCATCGCTTCTACCTCGGGAAGTTCGGTACCGGGATCCTCTATTTCTTTACCGGCGGGCTTGCCGGGCTCGGCTCGCTCTATGACCTGTTCACCCTTCCGATGCAGGTTCGAGAAGCCAACATGAGGCTCCGCTACCGCGACGCGCTCACCCGCCAACTCTCCGGCCCGCGCCTCGCGACCGCGGAGAAAAAGGAATCGATCGAGCGCGTCATCCTCCGGACGGCGAAGAAGAACAAGGGACGTGCAACCGCCTCCGAGGTGGCTCTGGAGGGAGACGTCACCATCGAGGAGGCAAAGCGCGACCTCGAGAAGCTCGCATCGAAAGGCTTCGCTGAGATGCGCGTTACCAAGAACGGAACGATCGTCTACGTTTTTCCGGAGCTTGCAGGGGAAGGAGCGCAGGCCGACCTCGAGGACTTCTAGCCGTTGCCGCGTCCTGACGGCAACGGCGACTGGCGGTACGAACCGCTTCCTACTTTATTACCCCGACCTTCTTGCCGACCTTTTCGAAAATCTCGAGCGCATAGTCCATCTGCTCATCGGTGTGGGTCGCCATGAAGCTGGTGCGCATGAGGCAGTCGCCCGGCGGAACCGCGGGAGGAACTACGGGATTGACGAAGAGCCCGTTGTCGGTGAGCTCCTTCCAGAAGGTGAGGGCGTTATGCAGCTCACCCGCGTAGATCGGGATGATCGGGGTTTCGCTTCGGCCGATGCTGAAACCCATCTTCAGAAAGGCTTCCCTCATCTTGTGGGTGATGTGCCAGAGATGCTCGATGCGCTGGGGTTCCTCGAGTTGGATGTCGATCGCCTTGGATACCGAGGCTACCGTTCCCGGCGTCATGCTCGCCGAAAAGATGAGCGCTCGCGAGGTGTGGCGAAGGAACAGCATCACCTCCGGGTCGCTGCAAGCGACGAAACCTCCGAGCGATGCCCATGACTTCGAGAAGGTTCCGGTGATGATGTCGACGTCCTGCTCGTTTATGAGCCCCTTCTCGGCCCAGTGGGAGGCGGTTCCCCGACCCTCCTTCCCGATCACGCCGATTGCGTGGGCGTCATCGACGACGATCCGGGCCCCATATTTCTTGGCGAGCGGGACTATTCCAGGGAGGTTGGCGATGTCGCCCTCCATCGAGTAGACCCCGTCGACGACGATAAGCCTTCCCTTCTCCGATGGGATCCTCTGGAGAACCTTTTCGAGGTGCTCCATGTCTTGGTGGCGGAAGCGAACCATCTCCCCAAAGGAGAGCTTGCAGCCGTCGATGATCGAGGCATGGTCGGATTTGTCGGTTACGACGACGTCGTCCTTGCCTACGAGCGCAGAAATGACACCGAGGTTGGTCTGGTAGCCCGTCGAGTAGAGGATCGCCTTCTCGCGATTCATGAGCGCGGCGATCTTGTGCTCGAGCTTCTCGTGGATGTCGAGGGTCCCATTCAAGAAGCGCGAACCGGCGTTTCCTGTTCCATATTTCCGAGTCGCCTCGTTTGCCGCTTCGATCACCCTGGGATCAGAGGTGAGCCCGAGATAGCTGTTGGAGCCGAGCATAAGGAATTTCTTCCCGTGAATGTAGACTTCGGTATCCTGCCCGGTCTCGATCGGCCTGAAGTATGGATAGAGCCCCGAATGAAGGTAGTCATGCGCAAGCTTCGTCACCGGGGACGTCGTGCATTTCTCAAATATGTCCATGAATGCATTTTCCTACTGCGGATGTTAAGGCGTCGAAGGCAGTATATAGGGCGCCTATGCCTTTGTCAACGAAGGGCTTCCGATGGCCGAGAGGCCGCTCGCTTGCCGGCTTGGAAGCATGCCTTTCCCGGGGCACCGGCGTCTATTGTCACGCCGCCGCCCACCTGGTAGTATCCCTTTTCTATGATACGCACAGCCGACGACCTCCGTTCGAAGTACATCGAGTTCTTCGTGTCCAACGGACACGCCCGAATATCCGGAAAATCCCTTATTCCCGAGAACGATCCGACGGTTCTCTTCACGACTGCGGGCATGCATCCCCTCGTTCCCTACCTCCTCGGCGAGCCGCATCCCGCCGGAAAGCGTCTGGTCGACTACCAGAAGTGCATCCGGACCGGAGACATCGAGTCGGTCGGAGATTCCGGCCACCTTACCTTCTTCGAGATGCTCGGCAACTGGTCGCTCGGCGACTACTTCAAGCAAGAGGCGATTTCGATGAGCTTTGAGTTCCTAACCTCGCGGCAGTGGCTCGGAATTCCGGCCGAGAAGCTGTCGATCACCTGCTTTGCAGGCGACGAAGAGGTCGAGCGGGACAACGAAAGCGCCCGCATTTGGAGGTCACTGGGGATTCCGGAGGAGCGGATCTATTTTCTGCCGCGGGAGGACAACTGGTGGGGGCCGGCAGGCGAGACCGGACCGTGCGGCCCGGATTCGGAGATGTTCATCGATACCGGCAAGGCCGCTTGCGGCCCGGACTGCCGCCCTGGCTGCTCGTGCGGGAAGTACTTCGAGGTCTGGAACGACGTTTTCATGGAATACAACAAACAGGCCGACGGGAGCTATGCACGCCTCGCGCGGCGCAATGTTGACACTGGGATGGGGATCGAGCGGACCATCGCAATGCTGCAGGGCAAGGGCTCGGTTTACGAGACCGAGGTCTTTATCCCGATCATCAAGGCAATTGAGGGGCTCTCCTCGATACCCTTCGGCCGGGAGGAAGGAAGCGACAGGTCGATTCGCATAATCTCCGACCATGTTCGCACCGCCACCTTCATCCTTGGCGATCAGAACGGCGTCAGACCCTCGAACCTCGGGGCGGGCTACATTCTTCGGCGCCTCATTCGTCGCGCCCTGCGTCACGGACGCAAGCTTGGGATCGAGGGGAAGTTTCTCGAGGCGCCGGCGGCCGTCGTCATCGACATCTACGCGAAGCCCTATCCGGAGCTTCAGGCAAACCGCGCCACGATCATCGAGGAGCTCTCGCTCGAGCAGGACCGCTTCCTGAAGAC
Source organism: Spirochaetales bacterium (assembly GCA_027306915.1). Next base: position 191,026 of record DAHUYW010000002.1, on the reverse strand, counting down.
TCTGAAAGTGGGGGAGGGCGAGTTCGAGAAGATGCTTCCCAACCTGCTGAAGAATCCCGCGAAGGTCATTCCGGGGCGGGTTGCCTTCCGCCTCTACGACACCTACGGCTTTCCCCTCGAGATCACGCAGGAGCTTGCCGCCGAGCACGGTCTGACGGTGGACGTGGCCGGTTTCAACGAGGCCTTCGGCAAGCACCAGGAGCTCTCGAAGGTCGGAGCCGAGCGGACCTTCAAGGGCGGCCTTGCCGACCACTCAGAGATGACCACGAAGCTCCACACGGCAACCCACCTCCTGCACAAGGCGCTTCATCTCGTGCTCGGCGACCACGTCCGCCAGATGGGCAGCAACATCACGGCCGAGCGGCTGCGCTTCGACTTCTATCATCCGGACAAGATGAGCGAGGAGGAGATAAGGCGTGTCGAGGAGATCGTGAACGAGCAGATCGGCGCCGACCTCCCCGTGAGCATGAAGATCACCACCCTCGACGAGGCGCGCCGGGAGGGGGCGTTCGCCTTCTTCGATGAGAAGTACGGCGAGAAGGTGAAGGTCTACTCCATCGGGGATTTTTCGAAAGAGGTCTGCGGCGGTCCGCACGTCGAGCACACGGCGGTGCTCGGCCGGTTCAAGATCACCAAGGAGCAGTCCTCCTCGGCAGGGGTGCGGAGGATCAGGGCCGTTTTGGAGTGACGGGACGGCGGCTCAAGCAGCCGCCTGGGCGGGTCTGCCGGAACCTGGAAGACTGTGCCGCCAGGCCGACGCTGCGCTCAATTCGTCTTGCGGATCGTGTCGAGCAGGTGGGTGACCACCGCGTTCCGAATGCCGAGCCTCTGAAACTGCGCTAGAATAGCGACTGCTTTGTCCTTCTGGCCGAGGGCCAGGTGGCACTCCGCGATCTCCGTGTAGAGCCGGAAGTTCTTCGGATCATTCTTCAACAGGCCGTGAAGGCTCTCGATTGCCTCGTGGTAGTCACCCCGCTCTTTGTTGATAAGGGCAAGTCCGAGGATGGCGTAGACGTCGAACTCGATGTTAAGGGCCTTGCGGTAGTACTTTTCGGCGTTGATGAAGTCGTTCATGCTGCGGTAGGCATCGCCCGCGCGGGTGAGGATGACCTTGTTTTCAGGATCCAGCGCGAGGATCTTGTTCCAGTAGTCGAGGCACTTGATCTGGTCGTTCAACCCCCGGTAGCAGTCCGCCATCCCGAAGAGCGCGTAGAAGTTGTTCGGCTCGAGCTGCAGGGCTCGACCGAAGTAATAGAGTCCCTTTTCGTAGGTTCGGAGCTTTCGATGGCAGTTGCCGATCGAGGTGAGCACCCGGATGTCGACATTCTCCGGGTCAAGCTCGAGCATGCGCTCCCAGTACTTGAGGGCCTCGGCGTACTCCTTGAAGTCGTAGTGCAGGTGGCCCAGCCCGATCAGGGCATAGGCGTTGTCCTTCTCCATCATGAGAACTCGAAGGTATATCTCCTTGGAGCGCCTGAAGTCGCGAACCTTGCGGTAGGCGTCGGCGACGCGGGTGAGGACCGTGACATTTGAATCGTCATGGAGGAGGTACTGCTCCCAGATCTTGATGGCCTGATTGAACTGATTGAGGGCCTTGTAGCAGTCGGCGAGCCCGAATAGGGCGTAGTTGTTCCCGGGGAAGTGCTCCAGACAGCGCTGGTAGAACTGGATCGCCTGCTTGAAGCGGCGGCGCTTGCGCGCGGCGTCTCCCATGCCGACGAGGGCATAGTTGTTGTACTCGTCGACTATCATGATCTTGCGGAAGCAGTCCTCTGCCTCGTCGATCATGTTTTCCTTGAGGAGCTGATAACCCCGCTTGGAAAGCTCGGAGATCTCGCTGAGCTGCTCGGTCTTGAGCTGAGTGTTTCCCTTGCTCTCGCTGTCGTCGTTGGCGGTGCTCATTTTTCGGGACTCTTCGCCTCCCTCAACCACCGGTGCAGCACGCGGGCCATGTTTTCGAGGACCATCTCTTTTTTATCCGGCGCCGGAGCCATCCAATACATGCGCAGTGCTTCCAACGGCTCCTTGGCCTTGAAATAGTGATCTCCCATCCGGATGATGCCGTCGGTGTAACCGGTGGTGAGGAAGATTCTCTTCGCGCCCTCGAAGTCGCCGGCGTTGAAGAGCTCATTTCCTTTTCGAATGAGGACGGTTTTCTGCTTTCCCGAAAGTGAGGCTGCCTTAGGGCTGCTTACTTTTATAAATCCCTCTTTCGGAATTCCCGACAGCTCGTTTTTTTCCATCGCGCACGTCAAACCCAACTATAGCCAGTTTTAACGACAAAATCAACCGCGTTTTGGAGCCGATTTCCAGCCGCTGCGGGCGAGGCAGCGCCCCTTCCCTCCTCATTTCACTTCCACGAGCCTGCTGCTGGAGCAGCTTGCGGAGGCTATCCGAGAGAGCCTTTCGTGGAGAGGGGCGCATTCTCCTCGGCCGGCTCGTAGGCCGCTTCGATCGCCTTGCCGATCGCCTTGAAGAGCGCCTCGGCCATATGGTGGCCGTTTTCGCCGTAGCGACAGAGGGCATGGAGATTGATGCGCGCGGCGCTCGCGAAGGCGGTGAGGAACTCCCGCAGGAGGTGAAGCGCAAAGGTCCCGGCGCTCTCCTGGGGATAGTCGGCCTGGTAGACGAGAAAGGGCCTTCCGCATACGTCGATAGTCGCCTCGGAGAGGGCATCGTCCATCGGGATGACGGCGTGGCCGAAGCGCCGCACATGACCGAAATCCTCGACGACTCGGGAGAAGGCCTCGCCCAGCACGAGCCCTACGTCCTCAACCAGATGATGCGGATCGACCTCGATATCCCCTTTTGCCCCAATGCGCACAGAAAAGCCGCCGTGAAAGGCCATTGCGTGGAGGAGGTGCTCAAGGAAGGGGAGCCCTTCGACGGCGATGTCAACCTCGCCCCTTCGCGAGAGGTTGAGGACGACCTCGACTGCGGTCTCCTTGGTCGTGCGCGCGACGCTTACCTTGCGCTCTTTCACTCCCGGGCCTCCTTCAGCAATTCCGTGATGCGGTTGATGCTCTGGTAGTGCAGCTTGTAGTAGGACGGATTCGCAATCAAGTGTACTTCGACGTCCTCGAGCTTTTCAATGATCTGGAGGTTGTTCGCCCGGAGGGTCTCACCGGTCTCCACGAGATCGACGATGAGCGGAGCGAGGCCGAGCACCGGCGCGAGCTCGACGGATCCCTCGAGACGGATTATCTGCACCGGAATCCCCCGGGCATGGAAGTAATCCTGGGTGAAGCGGGTAAACTTTGTCGCGACCGACAGGTGGCGCGGGTAGTCCTTGGGCGTGTAGCCCTTCTTTCCGGCCAGGCACATTCGGGTCCTCCCGAACGGGAAGGTGAGGAGCTTAAAGAAGCGGAAGCCCGATTCGTAGAGCACATCGGAGCCGCAGATTCCGAGCCCCGCAATGCCGTAGTTGACATAGGTCGGGAGGTCGTTGTTCTTGACGAGAAAAGCCTGAAAGAGACTGCCCTCGTCATAGCTCACGAGCTTGCGATCCTCGAAGGAAAGGGCAATTCCCCGCGACTCGAAGAGCTCGAGCACCTTGGGCAGAAGCCGCCCCTTGGGCAGGGCAAGGGTGAGCGGAAGCGGTTGGCTCGTCATAGTACCGCGATCTTCCCGCTCTTGCGAAGCCGCTCCGCCTCGCGATAGGCCTCCTCGAAGGTCGGCGCGGCAACGTGCTCGACCTTCGCTCGGGCGTAGCGTCCGTGATTCCCGATCGCGGGCTCGATCTTACGCAGAAGGAGCGAGAAGCCCACGGAGGGCGCCGGAAAGCCGAAGGACTCGAGCAGCCGGTCATAGCGTCCGCCCGATGCGATAGCCGCGTCCTGGCCCGACAGATAGGCCTGGAAGACAATCCCGGTATAGTAGGGCTGCGCCCCGACCTCGGAGAGGTCGATTCGAAAGGTCGCCTCCGGCGCCACCCTGCCTGTCGCGTCGAGGAGGACATTCAAATACTTGAGCTCCCGCTGGGCCGCATCCGAGAGGTAGGCATTGCGCTTTCCCTCGAGGTACATCTCGTGCAGCTCTTCACGCGTTCCGATGAATCTGAAAAGGCGGCTGAGATAGTCGGCCGACACGCCGTCGCGCTCCTGAAAAAGGGCCAGCATCCGCGACTCATCGCGAGTCGCAATCGCCTCGCTGAGCTTGGCATGCTCGGCGAGGGGCAGCCCGCTCGAGCAGATCTCGAAGAGGGCCCGTGTTCCGAGGTGGATGGAGGCTGGAAGATCGAGCAGGTCGAGGGTACGAGCCAGGAGGAGCAGAATCTCGATGTCGGCCTCCTTGCCCTTCTTGCCGATCAGCTCGACTCCCGACTGAAAGAACTCGTTACGGGAGACGTCCTCGCGATCCTGGTGGCGGAGGATCACGTCGGAGTAGTAGACGCGGACCGGCAGGTCCTCTTCGCGCAGTGCAAGACCCATCTGGCGGGCGAGAAAGAGGGTGATATCCGAGCGCAGCATGAGGAGATCGCCTTCTCGGTCAATGAGCCGGTAAACGTTCTCCAGGGCGCGCTCGGAGAGAAGCGGCCGGTAGTTGTCGAAGAAATCGAAGATAGGGGTATAGACCGGGAGATAGCCCCAGCTTTCATAAAGTTGGTCGAGGTCGGCGATGATCCGCCGGTGTCTATAGGCTTCCTCGAGGTAAAAGGCCTCGGTCCCTTGGGGTATCTGCAGCAGTGTTTTCCGCTTTCCGGTCACGCAAACTGCCTCCTTACCGCATATTCTCGACGGATGATATCAGAAAGCGCGTCCAGTGGCTACGAAAAGGGCTTGACAGACGGCTTAAACCCGAGTATTTTACTCATATGTTAATTAATGAGGCGGTTAAGTACGAGCCTGCGTCCGGCAGCCTGAGCGCCACCTTCGCAGCGCTTGCCGATCCCACGCGGCGTGCGATCCTGGTCCGTCTCTCTGCGGGGGAGGCGTCGGTCACCGAGCTCGCAGCGCCCTTCGAGATCAGCCTTCCGGCCGTGTCCAAGCATCTGAAGGTTCTGGAGCGAGCGGGTCTGATCTCGAAGGGCCGGGAGGCGCAATGGCGTCCCTGCCGGCTCTCGGCCGGACCCCTCAAGGAGGCCGACGACTGGATCGAGCGCTATCGCCGCTTCTGGGAAGAGAGCTTCGATCGGCTCGATGTGCTCCTTCAGGAGCTTCAAGACCAAGCGAAGGAGGGAAAGGGTGAGCCAGATTGAAAGGGGACCGGCGGCTGCCGGCGGCGCTGCAGGCGATTTGCTCGCCCGGACCCGAGAGCTCGTCCATTCACGGCTGTTCGCGGCTTTGCGCGAGCTCGTCCGGCGGGCGTTTACCGAGGCCGAGCAGATTGCGCGATGGTGGGGCCCGAGGGGCTTCACGACGACGACCCACGAAATGAGTGTGCGGCCGGGCAAGGAGCTGGTAATGCTCGGGAGGGGCAAGCCGCAATTCCGCGACATCCCGGAACGGATCGGGCGCCGACTGACGAAGACGAAGGCTCTGCGAAGCGGAGTGATTATCCTCTACTACGAGATCGATGGGAGGGAGGCAGGCAATGGCTAAGCTCGATGGGCCGGGTAGCGCCCGGCAGGCGATGAGTTCGGCGGCGCGGGAGCTTCATCTGACGCGGGTGTTCGACGCGCCGCGATCGCTCGTGTGGAAGGCGTGGACTGACGGGAGGCTGGTCGCGAAATGGTGGGGTCCGCGCATGTTCGACACGCCGGTCTGCGAAGTGGACGCGCGCTCGGGTGGCTCGATCCGCATCCACATGCGCGGGCCCGACGGCGCCATCTACCCGATGACCGGCCTCTTTCACGAAGTCGTGGAGCCTGAGCGGCTCGCCTTCACCGCCTATGCTTACTTCGCGCCCGACAGCGAGCCGATTCTCGAGACCCGCAACACGGTCACCTTCGAAGAGTCCGGGGGAAAGACGAAGCTCACGGTGGAGGTGGTTGTCGTGAAGGCGACGCCGGAGGCGGAGGGTCCGCTTGCCGGAATGGAGCAGGGCTGGAGCGAGCAGCTTGACCGTCTCACGGAGCTCGTTGCCGGCGGAGAGGCAAAAGGGCGCGCCGGGCGGGCGTCGCACGGGGAAGGAGGTATGTTGATGCAAAAGATTACTCCGTTTTTGTGGTTCGATTCCGAGGCCGAAGAGGCGGCACGGTATTACACCGCCATCTTCAAGAACTCGAGGATCGTTACAGTCGTTCGCTACGGTGAGGCCGGCAAGGAGGTCCACGGCGGGACTCAGGGACACGTCATGACGGTGGAGTTCGAGCTCGAGGGCCAGCGGTTCACTGCGCTCAACGGAGGCCCGGTGTTCAAGTTTAGTGAAGCGATATCGTTCGTGGTCGACTGCGCGACGCAGGAAGAGGTGGATCACTACTGGACGAAGCTCAGCGAAGGCGGCGATGAGCGGGCGCAGCAGTGCGGCTGGCTTAAGGACAGGTTCGGGGTTTCTTGGCAGATCGTTCCAAAGGTTTTGGGCGAGCTGCTCGCCGACAAGGACGCCGAGAAATCGGGACGGGTGATGAACGCGATGCTCAAGATGAAGAAGATTGACATAGCGGAGCTGAAGAGGGCATACGGGCAGCCCTGATGCTCGCTCGAGGAGGAAAAGATGCAGAAAGTCACGTCAAAAGATGGTACGCCGATCGCCTATGAGCGATCGGGCCACGGGCCGGCCCTGATCCTGGTCGGCGGTGCGCTCAGCGACAGGACTGCGGCGGCCTCCCTCGTGCCGCTTCTTGCCGGTCGCCTTACGGTGCTCGCCTACGACCGCCGGGGGCGGGGCGACAGCGGCGACACTCCGCCCTACGCCGTCGATCGGGAGGTCGAGGACATCGAGGCGCTCATCGGTGAGGCCGGCGGTTCTGCGTCCCTCTTCGGCCACTCCTCCGGGGCGGTTCTCGCGCTCGAGGCCGCGGACCGGCTTGCGACCGTTACGAGGCTTGCTCTCTACGAGCCGCCGTTCCTGGTGGACCGGAGCCGTTCCGAGCTTCCGCCCGACTACGGGGTGAAGGTCTCCAAGCTGCTGCGCGCTGGACGCCGCGGCGATGCCGTCGAGCACTTCATGCGCGTGGCCGTGGGGGTGCCTGCGGAGGTCGTCGCCCAGATGCGACAGTCCCCGATGTGGCCGTCGTTGGAGAGGAACGCCCACACCCTTCTCTACGACCAGGCGGTCATGGGCGACACCATGGAGGGCAAGCCTCTTCCTGCGGGGCGATGGACGGGCGCGAGGATGCCTGCGCTCGTCATGAACGGCGGGGCAAGCCCGAAATGGTTCGAAACGGCGGCCGATCAGCTTGCGAAGATTCTCCGACACGCGATCCGCAAAACCCTCCCCGGCCAGAACCACGGCGCGGACCCCGCTGTCATTGCGCCGGTTCTCGCGGAGTTCTTTGGCGCCTGACGAAACGGCGACCGGGCCTAGGTGGCGGAGAAGTACGGGGCAATCGAAGGCCAACGGCAGACCCTCGATCGGCTCGCGGCATACCTTCCCGGGATGAACGCCTGAGGTCACCGGGCTCGCGGCAAGCTTGCGGGCAGGGGGGCCGGCGGGATTTGCTTGACAGAAGCGATGACCGGATCGAATAATTGTTCACGCCACGAACGGCGAAGCGTGGAGACGTGAGATTTCAGACTAGACTCCTGGTCCGGTATTCGTTACTCGTCTTTTTCCTGGTTGTGGTCCTCGGAATAACCTTCTATGCCTATACCTCGCGCCTGTTCGAGGACAACGCGGCGAGCACCTACCGGCTTCTCACCTCCCGGATCAGCCTCCATCTCGATAATCTGATTCACCCGATGGACTTCATCACGACGAACCTCATCTCCGACAACAGTTTCAGGTCCGGGCTCATCACCCTTGCGACTCTCAACCGAAACGATTTCCAGAACTCCCCGTTCATAAACGAAGCGGCCCAGGCCGTCCGCAGCGATCTGATGACCTATTCGATTCAGAAGAACTTCTACAGCGTGGTCGTCGTCACGAGGGCGGGAGATTTCTTTTCGAGCAACTTCATCAACCATGGACAGATAGACTCGGAGGTTCTTCCGTTCACGGACCTTCCCGGCTACGTGGCGGCCAGGGAAGCCCGAGGCCGGGCGGTCGTGGTCCCACCGCACGATGATCCGTGGGATACCCACGCGAGGGTCCGGGTGTACGGTCTTGCCCGCGTCGTACCGGGGCCCGACGGCGATCTGGCGTTCATCGAAGTGCAGAATCCGACAGCCGACCTTGACGCGCTCTTCAGCGTTCCCAACCGAAGCTACGTCCGAATCCTTGCGATCCAGCCCGGCGGCGCTCCTTTCTACGAGAGCGCTCCGACCTCGCCGGAGCTCCTATCATACTACCTTGCGACGTCCGAACGGTCCGAGGGAACGGAGAGTTTCCGGCGCAATCCGTTGACCGGAAAAAGCGAGCTCGTCATCTCCGCGAAATCGAGCTACACGGGGATGAGGATAATCCTGATCTTGAGCCGCGACGTCCTGCTGCGACCTCTCGCCTTCGTCGGCTGGACCACGGCCGGCGTCGGACTCCTAATCATACTCGCATCGGTCTTGTACAACTGGTTCTCTTCGGCTCGGCTCACCGAGCCGCTGCGCCTCATCCGCAGGAGGATGGAAGAAACCGAGCTGTCGAACCTTCCGGGGCAGAAGGCGCTCGATCACGAAAACGACGAGATAGTCGCACTTGATCGCTCGTTTCAACGGCTTCGCGGGCGCCTGGACGAAGCGATACGGCGAGAGCTTCGCTCGCGCACCCTATGGCTCCAGTCAAGGCTCGATTCCTTGCAGGCCCAGGTGAACCCCCATTTCCTCTACAACATCCTCACCGTTATCGCCGGCAAAGGGCTGGAGCTCGGCAACGAGGAGATCGCCGAGATCTGCGATGCGATAGCCGCAATGCTGCGCTATTCGACCTCGACTACGGTGCGTTCGGCAACCGTCGCGGAAGAGCTCGAGCACGTGCGGGCGTATCTATTTCTCATGAAGAAGCGCTTGGAGACTCGACTCGACTTTGCATTTGAGGTCGACCGGGAGATCCTCACGGTCGCGATTCCGAAGATCGTGCTCCAGCAGATCGTCGAGAACTCGATAAACCACGCCTACCGAAATCTCGAGGGCCCCATGAGCATCCGCGTCCGGGGATATCGCTCAGGGGAGCGGTGGATGATCGAGATAAGCGACAATGGGCAGGGCTTCGACCCGGTCGTCCTGCAACAGCTTCGCACGAAGATGGCGGCCTTCGACGTGCAGCCCAGCAGCAAAGACGAGAGCTCCGGAATGGAGATCGGCGGCCTCGGTTTGCTCAACACCTATACGCGACTCCATCTCTTCTATCGGGGCGACTTCGTGTTCGAGATGGAGAATGCCCCGTCTGGCGGCGCACGCATAGCAATCGGCGGGACTCTCGTTCCATCCGAGAAGGTCGATAGCGATGTTTACAGTTCTACTCGTCGAGGATGAGCCCGCCGCCATGCGCTACCTTCGCTCTGTGATCGAACGAAGGTGCCCCGAGTTTGCGGTGGTTGCGACAGCGACCAATGGCCGAGAGGCTCTCGACCGTGCGCGGGAGGCGAAGCCTGATCTGGTCATCACCGACGTGAAGATGCCGGTGATGGACGGGATCGATTTTGTAGCGGGGCTGAAAGAGTCTAATCCGCAGACTCCCGCCATCATCGTCAGCGGTTATCAGGAGTTCGAATACGTCCGACGGGCATTGAACACCGGGGTCGTGGATTACGTCCTAAAGCCGGTTGCGCCCCGCAGACTCGTCGAGGTCCTCGATCGAATGCGCCCCACTCTGCTGAAGAACAGCGACGGTCGCACGCTTGCCCTGGTGCGGGCGATGGTCGAGGATCGGACGGGGGCGCCGGCAGGCGAGGGCGGGATCGAGATGGAGCTTCATCTGGCGATTCTTCGATGCGGCGGACCCCCATCGCGGATACCGGCCGACAAGGAGATCGGAGGGGAGGAGCGCTGCACGGAAGGCGTCTGGCGCATTCATGGGCGAGATGGAAGGGAGGTGCTCTTCGTTGCGCCTTCGGATCGGATCTCCCGAGAGGCCTTCGTCAGGGTGTGCAGCGAGGAGGCGATCGGTCCATCCGGACTTTATCGAACGCTCCTGTTTGCTCCGCGGGAGGTGGCCGGGGGACGGCTCGGATCCGAGGTCGTGTCGCTCTACCGGCAGCTGGATCGAGTGATTGCACTCGGCCTCACGCAGACGCTCGAAGCGCCGGTGGCCGAGCGCCGCGCGGCACTTGTCGATGCGGTAGTTGCGGGAAGGATCGAGCAAGCGGTGTTCAACGCCGACCTCGACGCGCTCGAGGCGATAGTGCACGAAGAGGTGAGGTGCTGGCGGCGAGAGGGGCTGCCGGTTGTGGTCGTGGAGTCGGCCGCGCGAAGCCTGCTGCACGTCATCCAGCGCTCGTCGCCGCGTTCGATCGATCCCGCGGAGCTCGATTCGCGCCTCGAAGAGCTCCTCGTCGGGGCGGTCGATTTTGCGGACCTCGAGGAGTCATTGCGCGCGCTCGGCGCTCGGGCAGCGGGCCTCGATCTGGGAGCCGAACAGGATGCGATGGCATCGTCACTCTTTGAATCCATGCGCAGCCACGTCGAGTCCTCCTATTCAAGAAATCTCACCGTGGGGTCCATGTGCGCCGCATTCCGCATTTCCCCGAGCTATCTAAGCCGACTTTTCCGGAAGCAGGCCGGACGCTCCTTCAACGAATACCTGCGGCAATGCCGGATAGAGGCTGCGCAAAGGCTCATCCGAGAGAGTCCTTCCATGCCCCTGAAGAACGTCTCGCGGTGTGTGGGCTTCAAGGATCCCTTCTACTTCAGCCGAGTGTTTCGAACCGTTACGGGCGGGTCACCCTCCGAGTTCGCGAGACGCCAGGCAACGCTTCGTGATAATTCCTAGCTGGTTCAAGGAGACTCCCGATTCCCGCGCACTCGTCGCGTGAGTGCAGGACTATCCATTCGATTGTGTTCAATCCTCCATGTCGCGCTTCCGCATGGTCATGCTACGCTAGAGGCGGAAAATCGCGAAGGAGGAATGCATGAAGCGAATCGGACCGAGAATTGCCGTTGCGGCCGCCGTGGTGTTTGCGATCTCACTGACGATCACCGCATATGCCTTTGCCGGCGGCAGCAGCGAAAAGAGCTCTTCGAGCGCCACGGGCGCTTCCGCGATGAGCGGACCGACGAAGCTCACCCTGCTCATCGATAACCAGACCGCCCTGGACGGAATCAAGAGCGTCATTGTCGCAGCCGAGAAGAAGCTGAACATTGACGTGACGATCGACCTGCGGCCGGGCGGGCCCGACGGCGAGAACCTCGTGAAAACGAGGCTTGCAGCAGGTGACATGGACGACATCAACTACTTCAACAGCGGGTCGCTGTTCCAGCAGCTGTCCCCGTCGAGGAACTTCGTCGACCTTACAAACGAGCCCTACATGAGCAGTGTCCTCGAATCGTTCAAGACGACGGTTGCCGTCGATGGGCGAGTCTACGCCGCCCCCGCCGGAACAATCATGGGAGGCGGTTGGCTCTACAACAAAAAGGTCTACGCGCAGCTCGGCCTGAAGGTCCCCATGACGTGGGGCGAGCTCATCGCAAACAGCGAGAAGATCAAGGCTGCGGGGATTCTCCCGATCATCGCCTCCTACAAGGACGACTGGACCTCGCAGCTCATCCTGCTCGCCGACTACTACAACGTTCAGAAGGCGGATCCGACCTTTGCGACCGATTTCACCGCTCACAAGACGGGCTTCGCCGACAACCCGGCCGCGTTGAGCGGATTCCAGAAGCTGCAGGAGGTCTGGAAGCGGGGTCTCATCAACAAGGATGCAGCCTCGACTACCTACGAGCAAGCGCTTTCGATGCTGCTGAGCGGGCAAGGTGCGCAATATCCGATGCTCACCTTTGCGTTCGCCAACCTCAAGAAGATCGATCCTGCCAAGGTTCAGGACATCGGGTTCTTCGCGCAGCCCGGCGATTCCTCCGACAGCAACGGTCTCACGATCTGGATGCCTGCGGGCTTCTCCATCTACAACCAGAACAAGAACATCGAGGCGGCGAAGAAGTGGGTCGCCTTCTTTGAATCGAAGGAAGGAATCGAAGCCTTCGTGGCGGCGCAGAAGCCGGACGGGCCGTTCGCCATGAAAGGGGTCGCTCTTCCGGACGACGTCCTGCCCGGCGTGAAGGACATGTTGCCCTACATCGATTCAGGGCGCACCGCCCCGGCCCTCGAGTTTCTCTCTCCGATCAAGGGCCCTAACTTGCCGCAGATCTGCGTCTCCGACGGCCTCGGTTTGGAAAGCTCCCTTCAGGCCGCCAAGGACTACGACGCGGACGTCGTAAAGCAGGCAAAGCAGCTCGGCCTTCCGGGTTGGTAAGCCGAATTAGGCAGAGCACGGGGCCCTGGCTTCGAGCCGGGACCCTGTGATACGGCAGGCTTCAATGACACGCGCTACAAACAGGGTTTACTCCTATTGGTTCCTCCTTCCTGGAGGAATCGTATACTTCGTCTTTTTTCTCCTGCCGACCTTCATCTCGTTCTTCTTCAGCATGACGAGGTGGACGCTTTTCAGCTGGAAGTTCACCGGATTCGAGAACTTCGTGATGTTCTTCTCGGAAACTTCGCTCAGCATCGGATTCAAGAACACGCTCATTTATGCCGTCGTCACCTGCGCCCTGAAGGTAGTTCTCGGCTTCCTGCTTGGAGCCTTTCTCACGACAAACCTCAAGACCCGAGGGTTCCTGCGCTCGATGATCTTCTTCCCGACCATTCTCAGCACGATTGCCGTCGGCATCATCTTTAGCGATCTGATGCATCCGACGATGGGTGCAATCAACCTTGCGCTCGCCGCTATCGGCATTCAGGGACCGGACTGGCTCGGCGACCCGCACCTCGCGCTGCTCTCGGTCGCCTTCGTCGACGTGTGGAAGGGAGTGGGAATCGCGACGGTGATCTTTCTTGCCGGCATTCAGGCGATACCGCAGCAGTACTACGAGGCCGTGATGATCGACGGCGGGAACGCCTTCCACCGGCTGCGCTACGTCACCCTGCCGCTATCCCGCCCTGCGACGAACGCGGTCATTGTCCTCGCGTTCATCGGCGGGCTGCGGACATTCGATCTGATTTGGGCGATGACGGGTGGAGGCCCCGGATTCACCACCGATCTCATCGCTTCGATAATCTACAAGCAGTACTCGGGCGGTTTCTACGGCCTCGCGACGGCGGGCAACGTCATTCTCTTCCTGATAGTCGCCATCCTTGCCGTTCCGCTTTTTCGCTTCCTTTCGAAGAGCGAGGTGGGACTATGAAGGCAAGGACGCTCGTGCGCATCGTCGTCGAAACCGCGGCCGTCATCGCGGTTCTCGTGGTGTTCGGCCTTCCGTTTCTCTTCGTCATTTTCAACGCCGGGAAGTCCGGCAGCGAGTCGGTGATAATGCACCTGACCCCGCCTTCCTCGCCGCGCTACCTGCAGAACTTCCACGAGGTGCTGACGACGGCGAACGGCATGTTGATAACCGCATTCTTCAACAGCACGAAACTGACGATTCTTTCGACCGTCGTGATCATCGTCGTCAGTGCGATGAGCGGCTTCTTTCTCGAGCGCCGGAAGAGCCGTGCGATGCCCGTCATCAACTTTCTCATCATGGCAGGGCTCATGATACCGCCCTCCGTCGTTACGACTATATGGGTCATGCAGGGGATCCACCTCTACAAGACGCTCACGGGAATGGTGCTGATAGAGACTGCGCTTCTCTTTTCGTTTTCGACGCTCCTGTACCGAGCCCACATGGTGACCATTCCCCGCGAGATCGACGAAGCCTCTGTCATGGAAGGATGCTCCGGGCTCACCCTCTTCTTTCGGGTCATCTTCCCGCTCCTGCAGCCGGTGACCGCCACGGTCATCGTGTTGTCCTCGGTGAACATCTTCAACGACTTCGTGAATCCGCTCTACTTCTTCCCGGGTCCGGACAACGCTACCATTCAGCTCACGCTCTACAACTACATGAGCCGCTTCGTTACCCAGTACAATCTGCTCTTCGCGAATGTCCTGCTCATTTCGATTCCGCCCCTGATCGTATTCGTCATCTTCAACCGGCGCATCGTCGCGGGCATCGTTGCCGGAGCCGTGAAGGGTTGAACGAGCGCGCTTTCGCATCAAAGGAGATCGAAGTATGCTGACCGTCTACGACCTGCGCTGCGAGCACGAGCGCCAACCGCTCGGTGTCGCCTCTGCCAGTCCCCGTTTCAGCTGGAAGCTTGAGAGCGACCGGCGAGACGTCCTTCAAGGTGGGAGCCGCATCCAAGTTGCGTCGGATGCCGGGCTCTCGGTGGTCGTCTGGGACTCAGGAATCGTGGCGAGCCGCGAATCGCACCTCGTCGAGTATGAAGGACCTCCGCTCGTACCGGGCGCCCGGTACTTCTACCGGGTCCGGGTGCGAGACTCGCGTGGGGTCGAAAGCGAATGGAGCGAGCCCTCGTGGTTCGAGACCGCTCTTGCGCCCGGGTCGTGGAGGGCGGCGTTCATCGGTACGGAGGTCGGCGATGACGCGGCCTCCTCCCGGCCCGTGTACTTCCGACGGGAGTTCACCCTCGAATCGAAGGTGAATGCAGCCCGGGTCTACGCGACGGCGCTGGGAGTGTACGAGCTTTGGATAAACGGCATGCGCGTCGGCGACGCTTACTTCGCTCCCGGTTGGACCAACTACCGCAAGCGCCTCGCCTACCAGAGCTACGACGTTACGAAGCTCCTACGCCCGGGGCGGAACGCAATAGGGGCGATCGTCGGACCCGGATGGTACAAGGGGGACCTAACCTGGCTGAACGCGAGAAACCTCTACGGGCAGAAGGTCGCCCTCTCCCTCCAGCTCCTGGCTCAGGGGGAGGAGGGGGAGGCGCTCGAGATCGAGAGCGACGCCGAATGGCGGGCCGGCTTCGGGCCTATCACCTACAGCGAGCTCTACCACGGCGAGCGCTACGACGCCCGCCTCGAACGGGAGGGCTGGTCCTCGGCCGGTTTCGATGACGGCGATTGGTCCCCCGTGGCGTTGCGCCAGTTCGATATCGGGCGGCTCGTGCCGCAGGACGGCCCGTCGGTCTGCAAACAGGAACGGCTGCCGGCCGCGCGCCTTCTCACGACGCCACGCGGAGAGGCCGTCCTCGATTTTGGGCAGAATCTCACGGGATGGGTGGAGCTCACGGTTCGCGGGAAGCCGGGGGAGCGAGTCGTCCTCCGCCACGCCGAGGTCATCGATGCCGAGGGCAACTTCTACACCGAAAACCTTCGCTCGGCCAAGGCAAGAATCGAGTACACCCTGAAAGGATCCGGTCCGGAGAGGTTCGAGCCCCACTTCACCTTCCACGGTTTCCGCTACGTGCGCGTGGAGGAGTATCCGGGACCGATCGATCCGCGCTCGTTCACCGCGGTGGTGCTGCATTCGAGCATGGAGCCGAGCCTCTCCTTTGCCTGCTCCAACCCGCTGCTCAACCAGCTGCATCACAACCTCCTCTGGGGATGGAAAGGGAATGCGCTCGATGTCCCCACCGATTGTCCCCAGCGCGACGAGCGCCTCGGGTGGACCGGGGATGCGCAGGTCTTCATCGGGACCGCGACCTACCTCACCCATGCGGCTCCTTTCTTCCGCAAATGGCTTCGCGATCTTGCCTCCGAGCAGCGCGAAGACGGCGGCGTTCCCTACGTCGTGCCCGATGTCCTTCCGGCACCTGCGCCGGAGGATGCGAACATCCGCAGCACCCATTCGTCCACGGGCTGGGGCGATGCTGCGGTTATCTGTCCGTGGACCATCTACTCCCGCTACGGCGACCTGCGGCTCCTCCGCGAGCTGTACCCCTCCATGAAGGCGTGGGTCGAGTACATCCGCGCCCACGCCGAGGGTGGCCTTCTGTGGAACAGCGGTTTCCACTTCGGCGATTGGGTGGCCCTCGATGCGAAGGAGGGAAGCTACTTCGGCGCGACTCCGAACGACCTAACCGCGACGGCCTACTACGCGTACTCGTCCGGACTCCTTGCGCGAGCCGCCGACGCGCTGGGTGAGGCCGATGAGGCGGCGAAGTACCGGGCGCTGCGCGCCTCGATCGCAGCTGCCTTCCAAGAGGAGTTCATTACCCCTTCGGGCAGGCTGGTTTCCCGTACGCAAACGGCGCACGTCCTCGCCTTGGCCTTCGACCTCGTCCCTGCCCATCAGCGCGCGCGCGTGATCCGGGACCTTGCGGCCCTTCTCGCTGAGAACGGCAACCATCTCACCACCGGTTTCCTCGGCACCCCTGTCCTGTGCCGCGCCCTTGCCGAAGGCGGCCGGCTCGATCTCGCCTACACCCTCCTCTTGCGTGAGGACTACCCCTCGTGGCTCTACCAGGTGAAGCAGGGCGCGACTACGGTGTGGGAGCACTGGGACGGCATCAAACCGGACGGAAGCATGTGGAGCCCGAACATGAACTCCTTCAATCACTACGCCTACGGAGCGGTCGGCGAATGGATCTACGCGACGGTCGGAGGCATTGCACCGGACCCGGACAGCCCCGGCTTTCGCTCCTTCATCCTCGCGCCGAGACCCGGCGGCGGAATCACCCACGCACAGACAACCTACGAGGGCCCGTACGGTACGATCGGGCTCGAGTGGAGGCTCGAAGGTGAGCGCTTCGAGCTGGATGCCCGGGTTCCGCCCAACAGCACCGCGCGCATCGTCTTGGATGGAGTGGCGGCCCAGAGCGTCACGGGGATCGAGGACGTCGTCTTCCATGACTCAGACGGCGCAGCGACCTCCACCGTCGGCTCGGGTCGGTATCATTTCGCGTGCCTGCGCTCCGATACGAAGAGTCCGCCCCGCTGAAGCGCCGAGCCGTTTCGGAAGGGGACTTCCCGTTTCGAGAAAGGACTTGAGGCTTGAAAGCACGCGAGGCCAGCCGTCCAGGATGCCTTCAAGCATCTCGAAGCCGGTTTTGAGATGGTCAGGCGTTACGATCAGGCGAACGTCCAGGCAATGATAGGACGGCGAGCGCAACACCTCCGCGAGCGCCTTCTCGATCTTTCGAAGCCCTACGAGATCACCTGCTATAACTATCCGGCGCGCGAGGCTCGTCAATGCGGGCCGAGCGGTCTTCGAGGTGCCGCATCCGCTTGCGTTTGATCTTGGCATTGCTCGCGGAAAGGCTTCCGGAAACGACGATCGCGTTGTTCGTCGAGGTGCGCCGCCGCTTGTCATGGAAGACGCTCATCCTGGTGGAGGTGAGCCGCTCGACGACGTCGATGTTCTCCGGGACGATGATGCGGAGTTTCGACCCCTTGAGCTCCAAGTCGAGATCGAGGCGGAGATCGCGTTCGCCCGCGTAGGCCGTGAAGTCGAGCGTGATCTGCGACATGCGGCCCCGTACGGCGATACGCGAAGCCTCGACCCAGCGTCCGGTTTTCTTGACCTTGCTGAGGTCGGCGCTCACGAGCTGCGCTTGCGGCTGCGGCGATTGCGGAATCGGGGGGAGGGCACTTTCTATCCCCTGGAGGACGGTGAGGTCGCCTGCCGCGGCAATCCGGCCCGCGAGCATCTCGTAGGTTTCCAAGTCGAGCTGATTGCTCGAGAAAGCGGCCGCGGCGAGGTCGAAGCAACGCGATCTCGCCACATCGACCGACCGGGCGCCGTCAATCATGTCCATGGATCGTCTCTCTCGCCTCGATGATAGGAAGCCGCGCGAAGCCCGTCAACCGGCACGGGGAGCTCCGCGAGGCGCGTCGCTGGGGGATAAGCGGATGGCCCCGGTCAAGCCCTATCCCTTGCCGTAGAAAAGCACGATGGACCGGCCGTAGCGCCGCCGGTCGACGCAGCGAAGGCTTCCGATCGCTTCGGGGAGGCTCTCCTCCTCGGGGTGATGGATGAGGAGAAGCCCCCCCTCGCGGAGGAGGCCGCGCTCTTCGATGAGCTCGATGAGCCTCTCCTTCCCCTCCAGGCGAAAGGGGGGATCGAGGAAGATGAGGTCGAAGTGGTCCGCTGTCTCGACGATGAACCGCTCGGCGGCCATGATCACGAGGCGGATCGGAGTCTCGACAAGGGTGATGTTGGCGAGTATCGTTGCGCGCTTTCCCGGATCGCGCTCTACGAGCACGACAGGGGCGGCGCCGCGCGAGGCAGCCTCGATCCCGATGATCCCCGACCCGCTGTACAGGTCGAGAAAGGAGCGCTCGCTAAGGTCGCCGAGCACCGCGAAGAGGGAGACGCGCATCCGGTCCATCGCGGGGCGAATCTCTCCCTTCGGTACCTTGATCCTCCGCCGAACGTACTTCCCCCCGGTGATGCGAAGATCTCCCACGCTAGTAGCCCGCCATCAGCTCGTCCGAAAAGGGGCGAGCCCGTTCGAGGACCTCGCGAACGGGAAGGCTCTCCGCGTTTAGCAGGCCGGGGTCCTCCGCGAGCAGCGCCAGGGCGTCCTCTCGGGCAGCCTTCAGGATCTCGACATCGGCAACCAGGTCGGCGACCCGGAGCCGGAGGTACCCGGACTGCCGCATGCCTGCGATCTCGCCGGGCCCGCGCAGGCGCAGATCCTCCTCGGCGATCCGGAAGCCGTCGCTCGTCTCTTTAAGCACCTTCAGGCGCTCCTTGCCGTCGTCGGTGAGGTTGTCGCTGTAGACCAGGAAGGCATAGGACTGCTCCGAGCCTCGCCCGACGCGCCCCCGAAGCTGATGGAGCGCCGCGAGTCCGAAGCGCTCCGCGTGCTCGATCACCATGACGGTCGCGTTGGGCACATCGACCCCAACCTCGACCACGCTCGTGGCGACGAGGACGGCGATCTCCCGGCGCACGAAGCGCTCCATGACCGCAATCTTTTCGTCCTCCTCGAGCCGGGAGTGGATGAGCCCGATTGGGGAGTCGGGGAAAACGACCCTGCGCAGGTGATCGTACATCGATTCGGCATCCTTCAGATCGAGGCTCTCCGACTGCTGGATAAGGGGATAGACGAAATAGGCCTGGCGGCCGCGCGCGAGCTCGCGCCGAACCCAGTCATAGACCTTCTTTTCGTTGCCCTGCCGCGCAAGGTGGGTGACGATCGGCTTTCTCCCCGCAGGCATCGTGCGGATCGTGGAGAGGTCGAGATCGGCGAAGAGGGTGAGGGCGAGGGTGCGGGGAATGGGGGTGGCGGTCATAAGAAGGAGGTCGGGCTCCTCGCCCTTTGAGACGAGGGCGAGGCGCTGCACGACGCCGAAGCGGTGCTGTTCGTCCACGATCGCGAGCCCCAGCCGGCGGAAAGCTACCCCCCGCATGAAGAGGGCGTGAGTCCCGACGACGAGGTCGATCTCGCCGTGCTCGAGCGCCTCGAGGAGGAGCGTCCGGTGAGAGTCCTTGACGTTGCCGGTGAGAAAGGCGAGCCGGATGCCAAGGGGCGCAAGAAGCCGCGAGGCACTCTCGGCGTGCTGGCGGGCGAGGAGCTCGGTCGGTGCCATGAGTGCGACCTGATTGCCGGCCTCGATGGCCGCGCAGGCAGCCATGAGCGCGACGAGGGTCTTGCCCGAGCCGACCTCGCCCTGCAGGAGGCGGGCCATCGGCCGCTCCGCGGCGAGATCGGAGGCGATCTCGGCGAGGACGGTGCGCTGATCGGCCGTCAATGTGAAGGGGAGGCGTGCGGCCAGGCGCTCCTGGAGGCCGGTCGGCACCGCCCGCGCCGGCCGGCGCACCCTGCGCCTCCCGAGGGCCCGCCGGGCGACGATGAGCTGGAGGTAGAAGAGCTCTTCGTAGGCAAGCGTGAAGCGGGCAGCCTTGACCGCCTCGAGGCTCTCCGGCTGATGGATCGCCGCAAGTGCCTCCCCTTTCGAAAGAAGCCCGCGTTTCTCCATGAGCCTCGCGGGAAGCTCGTTCTCGAGATGACGGCCGGACTCGGCAAAGGCTCGCGCGACGGTCCTTCTCACGACCCCTTGCGAAAGTCCTTCGGTGAGGGGGTAGATTGGAAGGATCTTGGCCTCGCCGCGGCGTTCAAGCGGCTCCGCCTCGAAGCTCGAGCTAGAAAGCTCGCCGTAGCGGTAGCTGAAGGTGCCATAGAGGGCGAAGCTCTTCCCGACGACGAGGGTGCTGCGGAGGAAATTGCGACCAAAGCACAGGAGCGCTGCGCGGGTGCCGTTAGGAGCGGCGCCCGAGAACGAAGGCAGGCCGCCCTTCACGGACCCTTCGGCGCCGTCGGCCGCGTCCACCCCGCGAGGCGCACCGCCGACCGCGGTGAACATGTCCTGCGCAGGCTTGGAAGGGTCGCCTGCCTCCTCGACTATCACCTTCAGGGTGCGGTTCCGTCCGCGCCCGATGTAGAGATGGCGCATGACGGTCACGACCGTGTTTACGGGCGGTGTGTTGGCGACGGGCGAGACGGCGATCTCTCGCAGGGTCACCGGCCGGCTGCGGTCCTGATAGTCGCGCGGAAGATAGAGAAGAAGGTCGCCGATCGACTCGACACCTACCTTGCGGAAGGCAGTTGCCGTAGCCTCCCCGATCCCCTTGATGCGCGTAATCGGCGCGGTAAGCTCGCGAGCGAACATCGCTTGTCCGGCGTGGCGGCCCAGGTGTTCGGGCCGCGGGCGTCGTCAGAAGGGGATCATCCCGGCGAGCCCGGCGAGACGCTGAATGATCCAACCCCCGATGAGGATGAACGCAAGGAGCAGCACCCCCGCGAAGATCATCACGGTTCGATAGGTCACCGGGCGGCTGCGAAGGACAACCTTCCCTGTCCACACGAGGACGGGCTGGAGAATGATGTCGAGGGTGTGCCAGAACGGGGAGATCGAGTTGACGTTCACGACCTCGCCGATGAGGCGGATCGCGTCGAGCACGAGAAGAAAGACGAGAATGAAGGAGACCGCCGACCAGAGCGCCTGGATCACGAGCGCGAGGATGATTCCAAAGGTGATGGTGCCGAAGCTGGCTATGGTCTGCGTGACGTTGAGGAGGATCACGAGGACTATCAGTGCCACGATCGGCGAGAAGTCTATGCGCTCCGTGCGCAGGAAGGAGAGTCGGCGAAAGAGGTTGAGGTAGGGGTCGCTGATCCGCGCGAGAATGTAGAAGGGGCGACCCATGCTGGGTCCCTGGAACCAGGACAGGAGCACGCGGACGAAGATGAGAATCATGTAGACAGAGATCACTCCGCTCACGATATGCATGGCAACCGGCATCATATCCTCCTTGGATAATCCGTCACGCTCGCACGGCCTGCGGAGGCGGGCGTTCGCGGCCGCGAGGGCCTACTCGTTCCAGACCTCCGCTACGCGCGGATGTCCCTTGATGGCCTCGAGCAATTTCCGGTTCGGGGCAACCGTGAGCTGTGCCGAAGCCCGTATGACCGCCTCCGGTCCCACGCTTCCGTTCAGATGCAGGTAGACCGCGCACTGCCCGGAGTTATCTACCAACATTGAACGCAGTGCGTACAGCCCTTCGTCGTCGAGCTCGTCCGAAAGCCTGATGTGGAGCTCGGTCGGCTCGACCGATGGGAGATCCTCAGGGCTGACGACGCGGTCGACGATAAGCTTGGGCTCGCCCCGCGACAGGTCCACCTTCCCGAAGAGCGCGACGACTGCGTCCTCCTTGACCGCGGGGCCGCAGCTCTTCCACGGCTCCGGAAAAAAGATGAGCTCGACCGACCCTGAGTAGTCTTCGATGGTGGCGAAGGCCATCGGTTCGCCCTTTTTCGTCATGATGACCCGCAATGCGGTGACCATGCCGAGAACGGAATAGCTCCGGTCGGGGCCAACCCGGTCGAGATTGCCCAGCTTCAGGGTGGCGCGCTCCTGCCAGATCGAGCGGTACTTGTCGAGAGGGTGACCCGAGACGAAGAAGCCGAGGTGCTCCTTCTCGTATTGAAGCCGCTGAATCTCCGGCCATTCCGGAACCTGCTCGAAGGCGAGCTCCTCGGCGGGGAGGTCGGACAGCACGTCGAAAAGCGAGGTCTGCCCGAAGGCGGTGCTCTCCTTCTTGCGGTTCACGAACTCGAGCGCCCGCTCCAGATTGTGCATGAGGGTCGCCCTTCCGGTGCCCATCCGGTCGAAGAGTCCCGACTGGATGAGAGACTCGACCACCTTCCGGTTCGCCACGTGCAGATCGACCTTTTCGAGGAAATCGACAAACGAAGTGAACCGCTCGCCCTCGCGTCGCGCGCGCAGGATCTCTTCGACCGCCCCGTCCCCCACATTCTTGATCCCGATGAGGCCGTAGACAACCCTCCCGTCGGAAACGCTGAAGCGATTTTCCGAGAGGTTGATATCCGGGGGGAGCAGCTCGATCCCCATCTCGCGGGTCTCGGCGATGTACTGCGCAAGCTTGTCAGGCGTGCCGATCTCGTTGGTGAGGTTGGCCGCCATGAACTCCGCCGGGAAATTCGCCTTGAGGTAGGCGGTTTTGTAGGCGAGGATCGAGTATGCGGCGGCGTGCGACTTGTTGAAGCCGTAGCCGGCGAAGGGGATCAGCATCTCGAAGATCTCCTCG
This sequence comes from Spirochaetales bacterium, assembly GCA_027306915.1. Next base: position 168,560 of record DAHUYW010000002.1, on the reverse strand, counting down.
GCCTGCTTGCGCGTGTAGCCGCGCTTCACCCCGCCCTCGATGAAGCGCGCCTTCTCCTGCTCCATCACCTCGGCCTTCTTTTTCCCCATCGCGCGCCGGAGGATGTCGGCCTCGCCGAGGGTGTAGCCGCCCACCATGCGGGCGATCTTCATCACCTGCTCCTGGTAGACGATGACGCCGTAGGTCTCCTTCAGCAGCCCCTCGAGCGCAGGCAGGGGGTAGGTGATGGGGACCTTCCCGTTCTTGGCGTTCACGAACTGATCGATGTTGGCCATGGGCCCGGGCCGGTAGAGGGCGTTCAGCGCGATGAGATCCGCGATCGAGGAGGGTTTGGCACGCTTCAGGATCCCTTGCATGCCCGAGCTCTCGAACTGAAAGATGCCGGCGGTGTCGCCCCGCGCGATGAGCGCGAAGGTGGCTGGATCGTCCTTGGGGATCACATCGATGTCGAAATCAACGCCGCGCCTTCGGATGAGGTCGACCGTGTTCTTGATGAGCGTGAGGGTCGAAAGACCGAGAAAGTCCATCTTCACCAGGCCGCACTCCTCGAGCTGGTCCAGCGTGTACTGGGTGGAGATGGTGCCGGTCTTGGGATCGCGGTAGAGAGGGACGTAGTTGGTGAGGGGCTCCTTGCCGATGACGATGCCCGCCGCGTGCGTCGAGGCATGGCGGCTCAAGCCCTCCAGGCGCCGGCTCGTCTCGATGAGCTCTTCGTAGACCCCTCCCTTCGAGCGCATCTCGGCGAGGCGCGGCTCGATCTGGAGGGCCTGGTCGAGGGTCATCTTCAAGCCGGGCGGCACGAGCTTCGCTATCGTGTCCGCCTCCGCGTAGGGGAGGTCGAGGGCGCGGGCCACGTCGCGGATCACCGCCTTGCTCTTCAGGGTGCCGAAGGTGATGATCTGCCCGACCCGGTCGGTTCCGTACTTGCGGGTAACGTAGTCTATCACCTCCTGACGGCGCTCGAAGCAGAAGTCGATATCGAAGTCGGGCATCGAGACGCGCTCGGGGTTGAGAAAACGCTCGAAGAGGAGGCCGTACTTGAGGGGGTCGATGTCGGTGATCTTCAGCGAGTAGGCGACGATCGATCCGGCTCCCGATCCACGCCCCGGCCCCACCGGAATCCCGTGCTCCTGCGCCCAGTGGATGAAGTCCCAAACGATAAGGAAGTAGCCGGTGAAGCCCATCTCTATGATGACCGAGAGCTCGTAGTCCGCGCGCTCGCGGATCTCAGGTGCGGCGTTCGGGTAGCGCTCGGCTAGTCCCTTGTAGGTGAGGGCCCGAAGGTAGTCTGCCGGAGTCCGGTACTCGGGTGGGATCCCGTAGTCGGGAAGCATCGGCCCGGGAAGGTCGATCTCGAGGTTGCACTGCTCGGCGACCTTCAGGGTGTTGGTCAGGGCTTCGGGCGCCCAATCGAAGAGCTTCCACATCTGCTCGGGGCTTTTCATGTAGAACTCGGGACCGCCGAAGCGCAGGCGCTGCGTTTCGCTTCGCTTCTTGTTCGTGCCGATGCACAGGAGCACGTCCTGGGCGTTCGCGTCCGCGGAGTTGGTATAGTGGATGTCGTTCGTGGCAAGAAGCGGAATCCCCGTCTTCTTCGCTATCTCGAGAAGCCCGCGATTTACGACCCGCTGCTCCTCGATCCCGTGATCCTGCAGCTCGAGGTAGAAGTTGCCCTCGCCGAAGAGATCGCGGTAGTAGCCGGCCCGTTTGAGCGCCTCCGCCTCCTGCTCGTGGGTAATGAGCTGCGGGATGCTCCCCGCGAGGCAGGCGCTCGAGGCGATGAGCCCCTCGTGGTGGGCCTGGATCAGCTCTTCGTCGATTCGCGGCTTGTAGTAGAAGCCCTCCGTGTAGGCGAGGGAGGTGAGGCGAATGAGGTTGTGATAGCCGGTCTGATTCTTTGCGAGGAGGATGAAATGGTTATAGCGGTTGCCTGTCTCGGTTCCGGTGCGCTCGAACCGCGACCCCGGCGTCATGTAGAACTCGCATCCGATGATCGGGTTGATCCCCTTGGCCCTACACTCCTTGTAGAACTTGAGGGCCCCGAACATGTTCCCGTGGTCGGTCAGGGCGAGGTGCTTCATTCCGAAGGAGGCAGCCTTCTCGACGAGGCTTTTTATCGACGACGCGCCGTCCAGCAGGGAGTAGTCGGAATGGTTGTGCAGGTGGACGAAATCGGGCATGTCTCTCTCTCACCCGAGACTATAGCTCCTGGCCATCTTCCTGTAAAGCGGAGGGAGACTGTGTGGCCCACGCGGCTTACCACCGCCATCGTAAGGTTCCGGGTGCGTCGCCGGCCCCCCGGTTACCTGTCCTCATCTTGCTGCTAATCTCAATGCTGCTCCATAAGGAGGGCGATTTCTTGTTTCAATTTCGGGACCGATGACGCGCCGACTGTCTGTGATGACTGTCTCGGGAAACTCTGTCAGAAGTTGATTCATCGCTCCCCCAATGATCTCAAGCTCCGCTCCACGGCTCTCCGCACAGTGATATTGTTCCGATAGGCTGCGTGGTCGGGTCGGGCGCCTGAGCCAGATGAATCGCGATGGCATCGATAGAGGACAGAATGTCGGTGCAATACTTCCGGAAGCGGAGATTCACAGGATTGTCTCCCGGGTCGCCTCGACCTCCAGGAGAAAATAGCGGTTCCTGATCGACGACAGAGTAACGAGGTCAACTGAGCGATCGACAGCTTTCTCCAGCTGCTCAGCAAGATCCCAGTACAGTTGCCCATAGGCAATCGGATCGATGCCGTCCTCGAAATCCACAAGCAGATCGATGTCGCTCTCCTGATTCAACGTCTCGCGACACACCGATCCAAACGCAAATGCGGACTTCACGCGATGGGATCTGAGTATCTTACGAACCTGTTCGAGCCGATTCACGAGTATTGGCTGAATCATCGCCTTCTCCGATGTTCCTCAGTATATCATGGTGGCCCTTCAACCCGCAGGTGCACCACGGGTCGCAACAAGCGCGGTCGAGGTCCGACCACATGGGTCGAAGCCGCCGTAGCGTGAAGCCGCACTGCCGCTTGTCCTTGACTGGCCCAAAGGCGTAACGTCGATGCGGCGACGGCCGAAATCGATCGCGTCGGCGCGGCTCCGCCACCATTTCTACAACATGGAGGCGCGCGGCGGTGATACGCTTGAGCAACGCTTGTTCGGGAGGTTGCCATGGCCGCATTGGTGCACGTTGCCGTAGGCTTCGCCTCAAAACCGCTGGGAAAGAGGGTGCCGGTCGGGGTCCTCGTGGTTGCCGCAGCTCTACTTGATCTGCTCGCGACGGTCTTCTCGTACGTTGGGCTTGAGCGCAACGGTTCAATTCCTTGGTCGCACGGGTTGCTCATGTCCCTCGTGTGGTCGGCGGCGATATTTGTCCTGTTTGCGCTCGTCTATCGAAGCCGCCGCATTGGCTTGCTCATGGGGCTTCTCGTGTTCAGCCATTGGGTGATCGACTTCATAACACATCCCATGGGCGCCGTCTTCGGCGGGCACCCCCTACCGCCAGATATTCCGATCCTGTTTGACGGCTCTCCGAATGTCGGGCTCGGGCTGTACAACTCCTCCATCGTCGGAGCCTACGCAATCGAGTTCGGATCGCTGGCCGTCGGACTCGCCATCTACGTCGTCTACACGGTGCTGCGGCGGCGAAAGAAGGAGCCCGAAGGCGCCTAGCTCTATCGCCGCTCGTCGAATCGGCGCGCCGATCGAGGATTCCATCGAGAGGCAGTACTCTTTCCCGCGAAATTGCCGTAGGCTCTGATTTCGGAGGTCTCATGCGATGGACGATACCCTAACCGCGGGGCAGCGGCTCGCGCTGTCGCGGCTCGCGCTTTGTCTGATCGATCAGCGACGGGCAAGAATCGCGGTCGCTCCTTACGCCGCCGCCGAGGGCTTCTGGTTCGGGGGCGGCAACCTCGTCGAGGGAGATGGGGGCCAGCTCTACCTCGTCGGCCGCTTCAGAAATCAGGGGGATTCCCGCACCGGGCTCGCCGCCGGCGAGCGCGGGCTCGAGCTTGCCATCTTTGTCTCGAACGACCGGGGTCGGCGCTTCGAAAAGCTCCTCTCCTTTTCGAGAGGCGATCTCGAGCGTGGGGGTGAGTCCATCGTCTCCATCGAGGGAGCAAGCCTTCTCCTAAGCGAGCGCGGCGTGGAGCTCTTCGTCTCGACCGAAAAGCGCGAAGCCTATCCCGCGGGATTCGAGCGCTTTCAGAAGCCGGGGACCGGAGTCTGGTCGATCGACCTTCTGACTGCCGCCACGGTGGAGGGGCTCGCCGGCGCGCGGGCCGAGCCGCTCCTTAGGGGAAGCGACCCGGCGACCCTTCATGTGAAGGATCCCGTCGTCCGCTCGACCGCATCGGGGGATACGGTGCTCGTCTTCTGTCACCACCCCTACACCTGGAGCAGCTCGAACGCCGGGGTCGCTCTTCGCCCCGCAGGGGCCGCCTCCTTCTCCGCGCCGAGCTACACCCTTTTCCCGCGCGGGCTGACCTGGGACGTCGCCGAGAGCCGCATCACCGATTTCTTCACCCTTCCGCGCACGGGGCTCTTTGCCGCGGGACCGGAATGCACCCTCGTCTTCTATGACGGGGCGGAATGCGTCAGGCACCACCCGGCCAATCCGCTCGGCGTGGCGAGACCCCGCGGCTATTCGTGCGAAGAGATCGGAGGGCTTGCCTTCGGTCGGGGACCGGAGCTCGGGGGAATAGGCCGGTCCACATTCGGGGCGCCGCTCGTCCTCGAGCGGCTCTCAACCTACGGGCCTCTCTTTGTCTCGCCGTGGGGAAGCGGCTCGAGCCGCTATGTGCACATTGCGGTCGTCGAGGAAGGGATCTTCGCGACGTGGCAGCAGTCCCAGGCGGACCGATCGCAGCCGCTCGTCATCAATTTCGTCCCTATGCCTGAGGTAGCGGCGATCCTTGCAGGAAGGACTTGATCAAGCGCGCGACGATCTCGGCCCCCGCGCAGCTCAGGTGGAGCAGGTCGGTGTGCAACACAAACTGTCGACGCGCTGCGATCGCATCGTAGCTCCGGCGAAAGAGCCTCTGATGAAGGATGTTTCCCAACAAGAGGAAATCCGTATAGTCGTTGCGCTTTGCGGGATGCAGGCGCCTTCGTCCGAGCACCGCCATCATCTCTTCGAACAACGGCAGGTACGCTACGCCGCACCTGCGCGCAGTCTCCTTCGCCGCCTGTCCGAAGCGCGAGGCTAAGCCCATTGCGAGATCCCCGAGCTCCTCGCCGATGGGGGGAATCGAGAGGAGCGCGATCTTCGCGCCAGTGTGCTCCTGGAGATGGGAGACGATCTTGCGGAGGTTTCCCTCGAACCATTCGATCGAAGGCGCTTCGGCCGCCATCATGTAGCGCCGAGCGCGCTTAAGGCTCCTGCCGTCGAGCATCGCATGCGCGTCGTTGGTGCCGATGAGCAGGGTGATGTAGTCGGGATTGCAGCGGGTCACCTCGTCGAGCCGCCCGAGCACGTTGAAGGAGAGCTCGCCGTTGATCCCCGCGTTGACGAAGCAGAAGTCGCGGCCGAGCTCCGCCTGGAGCATCTCGACGTAGTCGCAGCTCACCTGGCCGCGGGTGATGCTGTCCCCGATGCAGACCGCCACCTTTCGCCCGCCTAAGATCTCGGGGTTGGCGATGAGGAAGCGTGGACCGTTGTCCGCCTCCTTGCGAATAAGGGAATCGATCACCGAGCAGCCGATGGTGCGGTTATTCTTCATCATGGGGTCCTGTGGATGATAATTGTAGCGAACGCGTCGCTTCTCTGCTATGCTCTTCGGAGGCCGGAGGTTTCGCTATCGCCATGCTCCTTGGTTCCGACCCTGCGCAGCAGCAGGAGTGGTATCATCTCGACAATGCCGCGACCCTCTTCCCCTCGGTAGCGTCCGCGCGGATCACCACGCTCTTTCGGATCTCGGCAACCTTGCTGCACCCGGTCAACGTGACCGTGCTGCAAACGGCGCTTGCCAACATCATGCCGCGTTTTCCCTACTATCTCGTGCAGCTGAAGGCGGGGATGTTCTGGCACTACCTAGTGCGGAAGGAGGGAACCCCGCGCGTCGTCGCCGACTCGCGATGGCCGTGCATGAGCACTTCCCACCGGATGCGCGGGATCTATCTATTCCGGGTGCGCGCCTTTGGGCGCCGAGTGGCGGTCGAGTTCTCCCACATCATCACGGACGGCTCCGGTGCGCTGGCCTTTCTGCGGGCGCTCCTCCTCGAGTACTTTTCGCTGCTCGGATTCGCCCCTTGCGATACGGGAGACATCTTTCGCAAAGAGAGCGCGCCCGATCCCGACGAGCTCGAGGATGCCTATCGCCGTTATTTTACGAAGAGCATACCGGGCCCGGAGCCTCACCGCCGGGCCTTCCGACTGCCCAATCGCCTTCTGCCAGTCGGGGTCTACCGGATCATTACGGGAATCATGCCGGTAGAGGCGCTGGCAGGCAAGGCGAAGGAGCACGGAGTGACCGTCACCGTGTTCCTCGCGGCCGTCCTTGCGCAGGCCTTCCATGACCTCTACCTCGAGCTGCCCCCGGCCGCTCGGCGCCGTACCGGGAAGTTCATCCGTCTTGAGGTTCCCGTCAATCTGCGAAAGATCTACACCACGAAAACCATGCGCAACTTCTCTCTTTTCGTGATGCCCGGAATCGACATGCGCCTTGGCCGATACAGCCTCGAGCAAACCATCACCTTGTTTCATCATTTCATGAAGGTCGCCGTGGACGGCCGATTCATCAACCAACAGATCGCGCGCAACATCCGCGGAGAGCGGAACCCCTTCGTGCGGGTGGTTCCGCTGTTCATCAAGAATCTGATATTTCCCTACCTTTATTTCTCCGAGGGAGAGGCGCTCGTGAGCTCAGTTCTGACGAACCTCGGGGTGGTCGCAATGCCGGAGCCCCTTTCGCGCCAGATCGAGCGATTCGAGTTCATTCCGGCTCCGAGCAAGTGGAACAAGACCGGCTGTGCCGTGATCACCTACGGAGAGAATACCTATGTCACCTTCGGTCGGATGGTGCATGAAGCGGAGGTCGAGCGGCGCTTTTTCACCGCCCTTGTAAAACTCGGGATTCACGTTAGAATAGAGAGTAACTAGAGCGCCGAGCCAAGGGTTCGGCGCAAGGTCGGTTAATGCCTTACTGCTCACGGTGTGGTGTAGAGGTCGACGGCGGAATCGAAAGTTGTCCGCTGTGCGACACGCCAATTCAACGGCTTGGGGATGCCGAGCCGGCGGAGAAGCGTTTCCCGGACTTCGAATCGGACGACAAGCCGCGGATGAGCGCCCGGATGCGGCGAAAGCTCGTCTGGGAGGTCATCTCCATATTGGGCGCCATTGCCATTGCCGTCGTTGTGGGAAGCGATCTTCACGCCCATGCAACCATCGGCTGGTCGCTCTACCCGACCGCGGCGGTGGCGCTCGCCTGGATCGTGAGCACCTTGCTGCTTTATGTCCGCAGGTGGCCGTGGTTGGTCGCCGCGGGCATCCTCCTCGCCTCGGCCGGCTTTCTTGCTGCAATTGACGAGGCAGGCGGGGGGCTGGACTGGTTCCTCGGCTTGAGCCTTCCTCTCCTATTCCTACTCGTGGTGGTCAGCGCCCTCCTGATTTTCGTCATAACCCGCGTACGGTTCGGGGGCCTCAACGTGGTCGCCTTTGTGAGTCTCGGCGTGGCGCTCTTCTGCGCAGGTGCCGATGCGGTGATCGAGCGCTATCTCACGGGAAGGGTGGGCTTGAGCTGGTCCATCGTCGTCCTTCAGGCGCTCGTGCCCTTTGCCGGGATCATGCTCTTTCTGCACTATCGCCTGCGAAATCGCTTCAACCTCAAGCGGCTCTTTCACCTGTAGCGGCGCCGCGATCGCTGTCACTCTTCGGCAAGCTGATCGAGAAACCATTCCAGGATACTGCGAATGCGATCCTTCTGAAACCCGGAAAGCCCGTCACGGAGGCCGGAAAGGGTTGCATCGAGAAGCTCCGCGACCGGGGCCATCTCGCGCCGGCCGAGCGGCAGGTGGCGGCCGATGAGCTCGTTTTCCAGCTCGCGGCTGCGCACAACGATGGTCCCCGCAGTTCCGAAAGCGAAGCGCACGTCGTTTATCACGTTCTTCTCCATGCGCGCGAGGCCGCAGAAGGAGAGGAAGTCGCTCGGAGACTCAAGCTCTTGATCGATCCTTCGGTAGACCTCGCGATCCCAGGTTGAGAAGGGGATGCGGATCCTCGTCAGGACCTCTCCGCCCTGGAGATCGAGGCGTGGCCCCGGTCCGGCAAAGCGGCTCAGGGGAGTCCAGCGCGTGGCGCCCAGCCGGCGCAGCTCGAGCTGGATCTCGAGGAGGAGATAGACGGGGTAGATGGTCCGCCGCCGGTCGCGAATGCAGATGTTACCTCCGAGCGTTGCAAGGTTGCGCACCCCCGGGGGTAGCATGGCGACGAGGGCGTCGTGCAGCGACCGCGGAAGCACGTTGGCGCCGATGTCGAGAATGCGGCTCACCGTCACCGCGGACCCGATGTCGATGTGGCGCTCGGTGCGGTTGATGCGGTTGAGGTCCTCGACCCTCGCGATATTGATGACGTTCGCGGGAAGCCTGTCGTAGATGCCGCGCAGCTCGCGAAGGATATGGGTCCCCCCATTGAAGAGCAGGGCCTGAGGAAGCTTGTCATAAAGGGAAAGAAGCTCGCCCAAGGAGGTGGGGGTATAGACGTTCGTGGGTCCGCGGGATTCAGCCATGAGATCGCGCTCTCGTTCCTGTCGCGCTCATGGGTGGCCTCCTCCCCGGCCGTGGGGCTTTCTTGTCCGGGAATAGGCGACAAGGTTCACGGCGCGAAGGAGCGAGGAGAGGTCGGCACATAGGCATCTGATCCCGGAAAGACCCGCGAGGATCTCCCGCTCGGTAGGTGATGGGAGACGCGCAAGAAGGGCATGGATTGCAAGCACCCGACCTGCGAAGCAGTGACCGCAGGGGAAGTACCCGGCCTCCTCGAAGGCATGGATGATCTCGGCGTACTCCCGCGTGCGCATGAAGCCCTCGATCGTCACGACCTCGGATCCTCGGACCGCGAAGGCGGGCACCAGACAAGAGGGGACGACCTCGCCGCCCAGTAGCACCGAGCAGCTTCCGCATTCGCCCCGGTAGCAGCCTGCCTTCGTGCCCGCGAGCTGCAGCTCCTCCCGGAGAATCTGGACCAGGCGCTGGTCCGGCTCGGTGTTGACGGTGACGCTCTTGCCGTTGAGCGTGAAGGTGACGTTCACGGCTCCTCCGCGTAGCGATGGATGAGCTCCGGAGTAATCGGAAGCGTGTCGAAGTAGCGACTGGTGGCCTGGGCAACCGCCGAGACATAAGCGGATGGGACCACGCAGGCGGCAAGCTCTTCGATCCCACCGACCCATCCCTTCTGACCCGCCGAAAGGAACTCGATGGCTATCGGGGGGAACTCGAGGAGCGCAGGCGAGCGCTGGGAGCCGTGCGAGGAGGAGCACCACCACAGGGCGTGAACTATCCCGTTTTCAACGACTCGCCGGGCTGCGGACTCAATCATCACCCTTCCGCACGAAACGGTTGTCCATATCCCTCGCACCGAGGTCTCGAGCGTGACCGGATCCACCTCGGTCTCGACCGCAGCGGCGGCCCAGGAGAGACGGTCGAAGGGTAGTCCGGTGTGCTCCTCCGGATTCCATCGGTTGGCGCGAGGCAGCGTCAGGCTCTTCTTGACCTCGATGGGCAGCGCAGCCCGGAAGCGCTTTCGGACGATGGTCTCGCAGGCCCGCTCTACGAGCTCGCCGATGATGGTGATGTTCCGCGAGAGGGCCGAGGGACCCGAGTTGGGGACGACGGAAGTGTCGGGCGCGCGTACAAAGATCCGCTTTGGCTCGATTCCGAGAATACGGGCCGCGTTCTCGCTCCAGGCCGAGCGCGCCTCTCCGCTCGGGGAGACGCCGGAGGTCATGATGTCGAGGCTCCCGTTTGCCTCGAGCCTCACGACCACGGTTGCCGGCTCCGGCTCGTCGCTTCGCGTGATGAAGCCGGCTCCCTGGTAGGCGACTGCGAGCCCGATGCCGCGCAGCGGGCTCCCCTGATCGCGGATGGTCTCGCGCCGTTTTTTCAACATCTCGTAGGCCGCGTATTTCCGGGTGAAGTCGGAAAGCTCCACGGTGCGCGCGAGGAGGCCCGTCGGCGGATAGTTGGCTGGAATCGCTCCGCCTGCGAGAAGGCCGTTGCGCTTTACGAGATTCCTCTCCTTCCATGTGAAGGGGTCCGTCTGGGTGAGCTCCGCGATGCGCGAGGCATGAGTCTCCGCTGCGAAGAAGCCTTGGGCGAGCCCGAGACCCTGGAAGGCATCCATCGGCGGAGCGCTCGTCGTGACGAGCCTTGCCCTCAGGCGGTAGGCCGTGCTCTGGTAGGGGCCGGCGGCGGCAAGAAGGGCGCGCTCTAGGAGCTCCTCGCCCAACATTGGGACGGCCCCGCAGTCGATGGCAAGATCGATGTCGTGTGCGATGGGGTTCCCGTCGCGGTCGAGCGCCGATCGAAAGCGTATCCTCGACGGGGCGCGACGAGGCTGGACGGCCGCTGCCTCCTCGCAGCCGAGGAGGAGGCGGACCGGCCGGCGGGTCTTCCATGCGAGCAGGGCGCACTGGGCCGCGACCACCGAGGCGAACCAAATCCGCGAGTCCCTCGGCGGGCTCATGCGCGTCACCCGGACCTCCACCTGCTTGCGCGGCAGGCCGAGCACTGCCGCCACCACGTTGCGCACATGGTAGGGCCACTGAGTAGGGCAGGATACTACGACGCGCTCATCCTCGAAGGCGACGAGAGCCCCCGGGGGATCGCTCACCAGGTACTCCTGCGGGCAGGTCGTGTACTCCCCCTCGACGATTTGGAAAGCGTCGTCGAAGGCGCGGTCGGGTGCGCCGATCACTACCTCGCGGCGCTCCGCGATCTGGGTTTCGACGGGTCGAGCGAACGAGAAGGGGCTCTCCGCGCGATAGCGGATCTCGATCTCTTCGGCCAGCTCGGCGAGGCGCCGCTCTTCCGGCCCGCACAGGAGCAAGATGGGCTCTGCGCGAAAGGAGACCGTGCGCCCGGCAAAGAGGGGAAGTCTTTGGGAGAAGAGGCTCACACCCGTCTCGCCCGGAATCTCTTCGGGGAAAAAGAGGGTTACCTCCCGGGGGACCTTTGGATAGCTTATGGAGAGGATCTGGCCGCGATCGACGGTCGCGCGCAGGACCAATCCGTGTAGCATTCCCTCCACGGCGAGGTCGCCGACGAAGCTATCCTCTTGGAGCGCCATCCGACCCGCCTCGGTAGTGCCGTTCGCCGATCGATTTCACGGTGTCGATGACCCGCTCGACCTGATCGTCGGTAAGCGCCGGGTAGATCGGAATGCTGACCTCGGTCTGGAACGCCCGAAGGGCGTTCGGGAAGTCCTGCGGGCCAAATCCGTAAAGTTTGCGGTAGTATGGCATGATGTGAAGCGGGATGAAATGGACGCTTGCACCGACCCCGTGCTCCATGAGACTCCTGATGAACTCGTCGCGATCGATGGTCAGTCTACCGGGATTGATCCGCAGAGTAAAGAGATGCCAGGCGTGCTCGCCGGACGATACGGGAGGCCGCAACCAATCGGCGTCCGCTAGTGCCGAGAGATAACGACGTGCGATCGCCCGGCGCCGATCGAGGAGCGCGTTCGCCTTTGCAAGCTGGGCTCGACCTATGGCCGAGGCGAGGTCGGTGAGATTGTACTTGTAGCCGGCTTCGAGGACCTGGTATTCCCAAGAGGCGCGCGGGGAGGTGTAGCGATCCCACACCTGACGGTCGATCCCGTGCAGTCGCATGAGCGCCACCCGCCTCGCCACCTCCTCATCGTCGGTGACGACCATCCCTCCCTCGCCGGTGGTGATGGTCTTGGTGGCGTAGAAGGAGTAGACCCCTGCCCGGCCGAGGGTGCCCACGAAGCGGAGCGCGCCGCCTAGGCCGGCGGCGCGAACCGGAAAGGCGTGAGCCGCGTCCTCGACCACCGGAAGGCCGCTTCCTTCGGCAACACCGAGGATTGCTGCCATATCGCAGGGAAGTCCGCCGATGTGGACCGGGAGAAGCGCCGCGACGCGCCCTCGCCCCGGGCGCCGCTTGTCATGCCGCCTGCGGTGGAGCGCCTCTTCGATGCCCGCCGGATCGATGTTCATCGTATCCGGGTCGATGTCTACAAAAAAGGGATGAGCTCCTAGGTAGCGGGTGACCTCGGCCGTTGCGGTGAAGGTGTAGGGGGAGGTGATCACAAGGTCCCCCGCGCGGACCCCGAGTGCCTCGAGCGAGAGGTGCAGCCCGGCGGTCGCAGAGCTCACGGCGAGAGCATGGCGGGAGCCGACGGCGGCGGCGAACTCCGCCTCGAACGCCCGCGTCACCTCGCCGGTGGTGAGCCATCCCGAGCGCAAGACCTCGATCACTCCTGCCTCCTCCTCGGCTCCGACCGAGGGAAGCGCGAAGGGAATGTTAGTACTCGGGCTCATCGTCGACGTGGTTGACGGACGGGATGTAGGCATGAAGGATCCTTCGCAGCTCGCGGCGGTTTCGATAGGACTCGGGCCGCTCGGGATCGAAGAAGCAGACCGCGTGCAGCGCGGAGAGGAACCGGTCGAAGGAGCCGTTGAAGCGCTCTTCGCGCGGAAGGCGGTTGATGCGGGGGAAGCCGGTGGGTACGGGCTGCTCGTCGGAGTCCCAGAGAGTCTCGTGCAGCTTCTCGCCGGGCCGAAGGCCGACGTAGCGAAGCGGTATCTCGCGCTCCGGCACAAAGCCGAAGAAGCGGATCATCGTCTCGGCGAGCTCCCGAATGAGGATGGGCTCGCCCATGTCGAGGATGTAGAGGTCGCCCCCCTTGCCGACCCCGCCTGCCTTGAGCACGAGCGAGGATGCCTCCGGGATGGTCATGAAGAAGCGGCTCACCTCGGGGTGAGTGATGGTGACGGGCCCCCCGTTCAGGATCTGTTTCTTGAAGAGCGGGACGATGCTTCCGCGCGAGCCGAGGACGTTTCCAAAGCGTACCACCATGAAATCGGCGCGTCCCGGACGCTTGCGCAGGACGATCTCCTCGGCGAGCATCTTCGATGCGCCGTAGACCGAGCTCGGGCGCACTGCCTTGTCGGTGGAGACAAAGACGAAGCGCGGGGTTGCGGTCTCGATTGCCGCGTCGACGAGGTTCTTGGTCCCGAAGGTGTTGTTCTTTATCGTCTCGACGGGATTATGCTCGCACATGGGAACGTGCTTGTGAGCGGCGCAGTGGAAAACCACGTCGGCACGAAGGCGCCGCATGATGAAGCGGACGTAGTCGCGGTCCTGGAGATCGCCCAAGACTGGGACGACCGTGGCCCGCTCTCCGACCCCCTCCGTTTGAAGAAGTTTCAGCTCCTTGTCGATCTCGTAGATGCTGTTTTCTTCGTGATCGAAGAGGTACAGGCGCTCCGCCCCGCCGTGCAGGAGCTGTCGCGCGAGCTCGCTTCCGATGCTCCCTCCGGCACCCGTAATGAGGACGCGCTTGCCGCGAAGGTAATCCAGGCTCTCCTTCAGGTTTATCGCAACAGGGCTGCGGGCGAGGAGATCGTCCGCATCAAACTCTCTGGTCTGGATGAGGTGGGCGTCGCCGTCGACGATCTGGCTTACGTCGGGCAGGATCCGGATGCGCGCGAAGTCTGCGCGCGAAAGGGCGCAGTAGATCTCTTTGAGCCGGTCGCGGGAGGTGGAGGGAAGGGCGATGAGAGCCTCACTCGCGGGCCTTTCGGCAAGAAAGCAGTCGACCCGCTCGATCGGTCCGAGAACTGGCAGTCCGTCGAGCTGGGTTCCGATCTTCGCGGGATCGTCGTCGAGAAAGGCGACCACTCGGCCGAGGATCCCCTTCTCGCGCACCTCTCGAGCGATCGATCGCCCCGCGAAACCGGCGCCGACAATGTAGATCCCGTCACGCTGTGCCTTCTTCATTCTTCTCCGCCGTCGATAGCAGGTCGAATCCAAAGTCGATGAGAAACGAGTTCTCATAGAGAGAAAGGCGAACCTTGGCCCTCCCCTTTCTCTTATCGACCTTCACGATCCGTCCTTCAAGCCCTTTCAAAGGGCCGCTTGCGACGCGGACGCGCCGGTTGGCGTCGAGGTAAGCCTTCGACCTGTCGACGATCTCGCCGAAGGAGATGAAGTGCAGCAGCAGCTCACGGTCTTCACCCGCAAGGGGCCGGATATTGTGGTTGTCTTTGAGAAATTTGACGAAACCGGAGGGGTGCTTCAGGAGATGAAAGACGCCGGCCGAAATCGCCTCGGTCTCGTAAAAGAGGTAGCCGGGAAAGATCGGGGCGAGCACCTGCTTTCGGATGCCCCGCTTGATGATCGTAAGCCGCCGGCGCGGCCAGAGCAGCCGTCCTGCCTCCGGCGGATCCGGCGCGGGGTAGGGCGCTCCTGCAAGGTCAGGAGCCTGCATCCAGGAAGCGCCTCCTGCCTCGAGAGCCCTCTCTGCGAGCTTCAGGTAGCGCTCCTCGCTTCCCGTCATCACCTGGATGACAAAGTAGTTCATGTGTAGGGCAACGTACCACGGAACGGGGGCCGCTTCAACAGGGAGAATGGGCGCCCGCCCGGACCGGATTGCGCTTCCGAGAACCCCTTATGGAAGAGCGCCTGCCGTCCGATAATATCGGAAGAGGAACGACCCCTACAACGGGTCGATTGTTCGAGTACGAAGGGTGGTCACATGAAAAGAGCTTTCGTTGCCGCGATCGCAGGGGGGATCCTCGTCCTTCTTCCCCAACTTGCTCACGCCGAGACCGTCATGCTTTATACACAGATGCAGCTGCGCGGCGATTCGCAGGAGAAGAATGTCGACAGGTATGTCGCCATTGAGGACGGGGTCATGACCCTTTTCTTCGACTCCGGGAACATCATCTTCGACACTGGGCTGCCGCAGAAGACCGCGGTATCCGACTCCCTCGCTCCGAGACCCGAGTCGTGGGCGGTAGGCGCAGCGAAGGAGGGTGGCGCACGGTGGCTTCTTGAGATCACGCTGGTGTTCCCCCAGGAACCCTATCCGGCCCCGGTCCCGACCTCGATCCACTATAAGTTCACCAAGCTCGCCACGGGGCAGACGTTTTCCGAGGGCGATGTGACGCCGTCGATCTCCAAGCACGATCTTGAAACCAAGAAGCCCTACGATCTCTGTTTTGCGCTCGGCGAGGAGATCGCCCGCGACGCGATGAAGGGATGGCAGGTTCCCTCCTCGTTGTAGGCGCCGGCTGATCAGGCCCTCCGCAGGAGAAGAGTCGTATGAAGCGGATCTTTGCTCTCTGTCTTGCCTTCGCGTGCGCGAGCGCCCTTTTTGCGCAGGAGGTTTGGGAGGGTAATACGGCGGTCAGCGCTTACGGCGTGTTTCCCTCCACCGGATTCTACGGGGCGTCGAACTCCTTCCCGCAGAACACCCTCGTGAGCGTGCAGGATCTCGACTCGGGCAAACAGGCTACCGTGCTCATCATCGACCGCACCGCCGAAAGCGGTCTTCTTCTCCTCCTTTCCAAGGACGCCGGCGACGCGCTTGGAGTCGCCCCGGGCACCACGGCCCATGTGCGAGTCACCCTCGCGAAGCAGCCGGCGGCCTCAAACGGCCCCGGTGATCTCCCCTACAGCCCCGATTCCGACATCTATCCGGCGGCAGGGGTCACCAATCCCGAGCGCCTGGCCTTCCTGAATCAGTATCTCACGACCAAGGAAAAGGCGGCAGCCCCCTCCTCGCCGGCTACCCCCGCGAAAGCGGCGGCGGGTGCTCCGGCCGGCGCCGCAGCTCCCCGCCCGGGAGAGGGCGTCGCCCCGCAGGTAGCGGAGCTGACGCCTCCGGCCGCTGCCGCAGCGAAGGCTGCCGCCGCGGCCCCCGTCGCGGCCGCGGCCGCCCCCCAGGTTCCCGCCCAGCCAAGCGGGACCCCCACCGTCGTGGCCCTCCAGCCGGGCGCTACCCCGCCGGTGAGCAACCAGGCGCCTTCGGTCCAGAACCTTCCCGAGCCCGCAGTGGTCGTCCCATCGCCGCAGGTGGCGGAGCTCTCCGGGAGCAAGCCGCCGGCGGAGGCCGCCCCGCGGCTGGTACCCGTCACCCCGCCGGCACCGTCCGCCCAGAGCGCTCCGATCGCATCGGAGCTACCGACGCTCTCGCCTCCTGCGGGCGGAGGATTGGCCGCGGTACCTCCCTCCGCCGTTCCCCCGGTTCCGGCCGGAAGCAGCCCGCAGGTAATGGCGATGGCCGAGCCCACTCCTCCCGAGAGTGGCAGCGAGTTCGCCCTGAAGGGAAGCCTCCCCGTGCCGAGCCTCGCTGCGCCGGGCGCGGCGGCGCTAGCAGCGGCTTCTCCCGAGGCTGCACCGCAGGCTCCGCCCGCGGCGGCGCCCCGGGCAGCCGCCCCGCAGCCGGAGGGCGCCGCAATCGTAGGAGCGGCAGGCGGGATCCGCACGGAGAGCTCGCTGGTCGCTGACAAGTATTACGTGCAGCTGGGCGTCTTCGTGGAATCCGGAAGCGCGCTGAATATGGCAAGCTCCCTCTCGCCGCTCTACCCGGTCTCGGTATATGCTGCCCGCAAGGGTACGCGAGAGCTGTACAAGGTGTTGGTCGGTCCCCTCAATTCCGACGAGGGCGGGTCGGTCCTCTACCACTTCATCGATCGCGGATACCGCGATGCCTTCCTGCGAAAGGTCGAGTAGCCCTAACGCCTGGAGGGCCGGGAGGAGGGATGAATCGGCGAGAGGCGGCGCAGGAGATCGAGCGCCTTTCGGAGCTCCTCAGGCGGTTCGAGCACGAATACTACATCCTCAATGCTCCGAGCGTTTCCGATCGGGAGTACGACGGCCTTTTCGATCGGCTCGTCGCGCTTGAGGGGGAGTTCCCTGGTCTCGTCAGATCGGACTCGCCGACGAGGCGGGTGGGGTCCGACCTCTCCTCCGAGCTTCCCGAGGTCGAGCACACCATTCCGGTGTTGAGCCTCGACAAGGCCTACTCCTTCGACGACATCTTGAGCTGGGCTCGGAAGACGAGCACGAGCCTGGAGCGGGATCTCGCCTTCATCGTCGAGGAGAAGATCGATGGAGCCTCGATCGTGCTGTACTACGAGGGGGGACTCCTCGTGCGCGGAGTGACGCGCGGCAACGGCGTTCGCGGCAACGACATTACCGAGAACGTGCGAACGATCCGCTCCATCCCCTTGCGGCTTTCGCGGCCGGTCACCGTCGCGGTTCGAGGAGAGATCTACCTCCCCCTCGAGCGCTTCCAGGAGATAAATGCGAGCCTCGAGGTGCCCTATGCCAATCCGCGCAATCTCGCATCGGGCTCCCTACGGCGGGTGAAGAGCTCCGATGTCGCGAAGATCCCCCTCAACATCTTTGCCTATGAGGGCTTCTTCGGCGCGGGGAGCGATCGGCCGCCTCGCTCGCACGTCGAGGTGCTCACCGAGCTCGAGAGACTCGGCTTTCGCGTGAGCAAGCAGCTCGGGTTCTTCGCAAGCGGACCTGACCCTGAGCGTCTTGCGGGAGCCGTGCGAGCGGAGCATCCCTCCTGGACGGTGGGAGAGCTCGATGCGATGGCGGACTACCTGAAGCGGCGAAGCGAAGAGCGGCGCAGCCTCTCCTATGAGATCGACGGCCTGGTGGTGAAGGTGGATGAGCTTGCGGCGCGCGAGCTTCTCGGCTACACGGGCCACCATCCCCGGTGGGCGATCGCCTACAAGTTCGAGGCTCCCGAAGGAGTGACCGTGGTGCAGGGGATCGACGTCCAGGTGGGCCGCACCGGCAGGATCACTCCGGTCGCCCGCGTGAAGCCGGTCTCGATAGGGGGCTCCACCATCTCGAACGTCACCCTCCACAACCAGGATTACGTGGACATGCTCGAGCTTGCCGTCGGCGACACCGTCGCCGTATCGCGCCGAGGTGACGTCATCCCGGCGGTCGAGCGAGTCATCGAGAAGAACGAGGAGAACACCACCTGGAGGATGCCCGAAGCCTGCCCCGATTGCGGGACGCCGCTCGTCCTCGTCGGGGCCCACCATTTCTGTCCCAATCGGGAGTGCCCCTCGCAGGTGCGCGGGAGGCTCGTTTTCTTCACCGCTCGCGGACAGATGGATATCGACAACCTCGGTCCTGAGACCATCGACCTGTTGATAGAAAAGGGGATGCTTCGCGAGCCGGCCGACATCTATTCCTGCGACTACGACAGGCTCGCCGAGCTTCCCGGCTTCGGCGAGAAGAAGATCGCGCTCATCAAGGCCGGGGTGGCGAAGAGCAAGGCTCAACCCTATCGGATCGTGCTCCAATCCCTCGGCATTCCCGAGCTGGGTCAAAAGGTCGCCGAGCTCCTCATCGAGGCGGGCTACCGCTCGGTCGACGAGCTGCTTGCGCTTGCCGATCGCAAGGAAATCGCAGCACTCCTCGCCATCCCCGGGATCGGCGAGAAGACAGCTTCCACCATCGTGAGCGAGCTTTCCCGGCCTGAGGTGCGGCGGCAGATCGATCGGCTGCGGGAGGCGGGGCTCAGCTTCGTCGAAGAGGCGAGGGAAGCCCTTCCGGCAGAAGAGCAGACCTTCGCCGGCCAGTCGTGGTGCGTGACCGGAAGCTTCGAGCGTTGGAAGCCTCGCGAGCGGGCGATGGAGGAGGTGAAGCGACGGGGAGGAAACGTGGTCACCTCCGTCAGCAGCAAGACGACCCACCTCCTCGCCGGCCCCGGCGGCGGAAGCAAGCTCGCGAAGGCCCGCGCGCTCGGAGTCACAATAGTCTCCGAGGAAGAGTTCAATGCCCTTCTTGAGGCAAAGAGGAGGGGGTAGCATGTTCGAGGAGGAGCGCCCGCTTATCGAACGGCTCGAAGCGAAGGGCTTCGGAGTCACCACCCCCGATCAGCACCGCATCGACATCCCGGCGGAGTTTCTCTCGCTGTGGGAGGAGGTGCGCCGCTATACCATGACCTCCCTCGAGCGCGGCTACGCGCTCTACCAGGCGGTGCGCTACCTCTGCGAGTCCCACCTTGCGGGCGATATCGTGGAGTGCGGCGTGTGGCGGGGCGGCTCCTGCATGCTCGCGGCAAAAACGCTCCTCGCCTGCGCCCGGGAGGCGGGTGCCGCCGGGAGCGGCCCCCGAGGAATGGCGAGCCCCGAGGCACACGATGCCGCCGCTGCGAAGCGAAGCCCGGGCCCGTCAGGCCGGCGCATCTGGCTGTACGACACCTTCGCCGGGCCGACCGAGCCTACCGACGCGGACAGGATCGCGTGGAGCGGAAGGGGAGTGCGCGAGCGCTGGGAGGCCGATCGCCGCGGCGAGGCCACCAATTTCACCTGGTGGGCGGTCGGACGCGATCAGGTGGCCGCCAATATGCGCTCCGCAGGCTGGCCGGAAGCGGAGACGGTTCTCGTCGAGGGGGATGTCCTCGAAACCCTTTCGGTCACCCGGCCCGAGCATATCGCGCTCCTGCGCCTCGACACTGACTGGTACGAGTCGACCGCAGGGGAGCTTTCCGCTCTCTACCCTCTCCTCGTTCCGGGAGGGGTTCTCATCATCGACGACTACGGCCACTTCGAGGGAGCGCGTCGCGCGGTCGACGAGTACTTCTCTTCTGCTGGTGGTCGTCACATTCTGCTCAATCGCATCGACTACACCGGCCGCATCGGCGTGAAGCGCTGAGCCCGGGCGGGCAGCTGCCGGCTACCGCTTCCGCCGCCCATCTCGCAGGGGGCGGAGATAGCTGCGGATGCTGCCGCTGTAGCGCTCCTGGCCGAGCAGCTCGACGAGGTGGTCGATCGTTCTCTGGTACTGGTCGGGGCGTATGACGAGGCGCTTGTGAAGGGCAAGCTCATCTTGGATGCGCCGCCGCTTCGGCGCCGCCACAAGCGAGAAGAGATACGCCCGGTCGCACTGGCTCAGGAAGCGCATGGAAAGCGCGATCTCCCGATCGGAGACACGCATGAGGCGGTTCTCCGCCTCAACGGGCGAAAGGGAGCGGAGGAGCCTAAGAAGGCGGTCGCTCGCCGGAATCATCGGTCTGCCCCTAATGGAGAAGCCCGATCCCCGCTCCGGCCATAAGGTAGTACCCCAGCGACGGGCTGAACTCTCCCGCGGCGGCCGCGGTGACGACGAGATTGCTGTTCGGAAGAAGCCAGTGCAGCTCCCAGCCGGCTTCGAGAGGAACAGGGTCGAGCCCGAGCCCGTCCGAGAAGGGGAGGGTCCGGATCGAGGCCGAAAGCCCGCTCATGATCGAGCCGAAATCGAGCATCAGCCCCAAGCGGCCGTAGCCCCAAGACGAAAGGGCGGGCTGCCCGCTCGATGAGCCCGTCGATGACGAGGATTCGAGGCTCCCCTGGTAGCTCACCTGGAAGGGAGAGAGGATCAGCTCGGGATCGAGGACGAGCGCGAGCGGGCCAATGCGGTACGCAAGCGGCACCCCGAGCGACAGGCCGGTGAAGTTCGTGAGAATGTCGGCGGTGGTGCCGGCGAGGTAGGTAGCCTTGGCGGTAGCTGCGACGCCAAAACCGCCTTCCGGGCCGATCGGCAGGATGCTGAGCTTTCCAGCGGCTCCGACCGCGTAGGGGGTCACTGCCGGATTGCCAATCTCGGCAGTTCCCTGGGCATCGATCTCGAGCCCTGAAACGGGGGTGAATCGAACGCCGAGCTGGAGCGGGACAAGGGCCCCAATGCTTTCGACGTGGGCGAGCCCCAGCGCCTCGACCTCAAAGCTTCCAAGAGGAAGCACCTCGGGGGTCGCAGCGAACAGCAGGCCGGAGGTCCCCGAGAAGAGGCTGCGAGGCGCGATGATTGCTGCGCTCGAGATCCGGAGGCTCGTCTCCATGCTGCTTGTGACGATCGTCGCCGGGGCGGGCGATGCCGCGGTCGAACCGCTTCCCGCCCCCCCGGCCGCGGTCGAAGCCGATGCCGAAAGCGCTTCAGCCGCGGCTGCCGCTTTCCCACTTCCTTCGGCCACGATTCGATAGAGTCCGTCCGGCAAGGGCGAGCCGTCGGCCGCCCGTCCGTCCCAGACCACAAGCTGCTCGCGCTTGCGGAATGGGGGAAGCTCTTTGCGAAAGACGACTTGCCCGCCTCCCGAGGTGATGGTCACGTTTCCCGTTCCGGGGGCGCTTACCTTGAAGCTGATCTCGACCTCGCCCAGCTGTCCCGGATTCGCCGGGTTGAGAATCGGGCGCGAGAGGGAAAGGTCGAAAAGCCTAAAGGTGGCGGGGACAAGCTGAACCGCGAGCGAGACGGTTGCGTGCGGCTCAATGTCGATCGGCGTTTGATAATCCTCGTAGCCGAAGGCGGAGACGGTGAGGACGTGCGGGCCGATCGGAAGCTGGGTGACACCGGGCTGGATGACCTGGGTATCCACCGTCACACGCGGCTCGGCGGCCGGCGGAGCCACGGAGAGCCTGAGATAGCCGGTGATCGCCTGAAGCTGGACGCTGATGGTTGCGTAGCTTGCCGGGTCGAGGTTGATCCATTGATCGCTGCGGTAGAAACCGGTCCGCTCAAGGGTGAGCCTGACGGTTCCCGCTCCAAAGCCGGTGTAGAAAAGAGGGGTATCCCCGATGTAGCGGTCGTTCACGTAGACGTGGGCCCCTTCCGGTTGGGAGTCGATCTTGAGCCCGGGCTGGCTCTGGCCCGCAGCCTGCGGCGTCTGCGAGGTCGTGGTGGCTTGTCCGATCGGCTGCGCCGGGCCCGGCGGAGGGGTGGAGGGAACAATCGTCGGTCCCGACTGCGCAGGCGCGCGCGAAGGCTGGGCTGCGCCCTCCGACGCGGCAACCGACTTGAAGAGCGATCCCTTTGTCGTCGC
The DNA here is from genome assembly GCA_027306915.1 of Spirochaetales bacterium. The sequence continues at coordinate 146,759 of DAHUYW010000002.1, read as the reverse complement.
GCACGAGACAAGGAGGGCCGCCGCCACCGCGAGGAGAGCGGCTCGCTTGAGCCGGGCAGATCTCATCATTGCCGTTGGATTCCGTCCCGGCGAGTAGTATAGTGGAAAACGGTAAAAAATCAACGACGGCTACCGATAGGATGGGTGTGACCCTTCGACCGTTCGCCATGACGCTCTGTGCGTCCCTTCTTGCTTTCCTCGCCGCCCTTCCCCTTTTTGCTGCGGGACCAGAGCCCGTTCCCGGCGGCTTCAGGGAGCTTCGACTCGGCATGAGTCTCGACGCGGCAAAAACGGCGCTCAAGACCGATACCTACTTCGACTACAAGGGCGACCCAGACGTCTCGATGCTCCAGCGACCCGACGACAACCTCATCGAGTGTGCGGGCTTTTCCTACATTAGCCGGGCCTACTTCCAGTTCCACGACGAGCTTCTCTATACGATCATTCTCGTCTTGAACCGTGCCGAGATCGACTTCTTCACGATGTATACGACCCTGGTGGCAAAGTACGGCGAGCCTACCTTTCTGAATCCGCAGGAGGTGGTCTGGGAATCCAGCTCCTACCGTCTTTCCCTCGAGCATCCCTTGAGTGTAAAGTACATCGACCGGCAGATTTTCGATAAGCTGAAAGAGGCCGGCAAGATGAAGGAATCGGCGCGCGCCCTCTCTCGCGCGGAGTTCCTCAAACAGTTCTAGCGGTAAGGGATTCTATCGTCATGTCCAAAAAGTCATACGGGGCCGGAGCCTGCGCGCTTGCCCTTCTTCTGCTCGTCTCCTGCACCCCGAAGGCGAAGACCTACTCGCTCGTCCTTGGAGGTAAGACGCTCACCGTCGAGATTGCGGATACCCCCGCCGAGCGCGCCCGCGGCCTCATGTTCCGCAAGAGCATGCCGGAGGACCGGGGGATGCTCTTCATCTTCCCTTACGACGAGCAGCTCTCCTTCTGGATGAAGAATACGCGCATCCCGCTCTCGATCGCCTACATCTCGTCCGACGGCGAGATCAGGGAGATCTATCACATGGCCCCCGAGTCGCTCGAGGCGATCCAATCGAACCACTCGGTTCGCTATGCCCTCGAGGTGAACCTGGGGCTCTTTGCCAAGTGGGGCGTGGGTCCGCACGACTATGTGACTCTCCCGCCGGGCCTGCCTAAGGCAAGCGACTAGCTTCGAGCAACCTCGCGGGTCCTCCCTCGCAGCTCGCCGATGTCGAGCCTGAGATCGATCGGAGGCTTTCACCCGATACGGTGCGTCGGCCGCGGGAATGCGGGGTGGAAGCACTCCTCATTCTCGACCAGCCACCGCAGGTCCGGATGCACCGCGACGGCATCGGTCAGGGAGGCCTGAACCATGGCCCGCAGCTCCTCGGCGTCACACTCGACGCGGGCGTTCAGCACCATGACGATCTCGGGCCCGATCGGGGAGGGGATCGTTACCTCCCTTGCTTCGGAGGTCGCCGTGAAGCTGAGTTTGATAGGTCGCGGAAATCCGAGCAACTGCAGCTTCAGGTGGCCGATTGGAAACGCCCGCTCATCGATGCGATCGCACAGTGCACTCACAAAGGTCTCCGTAACCGCCGCGAGATCCGAAGCGGCAGTTGCCGTGATCGTACCGTTATACCAGGCAAGCCGCGCCTCTCCCGCGCCGTAGCGTTCATAGTCGACGGCAACGGGTTCGGGCCCCGGCAGGCGACCGGAACGGATAGCGGAGATCCAGTTATCGACGCCGGTCGGAGCAAGGGAGCTCTGCAGGAGGAGGTGCTTGGCGGGAAACCGCGCTTGCGCCATGGCTGCGATCCTCTGAGCGGAATCGGACGGCAGCAGATCGGCCTTGTTGATAACGATCATGCTGGCCTCCTCCAGCTGCTTCTCGAAGATATAGCAGATCTCGTCGCTGAAGGGCAGCCCGACGCCCGACAACCATTGGCCGATCTGCTGGATGTCGCAGAAGACGGAGTAGCTTGCAGGTCGGCTGGATGCATGAAGGTCCCGCAGCAGGGGATTTACCACCGTCGCGACGACATCCGTGCATGAACCGACCGCCTCGGCAAAGACCACATCAAGGGGGTCCTCGTCGACGAGGCTCTCGATTGCGCCCAAGAGATCGTCATAGCGGCAGCAGAAGCATCCGCCCGTCACCGCCGCACTGTGAACTCCTGCGGACGAGAAGTACAGGGAGTCCACCAGGGTTTTCCCCTGGTCATTCGCTACGGCTGCGGTCCGATATCCCATCGTTTTAAGCCGATTGCAGGCGGCTGCTATTGCGGTCGTCTTGCCGCTTCCGAGAAAACCCGAAACTATGTGAAGCTCCATGGGCTGCTCCATATCCTATATGGACTGTCGTTTCACGATCGCGGCCCTGATCGTGGTCACCGAGGGAACCGAGGACTCGTTTGCCAGCAGCCTTGTCATGAGGTCTACAGCGAGATCGACGAGATTGGCGGTCCGTTGAGACACCGTCGTCAGCGGAGGCGAGACGTACTCCAAGAGATCGATATCGTCAAACCCCATCAATCCGACGTCCTCGGGCACTCGAAATCCCTCGGTCGAAAGGAAGCGAAGAGTCTGCAGAGCGAAGATATCGCTTGAGCAGACAACGGCTGTTCGATCGGATGAGCTCCTGAGAAGATCCACGAGCTGCCGGAAATCGTTCTTCTCCTTGATGACTACCTGCCGCAGGCGGTGTTTTTCGATGCTGTCCTTGTAGCCGGCCAGACGCTCGGCAACGGCGTAGATATTCTCCCTTCCGTGATAAGAGAGCGGTGGGCTGTAGTAGACGACCTCGCGGTACCCTTGCGCCACCACGTAGTCAACCACTTCCTCGAGGGCCGCCCGGTCGTCGATGCCCACGAACGGTATAGTCTTTGAGACTCGATTTCCAAGGGTAACGATCGGGACGTTGAGACTCTTGAGAAAACGGGAGAATTGGGTACCCGCGTTGGTTGCGACTAGAAAAATCCCGTCGACGCGGAGGCTGGCGAGGTGCTCGAGGCACGCGATCTCCCTTTCCTGATCGTGGTCGGAAAGAGTGAGATGAAGAAAGTAACCGGACGTCCGAAGACGCTTCTCGAGAGCATCGATAAGCTGCGAGAAGTATTGGTTGTCGAGATCGAAAACGACGATCCCGAGGGTCATGGTTCGTCCGGTCTTCAAGCTTCGCGCAATCAAGTGCGGTCGGTATCCGATTTCACGGCTGACGCGCAGTATCTTGTCTTTCGTCTTCGGACTGATCCCCGGCCGGTCATTGAGCGCCCTATCGACCGTCCCGATGGAAACCCCGCAGATCCGCGCCAGCTCCTTCGACGTAACCCTCACGTGCATTCTCTCTTGCCGCTCCGTCCCCTTCACGCCGGCGCCTGGATCGGCCAGGAGGGGTATTAAGCCGACGTCTTCCTCGTGTACGATAACAGTATTGATGGAAATCCCGCTAACGTCAATTCAGGTTGCTGGGATTCACGGTTAAGGTCTGTGCGCAACGGCGTCAATTCGCCCCCGGAGCGTGCTACGCAGTAGTTATAATAGAGATACTGAATAGATTACCCTGTCATCGGAGCTCGTCGAGGCACTAATACTGAGTAAGGTTATCAAAAAAAGGTCTCCGAGTCTGCAAGAAACGTTGACAGCTCCCAGAATCGAATGTTAGTATCGTGTACGTTAACGATTACGTCGCGGCGGCAGATGGCCGTCGACGTCGTGAGAATTAGGAGGATCAAGGTCGTGAAGAGGTTCATATCCCTACTGTGCGTCCTGGCGCTCGCGGGAACAAGTCTCGCCTTTGCGGGGGGCAGCAAGGAGAAGACAGCCGCGGGGTCGTCCTCGACGCTGAAGTTTGTGTTCTGGATCACCTCTCCGGGTGCGCTTCAAGGTTGGCAGTCGACCCTCGCTGATTTTGAGAAGGAGAATCCCAACATCAAGCTAGACTATGTTGGTGTCGACGCCCAGGGCTGGGCGCAGTACATCCAGAAGGTGGCGACGATGATCGCCGGCGGTGAGAATCCGGACGTCATGTGGGTGGCGACCGAGGGAATCAGACTCCTGGCGACGAATCATCTTTCCTATCCCGTCGACAGTCTTTTGAGCCGGGACAAAGCCGACATGCAGGAGTACTTGAGTGATGTTCCCCCTTCGTTGCTCAACAGCTTCCGAATCGACGGCAAGCTCTGGGAGCTCCCCTACAGCTTCAATGACATGGTCATGTGGTACAACACGGCCCTTTTCAAGAAGGCTGGTATCCCCCGTCCAGCGTCCGACTGGACTGTTGAGGATTTCCTCAAGACCGCGCAGAAACTCACGGTCAGCGAGAACGGAAAGACCACGCAGTACGGTTTTGCCGTCGACGACGGCTACTTCACTGGGATTCTCCCGTGGCTGTTCGCGAACGGGACGAGCCTCTACAAAGACAATATGACGAAGGGCAACCTTGACGACCCCAAGGTCATCGAGGCCGTACAATTCATGCACGACCTGATCTACAAGTACAAGGTTTCCCCGATTCCTGGAGCGCCCGGATTTGATCCGATCGACGCCTTTGTCGCCGGGAAGGTCGCCATGTTCGGCGCGGGCCGATGGCCACTTCTCACCTTCATCCCCGAGCACTTCAAGGACGGCGACATCCAGCTCTGGCCCCGTTGGCGGACCCAGACTACGCTCTTCGGGGTAGACGGATTCTCCATCCTGCGGTCGACCTCGAACAAGGAAAACGCGTGGAAGCTGGTGAAGTACATGACCTCCAAGGATGTTATGGGGAAGCTTGTCGGCAGCGAGAAGACTCCTATAAGCAACCTCCCCGCGCGGACCTCTCTTCTAACCGGGGGGGCCATCTCCAATCTCATTCCCGACCACTACCTTGTTTTCACCGATGCGCTGAAGGACTCCGAGGTTGAGCCCGCTCCTCCCCAGTATCCGAAGCTTGCTGAGGTCATTGCTCGGTACTTGAGCGAAATCCTCCAGGCCAATACCGTGGGGGTGAAGCAGGGCCTCCTCGAAGCGAACCAGGAGATCAACTCAATCTTGGCCGCCAAGGATTAGTTGCTCAGTCTCGTTTCTTGAAGTTCCCCTGGGGGCGTCGTTCGACGTATCGACGGGCGTCCCCGGGGATTCCGATCAGCGGCATAGCCTGCGTGAGACAAGGGAGCGGAAAGACAAGGTGAACCATCGGAGTGCCGGACTGGTCGGAAAAAGCGTTGAAGAGCGAGGGAGGGCCGGGAAGCTTACCTCAAAGCATCGAGACTGGATCGACGCCTACCTCTTCCTCGCTCCAACCCTGTTCATCTTCCTCGTGTTTGTGTTCGGTCCGCTTGTCTCCTCTTTGGTCATCAGCTTCTACCGGTGGAACCTGCTGAGCTTTTCGCGACAAACTTTCGTCGGCTTCCACCACTTCGCGAGTCTCTTTACCGGGCAGAGCTCGGCCCGCTTCTATCATATCTATGGCAACACCTTGCTCTTCGTCGCTGCGGAAATCATCCTGTTCTTGCTGGTCGGCCTACTGCTGGCCATGCTGCTCAACTACGAGTTCAAGAGGCCGATGCAGTATGTGCTTCGCGTGGGCTATTTCTTGCCCCTCGTGACCTCGACGGCGATTGTGGCTGGAATCTGGGCCTTCCTGCTCAACACGAACTTGGGTATCGTGAACTACTACCTGGGAGTGCTCGGGTTGCAGCCGGTGCCTTGGCTGAGCAACCCGTACTGGGCGAAAGCTTCCGTCGTCATTTTCGATGTCTGGAAGAATTTCGGGTTCTATACGCTGGTGTTTCTGGCGGGGCTCCAGAACATTCCCGCTTACCTTTATGAGGCCGCCGAGCTCGACGGGGCCTCGTCGTTCTACAAATTGAGACGAATTACGCTGCCCATGTTATCCCCGACGACCTTCTTTTTGCTGGTAATAGGCTTCATAAACAGCGTACAGCTGTTCGACTCGCCGTACGTCCTTACCGACGGAGCTCCGGGCGATTCGACGAGGACGGTTGTCATGCTGATCTATCAGGATGCCTTCCAGAACTTCGATCTGGGCAAGGCTTCGGCAGTCGCGATGACCCTTTTTGTCGTCATTCTACTTGGTAGCATTGGGCAATTCTTAGGACAGAGACGCTGGGTCTACTACGGATGATTGAATGAAACCGGATAATCGGGCCCATCTGAAGGTCGGGAAAGCGATGCGCTATGTTGGCGCAGTCCTGCTCATGCTTATCATCCTCATCCCATTCCTTTGGATGATCAGCACCTCGCTGAGCAGCGTGAAGGCAGCCTACTCGCTGCCGCCGAAATGGATTCCGCACCCCTTCAACTGGGAGCACTACCGCTATGTGCTTACGGTGCAGAACGTGTTCCAATACTTCCTGAACAGCGTAGAGATTTCGGTCTCAATTACGGTGGGGCAGTTGGTTTTCTGCTCGATGGCCGCGTATGCCTTCGCACGATTGGTCTTTCCGGGGCAGAAGGTGCTCTTTGCGTTGATAATCTCGTCGCTCATGATACCGCTCCAAGTTACAATCGTGCCAGTCTTCATCTTGATGAAATGGCTGCACCTGCTCAACACGAGGGGATCTCTGATTCTTCCCGCATTGTCCAGCGCCTTCGGAGTGTTCTTTCTTCGGCAGTTCTTTCTGACGGTTCCCCGCGAGCTGTCAGAATCGGCAAAGATCGACGGGGCCGGCAACTTCACCATCTTCTCGAGGATCTTCTTACCCTTGTCGGCCGCAGCCCTTTCGGCACTCGCCGTCTTCACCTTTCTCTATTTCTGGAACGAGCTTCTCCGGCCTCTGATCTTCCTCGACTCCCAGTCGAAGAAAACGCTTCCCCTCTTCATTCTCCTCCTTCGGAGCATGAATTCGGGAGGCGACGCAACCGAGGTCATGGCAGGGGCCGCGATCGCGATCTTGCCGATATTTGTCGTCTTCCTGTTCGCTCAGCGCTACATAGTCGAGGGAATCGTGATGACAGGGATCAAGGGATAACAAACGCCTGCCTCGATCAAGTGTGTCGCGAGGAGGCGTGCCGCGGGAATGCGACCCGCTACCCTGGCTGGACACGCAATAATGGACAGTTGAAACAGAGGGCTCAGGTGTGCAAGCGGGGAGCGCGATAATCCTGAGATTTCCGTCCGGGGCTTGCCCGACCACCGGAATTGAGAGCCAGTCTGGAGGTGAAAAGGTGCTACGACATTCTGATGTGAAGAACGAAACAGCAACTCATTTCGCGTACACGGGCGATCGTGCCCGTTCGATCTCTTTTCCGCTCGGAGGAATTGGCGCCGGCAGCATCGGGCTCTCGGGTACGGGGCGCCTGGTCGATTGGGAGATCTTCAATCGTCCGAACAAGAACAGCTACAATGGATTTTCGTTCTTTGCCGTAAGGGCAGAGCACCGGGGCGAGGTGATCCTGGCGAAGCTTCTCAACGGCGAGCTTGGCAGCCCCTATTCGGGAGCAGGCGAAGAGAAGTACCGGGGCTTCGGCTTCGGAGTGGCCCGCGAGACCGGAGCAGGGTTCCCGCACTTCAAGCGGAGCGAGTTCGTTGGGCAATTCCCGTTTGCCGATGTGAGCTTCGAGGATGAGGATGTCCCCGTAAAGGCCGTGCTTCGCGCATTCAGTCCCCTCATACCGCTCAACGATCGAGACTCGTCGCTTCCGGCGGCGCTCCTCACGTATGAGGTAACAAACAGCTCGGACCGACAGCTCGAAGTGACGGTTGTCGGCAACATCACGAATCCGTTCAAAAAGGAGCCCATCAACAAGTACTTCGAACGGCAAGGCGTAAAGGGAATCAAGCTCTCCTCGGCGGCCTACGCCGAGGACGATCCGAACTTTGGTGATCTCTCGATAACCACAAGCGAGAAGGAGGTGAGCTACCAAAACTATTGGTATCGGGGGGAATGGTTCGACAACCTTACCGTTTTCTGGAAGGATTTCACGACCCCGGGGCGGTTCATCAATCGCGACTACGACGGCGGTCGCGCGGGCGGCAAGATCCTCACCTACAACTTCCAGGACGTCTGTCTCCTTGCGGTTCACAAAAGCATTGCGCCCGGCGAGACGGCGACGTTTCAGTTTGCACTGACCTGGAGCTTCCCGAACTTCGTCAACTACTGGAATCCCGGTCGCTTGGAGGCAGGAGCGAAACCGCCGCATTGGAGGAACTACTATGCGACGCTTTTTGAGAGCTCGGTGCAGACCGCAGACTACCTGTGGTCCAACTTCGATCGACTCTACCAGGAAACGCGTAGATTTAAGGAGAGTCTCTTCTCCTCGACGCTGCCGGACTATGTGCTCGACGCCATTTCAAGCAATCTCGGCACCATGAAATCCCCGACCTGTGTCCGACTCACCGATGGTACTCTCTACGGCTTCGAAGGATGCCATGCAACCGAGGGATGCTGCGAAGGATCCTGCACTCATGTCTGGAACTACGAACAGGCTTTTCCCTACCTGTTCCCGGAACTCTCGCGATCGATGAGAGAGCTCGAGTACCGATACAATCAGTATCCAAACGGGAAGATGGCGTTCCGGACTCTGCTGCCTCCGGAAAGGACACTGCAAGAGAAGTCCCAGCAGGCGGCTCCCGGTCGGGCGGCCGCCGATGGTCAAATGGGGGGAATCCTCAAGACCTATCGCGAGTGGTGGATCTCGGGAGACACGGAGTGGCTCAAGGCTATCTGGCCAAAGGTCAAAAAGTCGCTGGAATACTCCTGGGAGCCGACGAACGAGGACTGGTGGGACAAGGACCGTGACGGGGTGATGGAAGGCGTCCAGCATCATACCCTCGATGTGGAGATGTATGGTCCGAATAGCTACATCACCGGGCTCTACCTGGCTGCGCTTCTGGCAGCCGCGCAGATGGCGGAGGCGGTGGGAGAGCTCGATACCGCAGTGGACTATCGCAGGTTGGCGCTGCAAGGCCGGGAGTGGGTCGAATCGAATCTATTCAACGGTGAGTATTTCCACCAGAAGATAGATCTCAAGGACAGCCGCTTTCCTGTGGATTCGGAGCTGGGGGAAATCAAGTATCAGATAGGTACAGGGTGCCATGTTGACCAGGTCATCGGTCAGTGGCACGCCCATATGCTGGGGTTGGGTTACGTGATGGACGAGCGGAAGATAAAGTCCGCCATTCGTGCAGTCTACAATCACAACTTCATCTCGATGCAGGAGCATGCGAACGCCGACCGCATTTACGCCTTGAACGACGAGAAGGGGCTGGTGATCTGCACCTGGCCTCGGGGAAACGCGCCGCTCGTCCCTGTTCCCTATGCCGATGAGTGCATGAACGGATTTGAATATCAAGCGGCGTGCCATCTTATTTACGAAGGGTACATCGCGGAGGGACTCGAGGTGGTACGCGCGGTGCGGGAACGGTATGACGGAGAGCGGCGCAATCCCTGGAACGAGATAGAGTGCGGCAGCAATTACGCTCGTTCGCTCGCTTCCTACGCACTGCTTCTGGCACTGAGCGGGTTTGAGCATGATGCGCGCATCCGGTATCTCGGCTTTCGTCCCAAGATCAATCGAGAAGACTTCTCCTGTTTTTGGTCGTTGGGCTCGGGTTGGGGGACCTTCCGCGCTCGGAAGCATGAAGGGCTCGTGCTCGCGATCGATGGCGGAGAAATGCGAATCGGGAGCTTCGGGTCGGACTATTTGGGAGCCGCGAAAGCCGCCGCCGTCAAGGTTCGGGGGAGCGCGATTGGCTTTTCACAGCAAGGAGACCGCCTGACCCTGGATGTTGAGGCCGTGCTGCAAGCGGGAGAATCCCTCGTAATCGAGATCGGGTGAGCGAATCGAGCGCAGAAAGAGCGGCGCAGCATCTTGCCGACGGAGCGACGGTGATCGCACGGGAATGGATGATATGAAGAATTGGCGGAGAAAGAGAAAACTGAAACCGGTTCTCGCGGGGGAACCCTGGCTTGTCGCAGGAAATCCGAAGAGCCTTGGCGAGCTGCAGGGCGCCGTCTCCACGGCTCCGTTTCAAGGGCAAGAGGTGGTCGACCATCATATATGGCGCGACGCTGCCGGAGTATGGCGCTGCTGGGCCTGCATTCGGGGCACGGCGGTGGGGCGCATCTTCTATTCCTGGGAATCCGCGAGCCTTACCGCTCCAAGCTGGAAAGAGACGGGTGTCGCAATGCGGCGCAGCAGGGAGCATAGCGAAAGCCTCAACGATCGCGGGCGCTCCAAGACCGGGCACGAGGCGTGCTCTCCCGGGGTAACCGCAGATCAAAAGGAATGGCTGCAGTCTCCCTTCGTCGTGAGGGAGGGCGACACCTTCTTTCTTTTCTACGGGGGTGGGGACGCCGATCCCTGTGGATCGCTCTATGCGAGCTCCATCTGTCTTGCTACGTCGGACGATGGATTTCGATTTACCCGCCGCGGCGATGCCTGTGGCCGTTCGCGAGTCTTCATCGGTCCGGGCGAAGCCCGAGATCCCTGTGTGCTGAAGCATGAAGGGACGTGGTACCTCTACTACTCGGGAGCGGAAACCGGCACGATCGCACCGAACAAGACCTATGTGCGGACCTCGAAAGACTTGTTCCACTGGTCCGCCTCTCGGGAGGTGCATTGGGGAGGGAGCGTCGGCGCGGCCGCCTACGAGTGCGAATGCCCCTACGTTATCCACAAAGAAGGGTTCTTCTATCTGTTCCGAACCAAGAACTATGCGACGGGGTCGACCTACGTATATCGATCGGCCGATCCCTTCGATTTCGGCATCGATAATGATGACTGTCTGATCTGCTCGATCGATGTGGCCGCACCGGAGATTATCACCGACGGCCGCGAGGAGTACGTGAGCTCATGCAAGGAAATGAGCAAGGGCATCGTGCTTCATCGCCTTCGGTGGGAATCGGACTGAAGGCCGTGCGGCCGGTTCCGCAAAGGCCGATTTGAGGAAAAGATCGAAGGCGCGGGTGTTTGTCTGCGTCGCCCCTGCGCTCAAGGCGGAGGTGCTCTCCTGCCCGCGCGACCCATAAGCTCCCCGCGCCGGCGCTCCCAACCTGTGCCTGCGGGCGTAGCCTCCGCTAACGGTTGCCTCAGCCTCGCAAGAATAGGTATATTGCTGACTATATCACTAAGGAAGTACCTAGGATGCCCCGTACCCTGTCGAGTTTCCGTGACCGTATTGTCGAGAACACGCCCGCGCTGATACCCGGAAGCTCGGTATACCCATGGCTGGTGCTCATCGCGACCAGCATCGGCACCTTCATGGCGGTGCTCGACGGCACCATCGTCAACATCGCCCTCGCGAAGCTGGAAACGGTGTTCGGGGTCTCTACCGACGAGGTCCAGTGGGTCATCACCGGCTACATGCTGGTCTTCGGCGTCATGCTTGCAGCCTCCGGATGGCTCTCCGATCGTTTCGGCCAGAAGACCATCTTCATGCTCTCGCTTGCCCTCTTCACCGCGGGCTCCTTCCTCTGCAGCCTGTCGTGGAACATCACCTCTCTGATCCTCTTTCGGGTCGTCCAGGGAGCAGGCGGAGGGCTCATCCAGCCGGTCGGGATGGCCATCATCACGCGGGAGTTCCCCAAGGAAAAGCGGGGGCTCGCGCTCGGCATATGGGCCATCTCCTCGTCAGCCTCGATCTCCCTCGGGCCTACCGCCGGGGGATGGCTCATCGATAACTTCAGCTGGCATACCATTTTCGACATTAACGTTCCGATCGGGATCGTCGGGATCGCGGTATCCTACCTGATCCTCCGTGAGCGCCGGGCGGAGGAGACTCGCGACTTCGATCTCTTCGGCTTCATCAGCATGTCGGTCTTCTTGGTGAGCCTTCTCCTCGGCCTCTCGGACGGGAATGCGAGCTGGAACGCCGACGGATGGCACTCGCCCTTCATCCTCGGCTGTTTTGTCCTTTCGGGCGTAGCGCTCGCGGTCTTCCTCGTCACCGAGCTCACGGTCGAGCATCCGCTCGTCGATCTGTCGCTGTTCAAGAACTACGACTTCACCTTGAGCAACATCGTGCTCTTTCTCTTCGGTCTGGGGATGTTCGGGAGCATCTTCCTCCAGCCGCTCTACCTCCAAGAGGCCCTCGGCTACACGCCGCTCCAGGCCGGGCTCATCACCCTTCCCATGGGCCTTTTGGTGGCGATGACCTCGCCCCTCGCGGGAATCCTCACCGACCGCTTCGGCGGCAAGGTCCCCGTTGCCGTCGGTCTCCTGCTCATGGTAGTCAGCCTCTACGAGTACCGCTTTCTCTCCATTCTGTCCGAGAGCGCGCAGATCCTGATTCCGGTCTACATCCGGGGAATCGGAATGGGACTCATCTTTTCACCCATCTCTGCGGTTGCCATCTCGGAGATTCCGGGCAACAAGATGGCCCAGGCCTCGGGACTCATCAACGTGCTCCGTCAGATCGGGGGAAGCTTCGGCGTGGCTATCTTGAGCACCCTCTTCACGAGACGGGTGATCTTTCACGCCGATACCTTTGGGCAGGCGATGAGCTCGTCCTCCCCCACCTTCCGGGAGGTCGCTTCCCACCTCGCAGCCTTTGCGACCCAGGCGACCGGCGGCACCGTGGCCGCAGCCCTGAGCAAAGGGGAATCGCTCCTCGTGACCTACGTTGAGAAGCAGGCCTTCGTGGCGGCGATTGACGACGTCTTCCTGGTGGCGGCTGTGATAGTCGGTATCTCGATCATTCCGGTCCTGCTGCTGCGAAACCATCGGAGGCCGGCGCGCGGGGCGCCGGGCGGCGCCGTCGGAAGCGCAGGGCGGGAGCGCACCGCGGCAGCGGTCATCGACTAGCAGGGGCGCGGTCCTCACGCCTCGAGCACCAGCCCCCCGGCGACCGCCATTGCGATCGAGAGGAGCGTGCCAATCAGCACGCATTCGGCGAAGTCGCGGTCGTCAAGCTCCTTGAAGCGTGCGATCGCCTTGGCTGCGGGGATCAGGCCGATGGCGGGTGACGAGAACGGGAGGAAGCAACAGCGCCTCGATTCCTGCGCGCATGAGCGTCGCGAGCCATCCGGTCATCCCGCGTCCTAAGGTTCGGGCGAGCTGGCGTGCACCGATGATGGCGAGGAGCGCGTACAGGAGGGGATCCGATACCGTCATTGGTTTTCCGCGGTGCGCATCATTCCCGCTTGCAGCTCCCGGACGATCGCGTCCATCATCTCGACGTAGTCGGCGAGATGGTTCGCGCGGATGTTCTTGTACACGGCCCTCTCCGTGATTTGCACTTCACTCGCGAGTGGGCCGACGCGCGCCCCTTCCACCATCCTCGACAGGATCGACATCGTATTGCGACCCCACCCCTCAAGCTCGTTTGGAAGGAGGGAAAAGCAGATGTTCGCGAGCGCAGGGGAGGGCTGCCCGGCGAAGGCGAGCTGGATGATTGTCCGGGACTCCCTCTTGAGCTTCCCAAGAAGTTGACGGGCTGCCGCAAACGACGGTCCGTCCATGCCGATCGCGGCCTTCGGGTTCAGATCGGTCGAGAGCGCTCCGAGCGCCAGCGCAAAGCGTGTCCGGTAGGGGTAAGCGAAGGTCACGATTCGCATGATGTCGCGAAAGAGCGAGTCGGGATTCCTATAGACCGCCTGAACCTCATCGCCGAGGGTAATAGTGAATGGAGATGCGAGGCTCCCGCAAGAGAGCGCGTTGATCTCTTGGAACCGCTCATCGAGGCCCCTTTGAAACGCGGCGCGCTCTTTGGCCGTTCGTGAAGAGACGATGTCAGCGATGAGGGCGAGAACCTTCATCTCGTCAGTGCACCATTACAGTTCAATGTTGAAAAGAGGAACCGAAATGGTTCATGTTTGGTCAATTGAACCGTTCCGGTTCATGCAGCTCGGAAGGCCAACCGCTCTCGCTCGCCGAGGGTCTCCGACCCGGAGAAGGCGGCAGCGAAAGGGCGGGAAGCGTCTGTAGGCGGGCGATCCGCGCCCGGGCGGCGGCTCGGGGCCTCCGGATGCCTACTTCTCGTCGCTTGATCTCGTGCGCTTGCCCTCATCGCGCGTTTCGCCCAGCTCCGGGAAGAGCTCGAGGTTCGGCTCCTCTTCGGGGCTCTCCGGCTGATTGACGAGGAGCTCTATCTTGCGCTCGACCTTCGCGAGGTCCTTTTCGAGCCCCTTCGCGAGCTTGATCCCCTCCTCGAAAAGGGCGACCGCCTCTTCGAGCGGAATGTTCCCTTCGGTGATCTTGGCGTTCAAATCCTCAAGGCGCGCGAGGCGCTCCTCAAAACTCTTCATGGCAGTGTCTCCTGGACCAACGCCTCGAGGCGTCCGGCGTGGAGCCGCACACGAACGGCCCTTCCCTTCGCGGTCTGCGCCGACGAGGTAATGAGCCTGCCGCTCTCACCGTCGGTGACGACCGAGTAGCCCCTTTTTAGTATCTCGAGCGGCGAGTTGGCTGAAAGCTCGCCCGTGAGAAGCTCGATCCGGTGGCGGGCGCCGGAGAGCCTTTCCGAGAGGGCGCGAACGAGCCCCTCCTTCGCATCGTCGAGGCCGAGCAGGAAGGGCTGGACGATGATCCGGAAGTTGCGCTCGAGGCTCTCCGGCGTGAACCCTTTCAGGAGCAGCCGAACGCGCTGCGCCCATTGCCGCATGGCGCGCCCCATCGTGAGCTCGAGCGATCTGACCTCATCAAGAAGCTCGTCGCGGCGGGCGCTCACAAGCTCGGCCGCCGCCGAGGGGGTTGGGGCCCGCACGTCGGCGGCAAGGTCCGCCAGAGAAACATCGATCTCGTGGCCGACCGCCGAGATGACCGGGATTCGCGAGGCGGCGATCGCGCGAACGACAAGCTCGTCCGAGAAGGGCAGGAGGTCTTCGAGCGAGCCGCCGCCGCGCGCCACGATGATCACCTCACCGAAGGAGTACCAGTTTGCCCGCTCGATCTGCCGCGCGATCTTCGCGGCCGCCTCCTCGCCCTGCACGGGTGCCGGAAGGATCACGATGTTGATTCCGGCGTTGCGCCGCCGGGTGACGTTGAGGATGTCCTGCAGGGCAGCCCCCGTCGGCGAGGTGACCACGGCTACCGTGGTGGGGAAGGGGGGGAGGGGACGCTTTCGGCCAGTGTCGAACAGCCCCTCGGCGGCGAGCCGGCGCTTTCGCTCCTCGAGCATCGCAAGGAGATCTCCCTCGCCGGACTTCTCCATGCGCTCGACGATGATCTGATAGCTTCCGCGTTTTGCGTAGACCGAAACGTTGCCCGAGACGACGACTACTTGTCCGTCGGCCGGGGTGAAGGAGAGCGAGGAAATTCGATTGCGGAACATCACGGCCGAAATGACCGCCTCGTTGTCTTTGAGGGTGAAGTAGTAGTGGCCTGTGCTCGAGGGGCGGAAGTTGGAGATCTCCCCCTCAACGGATATGTCGTAGAACTGAGACTCGAGGGCTGTGCGGATCAGCTCGGTGATCTCCGATACTTTGAAGCGTCTGCCCGCCGAATCGTCCATAGGCGACGCAAGAGTACACTTTTCGGATGGGATTGGCAATTGAAGGCGCGAAATGCGTTCTTGCAGTCTTGAACGCCCTTTTGATTTGTCGATAATCAGGCTATGGGGAACGTCGTCGCGATAAACGCTTGTGGTCTCACGCGATATGCCTTTGCCCCGCTGCCCGGGGGGGGACACGCCTTCGGGAGGACGCTTTCCTTCGCGGCGGGCCTTCAGGGCGCGGAGCGGATCGTTCTCCTCGGAGCCTCGAGCCTTCCCGAGGGGCAGCGGCCCACAACCGTCCGCGCTCCCGACGGCTCCGTGGTGGAGGTGATCGCCCTCGATCGAGCGTCGTGGAGCCTGCGCGAGCTTGTCGGCGCGCTCGTGGAGATCGCGGTCTCAGGCGATCTTTTCTATCTCTTCGGCGATTGTCCCCTCTATGATCCGACCCTTGCCAGGCGCATGTACGAGCACCACGAGCGCTACTATGCCGAGTACACCTTCGCCGACGCCTATCCCCTCGGGCTCTCCCCGGAGATCTTGAAAGGGAGCCTCGTCCGGGAGCTTCCCCGGCTCCTCGTTGACGGTGATACCGCAATCCAGCGCGACAGCCTCTTCACCCTCATCCAGCGGGACATCAATGCCTTCGACATCGAGACTGTCGTCTCGCCGGTCGACCTGCGCCTCCTCCGTATCCAGCTTTCCTGCGACACCCGCCGCAATTACGATCTTACCCGGCGGATCATGGAGGCGGGGGCGCTCGACGAGGCAGCCATTCTCGACGCTGTGAAGAGGAGGGGCGATCTCCTGCGCACCTTGCCGGCCTATGTCGAGATACAGATTACCGACGGGGTCACGCAGCGCGTCTCCTACTCCCCCTACCCAAAGCTCGTTCCCGACTGTGCGACACGCCGCAACGAGATGGCGCCCTCCCGCTTTCGGCTTGTCGCGAAGCAGCTCTCCGCTTTCTGCGAAGACGCGACGGTGAGCCTGTCGCTCTGGGGCGAGCCGGCGCTGCACTCCCAGCTTCCTGCCCTCCTCGCCGAGCTCTACCGCTACGAAGGGCTTTCCGCGCTCATCGAGACCTCGGGGGTAGGATGGCGGGCGGGGGTCCTCGAGGAGATAGCGCAGTCGATTGGCAATCGCATCACCTGGATTGTCGATCTTGATGCGGCCACGCGTGAGCTCTACCTGAAGCTTCGCGGCGAGGGGTGGGAGGAGGCGCACGCGACCTGCGAGCGGCTCCTCACGCTCTTTCCCGGCAAGGTCCATGTCCAGGCGGTTCGCATGACCTCGAACGAGGCCGATCTCGAGGCCTTCTATCAGAAGTGGAAGGGGAGGGTCCCCAACGTCATCATTCAGAAATACGACTGGTTCGCCGGATATCTCCCGCAGCTGAAGGTTACCGATCTCTCGCCCATCAGGCGGCTGCCCTGCTGGCATCTGAAGCGCGACCTTGTCGTTCTTCTCGACGGGACTGTGCCGATGTGCCGCGAGGATCTTGCGCGCGAGCATCCCTTGGGGAATCTCTTTGAGGAAGAGCTTGCCGTCGTATGGGGGCGCGGCCAAGCGTACCACGAGAGGCACGTCGCCGAAGACTATCCCGCGATCTGCAGGGCCTGTGATGAGTACTATACCTTCAACTTCTAAGAGGCTCTCGGTCCCCTACACGGTGGTCGGCGGGGGGCGCTCGGGGCGCGCGCGGCGTTTTCCGACTCCCCTCACGGTCCTGCTCCTCAACCGCGGGGGCCGATTCTTCAAGCACGCCTTCTTCGAGGAGCTCACGCGTCTGGGTGCCGAGGAGATCATCTCAATAGAGGGACCGACCGCCTCCTACGAGATCGAGAACCTCTCGAGGGATTTCCCGAGCATCAAGTTCATGGTGCTCCACCAGCCGACCTCGCGGGGCGAGCAGATCAACATGGGCGTGGAGGAGGCCAAGGGGGAGCTGATCTTCGTGATATGGAACGACATGAAGCTCTCCCCCTCGGCGATAGCGACGCGGATCCTCGAGCGCATCCGCGAAAGCGACAGCCTCTGCACCGTGCCTCTCGTGCAAAATGCGCGGCTCGAGACGGTTCCAACCGTCATGGCCCCCGCCTTCTACAACAAGCTCCTGAAGGTGCTTGCGCTTCAGCCCTCCTCGGACGGGATGATGAGTCTGTTTCCCTTCGACTACTGCGGGGTCTACAACAAAGAGCGCTTCATCCTCGTCGGCGGCTACGACTCGAGCCTCGAGAATCCCTACTGGCAGAAGATGGATTTCGGCTTCCGCAGCTACATGTGGGGCGAGAAGATCGTCTGCAGTACCGCGCTTCACGTGAGCTATTCGGGCGAGCTTCCCTCCGAGGACGCTACGCCGGACGAGGCCTACAAAATCTTCTTTCTGAAAAACCTCTCGGTCCGCTTCACCGGTGACTCCGGCATTCTTCCGCGATCGCGCCTCGTGCCCTACCTGTTTCGCGCCGGCGGCGCCCTGAGCGCCCTGAAGGCTTTTCGCCGGGCGCGCGCCTGGGTCGAGATCAACCGGTTTCGCTTCAAGCAGGATGCTCGCAGCGTCACCGAGCTTTGGGAGGTACCGGAGGTATGAGCGAAAAGGTGCAGGGTCGCGAGGAAGAGACAGAGACCGTCGGCCGAAGCGTCGGTATCTTTCTCCAGGCTCGCCTCGATTCGACTCGCCTTCCGCGCAAGGCGCTCCTTCCGCTCGCAGGGCGCACGGTGATCGAGCAGGTCATGACCTCGCTGCGACGGGTGAGGGCGGATGTCCATCTCCTTCTCACCGACGAGGCAAGCTTCCCCGAGCTTGAGCCCTACGCGAGGGCCTGCGGTTTCCTCGCCTTCGCGGGCCCGAAGGAGGACGTCCTCGCCCGTTTCGCCCTCGCCGCCGGCCGATATCCAGTCGACCGCATCGTGCGGGCCACCGGCGACAACCCGCTCGTTTCGATAGAGCTCATCGAGCTTCTCCTGCCGCTCCACCGAGAGGCGCACGCGGATTACAGTGCCTTCGCCGGGCCGCCGGTCGGGACCGGGGTCGAGATTGTAGAGACCCGCGCGCTCCTCGATGCCGAAAGGCGGGCGGAGGATCCCTACGAGCGGGAGCACGTCTGCCCCTACCTCTATCGGCGGGAAGGGGAGTACCGGATTCATCGCCCGACCGCGCCGGACGAATTCTGCTTGCCCGATGCACTGGTGACGGTGGACACCGCCGCCGACTATCGCTTTCTCGTGCGGCTCTACAGCGAGCTGCATAGCGGGGATCCGATCGACACGCGCAGGCTTGTCGAGTGGCTTTCCGCCAACACAAGACGCGCAAGCTCGCGCGACGAGGGTTACATATCTGGAAAGGAAGGAGCCCCCTGCACCTTCGCATCTCAAGGTGCTGCTCATCCCATCCGTCCGTCCCGGTGACGGGATCGGCCATCTCCAGCGCTGCAGCGAGCTCGCGCGCGCCTTTCCCGGTGGAGCGATCTTGATGCCGGAGCAGGACGATTGGCAGGAGCGGGCCCGAGAGGTTCTCGCGGCTTCGACACCCCGGCTGCCCGAGGAGAAGCTGTGCTTCGATCTACAAACGGCGGCTCCCTGGGATCTCATCGTTCTCGACCGCAGGGCAACGACAAGGGAGGAGTATGCCGATTACGAAACCCACGCCCCCGTCGTCGGCATCGACGAGGGAGGAGACTCGCGCGAGTGGATACCCTACCTCATCGACACGCTCCCGCTACCTCCCGAAATAAGCAAGGCAAACGTCTTCTCCCCGGCCTTTCTCTCGCTTCCGCACCGCAAGCGCCTTCCCGGCGATGAGACGGGAAGAGTTCTGGTTGCCTTCGGCGGCGAGGATCCCGCGGGGCTTACGGTGAAGGTAGTGACGGCGCTCGTCGAGGAGGGGCTTTTCGCCCCCTCCCAGATCGCGGTGGCCAGGGGACCCCTTGCGCGTTCCTTTTCTCTGCCGGTCGGGGTAGAGCTCGCGCCGTCCACTTCGGACCTGAAGGAGGAGCTCTTTCGCTATGACGTCGTCTTTACCTCCTTTGGCCTGACCGCGTACGAGGCGGTGAACGCCGGTGTCGCCGTGATCCTCGTCAATCCCACCTCTTATCATCGCCGCCTTGCCCGTATCGCGGGTTTCCCCGAGGCCGGCCTCAAAGAGCTGGATCTGCATGGCCTGAAGAGGCTGCTCGCGGACCGCCGGGCGCTTCGCGAGCGGTGCGCTGGGATCGCCTGGGAGGCGCAGCGCTCGATTGCCGCCCATATCGAAGAGCTCGATTTTAGCGGCTTTCATGGCTGTCCGGTCTGTGCCTCCTTCTCCAATCCCGCCATCGAGCGGACGATCGACCGAAGCTTTTTCCGCTGCGCCACCTGCAACATGGTCTACGAAGCCGACTTCAAGCGACGTCTCGTGAACTACGGAGAGAGCTACTTCGTGGATGAGTACCGCGAGCACTACGGAAAAACCTACCTCGAGGATTTCGAGAGCATCCGCAAGATGGGGGAACTGCGACTCGAAAAGATACGCGGATCTCGGCCCCTTCGGCGGCAAGCGTCTAGTCGATGTCGGATGTGCCTTCGGCCCCTTCCTGGCGGCGGCCCGCGATGCGGGTCTTGTCGTGCACGGAGTCGATGTTTCGGAAGAGGCCGCGCGCTACGTCCGAGAGACTCTGAGGCTGCCCTGCGTGCGCGAGCGCTTTGAGGAGCTCGACATCGAGAGGGCCTTCGGCTTCGGCCAGGTCGATCTTCTCACCATGTGGTATGTCATCGAGCATTTTCCGCGGTTGGGCGAGGTACTGGCGAAGGTCAGCCGCATCGTCAAAATGGGCGGGGTCTTTGCCTTCTCAACGCCGAATCTCTCGGGGGTAAGCGGCTACACGGATCTCGAGCGATTCCTGACGGCAAGCCCGCGCGACCACTACACCATCTGGGAGCCGAAGATAGCGCGAAGCGTCCTGCGCCGCTTCGGCTTTCGCGTTGCGGCCGTCAACATCACCGGCCATCACCCCGAGCGGTTTCCGCTGTCCGGCGCCGAACGCGGCTGGCGCTACCGGCTTCTCGAGCACTACAGCCGGGTGGCGGGACTCGGGGACACCTTCGAGATCTACGCGGTGAAGGAGCGGGAGTCGGGGGCTGCGGCTGCCGCGGAGGAGTCGCCATGAGCCTGAAGCCGGTTCGCTCCGGGAGGGAGGCCGCGCGCTCCATCCTCATCCTCGGCGGGGGCGTCATGCAGCTTCCGGCAATCCGGCTCGCGAAGGAACGGAGATGGCGGGTGACCGTCGCAGACGGCAATCCCCAGGCCGTGGGGGCGCAGGAGGCCGACCGCTGCCTTCCCATCGACCTCAAGGACAATGAGGCCATCGAGCGCGCGGCCCGGCGGCTTGCCGCCGAGGACGGGCTCGACGGGGTCTTTACCGCCGGGACCGATTTCTCGGTCACGGTGGCCTGGGTTGCCGAGCGGCTCGGCCTTCCGGGAATTCCGTACGAAGTGGCACGGCGCGCCACGGACAAAGCGCTCATGCGCGCCGCCTTCCGCGCGGCCGGAGTGCCCTCGCCGGATTTCGTGGGCGTGAGCGAGGAGGAGGATCCCGTCAGGGCTGCTTCCCGCCTGCGCTATCCCCTGGTCGTGAAGCCGGTCGACAACATGGGAGCTCGGGGGATCCGGCGGATCGACGAGCCCGGTGAGCTTCCTGAAGCGGTCGCTCTCGCCCGCGGTCACTCGCGATCGCGAAGGGTCATCCTCGAGGAGTTCATCCCGGGCCCGGAGTTCAGCCTCGACGCTATAGTCGACGGCGGGAGGATAACCGTAACAGGGATAGCCGATCGGATCATTCGCTTCGCCCCCTACTTCGTGGAGACCGGTCACACCATCCCTACCGCGGCGGATCGAGCAACCATCGAGGGGCTGTGCTCCGTCTTCGAGGCGGGAATCCGCGCGCTTGGGATCGAGCGCGGCGCGGCGAAAGGCGACGTTAAGCTCTCGCCGGAGGGGCCGGTGATCGGCGAGATCGCCGCCCGCCTGTCCGGAGGCTACATGTCGGGGTGGACCTATCCCTATGCGAGCGGCTCGCTCGTGACCGGCGCCGCGCTCAACATCGCGGTCGGTCTCCCCGCGGGCGACCTGTCCCCGCGTTGGCGAATGGTCTCGGCCGAGCGAGCCTTCTTCTCGATTCCGGGGCGGGTCGCTCAGGTGGTCGGGCTGGAGGAGACCCGGCGCGCACCGTTCGTGAAGGATCTCTTCCTGCGGGTCGGGAAGGGAGATTCGGTCACCTTTCCGACGAACAACGTCGAGAAGTGCGGAAACGTGATATCCCAGGCTCCCACCCGGGAGGCCGCCGTCAAGGCCTCCGAGGCGGCCGCCGCCCGCATCGTGATCCTCCTCGAGCCGACGGCCGCCGAGACCGCTGGCTTTCTCTTCGACGGCGGGGAGGGGTGGGTGCCCCCGGCCTTCGATCTCCGCGCGAGCGAACAGGATGGGGATCCGCTTGCGGTCGAGATTCGCGCCCATCTCGCCGAGCTCCCCCTATTTCTCCTCGGCGCTGGGCAGGAGGGCATCGGGGTGCTCCCGCTTGCCGGAATCGAGGCGCTGCGAGCTCGCGACTGGCACGGACGCGGGCCGCTCGAGGCGCTCGCCACCGTGTACGAGCTGGCCCCCGTGGCGCCGGCGGCGGTTCGAGAGAGCGGGAGCTTTCGCCTTCTTCTTGGACGGCTTTTCTGGCAGACCTTTCTCCGCGGGAGCATCCAGGGAGCGGTCTGGCTCGCTCAGACCCTCGATGAGCTGCTCCGCGGCTATGCCCCTCGCGAGCGGCACGCACTCGAAGAGGGGCTATTGGCCCTGTTCCAGGCGTGGGGGGTAAAATAAGGATGAACGCGCGAAGGCGGCTCTTTGTGACCCTCTCGATCGGGATGGCTCTCTTCGCGGCCGGGAGGCTCTTTGCCGACGTGAATCTAAGCTCCCTTCTCTCGGACTCCCAAGGCACCCTCGAGTGGGAGCCGGCCCTTGGCTTCGGCGTGATCTCGAACGGACAAAACCTTGTCGTTTTCAAGCCCGGTATGGACTGGGTGCTCCTCAACTATCGCGAGAAGATCCCGACCGGAGAGATACGGCGTGGAGCGGACGGTGCCATCCTCTTCTCGGATTCCGCAGCAAAGGGAATCGAGGCGGCGCTCGCGCGCCAGCCCGACCGCTCGCCGTCGCTTTCTGTCGTCGCTGCGGCGACCGCAAAGGGAATCCTCTCCCGTATCGGCGCCGTCGTAATCGACCCCGGTCACGGCGGAATCGATCCGGGCACCAACCATTGGGAGGTCATCGACGGCAAGAGGGTCGATGTGGTCGAAAAGAATATCACCTTGAAGGTCGGTCTCGATCTCTACAAGGACCTCACCGAGCACCTCCCTGGCATCAAGACCATTCTTACGCGCAAGAGCGACACCTACCTGAGCCTCGAGCAGCGCACGCAGATCGCCAATAACGTGCCCCTCGCGCCCAACGAGGCGATGATTTTCGTGTCCATCCACGCCAATGCCTCCTTCGATCCAAAGGGGAGCGGCTACGAGGCTTGGTATCTTCCCCCGACCTATCAAAGGGACGTGCTCGATCCCAACACCCTTCCCGAACGGGCGAAGGATCTCTATCCTATTTTGAACTCCATGCGCGAAGAGGAGTACACGATCGAGAGCGTGCTCCTCGGCAAGAAGATCCTCGCGGGGATCCATGCAAGGGTGGGGAGCACGATGATCGACCGCGGCCTCAAGGAGCAGTCATGGTTCGTCGTGCGCAACGCCAAGATGCCGGCGGTGCTTATCGAGCTGGGCTTCGTGACCAATCGGCATGAGGCGGGGCTTCTCCTGCGCGACGAGCACTTGAAGAAGATGGCTGAGGGTATCTATAATGGGATACGTGATTTTATCACCTTCTTCGACAGCACCAGTGGATTCACGGAGTAACGCTTGATTTCCGTAAGCAGCCTCTTCGAGCGTAACCGATCGGCCTTCGTCTGGGGAAGCGCCTTCCTGTTCGTCCTGCTTCTCTCCCTTGTCCTCTTCTTGCTTGTGGACAATCGGCAGTCCCAGATAGTCCTCTTCTTCCCCAACTATGCAAACCACCGGTTGACAGGCGAGGAGCGCTTTGTCCCCCGCCACTCCTCCGTGAGCAAAGCCGTCGAAACGGTGGTGAACGAGCTGATCCTGGGCCCTGAGCAGCTTCGGCACGACCGGGCTGTCGCCCGGGAGACAAGCGTGCGCGCCCTCTTCGTCAAGGGAAACACGGCCTACGTGGACCTTTCTGCCGGCATCCTGTTCCCCGCCGAGAGCATTTCCTTGAGCTTCGAGGAGTCCCTCCAGGCCATAAAGCGCTCCATTCGCTTCGATTTTCCATCCATAAAGCACGTGGTAATCACCGTTGAGGGGCAGGAACCCCAATCGGAAGTTTCTGCTAATAATTAAGCCCTTTTTTGCCGAGAATTCGAATACCATATCCTATACGAGGACGGTGGAGGCCTTGGCCCGGGGAAAGCAGAGGCAGGATCGTTGACAAGCGATGATCGGCCCCCTACAGTCTGAGACAAGGCTTTGAACTGGAAGGAGCAACGGATGAAACGGTTCGTCATTCTTCTTTCATCATTACTCTTCGGGGTAAGTCTTTCCGTGTTTGCCGACGTATCGACGCTGATAGACTTCTCGAAGTTGGTCGCGGACACCCCGGACGGTCAGAATGCGGCGACGCTCATCGACTTTTCGAACAAAGCTGGGGCGAGCTTTACAGCCGCCGAAAAGGCGCAGATGAAGACCTCCCTCGCTTTGCAGAACTGGAGCGTTCAGCTGAACTCCTCGGCGCGCACCATCGCCAACGAGGCTCTCTCCTATACCAAGCCGGCGCAAGTAAACTCGAACGCCCGGGAATTCGGCGGCCAGACGGTCCTCGGCATCAGGGTCCACTTCCCGGATGATCCCTACAATGCCTATGCCGAGGTGCTTCCGCCCTTCGACATCCCCGCCTACGCCCAAAAGACCACGCTCCAGCCGGATGGGACGCTGAAGCTTGACACCGCCGACACCGCTTTGTCGAAGTTCAACGGCTACGGCGTGGTAAAGAACGTAGGTACGCTCAAGTCGCTAACCGTGTGGGTCTACGGCTCGAACGACCCGAACGGCTTCGGTGTCGTTCTCCAGAATCAGAATCACGAGGATCAGACCATTTTCCTGAAGGGTCTCGATTTCGACGGCTGGCAGGCGCTTACCTGGGATAACCCCAACTACATAAGCGATGTACGCAATCGCGCCCTTGTGCGGCTTCCGCTCTATCCGCAGTCGACCCCCTACATCAAGCTGATGGGCCTCATAATCTACAAAGACGGGCAGCAGCCCGGTGGGGACATCATCACCTATGTGCACGACATCTCCATCGTCTACGATAAGGCGGTTCTGAATCCCATCCGCGACATAAACGACGAGGCGGTGTGGGGCATCCTTCAAAAGCGCGAGCAGGCTCGCCAGAACGCCGAGGCGCAGCGTCTTGGCAACCTCCAGGTTCTTCGCTATCTCGAGCAGCAGAAGATGGCCACCGAGCCTACTGGGACGCAGCCGACCGCCGGCAAGTAGGAGCTCTCGTCGCCAAAAAGTGTCATGAAGCGACCCGAGGCATAATCTTAGAGGGCCGCATGGGAAGCCCTCCGGCAACGGAGGGCTTTTTTGTGGGCACGCCTGGAAGCACTGCGGAGTAGGCCGACCGTCATACATTCTCTTGACTTATTAGATGTTCTGGATAACATGTAGGGTGCCGTATGAGTGACTACCTAGATCCGAACAACGAAGAGCTGTTGAAGGACTTCTTCACGGAGGCCGAGCAGATGGTCGAGATGCTCGAGGCCAACGTCCTTGTCCTCGAGAACGAGCCCGGCAACAGCGATGCGATTGACGAGGTCTTTCGAGCGGCTCATACGCTGAAGGGGTCGGCGGCGACAGTCCAAATGACCGAGCTGTCCTCGTTCACCCATCTCATCGAAGATCTTCTCGACGACATCCGAAGCGGCTCGGTAAGGGCTACCGCCAAAATCATAGACGCCCTCCTCGAGTCGATCGACGTGGTCAAGGAGATGATCCGGTCCCGTGCGTCTGGGGAGCAGTATCCCAAGGACACGACCGCTATCGCCGACCGACTGAGCTCCTTCCGAAAGGAGCAGGATAAAAAGCCGGCCAAGGCAGCAGGCGGAGCGAAGCGGGGTAGGGCGACCGGCGGCGCAGCCCAGCCCAAAGCTCCCGAGGCCGAGCACCTTCCTATGGTGGCGGCCGCCAAGGGTCCGGGCATCGAGATCCCGATCGTCGAGGCGCCATCAGCCGAGGGGTCGGACATGCGGCGGCTAACCGAGTACGAGCTCCTTGAGCTCAAGGAGGCGGCGCCCGCGGGCAGCAAGATCTACTTCGTTCGGGTCGGCTTCAACGAGGAGAACCCGATGAACTCTGTGGGTGGCATACAGGTTTTTGCCGCCTTCAAGCGAGTCGGAACGGTCCTGAAGACTCTTCCCGATTTCGAGCGGCTCTACGAAGACACCTTCTTTCCAAGCGTCGAGTACTTCGTTGCGACCTCTGCGGGCGCCGACCGCCTCCGGGAGGCTGCCGCCATCTCGGACGTGACGACCACTATCGAGGTTCAGGAGCTCGAGAAGCTCCCGGTCGGCAGGGAAGCGACCGCGGGACAGGCAGCGTCCGCCGCAAGGCTTGCTCCCAAAGATCTTGAGGCCGCGCCCGCAGCCGTCGGGGGTGGTGGAGCGGCGGTGGAGAGCGCGGCACCCTCCGGGCCGCCGGAAACCGGGGACGCGACGGTGGCCGGGAGCATGGCGTCTGTGGCGCTATCGGCGGCGGCCCCCTTTGCGGCCCCGGCCGAGGGGAGTGAGACGGAGCAGCACGGCCACGACCTCAAGAAGGTCGCCGCGAAAGGATCGATCCTGCGGGTCGATTCCAAGCGGATCGATGTCCTCCTGAATCTGGTGAGTGAAGCGGTCATCAACAAGGGCTCCTTCAATCAGATCTCCAGTCAGTTCGCCGAGGTACAAAACGAGGTGCAGACGGGAGGCGTCCTCTACCGCGAGCGCCTTCGCGAGCTGTTCACGGCCTTCGGAGAGGGGCTCGAGAAGGTGCGCGCGGGGCAGCCGGTGAAAGAGGTCCGCCGCGAGCTCCTTTCGGAGTTCGCCGACCTAGCCGAGCTCATGGACCCGATCGAAAGCAAGCTCAAGTCCGCCGTCGCCAGGTTTCGCAACACCGCTCAGAACCTTGGACGAATCACGACGGAGCTCCACGAGCGGGTTCTTCAGATTCGCATGGTCCCGATTGCGCAGATCTTTTCCCGCTTCCCGCGTCTCGTGCGTGATCTCTCGCGCTCGCTCAACAAGCAAGTCCAGCTCGTCATCGAGGGAGAAGACACCGAGCTCGACAAGTCGGTCATCGAGGATCTGCTCGATCCCTTGATACACTGCGTGCGCAACTCGATCGATCACGGCATCGAGTCCTCCGAGCGGCGGATTGCCATAGGAAAACCTCCCGAGGGACGGGTGCTCCTGCGCGCAAAAAACGAGGGGAACCTGATCGTCATAGAGATTTCCGATGATGGAGCGGGCATCGATCTCGACGCAGTCCGCCGCCGTGCGGTCGAAAAGGGACTTATCCATCCAAACAAGACCCTCTCGGAGATCGAGGCCTTCAGCCTCATATTCGAAGCGGGCTTCTCGACCGCGAAGAAGGTTACCGACATCTCGGGGCGGGGAGTCGGGCTGGACGTGGTGAAGCGCCAAATCGAGAAGCTGAATGGGCTGGTGAGTGTCTGGTCGCAGCACGGGGTCGGTACGCGCCTGACCATCAGGCTACCACTCACCCTCGCCATCATCCAGGGGCTCCTCATTCGTGTCGGTCCGGAGGTCTATGCCATTCCGATCGCATCGGTCGTCGAGAGCCACCGGATCAAAACCTCGCAGATCAAGCTTCTCGACAACTTCGAGGTCATCGAGGTTCGCAACGACGTGATCTCGCTCATGCGGCTCAATCGAATCTTCAAGGTTCAGACCGAGGAGCAGAACGACATCTCCTTCGTGGTCATCGTGGGAAGCGCCGACAAGAAGATCGGGCTCATGGTCGACTCCCTCATCGGCGAGGAGGATGTGGTGATCAAGCCGCTGAAGGATCGCTACAGCGCATCGCCTGGTGTTGCGGGGGCGACGATCCTCGGCGACGGCCGGGTGGCGCTCATACTCGACGTCAGCAAGCTGCTCGAGCTCGGACAACGACGGGAGCGGGAAGAGCGCCGCCGCCGCGCGACGGTGGTCGGGTAGTGACGCAAAAGGGATGAAC
The DNA here is from genome assembly GCA_027306915.1 of Spirochaetales bacterium. Next base: position 119,086 of record DAHUYW010000002.1, on the reverse strand, counting down.
GGGATATGAGCGCAGCCGTCACAGAGGTGGAGGGTCAGGGCACACAGCGGCCGGAAGAGGGGCGCGAGAAGATTGATTTCAAGATGATCACCTTCTCGCTCGGCGGGCGGGAGTACGGCATCGACATCATGAAGGTGAAGGAGATCTCAAAGATCGACCACTTCACCTATGTTCCGAACGGGTCGCCCTTCCTGCGCGGGGTGTACAACCTGCGCGGCGAGATCATCCCGATTATCGATTTCCGGATCATGTTTCACCTTCCCCTGAAGCCGATCGAGGCCGGGAAGACGGAAGACGTCCTTATCCTGAATACCGAGGACCAGGTGATGGGGGTCATCGTCGATTCAATCGACAAGGTGGTCGGTGTCTCCTCGCAGCGTGTCAAACCGGCGCATCCCCTATTCCACGACATCAATGTCCAATACCTGAAAGGGATAATCGAGTACGGAAGCTCGCTCTACATCGTGCTCGACGTGGACCGCATCCTCGGTGTCCCCGAGGAGCGCCCCCCCGAGGAGCCGGGCGCAGCCGGAACCCCTGTAGCCGCAGCGGAGGAGAAGGCCGCGGTGGAGCGCGAGGTCGCCGACGCGGCGCCTTCCGGCGAGGAGGAGAGCGCGGGGGCCGTTGAGCTCGGCTTCATACGGGACACGCTCAGCGCTTTTCGCGGCTTCGTTCTCTCCGACCTCAACCTCGACTGGACGAAGGTCCGCCTCGCCGAGTGGAGAGATCGGCGCTCGTCGGAAGGGCGCGGGGTTCAGCTCACGGAGCCGAGCGAGGCGGACGATTTTCTCGAGTCATTCTATTCCCCCTACACCGGAGAGCTTTGGGGGGAGTCCTATGCGGGCGAGGTCGAGGCGCTGCTGCCGGAGGTACCCGCCGGGACCTTGAGCGCCTGGAATCCGGGATGCGGGAAGGGCTACGAGAGCTATTCATTCGCGGCGCTCCTTGCGCGACACTACCACGGCAAGCGCATCAAGGTGTGGGCGAATGACAACGATCTTCTGGGGATCTCGATGGCGCCGACGCTTGCTTTCCACGAGGAGGCGATCCCGCCTCTCCTTACGCCGTTCGTTACCAAGACGCGCAACGGCTTTAGCTTCAAGCAGGAGCTGAAAGATAGCATCCTTTTCGAATACCATGATATTCTTCATCCGAATCCCTTTCCGGAGGTAGACCTCGTTCTTGCCCGCGACATCCTCTCCTTCTTTAGTCTTCCGCAGCAGCAAGCGCTGATCGAGCTCTTTCGCTCCAAGCTTCGTGTGGGCGGGATTCTATTCATCGGCTCGAACGAGCGCCTGCCCGATTCGGGGTGGCGGGAGATTCGCAGCGGCGCGGTGCGCGGATACGAACGGCTTGCCGACGAGGAGCCACTCAACAAGGAGCAGGTTACATGAGAGTCGAGTACATCAATCCCTTCGTGGAGGCTACATTCAGCATCCTGAAGGAGGTACTGAATACGAAGGTCGAGCGAGGAGAGCTCTACCTGAAGCCGACCTCGCATCCGGTGCTCGGCGTTGCCGCGATTGTCGGGCTTGCCGGTGACGTGGAGGGGCGCGTTCTCTTCGACATGTCGCGCGAGACCGCAATTGCAGTCGCGTCCATTATGAACGGCGAGGAGCTTACGGAGTTCGATGAGCTCGGAAAGGCGACCATCGCCGAGCTGGCAAACATGATCACGGCTCAGGCAGTCACGAAGTTGCACGATTTGGGCTTTCGCTTCGACCTCACTCCCCCTGCGCTCATTACAGGGATCAACATGGAGGTGTCCAGTCCGAATGTTGAAGCGTTGATAGTGCCGGTGACCCTGCCGCAGGGCAAGCTCGAAATCAACGTCGCTATTCGCGAAAGGGCATAGGTGGATAGAGGAGAGGCAATGATTGCCAAGGTGGACTACCCCAACATCAACGATCGCAAGCCGGACGGCCTAAAATCGGACGGCACGCCCTACAAGGTGCTGGTCGTCGACGATTCCATGTTTGTCGTCAAGCAGATTGGTCAGATCCTTACCTCCGAGGGTTTCGAAATCGTGGGGACCGCGGTCGATGGGTCCGAGGCTCTCGAAAAGTACAAGGAGCTCCACCCGAACGTCGACCTCGTGACCATGGACATCACCATGCCGAAGGTCGACGGCGTCACCGCTCTTGAGCAGATTCTTGCTTTCGACAAGGGCGCGAGGATTATCATGATCAGTGCTCTCGGGAAGCAGGATCTCGTCAAGAAGGCGCTTATGATTGGAGCGAAGAACTATATCGTCAAGCCGCTCGACAGGAAGAAGGTGCTCGAGCGGGTGGTCCAGTGCCTCAAGTAGCGCTCGGGCAGGCCATCCGCAGGGCCGTCCTCCGCTTGAGGGCTTGCATCTTCTCGTTCGCAGATCCGACATACCTTGACAAAATGGCCATTACTGCTAAGATAGTCGCGACTTGGAGAAACGGCTCCAAGGGAAGAAGGGCGGCTAGCTCAGTTGGTTAGAGCGCGTGCTCGACACGCACGAGGTCGTTGGTTCGAATCCAATGTCGCCCATTAACAGTGCTCCGACAGAATGCGAAGGGTGGAGGTGCCGCCTCGGTCGTGGCGGCACTTCTTAGCATCACCTCCTGATTTGACTTGACCCCAAGAATTTCATCCCTTATACTTTTTTTGCCTCGATCCGGTCTTCGCATGTGTGCGCCCGCCTATCGTGACATCAGTGCGTGGAGTCCTCTCGCCGGGTCAGTCCCAACGCCGCCTGACAAGGAGGTGATGACGCACACGACACAACGAAAAGTACCCGCGCAGAGAAAGGACACGCCATCCTGAGAGGGCGTGTTCAGACGTTCATACCAAAAGTAGGAGAACGGCATGAAAATCAAATCGATTTTAGTGGCGCTTTCCCTTGGCCTCGTCCTCACCCTGGCCGCCTTTGCGGGCGGTCAAAAAGAGGGGACGGCGCAGGGCGGCGCGGCAATGACGGGTCCCGTGACCATCCACATCGCCGGCGGCGCGGTCGGCAATGAGCTGAAAGCGTTGCAGGACGAGAGTGCGGCGTGGGCGGAGAAGAGCGGCAACAAGGTGGTCGTGGTCACTACTCCGAACTCGACGACCGACCGCCTCGCTCTGTTCCAGCAGCAGCTGGCCGCAGGCTCATCGAGCATCGACGTCTACCAGATCGACGTGGTATGGCCAAGCATCCTGGGAGACTACTTCATCGACCTCAAGAAGTACATCCCGGATTCGGACGTCGCGCAGTTCTTCCCGCGCATAATCCAAAACGACACCTCGGACGGAAAGCTCATCGCCATCCCATGGTTCACCGATGCGGGGCTGTTGTTTTATCGATCGGACCTGCTTTCGAAGTACGGATTCAGCGGGCCGCCGAAGACGTGGGCCGATTTGGTGCAGATGGCGCAGAAAATCCAGGCTGGCGAGCGGCAGGCAGGAAACAGCGACTTCTGGGGCTTCGTCTGGCAGGGTAACGCCTACGAGGGGCTGACCTGCGATGCGCTTGAGTGGATCTACTCCTACGGCGGAGGCACCATCGTCAATGGCTCGGGAAAGATCACCGTGGACAACCCCCAGGCCGTGGCCGCTATCAAGATGGCAGCGAGCTGGGTGAATACCATTTCGCCTCCGGGGGTGACGAGCTACATGGAGGAGGACGCCCGAGGGGTCTGGCAGGCCGGAAATGCCGCCTTCATGCGCAACTGGCCCTATGCCTATCAGCCCGGCGAGAGCGCCGATAGTCCGATCAAGGGCAAGTTCGGTGTCGCCCCCCTGCCCGAGGGGATCGGCCCGGGCTCCCAGGGTGCCGACACCCTCGGCGGCTGGAATCTCGCAGTCTCCCGCTTCTCCAAGTATCCCAAGGAGGCAGCTTCCCTCGTTCAGTACCTGACGAGCGAGAAGGTAGAGCTCGAGCGGGCGATGCCTCCCTACAGCTTCTTGCCTACCCGCCCCGCGGTCTACAAGGACCCGGCTCTCGCGAGCTCGCAAAACGCCTTCATCGTCAAGCTGCTTCCGGTCTTCGAGAGTGCGATCGCCCGTCCGTCGACCGTCACGAAAAGCAAGTACAATCAGGTGTCCAGCGCCTTCTGGACCTCCGTTCACAATGTGCTGACCGGCCAGCAGTCGGCCGCGGACGCTCTGAAAGCGCTGCAGAGCCAGCTCGAGTCGATCAAGGGCTCCGGTTGGTAGCCTCCCGTCTCGGCCGCAAGCTCCCCTTCGCTGATCGAGGGGGAGCCTGCCCGGCCGCTAGGGTGCTTGGATGACGGTCGCCAAGCTCGGTAAGCGCAGGGCGCGCACGGCCTGGCTTCTGCTCCTCGCGAGCCTCGTCGTGCTTGCGCTCGTCGCCGGATACCCGCTGGTCCGAACCGTAAGCTTAAGCTTCACCGATACGAATATCCTTCGCTACCCCCCGAAGTCGACGCCGGTCGGCTGGCAGAATTTCGCGCGCGTCCTCCACGATCCGGCCTGGTGGGACGCCGTAGGCAACACCGTAGAGTTCACGGCCGTTTCAGTGGCGATCGAGACCCTCTTTGGGCTAGGAATTGCCATGCTGGTAAACGCCAATCTCCGGGGAAAGGGCCTGATGCGCGCGGCGATGCTTACCCCCTGGGCGATCCTCACGGTCGTGTCGGCTCAGATGTGGAGGTGGATGTATAACGATGTCTACGGGGTGCTGAACGATATCCTCAAGCGGCTTCACCTCATCCACGTCTCGGTGGCGTGGCTCGCCGTGCCTTCGCTCGCCCTTCCGGCGGTGATTGCGGTGGATGTGTGGAAGACCACGCCCTTCATGGCGCTGCTGCTCCTGGCGGGGCTCCAGACAATACCTATCGAGCTTTACGAGGCCTCACGGGTCGACGGAAGCTCCAAATGGCAGCAATTCCTCCGGATCACCCTGCCGCTGCTCCGGCCGGCGCTCCTGGTCGCCCTCATCTTTCGCACGCTCGACGCCCTGCGCGTCTTTGACGTGATCTACGTCATGACCGGTACGGTGCCTGCGACCATGAGCATGTCGGTCTACGCGCGACAGCAGCTTGTTGACTTCGGCCAGCTCGGCTACGGCTCCGCGGTGACCATGCTCATTCTCCTCATCATCGGAATCTTCACCACCGCCTACGTCGTCTCGCTGCGCGTGGAGGTCGACTGATGCGCGTGAAGGGCTTCGCCCATTACCTCAGCTGGCTCGCCTTCCGGATAGTCATGGCGGTTGTGCTGGTCTACCTCATTTTCCCCTTCTTTTGGGCGATCTCTTCATCCCTGAAGACGCAGACCGAGCTGTTCCAAACCCCGGTTGACTATTGGCCGGTCCACCCGAAGTGGGAGAACTACGTGAAGGTCTTCACGGGGCAGCCCTTCGCGCGAAACCTCTTGAACTCGGCGATAGTCGCCGGGGGTACTACCCTCATCGCCCTTGCCATCGGCAGCTTTGCGGCCTACGCGCTCGGACGCTATCGGTTTCGTGGGAAACGGCCGGTCTACTACACCATTCTGGCGGTCTCGATGTTTCCCCAGATCAGCATCCTCGGCGGGATGTTCGCCCTGATCCGCACGCTCGGAATCTACAACAGCTGGTGGGGGCTGATCCTCTCCTATATGATATTCACCCTTCCGTTCACGATCTGGATTCTCACCAGCTTCGTACGCGAGATTCCCGGTGAGCTCGAGGAAGCGGCGGTCGTCGACGGCGCGGGGCCGCTGCGCACGATGTGGAGCGTGCTGCTTCCGGTCATGGCTCCGGGTCTGGTGACGGCCGGATTGCTCGCCTTCATCCAGGCGTGGAACGAGTTTCTTTTTGCCCTGACGTTCACTGTGGACAACCAATCGCGGACGGTTCCCGTCGCCATCGCGCTGTTTTCCGGGGCGACCATCCATGAGCTCCCCTGGGCGCAGATAATGGCGGCCTCGGTCATCGTTACGATCCCGCTTCTCGTCTTGGTTCTGGCGTTTCAGAATCGCATAATCGCCGGCCTTACCGCGGGAGCCGTCAAAGGTTGAGGGGCACCTTTTCCCTGCCGAGCCCGCCACCGGCGTCAGAACGCGACGCCCGCCATGAGCGCAAAGCCCAATTCGAGATCGATGACCGATGCGCCCGTCGCGCCGCCGGCTAGGGCGGCCGACACTGCATTTCGTTCGGTCTGGCTGGGCAGCTTGTAGCCAAGAAGGGCTTCCGGGCGAAGGTAAAACCCGCGCAGGGGAATGTCGAGCCCCCCGCCCGCCTTGAGCCAGAGCTGATTTGCGTCCCCCGGGCTTGCCAGGGTGCCTTTCAGATCGTTCCCGTTTGCGTCGGTGTATTTGAGGTTCAGGTCATACTCGACGCCGAGGAGCGGAAAGAGCACAACCCGGCCCATCTTGAAGGGGTACTTTGCGAACACTGACATCGTGAGGAAGGTCGTATTGAGGTCGAGTCCCACCGTCGAGTCGACGGTGTTCACGCCTCCGGCTGAATAGTAGTAGGTAGTGCTCCCTCCGTCGGACACCACGTAGCCGACGGAGAGCTGCGCATAGGTTGCATCCACATACGCCAGGACGCCGATAGGGGTCTGGGTCTCCCGCGTCGTCGTGCTGGCCATGACGTTTCCCGAGACGAACGACACCGAGGTCGTCGCAGAATAGGCGCCGAGCGAAGCCCCCAGGCCTCCGCTCACCCCCAACGCGAAGGCGCCGGTGGTCGATGCAAGCAGCAGAAGAAGAACTGAAAGCGACCTCATGCACGCTTCTCCCTGCGGGGCTATTGCCGCCAAAGCGATGCGACCGTCAACGCGGGCAGAAGCTCGGAGAGCGGCCATCGGCTTCATCTGTGAGACGCGGCGTGTCGCGCGCGGCGGCCTCCTTCCGTGCCGCGAGGGCCTCAAGCAAAGGATGGCAGCAGCCGACCATGCGCCTCGATGAGATCATCACACAATTCCACGATATCATCAATCGTGAGGTCGGAAGCGGCGTGCGGATCGGGCGCAAGGTGCTCGTTGACCAAGATGATCGGTTGGGTCGGGTCGACCTGCAGGTAGTGATTTCTGGGTGAGTTCATCGTGTTGCCCTCGACAATGATGAGAACATCATCATGTCGCCGGACAGGCAATCAGGAGGGGCACTCGAATCTGCGGGTAGTGATGGTTCACAGTTGGACGCCGGCCATTGCCAGACCGGCGGAGCTGTAATAGACTTTTCTTGTCATGAGTGAGAATCAAGAACGATCAGGCGGTCCGTCGCCCAACAGGGACGGAGGGTTTCTCACGGGCTACTTCCTCATCTCCGAGATCGGCCTGATGGATCCCAATTTCTATCGTTCGGTTGTGCTCATGATAACCCACGATGAGAAAGGGGCATTTGGCCTAGTCGTAAATCGCCCCTCGAAGCTCACGCTCGGGGACCTAGTCGAGGGAATGGGGAAGTCCCCGGCTGCTTCCATTCCGGTCTATGTCGGAGGTCCTCTGCAGCAAGACTTTCTTTTCGTCCTTCACACCGAGTTCACCGCGGGCTCTGCAGGCGACAACGAGAAGCGGCCGGTCGAAGGGGTAGTCTTCGAGCCGATGACCCAGTCTGCGGTCGACTACCTGAAGGAGAGTTGGAGCTCACTGCCCAAGAGCCAGCGTCCGACCGTCAGGCTGTACGCCGGCTATTCCGGTTGGGGGCCGGGTCAGCTTGAGGGTGAGCTCAAATCCGAGGCCTGGGTCGTCCTGCCGGCGACCCGGGAGATCATCTTCCATCAGAACCCGGCCGAAGGTTGGGCCGACGCCCTCGGGAAAAAGGGCCCCCTCTACCAGATCATCCTCCAGACGGGTTTCAAGCCCTCGATGAACTGAAGCGCCTCACGCCCCCATCGCAGAGCTCGGGTTACATCCCGCGAGCAGGCGGCTCCCGTCGAGCGGCCGGCCCGCAATGGCTTATCGGGCGCGGCGTTTGTTCGGACCGCGACCGTGACGAATCCGCCCTGACCCATAGGAGCGCGAGCTTGTCATTGCCGCTACCAGGCGTAGGCCTTCGGCGCCTCGCCCCCGGGTCCCGGCCAGATTTCGTCGAGCTTGGCCAAGGTGGCGTCGTCGAGGGTGACTTCGGTCGCGCGAATGGCCCCCTCGAGCTGCTCCATCGTCCGCGGTCCGACGATCGGCGCGGTTACCGTCGGGTTGTGGAGAAGCCATGCGAGCGCGACGGTTGCCGGGTTTTCGCCGAGGCTGCGGCAGAGGGCTTCGTACTTTTCGAGCTGTCCCCGGTGCTTCTCTATCTCCTTACGCGCATCGTCGCTCACCCGCCTGCCCCCTTCAAGCTTGCCGAGAGCGCCGCCGAGGAGACCGCCGTCCAGGGGGCTCCAGGGGATCAGCCCAAGGCCGTAGTGACGGCAGGCGGGTATCACCTCGAGCTCGATAGTCCGCTTGTTGAGATTGTAGAGGCTCTGCTCGCTCACGAGGCCCATGAGCCCGCGGCGGGAAGCTTCCTGGCACGCGGTTGCGATGTCCCATCCCGCGAAGTTGCTCGAGCCGACGTAGGCCACCTTGCCCCGCTTTACGAGAGAGTCGAAGGCCTGCCAGGTCTCATCCCAGGGACACTCCCGATCGATATGGTGCATTTGGTAGAGATCGATAGTGTCGGTCGAAAGGCGCTTCAGGCTTCCCTCGCAGTGCCGCATGATCTTCACCGCGGAGAGACTCCGCTGGTCGCGGTTGGGCTCGGGGCGCAGCCCTTCGCGATCCATCATGTTGTAGACCTTCGTGGCGAGGACTATCGCGTCGCGCCTCCCGCCCCCCTGCGCAAGCCAGCGGCCGATGATCTCTTCGGTGTGACCGTGGTGCGACCCCCAGCCGTAGACGTCGGCGGTGTCGAAGAAGTTGATCCCGAGCTCGAGGGCGCGATCCATGATCGCGAAGCTGTCCTTCTCGCTGGTATGCCATCCGAAGTTCATGGTGCCAAGACAGATGTTGCTGACAAGGACCCCGTGTTTTCCAAGACGTCGATATTGCACTGCCATCGTTTCTTCCTTATTGCGTCAGTATTGTTACAGCCTTCCGGCGCGCTGCTGCTGCTCTGCCGCCTCGTCGTAGGGGTAGGTAACCGGCATGGCGCTCGCGAGGTCAAGGCGTCGCATCTGCTCGTCGCTGAGCTTGAAGGCGGCGGCGGCGAGGTTGTCCTCAAGCTGGTCCATGTTCCGGGCGCCGAGGATCGGCGCGGTGACGCCGGGTTTCTGCATAAGCCAGCGAATCGCGGTCTGGGCAGGCGACTTTCCGGCCTGTTTCGCGACCGCCGCCAGCTCGTCGAGGAGCTCCCAGGTTCGCTCAGTGTTGTAGCGCGACCAGCTTTCGCCCCATCCCATCTTCTCCGCTATGGCGATACGCGTCTCCGCGGGCGGCTCGTTCATGCCGCGGCGAAACTTCCCCGACAGCCACCCGCCGCGGAGCGGGCTCCACGGGATGATGCCGAGCCCCTCCTGGATGCAGACCGGAACTATCTCGTACTCGGTCGCACGGCAGAGGAGGTTGTACTGCGGCTGGAGGCAGACGAAGGAGTCCCAGGAGTGGAGTCGCGAAAGGTCGAGCGCCTTCTGCAGTTGCCAGCCGCGGAAGTTGCTCGCTCCGAGATAGCGCACCCATCCGCGGGAGACCAGCTCGTTGAGCGTGCTCAAGGTCTCCTCGAGTGGGGTGACCGGGTCCCATGCGTGAACCTGGTAGAGATCGATGTAGTCGGTCTGAAGCCGTTTCAGGCTGTCGGCCATCGCGGCCATGATGTGCTTGCGGGAGAGGCCGACATCATTCGGTCCAGATCCCATCGAGAAACGGACCTTCGTCGCGATGACAAAATCCTCGCGCCGCTTCGCGCGCAGCCAGCGCCCGACGATCTCCTCCGACTTTCCGGCGGAGTAGACATCCGCCGTGTCGATAAAGTTGCCGCCCGCCTCGACGAAGCGGTCGAGCATGGCGAAGCTTTCCTTTTCGGTGGCCTCTCGCCCGAAGGTCATCGAGCCGAGACAGAGGTCGCTTACCTTGAGCCCTGTCTTCCCGAGATGCCGATACTCCATGGTTTACCCCCGCAACAGTTTTCGACCGGTATACCCGGAGGAGGGCAATCAGTCAACGGCCGAGGCGCGCCGCCCCCGCCCACTCCTTGGTGGGGATCCGCTTGCCGTTTGCAAGGCGGGCCTGGGCCTCCCGTATCGCCGAACCGTACTGCGGCAGCCACTGGGCCTGCGCCACCAGCATCTCGTCGACCATCTGCCAGATTTCGGGCGGATTGCATACCGCGCCGACGAGGGGATCCATCATCATGGCCTGGCGGAGAAGCTTGTCATCGCCATGGATGGCTGCTTCAACCGAAAGGCGCTGCACGGAGACGCTCGCGTTGCAGACCGCGGCCGGACCGAGGGGAAGATCACCGACAATCGGGATGGCCATCCCGTTTGCGTCGACATAGCCGGGAACCTCGATGATCGCATCCTGCGGGAGATTGGTGATCGCGCCTCGATTGACGACGTTGAAGTGGCCGCGGTAGACCCGGCCCGTCTCGAGCCCCTCGAGGATGTAGGAGCCGTGCTCCTGAGAGCGCGAGGCGCTGCCGTAGGTGAGGGGAGGATCGCCCAGCCAGCGGGTGTACTCCTCCTCGAAGGTGTAGCGCTGCTCTCGGCAGTGCCGGAGGTAGCCTCCGGTCTCGCCGTGGATCCACTCGCTCAAGTCCACCCATTGCATGATCTCGTCGGGCCGCTTGCGGTACCAGGGGAGATACTCGCTCAAGTGACCGTTGGATTCGGTGCTGTAGTATCCGAACCTTCGCAGCATATCGATGCGGACCTTCTCCTGCTTGCTGTAAACCGGGTGCCGCTCGAAGGCCGCAAGGAGCTTCCCGGTCATGTCCTCTCCGTTGTGCCGAACCTGGATGTACCAGGTCTGGTGGTTGATCCCGGCGCAGACGATGTCCACCTCGCTCTGCTTGAGCCCGAGCGCCTCGGCTATCTGCTGGTGGCCGTGCTGCACACCGTGGCAGAGGCCGACGGTTCGCACGCCGCCGTACTTGTTGGCCGCCCAGGTATTCATCGCCATGGGATTCGAGTAGTTGAGGAGCATCGCTCCCGGGGCCCCCACCTCGCGAATGTCCTTGCAGAGGTCGAGGATGAAGGGGATCGAGCGCTGCCCATACATGATTCCGCCCGCGCAGATCGTATCGCCGACGCACTGGTCGATGCCGTAGCGAAGAGGAATCTCCACGTCCGTTTCGAATGCCGGAAGCCCGCCGACCCGGGCGACGCTGAAGACGTATTTTGCGCCCGAAACCGCCTTTCGCTGGTCGAGCGAGGTGGAGAGCTTCACGCGGGCCAGCCCGTTCGCCTCGATGTCGCGCTTGACTAAGCCGTGGACCATCTCGAGGTTTTTGTCGCTGATGTCTTCGAGGCAGATTTCGATCTCGTGAAAGGAGGGCACCGCGAGGATGTCGGCAACCAGCTTGCGTGTAAACCCGATGCTCCCGGCGCCAATAAAGGTGATCTTCATTCCAAGCACCATCCTTATTTCATAGGTCCCCTGAAGGATAGCGCTCCCCATGCACCTCGCGGAATATGCAGATTGTGCTAATGATAGCACTGATGTATCATGGGCCCGGGCCCAGGAAGTGGGATGTAAAAATGTCAGGCGAGCCTCCGATGGACGGTAAGAGCGCCTATCAGGCGCTGCGCGCGCTGCCCTACAAGACCGCATCGGCGTTCTTTTCACAGCGAAGATTCCCGCTCCACGCGATGCTTTCGAGCGGAGGGCACTCCCTCGAGAACGATCCCGTCTACAGCTGGGACGGAACGGCGCGCGGAAGGACGAGCTTCGCCGTGCTGCAGCTCACTATCGACGGCGTTGGTCGGCTTGACACTCGAGGAGCCTCGCGCGAGCTCGCGCCGCAGACGCTGATGCTTGTCCATATCCCCGGCGCCCACCGTTACTACCTGCCGGAAGGCAGCGCCAAGTGGGAGTTTGTCTACCTCGTTGTTTACGGGCGCGAGCTGCTGCGCATCATCCTCGGGATCGAGCGAAGGCAGGGCAATGTTATTACCCTAAGCGAGAGCTCGCGAATTCCCGGGGTCTTTCTCTCGGTTCTGGAATCCCTTTTTTCTGCTAATTCCTTTACGCCCTATGAAATCTCCTCTCTTGCCTACGAGCTCTGCATGCAGATTCTCATCGAGTCGTACTGGGTTCCTGACGACGTCCACGCGTCGCGCTTTGATGCGCTGAAAACTTTCCTCCGCGAGAACGTTCAGCGGGATCTCCCGGTATCTGAGATGGCCCAATACGCCCGATTGAGTCGCTCGCACTTCGCGCGTCTCTTCAAGGAGCACGAGGGGATGTCGCCGCGTGAGTACGTCGAGGACCTCCGCTTGAAGCGCGCTCTCCAGCTCCTCTATTCGGAAACGATGAGCGTAAAGGAGATAGCCTTTGCCTGCGGGATTCCGGACGTGAATTATTTCTGCCGCCTTTTCAAGAAGCACATGGGGATGTCGCCGGGCGAATACCGAAGGAGCGGGTTCTAGCCCTGCGGAGCTCGAAAGATGTGTCTCGTGCGACCGACTCGCCGGAGTCGGGCCGTCCGCCCACTTGCCGGGAGGCGGTCCATGCATGTCCGTTGAGCAAGGGTCAATTACAGGAAGGGACGGAGCTTAGCACAAATGTGCTATCGGTAGCAAAATCTTTATATTTACACCTTCTCTTCGGCGGGTAGACAATTCTTTGAGCACAGAGTTCGCCTGGGTTTGCAGGCCGATCTATACAAGTCATGAGATGGAGGTGGGTGAAGATGAGAAAGGTTCTTGTTCTCGCGATGGGGCTCGCGCTTATCGCGATGTACGCGTTCGCAAACGGACAGAAGGAGGCGGCCGCTTCCTCAGGGAAACCGATCAAGCTGACGGTGTGGGACGTCTTCGATCAGACCGAGCCTGAAGGCAAGGCTTACACCGAGAAGTTCGACGAGTACCAGAAGCTGCATCCGGACATCACGATCGAGCACGATGTGATGACCTACAGCCAGCTCCAGCAAAAAGCGGTTGTTGCCGGCCAGGCGCAGGAGGGACCGGATATCCTCCACATGCTCGGCGAATGGGTCCCGGATTTTGTGAAGATGGGGATACTCCAGAATCTCACCGAGCCGATGAAGTCATGGGCTGATTTCGACAAGTTCCCCCCAAGCACTTGGAACGTGGCAACTATCGATGGAAAGATCTACGGAGTGCCGATAACCGCCTCCACGCGCGTGCTGGTCTACCGATCCGATCTCTTCGACAAGTACGGCATCAAGGTGCCGGTGACCTGGACCGACATGCGTGAGGCCGCCAAGCAGCTCACCGTCGACCTGCACAATGACGGGCATTCCAACGACTACGGCATGGCATGGTGCTCCGCCACTACCGCCGTGCGCGGGCCACAGGAGTTCGCCGTTCTCCTCTGGTCGACCGGCGCCACTTTTGTGAAGCAGGAAGGCGGCAAGTGGGTTCCGGGCTTTACGGTCGATCAGGCGAAGGCAGTCTACCAGCTCTACTACGACATGATGTTCGTTGATCACTCGCTTCCGCCCTCGAGCATCGGGTGGGAGTGGCAGCAGCTCGATCCGGCCCTCCAAACCGGAGAGGTGGCCATGGAGCAGAACGGAGCATGGATGGCCGGCAGAGCTGCACAGGCTTCGTCGGGCAAGTACTGGAGGACCGCAGCCTTCCCCTACGACAAGGTCCCTGCAACTTACCTCGAGGTAAAGGTGGACGGAGTAAGCAAGTTCGCGAAGCACAAAGCGCAGGCGGTAGATCTCCTGAAGTGGCTCTTCGGACTGAACAACATGGTATACCTGGCCGGAAGCGACAACCTGCCGTCACGCCTTGACTCGGAGCAGTCCAAGTACTGGGTGCCCAGCCCTGTGTGGAAGAGCACCTTCCTGCATACCGTGAAGGACGGCCACGCGATGCCTCCGATCCCATTCGCTCCAGCGCTGAAGTACACGATGGATGATCTGCAGGAGGTCTTCTACCAGCGGATGACGCCGGCGCAGGCTGCGCAGGACTTCTACAACAAGGTCGCGAGCTATCTGGATTCGTCCGTGAACAATCAGTAAAAGTTGGATCGCGGATAGGGAAGGGAGAGGGACTCGGCCGCAGTGGTCGAGCCCCTCCTTCTTGAGTCCGCCAAAGGTGTGGCCCGGTGAAACGGCAAGACGCTTCGAGCTACCTCTATTTCCTACCGTTGGTACTCTTCATCGCGTTGATCTACCTCTACCCATTCGTGAGTGCGGTTTCCTTGAGCCTGCACCACGTGAACTACCTAGCGCCGGACAAGCACCCGTTCGTCGGCCTCGGGAACTTCCTTAAGCTTTTTCGCGATCCCCTTTTCGCACCCTCCCTCGGTCACACGGTGATCTTCACGCTTGGCTCGGTTGTCTTTGAGTACATCGTCGGCCTCTCCTCGGCCCTTGTGCTCAACAGCCCCTTTGTAAAGATGAAGAACCTTTCGAAGGCGCTCGTCCTGCTCCCCTGGGCCGTGCCCATCGCCATCAACTCCCTCATCTGGCAGTTCATGCTTTCGCCGGGCTTCGGCTTCATCGATCAGCTTCTCAATGCCTTGGGGTTCCACTCCCTCGAACAGCAGACTTGGCTCACGAACCTGCCGTTGGTAATGCCGACGATCCTCGCGGTGAACGTCTGGCGAAGCTTCCCGTTCTACACGATCGTGCTCACCGCGGGGCTCGCTACGATTCCGCGGGAGCTCTACGAGGCCGCCGAGGTCGACGGCGCCGGGCGCCTTAGCCGCTTCTGGCACATCACCCTGCCGGGCATCAAGCACGTCTCGGCCGTAATCGTGAGCTTCCATCTCATCTGGACCTTCACGAACTTCGATGTAATCTATCTTCTGACCGGAGGCGGGCCGCTGCATACCTCTGAGGTTCTGCCGACCCTTCTCTATCATCAGGCCTTCGTGAGGTTCGATATGGGGTATGCCTCGGCCATCGGGGTATTCCTGCTCGTCGTCTTGAGCCTGACCGCCGGGCCGCTCTACAGCCGACTCAACCGATAGGTGGCGTTATGGAAGGCACAAAACTTGGGAGTTATAGGGTTGCGAAGCGCGTGGTCCAGGTGGTGACCATCCTTCTCACCGTCATCTTGATGCTGTTCGTCGCCTTTCCCTTTTTCTGGATGATAAGCGCCTCCATCCGTCCGGACAAGTTCACGATAGCGGACAGGCTTTATCTGCTTCCGCCCCAGCTGACGCTCGAACACTACATCAACGTCTTTGTCAACGCGAACCTCTCACGGATCTTTCTCAATACCTCCATCATCTCGCTTTCGACGGTGCTCACCGCACTCATCGTCATTGTTCCCGCGGCCTACGCCATCGCGATCCTTCGGGTCAAGGGATCCGTGTTCATCTCGAGATTCGTGCTTTCGCTCCAAATGATTCCGGGGATTATGCTCGTCGTGCCGCTCTACATCATCCTGAGGAACTATCACCTGCTGAACACCTACTACGGGCTCATCATCAGCTACACGACCTTTACGATTCCCTTCTGCTTCCTGCTTGCCTCCTCCTACTACCGGAGCCTCCCGCTCGAGCTTTTCGAGAGCGCTTTCATCGACGGAGCCTCGCGTTTTCAGGCGATGCTTCGCATCGCGGTTCCGCTCTCCGCCCCCGGGCTCATGACGACAGGGGTTTACGCCTTCCTGCTCTCCTGGAGCGACTTCCTCTTCGCAAATACCTTTACGAGCTCGATTGCCACGAGGACGCTCACGGTCGAGGTATCGCACCTCCTTGGAAACTGGGGCGAGCAATGGGGCGACCTCACGGCCGGTGCCACGGTGACGACGATTCCGGTCCTCATCGTCTTTATCCTCGCCCACCGCTACATCGTCGAAGGGCTCACGGCCGGCGCGGTGAAGGAGTAGGTGCCGCCTCCCGCGCGCCTTCGGGGGGCCGGGCGGCGTTGCGCACCTCGGCGGAAGAAGAGCAAGGGGGCCGCGCGCCTAAGCCGGTTCGCCGTATACCCAGTCCTTGCGCCTGCTCATGAGCTCGCGAAGATCCATGCGGATCTCTTCAGGGGTGGGACGCCCGAGGTACCACCAGCCGTTGTAGATCTTGTGGATCGCACGGTCGCGGTCGAGGATGAAGGTGTAGGGGATGTAGATCTCGCCGTGAGCCTTGTCGGTCCGGTCGACCATCTCCAGCTCATGGAGAAGCTTGTGGTCCGTGTCCATGAGGAAGGGCCAGTCGGCGCCGATGGCATCGCGGGTCTCTGCGGTCTTCATCTTGTCGTCGACGGTGACCGAGACCATGTGACAGTAGTTGACGCGGAACTCGGGCTGAAGGTGCTCGACGTAATTCGTAAGCTGTCGTCGGTCCTTTGGGCAGAAGTAGCCGCGCCCGAATATGAGGACACCCGGGAAGCCGCGCAGGAGCTGCGAGAGCTTGCGCGCCTCGCCGGTATGGTCAGGAAGCTCGAAGTCGGGGAACTGATGGCCGACCTTGAGGTCGGCTCGCATTGGATAATCCATAAAACCCTCCACGGTCAACCATTATCGACCCGAGGTCGCAGAGGCGCAACCCTGGGACGGGCTTCCGGCGGCCGCTGCCGGTCGACGTCCGCCAGTTGACGGCTGCCGGCCGACGGCTGCACCGCACGGCCCGCGCGGCGACTACTCCGGCTCTCCGCGATCGCGCCGGCCCGCCTTTTTGGTGCTGCGGTGCCGTTTTGCGGCGAGGCGCCGCTCGCGCGCGCCTGCCGAGGGTCGGGTTTCGATCCGCCTACGCACCGGTCGCGCGGCGGCTTCGACCAGCTCGACGATTCTCCGCTCGGCGATCCGGCGGTTACGAGCCTGCTCGCGGGTCTCCTGCACCGCGACGACAAGCTCGCCGCGCTGGTTCGTCCGCGGGCGCAGGCGCGCGCGAACCCTCTCCGCTTGCGCCTCGCTCAAGGGAGGAAGCTCGGCGAGGGAGAGAGCAGCGATGACCTTGGTGTTAACCTTGTTAACGTTCTGGCCGCCGGCCCCGGCGGAGCGCGCGAAGGAAAAAGTGATGTTGCTGAGAATCCACTCAGCCAGGACTGCTCTGTCCATGAGGGCTAGCCTATCAAAGAGGAGCGCGGTTGGACAGTCGCATCGGCAGCTCCGAGAAAATCTCACTCTAGGTGTTCGGCGGCGGCCGATACGCATTTTGCTCTATTCAGCGCCGCGAGTCTGTAACTGACGCCGCCCCGACAAGGTGCAAAATGCGACCTGCTGGGCAGCTCGCCTCCCCGAGCGCCGCCTATTTCGCGTTTTCGGATGCTATTGCGGAGTCGGTGAGCCCCCGCTGGGCCATGAGCGCAAGCCGGACGCAGGCGTCGAGCGGGAGGGCCGACGAGTCGAGGACGAGGTGGTAGAGACCGGGGTCCTCGGGCGACACGCCGTAGAGCCGCCGCATGTAGGCTCGCCGCGCCGAATCCGCTGCCTCGATCCGGCGGCGAGCGGTTTCCTCGTCCACCCTTTCGAACTTCATCACGCGTTTCGCTCGGCTTTCCACGGGGGCACCCACGGCGATCCGAAGGACACGCGGATTGGAGCGCAGGACAGCCGCCGCCCCGTGGCCTACGATCACGGCACCGGTGGTGGCGGCAAGCTGTGCGATGGCCTGCTGCGCGAGTCGACGGTAGTCTTGCTCGTTCACGGTCTCTTCGCTTGAGGAGAGCGCCTGTATTCCGAAGAGCTGGGAGGTCGCCCGCAGCTCCGCGAGCAGCCGACCGAGGCCGTCCGAAGAGCGTTCCTCGCTGTCGAATGCCTCCTGGAGCGTCGAAGCCACCCTCTGTGCGATCGAGGCGGGAACCGCCCGATCGATGAAGGGCACGCCGAGCTTTTGGGCGAGCGCCCTCCCGATCTCGCCTCCCGCCGCGCCGTAGGCGGCGGAGAGCGCGACCGTCGGCCGCGACACAGGCGCCGCATCCTCGGGGCTCGCTGCGGCGCGGGGCAATCTCCCACCTGCAGCCACTGCCTCTTCGTGGACGTAGCGCTTCCCTCGCAGCCAGGAGGCTGCCGCCGCGACGAGCATCATGATCATCGAAAAGATGAACGTTATGTGCATCCCGTGCATGAAAGGCTTGGCGATAAGGTCGGGAAAAAAGCTGGTGCTCGTCAGGTAAGCGGAGCGATCCGCCGGCAGCTGGTTCAGAAGGGGCCCGAGAAGGGTCTTGATCGGATTGTAGCCGAGAAAGGCGGCGAAGAGGCTTCCGACCGGTGGCAGATGCGCGATGCGAGATGCTGCGGCAACAGGCACCCCTTGCGAGGTGAGCCCCCGGTAGAGGGCGTCCGGTAGGTCGGCGCTTAGGCCCGCGATCATGAGCGAGAAGAAGAGTCCGATCGAGAGGTTCATACCGGCGTTCTGAAAGGTAGCGCGCATCCCCGATGCCACGCCGCGCTCGGCGGCTGGGACCGAGTTCATGATTCCGGCGGTGTTCGGCGACGTGAAAAGCCCCATGGCCAATCCGTTTCCGAGGAGCAACAGCCCGAAGGGAAGGTAAGGAAAGGTTGCGGGGAGAAGAAGCATGAGCCCAAAGGTTAGCGCCGCCGCGAGCATCCCTCCGGTGGCAAAGGGCCGAGCGCCGAAACGATCGGAGAGATAGCCGGAGAAGGGTCCGGCAATGAGAAAGCCTGCGGTCATGGGAAGCATGTAGATAGCCGCCCACAGGGGCGTCGATTCGAAGCTATAGCCGTGGTAGGGAAGCCAGATACCCTGGAGCCAGATTATCAGCATGAACATGAGGCCGCCCCGTCCGATCGAGGCAAGGAGCCCTGCAAGATTGCCGGCGCTGAAGGCAGGTATCCGGAACAGAGCAAGGCGAAACATCGGTTCCTTGACGCGGCTCTCAATGAAGCCGAAAAGGACGAGGAGGAGGATGCCGCCGCCGATCGCTGCGATTACGGCCGGGTTGGTCCAACCCATGCTGTGCGTGCCATAGGGCTGGATTCCATAGGTGATGCCGCCCAGCAGGGCGATGAGCCCGACGCCGAAGGTGAGGTTCCCCCACCAATCGATGTGGGCGGGCCGCATCTCGCCGACCTCCCGCAACTTCAGGTAGGCCCATACCGTCCCGGCTACTCCGATCGGTACCGAGACCAGGAAGACAAGATGCCAGTCGCTGGCGGCGAGGAGACCTCCCACGACGAGGCCAATGAAGGAGCCCGCGATCCCGGCGACCGAATTGATGCCGAGGGCCATCCCCCGCTGATTCGCGGGAAAGGCGTCGGTGAGGATCGCTGCCGAGTTCGCCATGAGGAGCGCCCCGCCGACGCCCTGGACGATCCGCAGTCCGATGAGGGTAAGGGCCGCCGAGGAGCCCTCCCAGAAGACGAGCGAAAGTCCGATGGAGGCGACGGTGAAGACCGCGAACCCGAGGTTGTACATGCGCACCCGACCGAACATGTCCCCGACTCGCCCGAGGCTCACAACGAGCACCGCCGTGACTACCATGTATCCCATAAGCATCCACAGCAGGTAGCTGACGTTCTGTGGGGTCAGCGGGTTGATGTTGATGCCTCGAAAGATCGCGGGCAGGGAGATGAGGACGATCGACGAATTGACCGTCGCCATGAGGATTCCGAGCGTGGTGTTGGAAAGGGCTATCCACTTGTAGCGATTTTCGTGAAGACCGTCCATTACGGATGGCAGTCTAGCGATCTGACGCTTTGCCTGTCAATGGAGCTCAGTGAGGAACTCGTCGCGGGTGAGCCAAAGCTCTTCGATGCGGTACATGTGCCAGTGGTCGTGCATGAGGATGTGGCGAAGAAGGCCGAAGGCGGTGTAGAGGGTGTACTCCGGATGGGCGCCGGTCTTGCGCCAGACCGCCAGAGGGTACGCCTCGATCCGGGCGAGCATCTTTTCTCGTCTCGCCGCAAACTCGGTCAGAGCGCTTGCGGCGTCGGCAATCTCGGGCTTGGGTGAGGGCGGCGCGGAGGGATCCGGGAGATTGGGCATGAACTCGGGATGCTCTTCGTCCCTGAAACGAACGAGTCGAGCGTACAGCTTAGCCTGGCTATCGGCTAGATGAATCACGTGATCCTGGATCGACCAGAACCCTGGCCGCCGGACGGCAATAAGCTCCGGCCCGGGAATGGCTTCCACGAGCTCGCGGAGTATCTTGGGCGAGAGGGATAGTCCCTCAAAGACTGCATCGAGCGATTCGAACACGTTTTTCTTCCCCGCCTCACATCATACTCATCGCGCGCCACGGAATCAATCATTCCGGGAAACGATCTGATGGAGACCGGCGCCCCAATCGCGGCACCCCTGCCTCGCGGCCGCGGGTGGAGCGCAGGCGCCGGCTCTGTGGACGGGGGAGCTACTCCTTCACCGTGATGTCGTTCACGATGTCGTAGTTGTCTCCACCCTCCTTCTCGGCGATCCGCTCTGCCCGCTCCTTCTCGGCCTTCGAATGGACCGAGCCGTACAGGTGGAGCGTCCTTCGCCTGTGAAAGAGACCGCCGGACTTGACCTCGACCCCGATGCTGTCCTTGCTGAGGGCAGGTTCGTTTTGAATGTGGTCGAGAACCACATGCTCTATATCTGGCATACCCTACCTCCTTCGCCAGCCGAGATTGTAGAAGCGTGAGAACGCACAATGTGAACTTTTTACCTGATATATTCATAGTATAATCCGTTTTTGCCTTCTTGTGTGCGCGGCTTTTTCGGCGGGGACCTTTCTGCTCGTCATGAGGCTTGACGGCGAAGCGCGCGTGCAGTAGCGCTGCACGCTTGCGCTTATGGTTCGTGAACGAACTGTCGTGAGCTTGTTGGGCGGGTTGGACTCCCTCGCCGGTGCCTGCTCTGCTTTGACCGATGTGGGGTTCTGCTTGTGTTCGGTGCTCCCTTCGACTAAACTAGAACGTCGGTAGGACAGGAATGCTGGCTGCCGAACAATAAAGGAAGGAGCAAGCGCAACATGAAGAGGCTTTGTGCGATTTTCATCCTTCTGTCTGCCGCCTACGGCGCTTTCGCTTTCGGCGTGAGCGCGGGAATCGGCGTGTCCACCTCCGCATTTTCCTTTGACGAAGGGATGTCAGGTACGCTGGGCGGCGTCACCGATAGTGCCACGTATACGCTTACGCAGACGCCGATACAGGCAAAGGTCTTTATCGACGCTACCTACTTTCAGCTCGCTGCGGGTTATCTGATCGCCAACGGGGGCAATCAGAGCGCGACGCAAACGGGTGCCCTAAGCTTCGGAACCGGTACCGTCTACAATGACAGCTATCTCACGTTCTCCGGCCTGTTGGAGATTCCCCTCAACGTCGGTGGATTCAGTTTCTTTCCACTCATCGGCGCCGAGTACGACTACAACCTGACGCTGACCGACACGAGCGGCAACAATCTGAAGCCCGTGTTAACGAGCCAGCAGCTGGCCGATTTGAACCAGCTGTGGCTGAAGGGGGGCGCGGGGGTCAACCTCACTTTTGGAAGGTTCTTCCTGCGACCGGAGCTGCTCGCCGGCTTCAAGTTGCACAGCGTCACCGACAACAATACGATCACGGCAGTCGAGAACTATGTGACATCGTACGGCTACAGCAACGCCTCCGCCACGATTACGTGGTGGACCTGGGATTTCAATCTGCTTTTTGGATATCAGTTCTAGGTCGCATGCCGTCGCCTGATACTGGCGGAAGAGAAGAAGAATGTCCTTGCGACCGGTGCTTGCGCCAACTACACTAGAGCAACAGCCGGACTGGAGTACCGACTGTCAGACTTCAAAAAGAGGAGCAACACAATATGAAGAAGCTCATAGTGATTCTAGCTCTGTTGTCTGTCGCGGCAGGCGCCTTTGCCATCGATCTGAGTGTCGGGTTGGGCGGGTCAGTATCGGCCTAACACGTACTCGACCACAGAGTCTTTGCTTGGGACGACCACAAGCACGACACAAACGATCAACTACACGCCGTTTGAAGCAACAGTCTTTTTCGACGCGACCTACGCGCAGCTCTCCGTGGGTTACCTGATCGCCAATGGTGGTAGCATTACGCAATCGGGGACCGGCGTCTCGGCGACAACCACAAACTTGAACCAGAACCTTAGCTACCTCTCCATCGCTGCCTATGGCAAGTACCCGTTTTAGGTCGGTCCGGTCACCCTTTTCCCGCTCCTGGGTGCATCATATCTACTGAACCTGACGTACACAGACTCGAGCGGCAATAACCTAAAGTCCTCTTTGACAGGCCAGGAGCAGACAGACCTGAATCAGCTCTGGCTGCAAGGTGGCGCGGGCGTGGATATTTCATTGGGAAAGCTCTACCTGCGGCCTGAAATCCTCGCTGGTTTCAAAGTGTTGAGTACGACCGACAACAATGCTGTGTCGGCGCTTAAGAACGTGTTAACCGCTGCCGGCTTCACGAACGTCTCTGCTTCGGCAAGCTACTGGACCTGGGATTTCTCCCTCATGCTCGGCTACAAGCTGTAGTCCCATTCCTTGCTGGCTTTATTTGACGTGAGCTTTGCTTGAGGAGCCGCCCGGCAAGGCGGCCCCTCTTGTTGAGGCGAATTGCGTTCGGGCTCGTCTATGCGTAGATGAGTCTCCCCCTAGGCTCCGGAATCGACCAGCCAAGTTCCTTCGCAATCTCAATCCACTGCTCGATGACGGTTTGGGCATTCTCTATCGTGCTCTGGTAGGTTTGCCCGTCCGCGACGCAGCCCGGTAGCTCAGGCACCTCGGCGATGAACGCTTCGTCTTTGTTGCTCAAGTATATGATGATTTCGTATCGGATCATATGTTCTCCCCAAGCTTGTATTTCGCGATCAGATTCCGGACCTGCCGCACCTGGTTAGCTTTCGCCGTGGCGCCGACGGGTCGGATATTGATGATTTCGGTCACTTGGGAGTGCGAGAAAATGTGGTGGTCGCCACGGATACGCTCCTGAAAGCCAAGCGAACCTGACAGAGCGCGCAAGTCTTCGAAGTTGATGTCCTTGTCAGACGTTCCCCTGAGCAGCGCCTGAAGCGTGTCTTCTCGTCGTGCCACCCTGGCAGGGTACAGCGCCTGGAGCTCCTTGTCTACGCGCGCCTCAGCAGACTGGACCGAACCGTCGCGGCCGGTTAGGCTTGGGCGGAAGGAAAAGCGCGCCCGAAGAGGCCGACAGGAGGAACATCGAATGGCTGAGGGTGCGGGTGCGATGACGGGTCCCAGAGTTTACCTTGCGATCGACAACTGTTTCGCCTCGAAGCGCTGGACCCGACCAAAGGAATGGACCGAGCTCATCACGAGCCTGGGAGTGCAGTGCATCGAGGCGAGCGCGGACACCGAGTGCGATCCGCTCTACACGACCAGCGACTACCTTGACGATTGGACCGAAGAGGTGGGCGAGGCCTGCAGGAATACCGGGGCTCGGGTCGTCAATCTCTACTCGGGGCATGGGACCTACACGACGCTCGGGCTCGCCCACACCGACCGCAGGGTCCGCGACCATATCCAGAACGAGTGGCTGAAGCCGATGGCGCGGCGGGCGGCAGCGCTTGGGGCAGGGATAGGTTTCTTTTGCCATGCCTTTCCCGACGCGACCCTTCAGGAGCCGGAGCGCTTTCGAACAGCCGAGGACGACCTTACGGTGCGGCTCGCCGAGGTGGCCGCATATTGCCAGGAGGAAGGGGCGCGTCCGCTCAGCGTGGAGCAGATGTACTCCCCGCATCAGATCCCGTGGACGATCCCCGGCGCCGCGAGTCTCATGGAATCGGTGTACGCGAAACGTGGTGCTCCGCTCTACCTCACGATTGACACCGGGCATCAGGTCGGTCAGAAGCGGTATGTGCGTCCGACAGCCTCGGGGCTTCATGCCGCAATGGAGCGCGTCCGCAACGGGGAGCGATCGTCCGGCCTTTGGCTCGGCTCTCGCCGCGCCCACGAGCAGTTCGCGGCTGTCGTCGGAGGCGCTTCGGGTCGCAGGGGCAACGGCATCGAGGAAAGGGTGATTGCGGAGATCCTGGCCGATGCGGACCTCCACCCTTACTTGTTTGCGGGAAGCGAGGATGCCGATCCCTACCGCTGGCTGGAAAGGCTCGGCTGCTATTCGCCGATCGTCCACCTGCAGCAGACCGATGGAGCCTCTTCCTCCCACCGCCCGTTCACGGAGGAGCATAACCGAGCCGGGATAGTCTTACCGGAGCGCGTGCTGGCCTCTCTAGCGCAATCGTACGCCCGCGAGGCGCAGACCGGAATGCCGCCGCGGTGCGAAGCTATCTACCTGACGCTTGAGATCTTCGCGGGGACCGCCGAGACCGTCTACGAGATCGAGCGGGCGATGAGGGAGTCGGTCGAGTACTGGCGGCGCTACCTTCCAACCGACGGCGCGACCTTGAGCAGCATCCTGTGAGAGCGATTTCTTTCCCTGACCTCCGTCTTTGACGAATGGGGTGGGCGGGTGTATGCTGGCCTCGCCGAGAACATTAATCTCTCGGTTTCAAGGAGCCATAGATGTCGTTGCGTGGGAAGCTCTACATCGCTGTCTTTGCAGTGATTCTGGCGTTCATCATTCTGTGCGGCGCTCTCCTGTATATCAACAGCGTTTCGATTTCACTTAGCCGACTGGAGAGCTCGACCGTCGACGTACTGTATCGATTTTACAAGCTCAACTACGCAGGAAACGGAGTGCTCGTATCGCCGGATTCGCTCACGAGCCTGCAGGAAAGCCTCCGGACGGACCGCAAAGCCTTCGAGAGCTCGCTTGAATCGTTTTCGAGGAACCCGTCGGTGGGTCGGCTCTCGGGTGAAATGAAGGACCGTGTGCAGTCTGCGGTGAGCCTTTGGTCGACGGTCACGAAGTTCCCGCTTGATAACATGCAGAGCGCCCTCGGCCACCTTCTCAAGAACGACGAGGCCGTCTCTATCCTGAGTGGAGGGCTGCTGCACAACTACTACACCCGGGCTCGAGCTCCGGTCTTGTCGGATCCGGATGTCGTCAACGACGTGAACCAGATAATGAGCAGCGTAACCAGGTTCAGTTTCGCAAGCGAAAGCTACAACAATCTCCTTCAGGAGATTGCCGCGAACGTTAAAGCGCAGGTGGACCAGACCACGTCGGCAGGAGTCAAGATCGCGGTCATTCTTGCGCTCCTCATCATTGTCGCAGCAGGCCTATTTGTCTATTTCTTTGCGGGGCGCCTCGCCAGGCGGGTAACGCAAATCGAGTCTGCGATGAGCCGGGTAGCCGAGATGGATCTCACGAACCGCACCACCGACCGCGCCTCCGATGAAATAGGGGCGCTCGGCCGCCACATCAACGGGGTGCTCGACATCCTCCTGGACTTTCTCCGTCGGGTGCAGGGGTCGGCTCATATGATGATGGAGCTGCGCGGGCGGCTCGCGGAGGGAGCGGAGTCCTCGGCGTCGTCGGTCAACCAAATCAGTGACAGCATCAGCGCCATTGAGTCGCAGATCCTCACCCTCAACTCCACCATAAGCGAGTCGGTAAATGCCGTTCTTGATGTCGGCGAGCAGATCGGCGTCTTGGGCGACAACCTCGACAGCCAGATCCGCTCCGTGGCGGCAACCTCCGCCTCGATCGAAGAGATGGCTGTCTCGATCAAGAACGTCGCGAAGGTCTCCGAGGAGCGCAGGCGGCGATCCGATGAGCTCATGCGCGTAATAAAAGAGGGGGAGGCGAAGGTTGCCTCCAGCAACGCGCTCATCCGGGCGGTAGCCGGGGAGATAGGCCAAATCCTCGGCGTCATCGATATCATCAACGACATCTCCGATCAGACGAATCTCCTTTCCATGAACGCCGCGATTGAAAGCGCCCACGCCGGAGAGGCCGGGAAGGGGTTCGCGGTGGTAGCCGCCGAGATCCACAAGCTTGCGGTCTCGACTGCGCAGAACTCCGGGGTGATCGGCGCATCGCTTAAGTCGATTACTGCGAAGATCGCACAGGCAACGGCCGAAAGCGACGCTAGCCACAAGGCGCTCGAAGCCACAAGCGCAGAGATGGCCACCTTCGTCGCTGCTTTGAGCGAGATCCTCGTGAGCATGGAGGAGCTTTCCGCCGGCAGCACGGGAGTGCTCGAGGCTACCTCCGCGGTCTCCGAGGTGACGGGGCGCATTTCGGAGAGCTCGGTTGCGATGCGAAATCACACCAAGAACATCGAGCAGGCGATGAGGGATCTTCGAAGCATTTCCGAAGGCGTGGCGGAGCAGATTCGCGAGATCGATCAGGCGGCGAAGAGCGTGCTCGGAGTGGTAAACGCTATGAAGGGTGTGAGCAAGGAAACCACCGAGCGGATCGAGGACCTGAGCGTCGCGAGCGCACTGTTCCGCACGGAGTAGGAAGGTGCGGCGGGGCGAGCGGTTGGCAGCACCCCGCCTTAGGTCAGGATGACAATCAGCCTTTCAGCCGAATCACATTCCAGGAAAGCTTGGGAAGGCGCGCAAGCAGACGACCGCCGTCCAGCTTGTCGCCTGTGACGGCGTGGGGAGAAACGCTCTCCTTGTCCTTGGTGTTCACTGCCTTCAGGTCGTTGTTTTCGAGCACGATGTGCTCAACGAGACGGTAGTTTTCGAAGCTTCGAAGGTCGGCCTCGATGTTCATGTCGCCCGTCTTGTCGCGATTGACCGCGAGGATGGTGAGCTCCTTCGCAGGCTCGTTGTGCACGGCGGTCGCCTCTACGAAGGGGACGTCGGTGAACTCTTTGCTGTCGTAGCGGGGGGAGGAAACCACAACCTCAAGCGCCGTGCCCCGCCCATAGCGGGAGGCGTGGAGGAAGGGATAGTAGATCGTCTGGCGCCATGCCGCTCCGCCCTTCTCGGTCATGATCGGGGCGATGACGTTCACGAGCTGGGCGAGACACGCGATCTTCACACGATCGGAATGCCTGAGCAGGGTGATGAGCAGGCAGCCGACGAGAAGCGCATCCTCGAAGGTGTAGATATCCTCAAGCAGGTGGGGCGCTTCATTCCAGGGCGCGATCTTCGTGTCGGCCTCGCGGGAGTGGAACCAGACGTTCCACTCGTCGAAGGAGAGGTTGATCTTCTTCTTGCCGCGGTGCTTAGCCTGTGCCACATCGCAGGCCGCGACGACCGTCCGGATGTAGGCGTCCATGTCGAGCGACTTGGCAAGGAAGTTGTCGATGTCGTTTTCGTAGTTGGTGTAGTAGCTGTGCAGGGAGATGTAATCGACATGGTCATAGACGTGGTCGAGGACGGTCGTCTCCCACATCGGGAATGTCGGCATGTGGCTATGCGAGCTGCCGCAGGCCACGAGCTCGATATCCGAATCGACCCACTTCATGACCTTGGCCGCCTCGCAGGCGACACGTCCGTACTCCTCGGCGGTCTTGTGGCTGATCTGCCAGGGACCGTCCATCTCGTTACCCAGGCACCAGGTCCGAAAGCCGTGAGGATTGCGCTCGCCGTGTGAAATGCGCAGGTCGCTCCACTGCGAGCCACCGGAGTGGTTGCAGTATTCGACGAGCGCTCGCGCCTCATCGGGACCGCGGGTTCCGAGATTCACGGTCATGTTGACCTGGGCCCCGACCAGCTGTGCCCAGCGGGCGAACTCATTGACTCCCACCAGGTTCGGCTCAATTGACTTCCATGCGAGATCGAGCCTGCGCGGCCTCTTCTCAACCGGCCCCACGCCGTCTTCCCAGTTGTAGCCTGAGACAAAGTTGCCGCCGGGATAGCGCACCAGCGGAACGCCGAGCTCCTTTACGAGCTCCGCAACATCGGTCCGAAAACCGCTCTTGTCGGCCTTCTTATGGCCGGGCTCATAGATTCCTTCATAGACCGCCCGTCCGAGGTGCTCGATGAAGGATCCGAAGATGCGAGGATCCACCTCGGCGATCTTGAACAAACGATCAACGGCTAACGTTACAGTTCTATCAGTTGTCACGCGTTCCTCCTTGCTTCACGGTACTTGGTGAGTGTTTCTACTTGGCGATTGGCGTCACCGGTCGCGGCCATCCCGTGCTGTTCCAGATCAGGGGGCTGATCCGCAGGGTAGGGGCTCCGGCAAGGCTCGCGTCGTAGCTGTGGTAGATGAGCCACCAGGTATCGTCGCTTTCGTGAAATACCGATTCACCGCCCGGTCCACGCCATCGAGGTCCGCCCTCGGCGATCGGAGTGCCGCCTCCTTCCAACATCGGGACTCCACTCTCGTCGACATACGGACCGGTGATCGCCTTTGAGCGTCCGATGCGGATGTTGTAGGTGCTGTCGCTCCCGCGGCAGCAGAAATCGAAGGAGGCGAAGAGATAATAGTATCCGTCCCGATAGATGATGAAAGAAGCCTCTATCGCATCGGGAGGCTGCGGGCGCTCCGCTATCGAATGGATCTGCGCTCCCGGGGCGGGTTTTCCGGTCGCCGGATCGATCTTTACCAGCTTGAGTCCGCTCCAGAAGCTTCCAAACGCGAGCCAGGGCTGGCCGTTGGCGTCGAGAACCAGGTTCGGATCGATTGCGTTCCAGTCGTCGAAAGACATGGATTGGATCACCTTTCCCCGATCGACCCAGCGGTAGGAGGGGTTCTTCGGATTGAGGGTGGGATTCGTGAGCAGCCCGATGTCGGAGCGATTGCTCCCGAAGGTCGAGACCGCAAAGTAGAGATGATAGCTCCCATCGTAGTAGGAGATGTCAGGCGCCCAGATGTTGTCGGCCGCGGGGATATCGGAAACGACCCAGTCGGGCCAGGTCGTGAACACCTGGCCGCAATCCTTCCAGCTGTGCAGATCGCTTGAGCAGCGAATGGGTATGTTCGGTCCTGTCGAGAAGAGATAGTAGCGATTCCCGTCCTTGATGATGCTGCTCGGATCGTGGACATCGAGGAGGGCGCCGGTGAGCGCGAGAGGTGCGACCGGCGGCCCATTGTCGACCGGAGCGACGCTGGCGCAGCCGTACACCAGGAACGTCGCGATAACGATGAGCATCGTCCCCGTGAGCGACAGCGCGTGTGGTGCGCGGCTGCGTTTTGTGATCTTCATCTATTTGATGCCGGCCGTTATGGCCACGCCCTGGGCGACCCGCCGTTGGAAGATGAGATAGAGAACTGCAGTCGGCAACCCGGCGAGGACCGCGGAGGCCATCACCCGCGGATAAGCTATGCCGAACCACGACTGGACCTGGGTGATTCCCACCGGAATCGTCATCATGTGGTTGGATGCGATGATGATGAAGGGCCAGAAGAAGTTGTTCCACGTCCAGATGAAGAGCACGATCGCAAGCGCCCAGGTTATTCCCCAGTTGAGCGGCAGGAAGATCCGAAACAGGATCCTCCATTCGCCTGCGCCGTCCATGCGCGCCGCGTCGGTGAGCTCGCGGGGCATCTGGTCGAAGAACTGCTTGTAGATGACTACGGCGATCGGAGAGACGAGCTGCGGAAGGATGAGGCCCCAGTAGGTGTTCACCATGTTCAGGTGGTTCAGGAACAAAAAGAGCGGAACGACGTTTGTTGCTCCCGGAATCATGAAGCCCGCGAGAAAAGCGACGAACAGGGCCCGCTTGCCCTTGAAGTCGATCTGCGAAAGCGCGTAGGCGCACATCATGGTGAGAAGGATGACGCTTCCGGCAACCGCCACGGACGTGATGACGCTATTGAGGTACCAGCGCACTATCGCCGTATTCTTGATCACATACTCAAAGGAGTTGAGGATCAGCGGGGTAGGGAACCACATCGGCGGGATCTTCACCGTATTTTCGGGCACGCTGAAGGAGGTATTGACCGCCCAGTAGACCGGGAAGACCCACGCGAGGCCGATGACAATCGACAGCCCGGTCGCGGCGACGGAGAGGATTGAGAGCTTGCTCCGAGTCGGGTTCATGTGTTCCCCCTCAACCGAACAAAGCGGAGATAGACGAGCGAGGTGATGAGGATGATGACGAACAGCACCACCGAGATCGCCGAGGCATATCCTCCCTGCTGTTGCTGGAAGGCCCGGACGTACATGTATTGGAGGACAACGATGGTGGAGTTGTAGGGTCCTCCGGCGGTGAGCAGGTAGACCTGGTTGAAGATCTGCCACTGGGCAATGAGCTGGAGGAGAAGCACGAGCGAGGTCACGGGCCACAGGAGCGGCCACGTGATGTAGCGAAAGGCTCGGAAGCCGCCCCCTGCTCCGTCGAGCGCGGCGGCCTCATAGTATTCGCGCGGAATCGCCTCGAGCCCTGCGATGAAAAGCAGGATGTTGAAGCCTACGGTCCACCAAATCGTGACGAAGGCAACTGCGGGCATCGCCGAGGCGGCCACCGAGAACCAGTTAATCTTCAGCCCTGTGAGGAAGTTGATGATCCCGAAATTCGGATCCAGAATCCACAGCCAGATCTGGGTCACAACGCTGACCGGGAGGATGTAGGGAAGAAAGAAAAGGGCGAGCGCGGTGTTGCGGAGCCGCTTCAGGCGGACGACCATGAGCCCGAAGACCAGTCCAACGAGCGTGTTGGGAACGACGGTAAGGATGATGAAGTAGATCGTGTGCCACAATGAGGCCCAGAACAGCGGATCTTTCATCAAAAGCTGGTAGTTCCGGCCGCCGATGAAGTGCCCGACGCCGGCGATGTCCGAGTTTGTGAAGCTGAGCTCGATAACGCGAATGGTCGGATAGATGAGGAACAGCAGATAGACGATCGTGAACGGGGCGACGAGAAGAACGATCGTTCGCCAGCTTACTGACTGGATCTTGCGGCCCGCGCGATGGACCGGCACCCGGGGTGCAGGGTCAGCGATCTCGACGTTTGGGGTCATATCACTCCCCCTTTCGGATGATGTTGATGCGATCTCACAGCGAAGGGCCCCACGAAGTGGGGCCCTTTCTTATTGTGCCAGTAGTATAGCAGATATCTTATTGCGCGTAGCTCTCAAGCTGCGCCTTGAACTTGGCGATCGCATCGCTGACCGATAGCTGGCCGGTAAGAGCAGGAGTGAAGAAGTTGCCGACCGCGTCCAAGGCGGGGTTGCCGACGCCGAAAACCGTGCTGATCGGCTCGAAGGTGGCGTCCTTCGCGGCCTGAACGCTGTACTCGTCGTTCGGAACCATGTGCGCAAGCTCGCTGCTATTGAGGACAGGGAGGTACGCCGGAAGGTGCCCGCCGCCCGCCCAGATGATCGCATGGTGCTCGATGTAGGCGATAAGCGTCAGGACATCATGGAGCATAGCCGGGGAGATCGGGGTCTTGGTGTTGTTCGGGATCGAGATGTTGTGGGAATCCGCCCAGGTGTCGCGGTTGTTGAAGAGCTGCGGGAAGGCCATGACCCCGTAGCTGAAGGGGAGGGTGCCCTTCTTCTGAGCGTCGACCATGGTCGGGACTTCCCAGTTGCCGTTCGCCATGAAGGCGGACTTGCCGGAGGTGAAGAGCGCCACGTCCGCGGCGTAGGAGATGTTCGCCGTCATCAGGCCCTGTTGAGTCCAATCCACCATCGTCTGGAGGGCCTTGGCGCCTATTGAATCGAGGGTGCCGAGGTTGAGCTGGCCGGCTTTCGCGAGCTCGCCGCCGCCCAGCTGCTCAAAGAGGGTGTACCACATGCGCCAGACCGAAGCCGGATCATTCGCCGAGGACAGGCCGAGCGGCGCGGTACCGGTCATGCTCTTGAGCTTTTGGAGCGCAGCCGTGAGGTTGTCGACTCCCGTGATCGCCGCCAAGGGGGTTCCGTCGGAGCCGAGGAGACCGGCCTGCTTCAGGATATCCTTGTTGTAGTAGAGAACGAAGGTGTGAGCGTCGAGGGGAACGCCGTAGAGATCCCCCGCCGTTCCGTAGGCCTTGCTGATCTCGAGCGAGCGCTTCACCAACACCGGATTGAAATCATTGTAGGAGAGCCCGACGGTCTGCAGCTCCGCCTCGGTGAACGGCCGCAGGTCACCGGCCTTGATCCCTGCCGGGAAGTGCGAAAGATGGTAGGTCATGACGTCGGGGGTCTGACCGGCGATGATCGCGGTGTGGACTTTCGTGTAGAAGGGATCACCCCACGTGAGGGTTGTGTGATCGACCTCCAATTTGTTCTGGCTGGAGTTGAAATCGTTAAGGATCTGCGTCCACCGCACACCGTCACCGCCACTCAAGAAATCCCACAAGACGATTTTTGTGGGCCCGGCCGAGGCGCTGGTCGCGCTTGAAGCTGCGCCCTCTTTCTGACCGCCTGCCCAGGCGAACAGCGGTAGGAGGAGAGCCAGACTGACTGCAAGAACGGGTCGAACGACCTTCTTCATAACAGTAAACCTCCGTACGTTTCTTTCTCGGGAGCGAGCCTTTCGAGGCCCGAACGCCCCCGCTTTTCTGACGACGTCTGTCGTGCAACAGGGGAACTCTACCGCCGATGGACGCATCTGTCAATATCGACTGTTAGGATATAGACTCGATTCTCTGGTTCTTGCAGCCATTTTGCGCCTGTTGCTCTTGGATTCTGGTACAGAGTATCCGATAGCGTGATACAAAAAGGGCGCGCCGGCTGGGCGCGCCCCTGGAACTGGACGGCGTGTGCGCTCTATTTCGAGGCAGCGGCTGCCGCTGCGGCGCGCATCGTGTCGGGAAGCCACTTCGAGAATCCGGAAAGATGGGTCCAGTACTCGAGATATCCGGTAAACGCAAAGACCGCGGCGCCGATGAGCAAGAGCACTGCGGTGATTATCCGAACCGTGAGCGGTTTGCGGACGAAATAGCTTGGAAGGGTCATGATTCCGCCGAGACCGGTGAAGATGAAGCCGATGCTCTCGAGGCCCGGCGCCGTCGTCATCTTGAGGCTGATGATGCGCAGCCCCACGATAATCGCCACTACGCTTGCGAGCACCGCTACGATCCCGATCGAAAGGAGATCCCAATCGAAGGTGAGCGCGAGTCCGGCGACGAAGAAGAGCACCCCGACGAGCACCGCGAGCTCGCCGTAGGCGATGTTGTAGCTTCCCGGAAGCGGCCAGGTGAAGATCATCCGTAATCCGGTAATCGGCAAGATGATACCGGGAACCAGGAACCCTGGAGCGATACGCTTGCCGTCCTTGTCAAGGAAGAAGACGACGTACACGGCGAGAAGCACGAGCCCTATGACAAGGCTGACCAACATGAGCGCCAGAAAATCGATGAACATAACTCCCCCTTGCCAACGGCACATCCATCCCGGATGGTCGGCGGCTGGATTTGATGTAGGTCACCGCACTCGAATGCGGATGCCCGGTCACATAGTGGCGCCAAAATCTTTCGTCGCGCGCGGCGACGAACTATTTCGACCCCCTTTCCAGGCCCGCATCCTACGGTGCCTCACACACGTAATTTGCTCTCGGTAGCTTACTTAGGTTTTTGTACTAAAGCGATTGACTTAGCTATTCACATTATACACGGGGTGCCGAAAGTTGTCTACAAAAAAAGTAACATAAGCTCAAAAGGCCCAATATACCTGATGTAATTACTTCACAATTACTCCGGGGCCCTCCTGAGACTCATGCTTTGCGGTGCGTTGGCCACGACACCGCGTCGCTTCTTTCGTCGACGAAGCGCAAGGGGGCATCGCGCCACTCTCTCGCGTAATCGATGCCGACCCGCCGGGTGACCGTGATCCGCGGGCGGTACGCGGGATCCTCGACGAGGTAGAGCTCGTCGCCTGCAAGATTGAGCCCGTTGTGCCGGCGGGTTATCCCCAAGGCGCGCGTCAGCTTTCCCGGGCCGGAGAGATCGGCCTCCCACCCGTCGAGCGGCTCGGCCGCCCGGATGAGGACGCAGTGGGCCTCCCCTTGCTGTTTCCCCGCGACGATGTTGAGCAGGTCGTGTATGCCGTAGATGAGGTAGACGTAGAGCCGGCCCGGCGGGCCGAAGAGGACTTCAGTTCGGGCGGTCCGGCCGTGATAGGCGTGGGATGCTCGGTCGATCGGGCCGAGGTAGGCCTCGGTCTCAACGATCCTCGCGCGCCGCTCTTGTCCGCGCATCCGATGAACGAGGATTTCCCCAATGAGAGCGCGGGCGAGAGACGGCGCAGGGCAGTCGAAGAAGCCGGCCGGTAGCCTTCGATGAACGGGAGGGGGACCCCTGTCGCTTGGGGAGCCGGACGAGCTGAAGGGGTCTCGGCGCCGGTTCATTCCTCTCCGCTCGGGCGAAGAAGGTCGTTGAGAGCGGCTGAAATCTCGGGAAAGCGGAAGACAAAGCCCTCGGCACGGAGGCGCTCAGGGATGACCCGTTGTCCGGTGAGAAGCGCCTCGTCCGCCATCTCGCCGAAGGTAAGCCGCATCACGAAGGATGGGATGGGCAGGAGCAGGGGTCGATGAAGGGTGCGCCCGATCGCCTGCGTGAGCTCCTTCATGGTAGCCGCTTGCGGCGCGGCGAGATTGAAGGGGCCCGCGAGGTCGCGACGATCGATGAGGAAGCGAAGGGCCTTCACTTCGTCGGCGAGATGAATCCAGGAGACCACCTGGCCTCCGCTTCCCGGGTAGCCTCCGACGCCGAGGCGCGAGGGGAGAGCAAGCCTGGGGAGCGCGCCTCCCGAGCGAGCGAGCACGACCCCCGTCCGTGCGGCGACGAGCCGCACGCCAAGGTCGGCAACCGGAGCAGTACTCTCCTCGCATCGGCGGGCAATCTCCGCGAGGAGGCCGGAGCCGCTTCCGACGCTCTCGGCAAGCGGCTCGTCGCCGTGGCTCCCGTAGTAGCCGACGGCGGACGCCTGCACGAAGACTCCCGGCCTGGCGGAGGGCTTCATGGCTCGAAGGGCCTCGACGAAGGCCGCGATCGCCTCGAGGCGGCTTTCGAGGAGCAGCCTCTTCTTGGCTGCCGTCCAACGACCTCCGGTCAGGTTTTCCCCCACCAGGTTCACCACGGCGTTGCTACCCTCGAGGGACGAAGCGAGCGGCGACACGCTCCGCGCATCCCACGCTGTGATCGTGAGCGCTCGGCGCGTGCCCCCCCGCTCGAGCAGGGCTCGAGCGGCCTTCACGTCGCGGCTAAGCGCACCGACCTCGTGACCACCCGCAAGGAGATCGGCGACAAGCGCCCGCCCGATGAGCCCCGTGGCTCCGCTTATGACCACCTTCATGGTGGGTCTACTATAGCGGAAACGGGTCGCGAAGGCAAAGAATCACCGCGGTGCGTCTCAGCTGCCTCTCTGGTGCGGAGCCCTCGCCGGGAGTGAGCCCGCCCGGTATCGCCGTATGAAGGACCATGCCGGCCAATCGAGCCCTATGTCCCGTTGGCCAGTAACTTTTCGGAGACTTTGGTGTATATTTCAAGTCATGTCTTTCGCTCCGCCTGGGTCCTAAAAACGGAGGCTCCACGATGCGGCGTCTTGGTCTCGCCCTTGTTCTTGTCACCCTATTCACTGGTTCCCTGTTCGCAGCGCCTCTTCCGCCGGGGGGCGAAGAGATCAACTCTCTGCTCTCTCCCCTGTTCCTCGGAGGCTCCCCAAGCGTCACCTCGACCGCCTCTCCCCAGGCCGATGCGATCAATCCGGCAGCTTCGGGGGCGGCCCAGCGTGCGGTTATCGATCTGAGCTACGTCGGAATCGGTCGCTTTGGCGGGCCGTTTAGCTACGATGGCACGGTCGCCAACCTCGGATTGACCTATCCCACCAACTACGGGGTCTATTCCGCTTCGGCGCATTTCCTGGGGACCAGCACCGCCTTGGGGCTTGGGACGATCGGGCTCGCGGGCTTTTCGTTCGCCAAGGATCTTTATCCGAATCTCCTCATCGGCGCCGGACTTGGCTTCATCGCCGGGGTGGGACCGAGTCCCTCGGCGGGCGTAGCAGGCGATTTCGATTGGGGCCTCGGTCTCAATCTCGGCTTCCTGGCCCTACCCGGCGACGTGGGCATCCTGAAGGACTTCAGGTGGGGAGCGTCCTTCGACAACATCGGCAAGGGATTCGCCCCAGCGAACTCTCCCTATGCGCCCTATCCGGCGCCCTTCACTCCTGCGATCGGAGCGGGCTTCTCGCTCCTGCGGACGAAGGGGGTCAATCTTGGGTTCGACTCAACCTTGAGCTTTCCAACCTTCAGTGATGTGCGGCTCGACTTCGGCTCAACCCTTGCCATCAACCATGCGGCGAGCATCCACCTCGCGACCGCCGTCAGCCTGAACAATCTTCTTCAGCCGGCCACTAGCCCCGCCCGCTCCTTCCCGCTTGCCGGCGGGCTGACCTTGAGCTTCACTACGACCCTGCCCTCGAACCTGAAGTACCTGGCCGACAAGGGGTGGAGCCGCAGCGAGGTGAATCCGACGGTTTCGGTGGCACCTCTCGAGAACAACGAGCTTGCCTTCGGCGCGGGGGTCAACATCCCTCTCGGTCAGATCGACACGACCCCGCCCGTGATCACCATGGACTATCCCAAACCGGAGTGGATCTCGCCGAACAACGACGGGATCCAGGACTTCGTCGACGTGCCGATCAAGATCGTGGACAACCGCTTCGTCTATGGCTACCAGTTCAAGGTGTACAACAGCGAGGGCACGCTGGTCCGCGAGATCGACAATCCCGATTATCGACCCGAGAGCCAGGGCGTTCAGAACATCATCGATCGGCTCGTCGCGGTGAAGAAGGGCATTCCGATACCGGCGACTTTCCGCTGGGACGGCAAGGATAACATCGGAAAGGTTGTCCCCGACGGTAGCTATACCTTCACGATCACTGCCTGGGATGAAAACGGGAACAGCGCCACCAGTGCGCCCCAGACCGTCTACGTGAAGGACACGCCTCCTCAGCTCACGCTGAAGCAGATCACCGGCGACAACCTCATCTTCTCGCCTTCCGGCGTCGGCCTGAAGAACACCCTGGAGATCACCCAGAGCGGATCAGTTGAGCCCGAGTGGACCGGCCGATTCACGAGCTCGAGCGGAAAGGTAGTCCGCACCATCACCTGGAAAGGCTCAGCGCCCCAGTCCTTCCTCTGGGATGGCAAGGACGATGCGGGCCAGGTAGTGCCGGACGGAGTCTATGCCTACCACATCCAGGCGACGGATCAGGCCGGTAACACGACGAGCGGCTCCATCCAGAACATCATCGTCAACACCGTCCCAACTCCGGTGCAGCTCACCATCAGCCCGGCGGCCTTCGCTCCCGGCACCAAGAGCCCGATCCAGACTATAACCTTCACGCTTGGGGTTCCAGTGCGGACCGACATCGTCTCCTGGAGCCTGAAAATCCTCGACGCGAACGGAGCTATCGTGCGCACCATATCAGGAGGAAGCGACATTCCGACGATGTACGTCTATGACGGAAAGGACGACAGCGGGAACTACCTTCCTCAAGGGACCTATCACGCGGTCCTCACGGTTCTCTATCGCAACGGCCACAATCCGTCGGCAACCTCGCCGGCGATCGCGGTGGACCTCACGCCGCCGAGCGCCACGCTCACCGCCGACTACCTTGTCTTCTCGCCGATCGGGGACTCTCCGCGCGAGAACATGATCTTCCACGCAACCGCCTCCCAGGAGCAGAGTTGGACCGGATTGGTGGAGTCCGCGGACGGCCTGCCGGTGAAAACCTACACCTGGGTCGGGCAGCCTGACTCGACTATCACCTGGGACGGCCGAGGCGACGACGGCCGACTCGAGCCCGATGGCACCTACAAGTTCCTCGTCGAGTCGGTCGATGAAGCGGGCAACTTCGGGGAGTCCAACATCATAGCCTTCACGCTGGATACCGAGAAAAAGCAGGTCTTCCTCACCACCGACTACAACGCCTTCTCTCCGAACGGCAAGCGCAGCGTCATCCGCCTCATACCGGACCTGAAGACGACCAACGGCTTCGTCTCCTACTCCTTCGACGTCATCGATAAGGGCGGCAACGTGATGCTTTCCGAGAAGGGATCAACGCCGCCGCCTGGACCCTTCACCTGGAACGGAGAGCGACCCGACGGCTCACCCGCTCCCGACGGTCTGTACCGCGGCGAGCTCACGGCGAGCTACACCAATGGGACCAATCCCAGGGCGGTGACCGGCTGGTTCCTTCTCACCACCAAGCTTCCGACGGTGGAGGTCCAGGCGGACTGGCTCCTCTTTTCGCCGAACGGGGACGGCCACAAGGACACGGTCACCTTCACGCAGCACTCGAGCACGACCACCACGATCTGGACCGGCAAGATTGAACGCGCCGACGGGCAGGTCATCAAGCAGTGGAGTTGGCCGAGCAAGGTCGAGAGCTTCAGCTGGGACGGCACCGATGCCTACGGCAACACGGTCCAGAACGGCTCTTACAACTACATAGTCTCGACCACCGACGAAGCGGGGAACTACACCCAGGCGACCGTGAAGGGCATCGTGGTCGACAACCGGCCGACCCATGCCTTCGTGACCGTCGACCGCTCAGGCTTCTCGCCGAACGGGGACGGCGTCGCGGACACGGTCGCCTTCTCTCCGCTCGTCACCCTCACCGACGGCATCCAGTCGTGGGACCTCGCGATGGTCAAAAGCGACGGGACGGTGGTCAAGGATTTCACCGGCGGCGGCTCTCCGCCTCCGAGCTCCATCGTCTGGGACGGCAAGAGCACCGACGGGAACATCGTCGAGGGAAGCTATGTCGGGCGTCTCACGGTGACCTACTTGAAGGGAGACGTCGATGTTGCGACCACGCGGGAGTTCATCCTCGACGTGACGCCGCCGGAAGTGACCGTAGATCTCTCGCCGACCCCCTTTACTCCGGATAATAGCGGCGTCGGCAACATCCTCTCGATCGGCCTTGCAGTGAGTTCGCCGGCCGCGATCGACAACTGGTCGTTCAAGATCTCCGATCCGACGGGCCAGCCGTTCTACAGCTTCGCAGGCGTCGGCAGCCCCGCGAGCACGCTCTACTGGAACGGCCTCTCCTCGACAGGCGAGCTTGTGCAGTCGGCCACGAACTATCCCTACGTCCTTACGATTCGCGACGTCCTGGGGAACACGAGGGTCGTGAAGGGGAGCATTCCGATCGGGGTGCTCGTCATGAAGGAGGGTGACAAATACCTGATCCGGGTGTCGAGCATCCACTTTGCACCCTTCAGCGCAGCGCTCATCTCGAAGGAGCAAGATCCGACGCTCTACGCCGAGAACATGCACGTTCTCGACCTTATTGCCCAAACGCTTAAGAGGTACTCGAGCTACAATGTGCGGCTGGAGGGAAATGCGGCGTCGGTATACTGGTATGACCCGGTCAAGGCGGCGGCAGAACAGCGCGACGTTCTCATCCCGCTTTCCCTCGCGCGGGCGCAGTCCGTGAAGCAGGCGCTAGTCGAGCGCGGTGTCGCCGCCAGCCGAATGTCAACGGTCGGACTCGGAGCGGCAAACCCGATCGTTCCCTTCAGCGACAGCCAAAACCTGTGGAAGGACCGGCGGGTCGACTTCGTGCTCCTGAAAGACTAGCGCTCTCGTGAGAATGGAGAGAGGCCGGCGCCGGGCAATCGGCACCGGCCTCTCGCACCTACGTGGAGAGTTGCACAGGCGAGGCGGAGACCGCCACCTTCTCCCGGAGGGTGCGCGCCTGGTCGAGCACATACGACAGTCGCGAAATCTCCTCGAGATCCGTCGAGTCGCGGATGCACTCTTCCAGATACACAATGAAGTTGGAAATGGCATCGAACATTTTTCAGGAGACTCCTTTCTCCTATCAACGCTATCGGCGGAACTATAGGGAGGGATGAGCCAACAATTTCGAAGGAGATTAGGTCGAGAGAAGGTCCTCCCAACGGATCCCCTCACCGGAAGGAATATCGCGGATCGTGCGCTTGCCGAGCACCGTTGAAAGATGCTCGGGCGGAAGGCCCGGCCGCAGCAGCTTCTCGGTCCGCAGCACCCCTGTGTTGCTCTCGGTCAACAGCTCTCCGGCCGGGATGAAGGAGCGGGCGTGGAGCGAGCGATTGGTCCTGCGGTAGTTTGCCTCCTCGGAGGGGGCAAGGCGCTTTATCCCATCACCCATGACGGCCTCCACCCGCGCGGCGCCGTAGCCGCTTGAGAGGCGGTCGAGCGTTGCTTCGCGCCCCTCGAGCTCGGCGAGGCGGATCGCTTCCACCATTCGACGGAACTCCTGCGGAGGAAGGGCGATCGGGTCGTCGAGCCCCTCCCCGGACCGCGAAAGGCAGATGTGCTTTTCCACGATCGATCCTCCCGCGGCGACGCTCGCTGCGGGGACAAGGACGGGATCCAGGGAGTGGTCGGAAAGCCCCACCGGCACGCCGAAACGCGAGGCGAGCGAGGGGAGAAGGCGAAGGTTGTACTCTTCGGCCGGGGCGGGATAGGCGGTGACGCAGTGAAGGAGGGCGCTCGTGCTCCCTGCGGCCTCGAGGGCGCGCTCGATGTCGCCGAGAGTCGAGACTCCGGAAGAGAGGATGATAGTCCGCCCGTAGCCGGCCACCTGACGGATGAGCGCAGTGTAGTTGAGCTCCGGGGAGGCTATCTTGAAGGCGGCGACCTCCATGGCATGAAGCATCGCGGCGCTGTCCGGGCCGAAGGGGGTACACAGGAAGACAAGCCCGGCCTGCTCGGTGTGCTCCTTGAGCGCTTGATAGAAATCGCGGCCGCGCTCGAGCGAGCGAAAGCGCTCGTAGAGAGAGATGCTCCCTCCGGGAAGGGGCACCTCTCCGGTGTTGGGATGGATGATCTCGTCCGCGATGACGGCCTGAAACTTCGCGCAGTCCGCTCCCGCTTCGGCCGCGGCGTCCACCAGGGCCCACGCCCGCGCGAGGTCGCCGTCGTGCCCCGTGCCGATCTCGGCAATCACGAAGACCGGCGCTCTCTCACCGATCCGCCGGCCCGCGACAGCGACGCTAGGCATAATTCCCCTTGATGAGGTTGAACTTCAGCTCCTTGAGGCTCCGCGAGAGGGAGACCTTGTAGACGTGAGGGTTGAGCAGACGCTTGTAGCTCTCGTCGAAGCTGCGCAAGCCCTCGATGGTCCGATTCCGGATCTCCGCGAGGGGGAGTGGGCTGTAGTCAAGCCTGCCGGCGCGCAGCTTACGGGAGAGCAGGGGCACCGACTTGTCGAAGGCGGTGCCGGTAAAGAAGGTGTATTCGAGCGCTGGATGGTAGAAGCGCACCGGCGGGCCGACCGGTATCTCTTCTCCCTCGAGCGTGAGGAGGTCGGCAACGGGGGCTCCGTCGCGATCCAGGAAACGGAGGACCTGCTTGATGCCGGGGGTGGTCGTCTTTTCGGGGTTGTTCGATATCTTGATCGTGGGCACCATCACTCCATCGCGTTCCTTGGCCGCGAGCTTGTAGACCCCGGAGAGCGCCGACTCCGAGCCTCCCGTGACCAGCTCGGTACCGACACCCCAGCCGTTGATGGGCGCACCGTCGGAGACGAGCTGCTGGATGATTTGCTCGTTCAGCTCATTGGAAACGGTTATCGTCGCGTCGGACAGCCCGGCCTCGTCGAGTCGCTGGCGCACCTTCTTACTCAGATAGTCGAGGTCGCCGGAGTCGAGGCGTACTCCAATGTGCTTGCCCTTTTCTTTGAGGACCTTCCCCACCCGGATCGCGTTCTCTATGCCGCTTCCAAGGGTGTCGTAGGTATCGATAAGGAGGATGGCCGCGTCTGGATAGAGATCGACGTAGCGGCTGAAGGCCTCGAGCTCGGAGTCGAAGGCCATGATCCAGGAGTGGGCCATAGTCCCGCTCACCGGTATCCCAAAGAGCTTTCCGGCATAGGTATTTGAGGTGGCGGTCGCGCCCCCGATGAAGGCAGCGCGCGTCGCCGAGACGGCGCCATCCAGCCCTTGAGCCCGCCTGAGCCCGAACTCAATCACCCTTCCACCCCGCGAGGCCAGGTAGACCCGCGCCGCCTTTGTCGCAATGAGGGTCTGGAAATTGACTATCGTGAGCAGCATGCTCTCGATGAGTTGGGCCTCGATGAGCTTCGCGTGGACTCGGACGAGCGGCTCGTGGGGGAAGACAATCGAGCCTTCATCCATGGCGTAGATGTCGCCGGTGAAGCGAAACTTCGCAAGGTAGTCGAGGAACTCCCGACGAAAGATCTTCAGCCCTTCAAGGTAGGAGAGCTCCTCGGGACCAAAGCGGAGGGATGTGACGGCGTTCACGAGGTCCGCGAGCCCCGCGAAAACCGCGAAGCCGCCGCGAAAGGGCTGGCGCCGGTAGAACATGTCGAAGACGACCTCCGAGTTGTGGTCGGTGAGGAGGTAGCCCTGCATCATGGTGAGCTCGTAGAGGTCGGTGAGGAGGGCCGAGACGGGGTTCATCGGAGGATCTCCCGCGATTCGCACAGGGCGACCCCAGCGGCCGTCATCCTCCGCAGTGCCTCCTCGGTGCTTCCGGGCGGCTGGTCGACACCCTTGACCGCGTCGGATACGACCGTCGTGCGAAAGCCAAGGCCGACGGCATCGAGCGCCGAGTACAGCACGCAGTAGTCAGTGGCAAGCCCGGCAAGGAAAAGCTCTTCGCAGCCGAGCCCGCGCAGGTAATACGCAAGACCGGTTGCGGTGGTGCGGTCATTCTCGAAGAAAGCCGAGTAGGAGTCGACGTCGCGATGGGTGCCTTTGCGGAGGAGAAGATCGATCGGACGCTGGTCGAGCCCGGGGTGGAGCTCGGCTCCCTTCGATCCCTGAACGCAGTGGTCAGGCCAGAGCACCTGGGTCACCCCCGCCAGCTCCACGGTGTCAAGGGGGGACTTTCCGCGATGACGGGAGGCGAAGG
The DNA here is from genome assembly GCA_027306915.1 of Spirochaetales bacterium. The sequence continues at coordinate 76,609 of DAHUYW010000002.1, read as the reverse complement.
ACACGTGGTCGGCGGGATGCCAATCCTGGGTCGCCACGACGATGGGGAGGGACCCGGCGATTCGATTGATAATCGGGATCACCAGGTCGCCGCCGGCGACCGCAAGGCTTCCACCCGGGCAGAAGTCGTTTTGCACGTCCACGATGACGAGGGCGGCCGTTGTGGATCGAGTAGCTGCCATTGCAACCTCCCATCTCGCTAACTATACATCAATACCGAAAAGCGCTCGACATGCCAGGTGAAATCCGATAGAATGGCCCTAACTTCATCTGGTAGGTGGGCCCTTCGGTTCACAGGCAGGGGAGATCTGAATATGGTAAGCATTGTGTGCGATTCTTGCAAACGGGTTGTCCCGAACGCTCTTCGCGGAGAAACCTACTTCACGCTGGTCAACCGGGATCTGTGCAAGGGCTGTTACAAGGAGCTGCTTCTCACGGTGGAGGACACGCTCGATCCGGGGCGGCCGCACTACACCCTCGCGGGATACAAGCACGAGCTGCTATCCACGCTGGGGCGACTCACGAGATAGCGGCGCCGATTGGACGGACCAATGAGCTCCGCCCGCCGTGGGCGGAGTTTTTTTTGGTCGCTCTCAGACACAGGCGGTGATGCCTGCGACGCCGTGCGCTCCCCTTTCGGTCCCGCGGGAACTTTCCTTTTCAACAGTGCGTCAAATCCTTAAAGAATGGTTGAGATGCTGGTAGATCTAACTGATGCCGAGCTGGTACGACGGTGCCAGGGCAACGACGACTCTGCTGTTCAAGAGCTCTACCGCCGCTACCGCGAGAAGGTCTACCGGATCGCGAGTCGCGTGGTTCTCAACCACGACGATGCGCTCGATGTGACGCAGGACGTGTTCGTGAGGGTGTTGAAGGGGATCGGGGCTTTTCGATTCCAGTCATCATTCTCGACCTGGATCACACGAGTGACCGTAAACGTCGCGATCGACAGTTTGCGGAAACGGAGACGCATGAAGTCTGTTGCATTCGAAGCAACCGTGCCCGAAGAGACGGATACTGCCCTGTTCAAGCAGGATCAAGTGGAAAAGGTGCGTGCAGCCTTCGAGCTGCTCGACCCACAGCAGAGGAGCTGTATGGTGCTCCGTGAAATCGAAGGGGCGTCCTACGCGGAGATCGCCCAAGCCCTGAGCTGTTCGATAGGGACCGTTCGCTCGCGCATTCATCGCGCACGGGGGCACTTGAAGCGGATTCTCAAAGACCTGGTGGCGGAATGATCATGAAAATACCTTGTTTGCTCATTCGACCTTTCATTGAGAGATTCGTCGACGAGGAGCTCTCCGCGAGCGCCGAGAGGGCAATACGCAAGCACCTCGCCCAGTGCCGCCATTGCAAGGAGGAGGTGAGGGTTCTCTTTGCAGTGCGCAAGGCGGTTCAGCTCATTCCAGTGCCGGTTCAAGAGGACCGATTCTGGAGCGAATTGTGGGACGGCGTGCTCGCGAAGGTCGCAACATTCACCAGGGTGCGGCCCATCCGGATCTCGGCGGGCTTCTTCTATCGAAATCGAGCGGCTTTGGCCGGGGCGTTTGCCGCACTTGCATTACTCGTGCTGGCCATGGGCATCTTCACCCTCGGGACGGGGCAGCAGCCGCAGAGCTCGGTCGTCCCCTACATCGACTACCATGTAAGTCAAACCGACCAGCGAGTGCTGCTCGAGAATCAGCTGTGGGGCAGCCAGTACATGCTGGTAAGCTACCACGGACAGTGAAGATGAAAGGGTTCGCCGCCTTGCTATGGGGGCTCGGCGCCTTCTCGCTCGTGGGTGCAAGCTCATTTGCCGCGCCGTTGAGTCAGGAGCAGATCTATCGCCTCCTCGTCAAGGTCACGAGGGCGCCCGCCGCGGTGGCGTATTCGGGCACCTTCACCGCCGTGATGAACCATTCGGGCAGGATCGGTACTGTCGTCGTTCAGGTTGCGCACACCCCCGGCACGCGGGACCAGGTGACCGTCCTTTCTCCAAGGGCCCTTGCCGGCAGAGCAGCGCGCAGAGGCGACGACGCCTTCCGCGGAAACCTCGGGGGACCCGGTGGATTTCGGGTCCTCTCCCCCGACGCTCGCAAGCGGGTGTCTGAGGATCTTTCCCTGCTCGTCGCGAACTACTTGCTCAGTGCGAGCGACGGGGAAGCGGTTGCGGGCCGCGCGACCTATCGGATCGACATAACGCCGAGGTATCCCGGGCGGGCACAGAAAGGCATTTGGGTCGATAGGGCGACCGGAATTGTTCTCAAGGTGACGGCCGACCGTCCGTACGATGCCGACTCGCTCGAGGTCCATTTCGATTCGATCTCCCAGACTCCTGAAGTGTGGTCGCTGCCCGCAGATTATAGCCCCCCGACGCCGGACTCGCTGCCGCAGCGGCTCGAGAGTGCGATGGACGGCTCGGAGTCGGAAGGCTGGCTCGGGATCCTGCGCTCCGCCGAGCTCGATCGGATTCGCAGCTTGGCGGCAAAGGTAGGCTTTCACCTGCTGTCGCCGCAATATCTGCCTCGCGGATTCGTCCTTGACGAGGTGGATGAGGTGCGCGTTCCTCACGGGCGTGACCGGGATGCGGTGCACCTCCTCTACAGCGACGGGCTTTCGTCGATATCGCTCTTTCTTGAGGCGCCAGAGCCCCTCTGGCCGGACCAGATTCGTCACTTCTTCCTGGGCCATCCGGTTGGCCGGAAGGTCCACGAACGGGGCTTCGCGGTTGTCGTGGGGGAGAAAGATGGCACCCGCTACGTGCTGGTGTCCGACATCATAGAAGACGACCTTGCGAAGATGGCCTCCTCGCTCGAGGAGGTCGCTCGATAGAGCGCCCGGCGCCTGTACCGCACAAAAAAGGAGTGCAATGAAAAGGACGTCGTTCGTGGGTGTCGCGGTGATAGCTCTGTGCCTCGCCGCCATGCCCACCTTCTCCCAGAATTCCGACACGGCGCCTTCGTCCCAGGCGGGACCAGCCGCTTCGGCAGCGGTTCCCACCGTCACCCTCGAGCAGGCTCTCAAGGCCGCCGAGGAGAACGGGCCGAGCCTCAAGATAGCCCGCTATACCCTCGGCGGCGCCGAGGCACAGCTGAATCAGGCTCAGGCAAAGGCAGGGCTCTCCGTGAGCGCGACGGGTGCCTACTATCACGAGGACAATCTCCCGGGCACGACGGCCGCAAGCTCCTCCCAGGCGGGATCGAGCGCCGCAGCCCAAGCCGCGGTGGCGGCGGGGACCGTCAGCCCCATCGGCGAGAACTTCCAGGCGGGGGTCTCGCTCACCGGTCCTTCGACCAGCGTGAGCCTTTCCGCCCAACATCTCCTGGAGGAGGGGAGCTATCACGATCAGGTGAGCGCCTTCAAGCTCTCCGGAAGCCAGACGCTCTTCGACGGCTATCCGGGCGGGCGCGGGGCGGCGACGCTTCAGGAGGCGGAGTACGCCTATCGCGCGGCTCAGATTACCTACGATTCCCAGGCCTTGAACATCGCCTTCCAGGTGAAGCAGGCCTACTACACCCTCCTCGGCGATCAGCATGCCGTCCTGGTGCAGGAGGCGAATGTCAACCAGGCGAAGGAGGACCTTGCCCGCACCGAGGCCTTTCTGAAAGCGGATCAGGCGACGCAGCTTGATGTGCTTCAGGCGCAGATTGCGCTCCGCCAGGCGCAGCTCAACCTGCAGGCGGCTCAGAATCAGGTCGTCGTCGACCGCAAGAACCTCTCGCTCGCGATAGGCTGGCCGCTCGACAAGGACTATGTGGTCGCCGAGACCCCCGCCCCGCCCATTCCCACGCTCGATCCCACCCAGGCCCTGAAGATGGCATTCGAAAATCGCCCGGAGCTCAAGGAGCTTGCCCTCAGCATAGCCTCGGGCAATGTCGCGCTCTCCTTGAGCAAGAGCGCATACTACCCGGTGGTGGCCGCAACCGGGAGCCTTTCGCTGAATCAGGACTGGACCGCCAACTTCAATTCGGGCACCTACACTGCGGGGGTCTCGGTCTCCCTTCCGGTCTTCCAAAACGGGCTCTTGAGCGCACAGGTGAAGCAGGCGCAGGCTCAGCTCGAATCCCTTGCGGTGCAGCAGGCGCAGGAGCAGCAGACCATCACGATTGCGGTCCAGAGCGCCCTCTTCGCCGTAGCGCAGGACAAGGACAGCCTCAGCCTCTCGCAGCAGAGCGTTTCCGCCGCTCAAGGACAGTACGATCTCGAAAAAGCCAAGTTCGCCGCCGGACTCGCCACGAACCTCGACGTCCTCCAGGCTTCTTCCGCTCTCATGAGCGCCGAGTCCTCTCTCGAGCAGGCAAAGAACGCGTACAGCCTCGCGATTCTTAACCTGAACATTGCATTGGGGCTGTAGGAGGAGTGACCTCCATGAAGACCGCACCGAGGGTGCTGGTCATTTTCGCAGGAGTCGTCGTAGCTGCGCTCATCGCCTACATAGGGTTCCGGCTCATTGCCCGAAGCGCCGACGCCGTTCACTACATCACGAGGCCCGTCGGCTACGCCAGCGTGACCGCAACCGTAAGCGAGACGGGAACCGTGAATCCGGTCAACGAGGTACAGGTCGGCAGCGAGGTGTCGGGCACCATCGAGGTCCTCAACGTCGACTACAACTCGCGCGTCACCAAAGGGGAGGTCCTTGCGACGATCGATCCCACCACCTTCCAGGCGGCCGTCAACTCGGCGGCAGCCGGGCTGAAGCAGACCCAGGCAAGCCTCCACAGCGCCGAGGTGAACGTCGACAAGATGAAAGCCCAGGCAGACCTCGCCCAGGTCACGGTCCGGCGGGACGAGGAGCTTATCAAGCAGGGCTACATTGCGCAGAGCCAGCTCGATACCGACAGCGCGGCCGCCGTCGCTGCAACGCAGGACTACATTGCGGCGAAAGCGGCGGTCCTCGTCGCCCAGGCCCAGGTGTCGGTCGCCGAGGCTCAGCTGCAGCAGGCCCAGTTCAATCTCTCACGTACCGTCATCACCAGCCCCATCGATGGGATTGTCCTCGCTCGAAACGTGAGCGTCGGCCAGACGGTGGCCGCCTCCTTCCAGACTCCGACCCTCTTTACCATCGCTACCAACCTCACGGACATGCAGATCGACACCTCGGTTGATGAGGCAGACGTAGGGAGCGTCCGCACAGGCGAGTCGGCGCGGATTACGGTGACCGCCTTTCCAAATGTCGTCTTCAGCGGGACGGTCCAGCAGGTCCGAGTCGATCCGACGGTGACGCAGAACGTCGTGACCTACGACGCGGTTGTCGCGGTCCACGACGACACCGGTCGACTGCTGCCGGGGATGACGGCCCAGGTCACAATCGACGTCGGAACGCACGCCCATGTGCTTGCGATTCCGACTGCGGCGCTGATCTACCGGCCTATCGCGGCTCGACCCGCAGCAGCCGGAGGAGGGCTTACGCCGGGCGCCTTCTTCGGAGGCAGCAGGGCGCCTGCCTCCACAACCGTGGCGAGCGCGCCGGGCTCTCAGGTGACGGTCTGGACCCTACGGGATGGACGTCCGTTGCCGGTGCACGTGGTCATCGGGCTCTCCGACAGCCAGAACGTGGAAATAACGAGCGGCGATCTTCACGAGGGAGATCCGGTGATAGTCGCGCAAGCGCGCGGTCAGGGGAGGCGGCAGTGAACGGGCTCGCCGAGAGGGAGGGAGCACCGCTCATCGAAGTCGTCGGTCTCACCAAGATCTACGGCGAGGGATCGACGGCGGTCCATGCCCTTGCCGGCGTCAGCCTCACGGTTTGCTCCGGCGAGTTTGTGGCGATCATGGGGCCTTCAGGCTCGGGCAAATCAACCTTCATGCATCTTCTCGGCTGTCTCGATCATCCCACCTCAGGGCTCTATCGTCTTGGCGGGGTCGAGGTTTCGCAGCTGCAGCCGGATGCCCTCGCGGGCCTGCGCAATCGCCAGATCGGATTCGTCTTCCAGAGCTTCAATCTCCTGCCCCGCACGAGCGCCCTCGAAAACGTCGAGCTTCCCATGCTCTACGGCGGGGTTGTCCGCGATGCGCGCGAGCGTCGGGCGCGAGAGCTGCTCGACCAGGTCGGCCTCGGCCCGCGGGCATCCCACCGGCCGAGCGAGCTCTCCGGCGGGCAACAGCAGCGGGTGGCCATCGCCCGCGCGCTTGCAAACGGAGCCCCCTTGATCATGGCCGACGAGCCGACCGGGAATTTGGATAGTGCAAGCAGCGCCGAGATCATGTCCCTCTTCCAGCGGCTCAACCGCGAACAGGGCATCACCGTGGTTGTGGTGACCCACGCCCTCGACATCGCCTCGTGGTCGAATAGGGTGATTACCTTTCGCGACGGGCTCATCGTCGCCGATAGCCCCGCCTCGGAGGTTGCCCCTGGGGCAAGGCGCCAGGGCGGAGCGGACCCATGAGCTTCACCGCGCTACTGCGAATTGCCTGGCAGGCGCTCGAACGCAACGTGAGCCGTTCGCTCCTCACGATGCTCGGGATCATCATCGGAGTCTCGGCGGTCATCGCCTCGATGGCGATCGGCGCCGGCGCCCAGGCTGCGGTCCTGAAGCAGATCGAAACCCTGGGGGCGAACCTCATCATCGTAACGCCCGGAAGCATCACGAGCGGAGGGGTCCAACTGGGAAGCGGCGCCCGTACGACCCTGAAGCTTGGCGACGTCGACGCCATCATCTCGACGGTGCCCGAGGTTGCGGCCGCGGCCCCTCTCTCGCAGACGGGTGCCCAGGTCGTCGCCGGGAGCTCCAACTGGTACACCTCGATCGTGGGGACCACCCCTGCTTGGCTCGCTGCGGGCAACTGGGACATGGCCGACGGGCGCTTCTTCACCCAGGCCGACGTCACCCAAGCCGCAAAGGTCGCGGTCCTCGGAAGCTCCGTCGAGCAGAACCTCTTTCCGGCCGGCGGGGCGGTAGGAAGCGCAATAGTCGTGAAGGGTGTCCCCTTCAGGGTGATCGGCGTGCTCCAGTCGAAGGGGCAGTCCGGCTTCGGGAGGGATCAGGACGACCAGGTCGTCGTACCGATTACCTCGTTCAATTACCGCCTCACCGGGATGACCTGGGTCGGCAACATCATGATTTCTGCCGCAAGCTCCGGCGCGGTGCCGGGGGTTATCGATTCGACCGAGCGACTGCTGCGTCTTCGCCACCATCTTGCCCCCAGCCAGCCCGACGATTTCACCATCCGCAACATTGCCAATGTCCAGGAGGTCCGGGCCCAGCTGGTGCAGACCCAGGCAATTCTGCTCGCCGCCATCGCCGTCGTCTCGCTCATCGTCGGCGGAATCGGGATCATGAACATCATGCTTGTCTCGGTGACCGAGCGGACCCGTGAGATCGGGCTCCGGATGGCGGTCGGCGCGCGCGGGCGCGACATCCTCCTGCAGTTCCTCGTCGAGGCCTTGACCCTTGCCTGCATCGGGGGGGTGGTGGGAGTGGCGTTCGGTCTGGGGACCTCGGTCCTGGTCTCGCTCATCGCACGCTGGCCGATGCTGATAACCCCTTTCTCGATCATCCTTGGCTTCGTTTCTGCGGCGCTGGTCGGCGGGGTCTTCGGGTTTTACCCGGCGCGGCGAGCGGCCGCCCTCGATCCGATCGTTGCTCTGCGGTACGAGTGACAAGCAGCTTGGCTCTGTCCAAGGCCCAGGCCTTGAAATCGGAATAGGAGAGATCGTCGTCCGTGGTGCCGAGGTTGCGATGCTCGCCCCCCACCTGCTCGGTGAGACAGAGGGAGCCGAGTATCGAGGTTTCGAGATTGAAGGCGACCGATGGCTTGGTGTCGTCCGAGTGAAAGAGCAGGATGCGAAAACGGTGTTGGCTCAGCGCATTTCCTTCGGTAAAGGGGATACGGAGCGCAATGGCGCGGAACTCCCCGACCCGAAATCGTTCGATGACCTCCGCGGTCAGCACCTGCTTGACCCAGGAGAAGTCGCCGATCGCTTCCATGCTTCTCTCCAGACGTGCATCCGCGACTCGATGCTGGACGCGCCGGGGAAGATCCACAAGTCGCCGCTCTGCCTAGAATTATAGCACGTCGCCCGACCTGGGGCGTGCAGGAGCAAACCTGCCCGAGGCGTCGCGGCCGTAGCCCTGCAGCGCGCCGAGATGTTGTTCTCCTGCCAAGTATCGGTTACAATGGGAAAAAGTATCAGAGCCTATGGTTGCCCAATCCTACTACGACCTTCTATCCGTCGGCCCAGAAGCCTCGCGCGAAGAGATAAAACGCGCCTACCGCGCGGTCGCCAAACGCTCCCATCCCGACCTCTTTCCCGAGTCGGAGCGTGGACGGCAGCAGCTGCGGATGATGCAGATCAACGAGGCCTACATGGCCCTGCTCTGCGAGCGGACCGCAGACACGAGGCCGGCTGCTCCCGCTTTCGCAGACCAATCGGAAAGGGGGGAGCGAAGCGGAGCGGGGTGTGCGCCGGTCGCCGAAGAGCGGGCGGTCGGTGGTCTCAAGGACCCTGCCTACACGTATTACAAGCTTGGCTTTCGCTACTTCTCCGAGGGGCGGCGGATCTTCCTCAAGCGCTACGTCGTGGGCGAGCAGAGGGTCGATTTCACGACCGAGAACGTCGATGTGCTGCGGCTCGCAGTCGCGTCGCTCCACTATTTCCACCGCTCCTACAGCTGTTTCATGACCGTCGCGCGCGACTACCCGACGAGCCTCTGGGCCCGAGACGCGGAGGTCAAAATCTACTATCTCAACCGCTACAACGTGATCTACCAGCGCATCTGCGACAACTTGAGCCGTCAGATTCGACATCGGTAGGGCGGGAGCAAGAGGGTTGCGGTGCCGGTGTGCCCCTCCGCGCTGATTCACCGGGGGCACCTTTCCGAGGCGTGAGCGTATTTGCCTGCGTGGTCGGATTTCGTTACCTTAAGGAGCATGGCCAGCCTCTCGATCCCGGGGATTCACCATGTAACTGCAATCGCCGGCGATCCGCGTCGCAATATCAACTTCTACACGCAGGTGCTCGGGTTGCGCCTGGTCAAGAAGACCGTAAACTTCGACGATCCGGGGACCTATCACCTCTATTACGGAGATCGAACGGGAAGCCCCGGCACGATCTTGAGCTTCTTTCCCTGGCCGCGCGCCCCGAAGGGACGAAAAGGCTTCGGACAGCCGCTGGCGGCTTCCTTCGCGATTCCGTTCGACTCGCTTGGCTACTGGAGCGAGCGCCTTGCGGCGCACGGGGTATCTACGCAGGCGCCCCGGGAGCGATGGGACGAGATGGTCATCTCACTGCAGGATCCCGACGGGCTCGATCTGGAGCTGGTGGCGGTGCAGAGCCCCGCTGAGGTGGACGGGTGGAAGGGGTCGCCGGTCCCGCCCGAACAGGCGATTCGCGGCTTTCACGGCGTCACCCTGTGGGAGCTGGACGCCGGACCGACCTTCGCCTTTCTCACGCAGAGCCTGGGATTCGCAGTCGGCGCCGAGTCGGGCGAGCGGCTTCGGCTGGTCGCACCTGGAGGAAAGCCGGGCGCGGGTGGCGCCCGGGTTGTCGACATCATCGAGGCGGGAGATGCCCTTCGCGCGACCGTCGGGGTGGGGACGATCCATCATGTCGCGTTCCGCGCCGCGAGCGACCCCGACCAGGTAGGCTGGCGCGGCTCGCTCCTTGCTGGAGGGGTTGAGGTGACACCGATCATCAACCGGCAGTACTTTCATTCGATCTACTTCCACGAGCCTGGCGGAGCTCTCTTCGAGGTTGCCACCGATCCGCCCGGCTTCACCGTGGATGAGGGCTCCGAGGAGCTTGGCACCCAACTGATGCTTCCGCCTCAGTATGAGCCCGCTCGAGCCAAGATCGAGGCCCTTCTGCCTCCCCTCGAGCCCGAGGGGCGCACGGTCAAGGAGGAGTAGTCCGCTATGGCAAGAAGTGATCCTCACGCGGCAATCGACGTCGTACGCCGCGGCGAGGCGCTGGGGGGCGCGAAGGCGGCGATGATCATGATCCATGGGCGAGGAGCCAGCGCCGCGAGCATCCTCAGACTTACCGATCAGATCGACCAGCCGGGCTTTGCCTATCTCGCGCCGCAGGCCGAGGGGAACGCCTGGTATCCGAATACCTTTCTCGCGCCGAGATCGGCGAACGAGCCTTTCTTGGGCTCCGCCCTCGATTCGGTGGACCGGCTCTACCGCGAGGTACGGACAGGGGGGCTGCGACCCGAGCGGATCATGCTCCTCGGCTTTTCCCAGGGAGCCTGTCTCGCGCTCGAGTATGCCGCCCGCCATCCCCGTCTCTACGGGGGGGTGGTCGCTCTGAGCGGCGGGCTTATCGGATCGGACGGCGAGCTCGCCGGATACGAGGGAGACCTGGGCGGAAGCGTTGTTTTCCTCGGGTGCAGCGACACCGATCCCTTCATTCCCAAGGAACGGGTGAGCAGCTCTGCGGAAATCCTGCGGGGTCTCGGAGCCGAGGTCTTGGTAAGGCTCTACCCAAACGCCGGTCATACGGTCGTTGACGACGAGATCGACACCGTCACAAAGATGATGCGTTCGGTTCTCGCATAGAGGCAACATATCATTCAAGCGAGGGAGGCTTTTTCTCGATGAGCACGCAGAACAGCACAATCCATGTCTTGGGAATTTCCGGGAGCCTGCGAAAAGGTTCGTTCAACAGCGGCCTTCTGCGCGCCGCGCGCACGGTGCTTCCGGCGGGGATGGAGCTCGAGATTGCCGATATCTCGGCCATCCCGCTGTACAACGGCGACATCGAGCTTTCCGCGTATCCAGAGCCTGCAGCAAGGCTGAAGGAGCGGATTGCGGCCGCCGACGCCCTTCTCTTCGCGACTCCGGAGTACAACTACTCGATTCCAGGAGTGCTTAAGAATGCAATCGACTGGGTCTCGCGGCCTCCGCAGCAAAGCCCGCTTTCCGGCAAAGCGATCGCCATCATGGGCGCGGGGGCGCGTCTCGGAACGGGACGCGCCCAGTACCATCTGCGGCAGGTGGCGGTCTTCACGAACATGCTTCCCATCAACAAGCCCGAGCTCCTCGTCATGAATGCGTCCGAGAAGTTCGACGGGGACGGAAATCTCAAGGACGAGTCGATCAAGGGACAGCTCGCCGACCTCCTCGTAGCGCTTGCGGCATGGGTCCGCAGGCTGAGGGGCGAGCAGGCCGGGTAAGCGGACACGGAGTCCTTGCCGCAGGGAGCAAACTGCGGCGCGTGCGACGTAAAAAAACCTACACTGCCGAAGGAAGTCTCACAAGAAACCACGCAGATGTAGCTAATCCTCACCAATCATACCATACCGTAGTTCGATTTCGGACCGAAAAAGGTAGATCGCTCCTGGTCGGCCGGTAGTGCGCCCGGCGCTGTGTTTCGGGCCGGCCGGGAGGCTGGCTTCCGGCTGAAGTAACTCATTGCTCGTTAGGGAGATAACGGTGACTGCAGGAAGCCGGGGGCCAATAACGGTGTCGGTGAGCGGCGCGCCGCCATGGGAAGGGATCCCCGGCGGCGCGCGGCAATCGCCTTGGCACGATTCCTGCATTTTGCGGGCGGAGGTTTTCCCAATGAAAAAGATCCTGCTGCTCGTACTTTGTCTCGTTCTCCTGTCCGCGGTCGGGGCTTTTGCGCAAACCGCCGATCAGAAGCCCGTTCTGGATACCGGCGCCACCGCATGGATGATCGTCGCCTCGGCATTGGTTCTCATGATGACGATCCCGGGGCTCGCCTTTTTTTACGGAGGGCTCGTGCGTCGGAAGAACGTCCTGTCGACGATGATGCACAGCTTCGCCATCACTGCGATCGTCAGCGTTCAGTGGGTCGTAATCGGCTATAGCCTAGCCTTCGGCTCATCTCACGGCTTTCTCGCTCCCTTCATCGGGGGGTTCAAATGGGCCTTCTTGAACGGAATCGGCCCGAACGATCTCAGCCCCTACGTGGATCCGCAGATGGCGACCCACGCGGTCCCGCACTACATTTACATCATGTTCCAGGCCATGTTCGCAATCATTACGCCGGCCCTCATCTCGGGAGCCTTCGCCGAGCGTATGAAGTTCGGCGGATTCGTGCTTTTCACTCTGCTTTGGTCGACCCTGGTCTATGATCCGATCGCCCACTGGGTATGGTCCGCAGACGGCTGGCTCGCGCACCTCGGTGCCTTGGACTTCGCCGGCGGAACGGTCGTGCACATGAACTCGGGGATCGCGGCCCTGGTCACTGCCTTGATGCTCGGGAAGCGACGCTACTTCCACGACAGCTCTACACCTCCGCACAACGTCCCGTATGTCGTCCTGGGCGCTGCCCTCCTGTGGGTCGGCTGGTTCGGGTTCAACGCCGGAAGCGGCGTGGGCGCCGATGGCCTTGCCGCAAGCGCCTTCCTCGTGACCAATACCGCAACCGCCATGGCGGCCCTCACCTGGATGTTCATGGATGTCCTTTTTCACGGCAAGCCGACGACCGTTGGAGCCGCCACCGGCGCGGTCGCAGGGCTCGTTGCCATCACGCCGGCTTCCGGCTTCGTCAACGTGCCGGGGTCGCTGGTGATCGGTATTGTGGTGTCGGTCGTCTGCTACCTCGCGGTGGTCTTCCTGAAAGGGCGATTCAAGTATGACGACGCCCTTGACGCCTTCGGCGTCCACGGGATCGGCGGCGCCTGGGGGTCGCTCGGCACCGGACTCTTCGCGACAGCGATGATCCAGCCGGGGATTAACGGGCTTTTCTACGGAAACCCGAAGCAGATGCTCTTCCAGCTTGCCGACATCGGCGCGGTCTTGGTCTACTCGCTCGTAGCGACGGCGATAATCTTCAAGGTCGTCGATCTGCTGGTGGGCATGCGGGCGAGCCCGAAGGAAGAGGATATCGGGATGGACCTGACGCAGCACAACGAGAAAGCGTACACGGTGCTCGAGTAGAGGTGACGACATGAAATACATTATCGCAATCATTCAACCGGAGCGCCTGCAGGAGGTCCAGCGGGAGCTCTACGCGGAAGAGGTCAATCTCATAACGGCCTCCGAGGTGGTCGGCCACGGCCGGCAGAAGGGAGTAACCGAGATCTACCGTGCCTACCGCGAAAGCGGCAACCTCCTGCGCAAGATCAAGCTCGAGATCGCGGTGAACGACAACTTCGTCGATCGAACGATCAAGGCGATCATTCGGGGGGCCCGCACGGGGGAGAGCGGCGAGATCGGCGACGGAAAGATCTTTGTTCTGCCGCTCGAACAGTGTCTCCGCATTAGGACCGGCGAAACCGGCAGTGTTGCAATAGGATGAGGGGCGGCAGGATAGCAGTACGCTCAAGTTTCCGGGCGCGGCGGTTTTGCGCCGCGCCCTTTTTGTTTTTCACCGCACCGGGGCGCAGGATCGAAGGGCGCAGCCCCTGTTCTGGGGTAGCGGCGGTTCCGCTCCCGCAATCCTCTTTCCTTCGTTGATGATATGCCTTGACCTCTGCGAGGCAATCGCCTGCAAGAATCGGGGACGCAGAGGCCATCGACCGCGTGCCCGCAGCTTCGCGCGTCTATCGCGGCCCGATTCGATCGAAACCCGTGTAGGGCACGAGCCGTTCGGGAATCCGGATGGATCCATCCTCCCCCTGGCCATTCTCGAGGAGCGCAACAAGGGCACGGGAGACCGCGACCGCGGTTCCATTCAGCATGTGCACGAAGGCACTCTTGCCCCCGTCCTTGTACCTTACCTTGAGGCGGCGCGCCTGAAAGTCGGTGCAGTTGGAGGTGCTCGTCACCTCTCCCCAGTCACCCTGCTCGCCGCGGCCGGGCATCCACGCCTCGATGTCGAACTTCCGGTAGGCGGGCGCGCCCAGGTCGCCGGTGCAGGTGTCGACGACCCGGTAGGGGATGGATAGTCCGGCGAAGATCTCCTCCTCGATCGCGAGAAGCTCGGCGTGCATCGCCTCCGACTCCTCGGGCTTGCAGTAGACGAACATCTCGACCTTGGTGAACTGGTGGACCCGGTAGAGCCCTTTCGAATACTGGCCCGCGGCGCCCGCTTCCTGACGAAAGCAGTGGGAGAGCCCGGCGAGCCTCACGGGCAGGCGCTCGGCATCGATGACCTCGCCGGCCAGATATCCCCCCAGGGTGATCTCTGCGGTCCCGACGAGGCAGGTTCCCGTTCCCTCGATGGTGTAGATGTTGCTCTCCGACCCCCGCGGGTTGAAGCCGATTCCCTCGACTACCTCTTCGCGCGCGATGTCGGGAGTGATAGTCGGCGTGAAACCGCGCGCCCGCAGGATGTCCATCGCATAGCGGACAAGGGCGAGCTCGAGGAAGACGGCCTCGTTCTTCAGGTAGTAGAACTTGGTCCCGGACACCTTCGTCGCAGTGTCGAAATCGATGAGGTCGAGGCTTTGGCCCAGCTCGACGTGGTCCTTCGGCCGAAAGGGGAAGGAGGGCGGAGCTCCGACGCGGCGAAGCTCGATGTTGTCCTTGTCCTCCCTGCCCACCGGCGCGTCGGGGTGGACCATGTTCGGAATGCGCGACGCCTCCGCCGCAAGCTCCTTCTCGGCGACCTCGAGCGCCGCTTCCGCCGCCGCGATCTCCTCCTTGAGCTGCTTGCCCTCCTGGATGAGATGCTCGCGTTGGGGCGGCTCCAGCTTCCCCTTCATCGTAGCGGCGTTCTCGTTGCGCCGCTGCCGAAGCGTGTCGATCTGTTTTACGAGGGCGGTCCGCTTGTCGTAGAGGGCAACCACTCGATCGACATCGACTTTCATGAAGCGGTTGCGAACGTTTTCTTTCACTGCCTCGACGTTGTCTTTTATGAACTTCAGATCAAGCATTCGCCTCTCCTAGGACTCAAGCTCGCGCGCTCGCTGCGAAGCCCGGACGACGGCGTCGATGACAGCCGCCGTGAAGCCGCCCTCCTCGAGTGCTCGCACTCCCGCGATAGTGGTTCCGGCCGGCGAGGTGACCTTGGAGAGGAGGCCGATGGGATGCTCGCCGCTTCTCTTGAGGAGGGCGACCGCACCCTCCGCAACCTCCAGGGAGACCTCAAGGGCGGTCGGATAGCTTAGGCCCGCCTGCACCCCCCCGAGCGCCATCGCGTGCACAAAGGCGAAGACGTAGGCGAGACCGGAGCCCGAGATCCCGGTGATGGCGGCAAGCAGCTCTTCACTCACCTCCACCGCAATGCCGATGGCCTCGGCAATCCGGAGCGCCTGAGAGCGGAAGTCGGCTCGCACGGCCGGAGCGTAGCTCACCCCGACAGCGGCCTTCCCTTCGCGGGCGGCAAGGTTCGGCATGAAACGCACCACCTGGTCGGTCCCCAGCCGCTCCTGAAAATAGGCAAGGCGCTTCCCGGCCACGATGGAGATGATGCGCGCCCCCCGGCTGACCGACCGGAGGCTGGCGAGAAGCTCATCGGTATTCTGGGGCTTCACGGCCACGATGAGTATCTCGGAGGCTGCAGCGATCTCAGCAGGGGTCGCACAGACCTTCGCTCCATACCTTTCTGCGGCGAGGCGCGATTGAGCCTCGACCTTCTCGTAAACTGCGAGCTCGCTTTCGGGTTGTTGCTTCCGAAGCCCTGCGGCGAGCGCCTCCCCCATGTTGCCAAAGCCGAGGATTCCGATCCTCACGGTGCACCTCCACGCCTTCGTTCAGATTCCTCGCATTCTACCGAGGATGGCGAGCAAGCGCCAGAGCAAGGGCGATTTCGGACGCGGAGGGTGTTCTCCTTTCAGAGAGCCGGCGAAAGGTATTGACTAACGAGCTAATATATAGTAAATTATATATATGGAGGTCCTTATGAAAACCAATATGGCTGTTGCTGACCGGATCGTACGCGTTGTGATCGCGGCCCTGGTCGCCATAGGCTATTTTACCGGAGTTCTCACCGGCGCGTGGGCGATCGTTCTCGGCATCGTGGCCGTCGTCTTCCTTGCCACTTCGATTGTGGGCTTTTGCCCCCTCTATGCGCTCCTCAGAGTCTCGACCAAGCGGGCGAAGAGCGCATAGGATTTTCCGTCGGCTACCCGAGGGGCCCACGACAACCGCCGGTAGCGCTCAGCCTGCGGGCGCCGCTACCGGCACGGTTGTTCTTCGAAGGCTCAGATGAATAGGTTCGCCTGGGCTCCGCCGGCAGCCTCGAGGTAGGTCGCCACCCCTCCGATCTCCACCCCATCGTAAAGCTCCTCACGAGCCACTCCCATCAGGTCCATCGACATCTGGCATCCGATCAGACGAATACCGGCCTGCTTCGCAGACTCAATCATCGATTCCAGGGAGTCAACCCTTTTCGCCTTCATGCGGGAGCGCATCATCACGGAGCCGATACCGGCCATGTTGAGCCTCGAAAGCTTCAAGGCCTGCGCGCTTCGGGGGAGCATCATCCCGAACATCCGGCCGATGACGTCCTTTCGAACCTTCGGCTTCTGCGGCTTCTTGAGGACGGACACACCCCAGAACGTGAAGAACATCGTCACGCTCTTGCCCGCCGAGGCCGCTCCATTCGCGATGACGAATGAAGCGAGGGCCTTGTCGAGGCTGTCGCTGAAAACGACGATGGTCGCCGCGTTGCCGTTGTGGTGGACGACCGCCGCCTCACTCTTGGGCTCGCCTTTTTCGATGACGGCGGTAATGCGCCCGGCATCCTCCTTGAGTTCAAGGAGCCGATTGCCGGTCATGCGCGCCCACGACTCCACGTCGCGGCTGAAGCCCGGGTCGGTTGCGGTCTCTATGATGCGCTCGCCCGAGCCGATCTTCTTTATCTCCTGTGCGAGGCGGATGATGGGGCCCGGGCACTGCAGGCCGCTTGCGTCCACCGCGAGCGTCCGCACTCCGAAGGGCCGCTCGGCTCCGCCGGCGGAAGCGCCACCCCCGTTTCCCGCCGCGAAGGCATCGGCCGCCGCACCGTTTCCTCGGCGGTCGGAAGGTTTGGGCGCAAAGGGGTCGACCTGGTAGATCATGTCATCCTTGCCGATGAAGTCCCGCTCGTAGATGTCCTCGTTGCTCTGCTTCTGGGTGGCGAGGAGATAGGTCTTGATTCCGCCGGAGAGATTGTGCACCCTTTCGAAGCCGCTCTGCCTGAGGATGCGCTCGGCATTGTAGGCGCGTTGGCCGACTCCGCAAAAGACGACGATCTCCTTGTCGTGAGGAAGCTCCGAGAGCCGCTCACGCAGCTCGGCAAGAGGGATGTTGACTGCGCCCTCGATCGTCTCGATGGAATATTCCTCCGGCGTTCGCACATCGAGGAGGAAGATCTCCCGTTGCTCCCGCTGGAGGAGCTCTTTCCAGCTTACGGTGGCGCTCCGTCCGGTGAGGATATTCTCCGCGACAAAGCCCGAGATGTTCACCGGGTCCTTCGCGGAGGAGTAGGGCGGGGCGTAGGCGTGCTCGATCTCCTGGAGATCCTGGATCGTTCCGCCGCGCCCAAGCACCGAGGCGAAGAGGTCGATGCGCTTGTCCACCCCTTCATAGCCGACTATCTGTGCCCCAAGGAGCCTACCGTCAGAGGGGGAAAAGAGAATCTTGATGCTCAAGGGGATGGCGTTCGGGTAGTAGCCGGCGTGGGACGACGAGTGCGTTATCGCCGAGAGGAAAGGCATGCCCTCGCGCTCGAGGAGCTTTTCCGACGCCCCCGTCGAGGCGACTGTGAGATCGAAGACCTTCGCGATACCTGTGCCGATGGAGCCCCGATAGGTGCGCTTGTCGCCGAAGGCGATGTTGTCGGCGACGATTCGCCCCTGCTTGTTGGCAGGACCCGCCAGCGGGGTGAGAGCCGGCTTCCCGATGATCGGGCTGCGAAACTCGATGGCATCCCCCAAGGCGTAGATGTCCGGATCGTCGGTGCGCAGAGACGGGTCGACATGAATCCCGCCGCCCTTTCCGACCGAAAGCCCAGCCTTAGCCGCGAGGCGATTGTCGGGTCGCACGCCGATCGAGAGGATGACGAGGTCCGACGTGAGCCGCCGCCCGCTCGAGAGGGCCGCAATGAGCCTCCCTTCCGATCGACTGAATGAGGAGACGGCGTCCTGGAGATAGAACTCTACACCCTTCACCTTCAGATGCTGATGGACTGCGGCCGCCATCTCGTAGTCGAGGATGTTCATCACCTGATTTGTGGCTTCGACGATGGTGACGAAGATCCCGCGCCGGTGCAGGTTCTCCGCCATCTCAAGACCGATGAAGCCCGCTCCTACGATAAGCGCTCGCCGAGGGTTCTCTCTCGAAATGAACTCCTGGATGGCGTCGGTGCCCGCGACATCCCGCAGGGTAAAGATCCCCGTGAGGTCGATACCGGGTATCGCCGGCCGGATCGGTTCGGCTCCCGGGGAGAGCACGAGCTTGTCGTAGCCCTCCCGGTATTCCGTGCCGTCGCGCAGATTCTTGATTACGAGCTCGTGGCTGGCCCGATCGATTGCGATTGCCTCGTTTCCGGT
The DNA here is from genome assembly GCA_027306915.1 of Spirochaetales bacterium. The sequence continues at coordinate 58,302 of DAHUYW010000002.1, read as the reverse complement.
GCGCACGTCGATACGGAAGTTCTTTGCGAACCCCTCGGGTGTTTGAACGAACAGGCGATCGCGCTCCTTGATGGTTCCCCCCAGGTAGTAGGGAAGCCCGCAGTTTGCGTACGAAATGTAGTCACCGCGTTCCAGAAGAATGATCTCCGCTTTCTCGTCGTCGCGCCGCAGCCGGGCGGCAACGGTGGCTCCACCCGCCACTCCGCCCACTATGAGACACTTCATGATAGGCCTCCGGTATGTAGTGAAAAGGTATCTTTGGCTTTTCAGTCTGCTCTTGGCAGGGACTTTTTCGGATGGAGTCAGATTACGTCTTGATTGTATAGGAACAAGATACTACGGCAGCGGGAGTCGTGTCAACGACAGCCGCCACGCTCCGGCGCCGCGTAGAAAAAAAGAGGGCTGCCCGCGAGGGCAGCCCTGCTGAAGATCTCATCGGTCTTTGCGTTATGGCTTCCAGGTTCCCTCGCGAACCTCGCCTTTCAGGGAGGGAATCACGAAGACCATCCCCGGCTGGATGAGGTTGGGATTGTTTGGATCCTGGAGCTTCTCCTTGTTGGCCTGGTAGAGAAGGGGCCACTTCAAGGGATCGCCGTAGACAAAGGGATATTCCGCGATGCGCCAGAAACAGTCTCGCCGCTGCGGAATCAGACGGACAACGTAGTACTTCGGAAGGGTCGTCCCGGCGACGATCCCGTGCAGAGCCGCGACAACGGCCTGGGAGGCCGCAATGCTCGGCTCGTACTGCTTCGCCGCATAGGTGCTCTGGGCGGTTGCGTAGTGCGCCTGCGCGCTCTTCCAAACATCCGGGTAGCGGGTCGGGACATTCATCCCGCTCGCATATTGAATCCGAACCTTCGCGAGGTCGAGCCAGTTTGTCGCCCTGTATGCGAGCGCCTGCTCTTGGGCGATCGTGAGGGCCTGCTGCGCGTAGCTTTTCGCTTCCTGCGAGAGCTGCGTCGACTGCGCATAGTTCCCGTTGTCAAACGCGGCTTGAGCCTGTTGCTGGAGGTCGATCGACTTGCGGTAGGCGTCGTTATCCAGCAGGTTTTGGGCAGCGACCGTTCCGGCCGCGAAGGCCAGGAGCACGCACACTCCAATCATTATCCGTCTCATAGCTTACTGCCCTCCTCCGGCCGCGGCCCCTGTCTGGGCCTCATCGGCTTTGAGCCCCTGCTGGAGCGTCTCGATCTTGCTCTTGGTCTGGTCGATCTGGCTGCTCGCATCCTTGAGCGCTTGAGCCGCCTCTGCCCGCTGCTCGTTTGCCATGCTTGTTGCCTGGTTGTAGGCGTCGATTGCCTGGCCGAGCAGGCCGTACGCTGCGGCGTAGTCGCCTGCGCTCTGCTTCTGAGCCGCTTGTTGCTCGAGGCTCTGGGCCTTGCTGTATTGATCGGGCACAGCGCGGTCAGCCTTGGCCGCCAGAGCGGCCGATTTTGCGGTTGCGACCTGTTGCTCCCTTGCCTTGAGCAGCGCCATGCCGGCGTCGATCACCTTCTTGAAGTCGGCGATCGACTCGTCAAGCTTCGCCCCTGCCGTTGCGTTGTCGGTCCCCATCGCCTGCTCACCGGCCGTGAGGGCGGCTGAGCCTTGCTGGTAGGCGCCCGGGGCCTGTGAGGCAAGCCCGTACTGGTCGATCTCGCTCTTCATCTGTTTCGCCTGATTGAGCTTTGCGGTTAGCTCGGAGGGAACCGCCGCCGTGGCCTGCGGTGCAGGAGCAGGAGCTGGTGCAGTGCTCGCTGGCGCAGGCTTTGGCGCCGTAGCGCATGAGGCGAGGATGACGGCGCCGGCAACCATTACGAGAAGTTGTCTTGTGAGGTTCATCTTACCGTCCTTTGACTGCGGCGGATGCGGCCACGCCCCAGTCTTCGCTATGAATGGTACCACGTTCCGTTTACATTGTCGCCCAGTTAATGTACGAACTATTCAACTCGTTACAGTTTATCGACTTTCCTCACAAGGAGATAGATTCGATCCTCACGCGGGCGCCTCCGTGCGGAAAAGCGGCCCGCTCGTCTTCAGCCCGGGAAAGCCGAGCTGGCGCAGGGCCTCGTAGACGACGACGGCCGCGGAGTTTGCCAGGTTAAGCGAGCGAGCTCCTTCGCGCATGGGGATTCGAATGCAGTTGGGCGCGTTTGCCCGCAGGAGCGTCTCGGGAAGTCCGGCGGTCTCCTTCCCGAAAACGAGGCAGCATTCCTCCCGGTAGCGCATCTGCGTGTGGGAGGTTGAAGCCTTGGTGGTGACGTAGACGATCTGATGGTTGCCGAAACGGGTGAGGAACTCGTCGATGCTGTCGTAGTAGAAGACTTCCACCAGGTGCCAGTAATCTAGCCCCGCGCGTTTCAGATCGCGACTCGCGGTCGAGAAACCGAGGGGCCGGATAAGGTGCAGGCGGGCGCCGACCGCCGCGCAGGTGCGGGCAATGTTCCCCGTGTTCTGGGGGATCTCCGGTTCGTGGAGAACGACGTTGAGCGCCACCTACGGCTCCCACTCGTCGCGCAGGGCCCAGCCGAGATTCCGCATCTCCTGGCCGGTAAGGTATTTGAAGACGCTCAAGGCTGCAATTGCTCCCTCGCCGATCGACTTGGCGATCTGCCATGGCTCGCCGGTGATGTCCCCGCAGGCGTAGATTCCGGCCACGCTGGTGGCGAGATGGCGATCGACCCGGATGAAGCCCTGATCGTCCAGATCGACCCCTGCCCGCGCATAGACTTCGGCACCCGCCTTTCGTTTCGTGAGAAAGAGCCCGTCGATCGGAATGCGCTCTCCGTCGACTACGACCGCCTCGAGGCGGCTCTTGCCCTCGAGCGCGGTGAGGGCTCCCTCACGATAGGGGATGTCATTTGCCTCGATGATCTGCCGGGGTACCTGAGCGCGGTATTCGGCCGGCACCGGGCCGAGGTAAAGCACCTCGCGAGCGAGGCGCTTGAGGAGGAAGGCATCGAAGGGGTTGCCGGCCACCAATACGCGCTTTCCGCGAAAAAGCGGCCCGTCGCATTCGGCGCAGTAGGAGAGCCCCTTGCCGAGAAAGCGCCGCTCGTCCGGGATGCCGAACTCCTGCTCGAGGCCGAGAAGCTCGAGCCCGGTTGCGATGATGACGGTCTTCGGGCGAAAGCGGCCGCGGGTGGTTCGCACTGTCAGAAGCCCGCCGCCGGCGGAAGGAGGCTCAATCACGACGACGGCCTCGTGCGCCCGAAGCGATCCGCCGGCCGCAACGAGCTGCTTCAAGAGGCGCTCGCTGATCGCCGGTCCCCGCAGCCCGCTCACTCCCGGAAGGTTCTCGACCTGTTTCGCGAGGTTCATGAGCCCGCCTCCGGCCTCGGCATCGAAGAGGAGATAGTTGATGTGGAGGAGGGAGGCATAGAGCGCCGCGGAGAGCCCTGCGGCTCCCGCGCCGGCGATCACCAGCTCGAGCTCCGATACGTTCCGCCGTTCGATTCCATAGAAGCCTGAGCGCTCGCTTCGATTGCCGCCCAGCCGTGCAAAGCCGCGGCCTCCGTCCCGGCGAGCTTCGCGGCCCTGAGCCCCGAGATTGCCGCTGCCGACGCTCACAGCACGTACTGCGGGAAGGGTGTTGTATGGTGACGGAAGGGTACGTCCGGTCCGCGATACGAGGTAATTGCGTAGCCGCAGTACGCGCACTTCCCGCCGACGATATGGTTCTCGCCGATCCCGAAGCCGACCCGGTCGATGAGGAGAGCGCCGCAGCTCGGACAGAGCGTGTTCTGGCCCTTGTGGCCGGCAATGTTGCCGATATAGACATAGGCGAGCCCGTTCGACCGACCGATCCGAGCCGCCCGCTCGAGGGTTGAGGCCGGGGTCGGTGGCTCGTGCACCTTATTGTAGGGATGGTAAGCGGTGACGTGCCAGGGGGTGTCCTCTCCGAGGTTGTCGACGATCCACCGCGAGAGCCCGTCGAACTGCTCATCGGAATCGTTCCAGTTCGGTATGACGTTGGTGATGACCTCGACGTGCGCGCCGGCCTCGTGCGCGATTATGCCGTTTTCGAGGACATTCGCAAGGACCGGGCTTCCGGTCAGCCGCTCGTAGAAGGCCTCGGTGAATCCCTTTACATCCAGGCGGTAGGCGTCAATGTAGTTGAGGAGCGCTTTCAACGCCGGAGGATTGATCATCCCCGAGGTGACCATCACCGTAAGGACTCCCGCCGCCCGCGCAAGCCGCGCCGTCTCGAGAATGAACTCGAACCAGATGCTGGGCTCGTTGTAGGTCCACGCGATCGCGTCGCATCCTTTCTTCTTTGCAAGCGCGACGGTTTGCTCGGCAGTGAGCTCTGAGAGTCCCTCGCCGTCCTCGGAGGCGTCATGGTGCGATATCTCCCAGTTCTGGCAGTGCTTGCAGCGCATGTTGCAGCCGAAGGTTCCGATGGACAGGATCGGAGTGCCGGGATAGAAATGGTAGAGAGGCTTCTTCTCGATCGGGTCGATCGCGATTGAGGCTACCTTGCCGTAGGTCAGGGCATACAGGGTGCCGCCGAGGTTCTTGCGAACGCCGCAGTAGCCGGTACGGCCCTCCGGGATGACGCAGTTGTGGGGGCAAAGGTGGCAGCGGACCATCTGGTGGCCGATATGCTCATACAGCATCGCTTCCTTCATCGAAGAGACTCCCCAGTGTTGATAACTTACGGAGGCCTGGTCGGCTTGTCAACAAAAGCTTGACGGTAACCTGCTATGACCGTATAGTTAACTGTTGCTTCTCAGAATGTCACGTCTCTCCAGAGGAAAAGGTTTTTTTGGCGCAAGAGCGAGTTCTCCTACTGTATCTCAGGGCTGGCGGCGGACACATCGCTGCCGCAAGGGCCATCGAGCGAAGAATCAGAGCAAGCTATACGCCTGAAGAGGTGGAGGTGACGGCGCTCGACGCCATGCCTCCGAGGAGTCTCTTCTGGAGCACTCTCTTTGAGACGGGCTACCGTCTTGTTTCGCACCGCTTCAGGTCGCTTTGGGTCGGCTCGATGGAGATCACGCGATTCAGGCACATTCGGGCGATCTGGAACGTCATAATGACCCTCCTCTTCCAAAAGAATATTGCGGAGGCGATCGAGACCCACAATGCGACAAGGATTGTCTTTCTCCATTGCCTGCTCATTGCGCCAACCCTCTACGCCGTCAAGCGGCTCGGACGGAATCCCGCGATGATCACTGTCGTCCTCGACCCCTTCACGGCGCCGGAGTTCTGGTTCAAGCGCACCGGGGGACCGGTCGTCGTCTTTTCAGATCGGCTCGTGAAAACCGCGACCTGCCAATTCGGGCTTCCTGCCGCCCAGGTTTGTCACTTTCCGGTGATTCTGAAGGAGGAGTATGACCGCCCCATGAGTCGCAGTGCGGTTGCTGCGGCCAGGCGACGGCTCGGCTTTTTGCCCGACAGCAAGGTGGTGTTGCTTGCGGGAGGAGGCGAGGGCCTTCCGCACGGCGAGCGCCATGCGGAGGCGCTCCTCTCCTCGGACCTGGACGTCGAGATTGCGGTGGTTTGCGGCAAAGACGAGGGGATGCGGCGGCGCATCGAGAGGATCGCACATCGCCATCCCGGACGTTTGGTCCATATCTACGGCTTCGTGGACTTCATGTTCGAGCTCATGAACATCGCCGACGTCGTTGTCTCCAAGGGCGGGCCGGCAACCATCATGGAGGCCCTGATCCTCGACAAACCCCTCATCGTCTCCCAGTACATCTACGGGCAAGAGAAGGGAAACGTCGAGTTCGTCAAGAAGGAGCGTCTCGGCTTCTACATCGAGGACTCGCGGAGAATAGTGGAGCACATTCGCGCGCTCGTGAGCGATCCGTCGGTGTACGATGCCTACCGCAAGCGGATCGCCGCGCTCGCTCTTCGCAATGGAACGCGGGAGGTCGTGGAGTTCATTCTCGGCTTCCAGCCTCCGCGGAAGGCTATCGCGCCGGCGCCCGTCCCGGCTCGCCTGCGGGATTTCGTCTACCTTACTCCCGAAGGGCGCCCCGATCTTGTCCGGCAGCTCTTCGCCTTCCTGGCGGCCCGCCTGGGCTACGACGCCTACCTGCGGCGCCGCAAGGCGTAGCCGCCGCCCGCCTTCCGCTCTTCGCCGGGTATCTACGACACCCCGCCCTTCAGAAGCTGATTCCTGCGCCCACGGTCACGTAGTTGTTCGTCGCGTTCACGCCAGCTTGGGGATTTCCGCTCGCGGTATCGACCACATTCATGACGTACTCGAAGGTGTAGGCGATCTCGGCATCGACCCGCCCTATCGGGGTGTCGAGGTAGAGCTTTGCGTCGAAGCCCGCCTGGATGGTCTGTTCAAGCACGGGCTGGGTCAGAAACCGGGTATAGAGCATGCCCGCCGGCAGGTTGTAGCCTGGGGCGAAGGTCGCGCTTCCACCGGCGTAGCCGTCGTCGAAGATGGTGCCGGTTGGATTATTGATTCCCGGAATGCCGTAGGAGCCGTTCCCGTGGCGGATGAAGCGTCCGAAGAGGGTGATGTCGGTGAAGGAGAGCGGGCGCAGCAGAGCGTCGACCTCGATGCGGTCGGAGTCCGGCTCGAGCGAGGTGGCCATGTTCTGCCCCGCGTTCGTGTAGTTCTCGAAGTTGGGAGAGCTGCTCGCGTAGTTGTCGCCGCTCTGGTCCTGGTGCGAGTAGGTGTAGGGGGTCACCAGGGTATAGTTGACGGCGAGGCGCTTCAGGAGGGGTAGGTCCGGGGTCCAGGAGAGGCCGCCCTGGCCCGCCACCACCAGCATCGTATTCAAGTGGAGCTTGATGAGGTCGTTGAAGCTCGCATCATCCACGTAGAGCATAGCGTTCGCCCGCAGGGAAGCCGGGAGCTTCACTCCGCCCGAGAGGCCGATGAAAGAGTTGTCGGGGAAGCCTGCCATCCCTTGCGTGTAGAACAGGACCACCGGAATGGGCAGGAGGTAGAGCGGCTCGAAGCGCCCGCCCCAGACCACCGATTCGTAGATTCCCAGGGTGAGCCACGAGGTGGGATAGAACTCAAGCGAATGGAGCGCGAGGAACTTGTTCGGGCTGATGCCGCCGGCGCCGGAATCGGGCGTCGCCGAGATGTCGAGGAGCAGGGAGGTGTAGGTGAAGAGCCCCTCCTGCCAGGTGAAGGAGAGATTGCCCGATTGGGGGGCGGTCGGGCTCAAGACAATGCTGTCGCCGAAGAAGGGTCCGAAGGAGTCGCGCATGACCCCGGTCTGGAAGTAGGTGGAGCTGATGCCGAAGGCGGTCTGGCTTTCGAGACTGATCCGTGGGGTGAGGCCGCTTGCCCCAAGCGGCGCCACTGCCGTGTCGTAGACGATATCCTCCAGGGGGCGCTGGTAGAGCGGAAGAAGGGAGCCTGCAGGCCCGTTCATCGCGTAGGCGCCGAGCTCCGCCGAGTAGGTCACCGCGGGGCTGACCGTGCCCTGGAGCGTGCCGATGAGGCCGAGCTGCTCGAAGTGCTGCGTCGTTCCGCCGCCGACCGCCGCGCGTACGAGGGCGCTGGGCTCAATGGTCGCATCGATGAGCTTGTCCATGTGGGCGAGGTAGCCCTCCGCAGCGCGGCGGTCGGCGGCGCTGCCGTGCGAGGCAACCTCGGCGAGGAGCTTCTTCACGAGCTGGATCGGGTAAGGGCGAAGCGGAGGGAGTCTGTCGATGAGGCCCTGCCCCTGCCAGAGCTCGAGATCGGTATAGAGCCGGTCTGTGAGGTCGACCGTCGTCTGGGCGAAGGCGGATCCAAGCGCAAGGAAAGCGGTGAAGGCACCGAGGAACAGCAGGCGTTTTTTCATGGGGACTCCTAGTACTTGAGCGAGAGCGAGCCGATGAACTGGACGTTGAAGCTCTTGTCGCCCGAAACATGGCTGATGTTCTGCACGTTGACGAGGAATATATCACCTCCCACGGTCCAATCCGAGGCAAGAAGTCGGCCCACGCGCCACGAACCGAAGAGGTGGACGACCTGGGTGTCGATCGGGAAGGGGGTGTCCTGGACCGCGATCATCCCGGTCGCAGGCGGCCCGAGCGAAAAGGGCGAATTGATGGTGTTGATTCCCTGCTGCTCGATGCGAAGCTCCGCGCCCGCCGTGTATTTCCCGTACACCTGGTAGGCTACGGCGGCGTTCCACACGATGGTATCGGGGCCGTACTGCCAGCCGAGCGGCCACTCCACCAGGGCCTTGGTGCCCAAGACGTTCGAGGTGTAGTACTCGTCCATCGTGTAGGAGAGCCAGGGCTGGTTGTAGACATTGTTTCCGCTGCTGTCGTTCCCGCCGATGTAGAGCCAGGGATCGGTCTTCGTCCACTGGAAGGCCGCCGTGAGGTAGCCTTGGCCGAGCGGGAAGGAGCCTTTGGCCCCGCCGAAGTATCCGAGGGCGTTGGGAATGGTCGTCGCGCTCGCGTACTCGCTGTACTCGAAGTTGCGGAAGTTGAAGACCGCGAGCTGCCCGTAGAGCTCAAGCCACTTGAAGGGGTTCACCGTGAGCTCGGCCGTCGCAAGCGATTTCGCCTTCCAGGGAACGAACAGGTTGTGCCAGATCATCAGAGGATTCAGGTCGGTGAGGCTCGGATAGGCTCCGCCGTACACAACCGCCTCCGAGATGGCCGTGGTCACCCGCTCGCCGATGCGAAACTCAAGACGATGGCCGAGGAAGGCTTTGTACGGTTCGGGAATGCCGCTCGTAGTCGCCTGGTCCGACGCCCATCCGCTTGGGAGAGTGGTCGGATAGGGGGGCGTGAACCCCGGCCAGTAGGGCGGCAGGCTGATGTAGACCGCCGTATACTTGAAGTTCTTCCAGAACGTCGAGAAGCGAACGTTATCGTAGAAGTCGGAGTTCGGGGCGAGCATAAGGTTGCCGAAAACCCCGTTTCCCCATGAAAGCCTGAAGCGCCCGAGATCGACGTTCCAGTGCGGGCCCCCAAGCGACATGAAGGCGCGGTAGGGGATGTTGAAGTCGACCTGCGCCAGGCTCAAGGGGACATTCGTGGGATTGAAGGAGTAACCGGTTGCGCCTCCCCCGGCTGGGGGCTGCGCCTCGAAGCGGTCGATGAGGATCTCCGGCTCGAGGTCGGCGTAGAAGCCCTTGAAAAGCCACACCTCGAGGGGGACCCGCACCAGGGGTGGACGCTCGAGCCACTGCGGCTCCTGGCTTGGGGCCGCGTTGGGGTTGGTCTGGGCGTACCCCGCTATCGTCACGGTCGGATCGGTGTTGAACTGGAAGTTCCCGCTGTCGTCGCTCGCCCGTACCCGGTGCGTGAGGAAGGTCTCGACGTACGCGTAGGCCCGCAGTCCGGCAGGAGAGAGGATCGCTCGATTGACGCCGGCAAGATACTCGCGAAGCTCGGCGACCGAATAGGGGCCGGAGGTGGAGGGCGGGGCGAGCCCCTGTTCGAGGTAGAGCGCTGTCAGCGCGGAATAGACGTCGCTGTCCAAACGAAGGATCTTCTGGTCGTTTTCCGCGAAGAGAAGGGACCCCGTCTGCAGCAGCATGAGGAGGACAAGGAGAGCCCGGATCTTCTTCATGGCGGCTCCGCATTCCAAAATCACCGAAAGAGAACTATACACCGAGAGGGCCGGGTTCGCAATCACAGCCAACCCGTCCATCTATTGCCCGGACTTCCTCGGCGGGCCGCGTGAGCGTAACCCTCCGCGCTCGGCCGCCGCCTCGCCTCAGGCGCTTGCCGGATCCTGTGCCCCGGTGGTCTGGATGTTGACTACCGACGGGATGGTGCGGATGCTCTTCATCACCTTTTTGAAGTCATCCTTGGTCTCGAGCTCCATGGTGAAGGCGCCGGAGAGGTTGCCCCGGTCATCCTCCTCAAGCTTGCCCTCGATGAGGTGACCCTTGTACTTTCGCACCGCGCCCTCGATTTCGGAGAAGAGGTCGGAGGTCATGCGGGCGGTGACCCGGAAGCGGCGCGTCGCGCGCGGGGAGACCGCCTCCCACTCGACCTCGATCATGCGGTCCTTAATGTCCGGGATATGCTCGATATTGGGGCAGCGCCGCTTGTGGACGATGATGCCTCTGCCGCGTGAAACGTAGCCGACGATGTCGTCGCCGCTCGCCGGATTGCAGCAGTTGGCGATGCGGACCATCAGGTTCTTCTCGTTGCCGATCTTGAAGGCGACCTTGTTCCGATCGATGATCTTGGTGATGATCTCGCCGGTAGGGGTCGCCGGCCGAGGGACCGAGCGCGGAGAGGGTGTCGGGCCGCCGTGGAGTGCGCCCGAGTGAGGAGCCGCCTCGGCAGTGTGTTGCCCCGCCTGCGCCGCTGCCGCCTTGCCGGGAACGGGGTGTCCTCCCGCCGGGCGCTTCTTTACCACGATGCTCTTGTCGAGGATTATCGAGTCGTCGTGCTGGTTCAGCCAGTGGCGAATCTTGGAGCGGGCGCTCGCGGTGCGTACAAAGCGCAACCAGTTTAGGTGGGGCGTCGCCTTGACCGAGGTGATGATCTCGATGACCTGGGTGTTCTTGAGCTCCTGAGTCAGCGGGATGATGCTTCCGTCCGCCTTTGCGGCGAAGCACTGGTGCCCGACCTCGGTATGAATGTGGTAGGCAAAGTCGATGGGCGTCGAGCCCTTCGGCAGCTCGACTACGTCTCCCTTCGGCGTAAAGACATAGATCGAGTCCTTCAAGAGCTCGCGCTTTATCTCGTCGAGGAACTCGCTCGAGGTGATCTTCATGCCGTCCCAGCTCTTCAGCTTCGTGATGATGGCAAGGTCGCGCGGCTCGGGCGGCCGCTTCCCTTCGGAGAAGCCCTCTTTGTAGGCCCAGTGGGCTGCAATCCCGTACTCTGCCGTCCGGTGCATCTCGTGCGTTCGGATTTGAATCTCGATAAGGTTGCCGCCGTAGCACATGACCGTGGTGTGGAGGCTCTGGTACTTGTTCGCCTTGGGCATGGCGATGTAATCCTTGAACCTGCCTTCGATGGGCGGCCACAGCTTGTGAACCAGCCCGAGCAGCGCGTAACAGTCGTTCTCGCTCTTGCAGAGGATGCGGATGCCGAGCAGGTCGAAGATCTCGTCGATGTTCTTCCGCCGCCGCTTCATCTTTCGGTAGATGGAATAGAAGTGCTTCGCCCGCGTGGTGACCTCGATCTCGTAGCCCTCCTGCTTGGCAAGCTTGTAGATGGCGCCGATAACCTTGCTCAAGTACTCCGCCCGCGTCGCCTTCTTCTGGGCCACCGTGCTCTTGATCTGCTGGTAGACGTCGGGATGGAGGGCCTTGAGGGAGAGGTCTTCCAGCTCCGCTTTCAGCCAGGAGATCCCGAGCCTTCCTGCGAGCGGGGCATAGATGTCGAGACACTCGGTCGCTATTGCCCGCACTTTTTCTGCGGGGAGGAACTCGAGGGTGCTCATGTTATGGAGCTTGTCGGCGAGCTTGATAAGGATGACCCGGATATCTTTTGTCATGGCAAAGAGCATCTTGCGAATAGTCTCCGCAGCCTGCACGCTCTTGCTCTTTGCTTTGATGATGGAGATCTTCGTTACCCCGTCGACGAGGGCCTCGACGTTCTTGCCAAAGCGATCGCGGATTTCCCCGGCGGAGATTGTCGTATCCTCGAGGATGTCATGGAGCAGTGCGGCGACGATGGTCTCGGCGTCCATCTCGAGATCGACCAGGATCTCGGCCACCTTCAAGGGATGGATGACGTAGGGCTCGCCGCTCGCGCGCCGCTGCCCGCGATGAAGCTCCTCGGCCCATTCCGCCGCCTGGAGGATGCGCTGCCGCTCCTCCTCGGTGTAGTGACCTATCCGCTTCTTGAACTTCGCAACCGTGTCAATCATCGCCTAAGCCTGCTCGGTCGCACCTGAGGCGAGCAGCCTCCCGACCACGACCCGCCCTCTGTCGGCCAGATCCGGCAGCACCTCCGCATTCCGGTACCCTGCCGCGAGAAGCAGCCCGGCAACCCGCTCGGCCTGCTCCGGCGCGCACTCGACTAGAAGATACGAATCGCGTACAAGACAATCTACACTCTGAAGGATGAGTTGTTCAATACAAGCGAGCCCCTCTGCGCCGCCCCGCAGGGCCGCAGGCGGCTCCGGCCAGCCCGAGGCGACCATCGCATCGACCTCTGCGTCGGTGAGATAGGGCGGATTAGAGACTATCATGTCGAAGGGGCTGGGAAGGCCGGCAAGCAACGAGCTCCGGTGGAAAGGGAGATCGACCTTGAGGCGGGCCGCATTGATGCGGAAAACCTCTTCGGCTCCGGGCGAAAGGTCCGACGCGCTCACCGAGAGAAAGGGGCGTTCGAGCGCGAGGGTGAGCGCGATGCAGCCGCTTCCCGTGCCAACGTCGTGCACCCGCCTGATCGGCCGGCCGCCGCCCGCGGAGGCTTCAATCGGCCCATCGCCCACGGCGGCTTCGGCGCCCGAGGCCCGGCGCCCGCCGGCGCTTGTCCGTGCGGCACTCCCCTCACGGGCGTCGATTACCTTGAGCGCCGCCTCGACCAGGATCTCGGTATCCGGGCGCGGCACGAGGACCCGCTCGTCGACGTAGAACTCCCGCCCGTAAAATTCCTTGCGGCGGCGGATGTAGGAAACCGGCCGCCCGGAGAGGCGCTCGTCGAGGAGCCTCCGAAAGCGCTCGGCCTGGGCGAGATCGATCTCGTCGGAATAGGCGGCGAAGAGGCGCTCCTTCGTCATGCCGAGCGCTTCGGCAAGCAGGAGCGTCGCGTCGAGGAAGGGGGTGTCGATGGACCGGGCGCGGAGGGATGCGGCGCCCATTTGGAGCGCTGCGCGGACGGTCACGTCGCTTTGGTGGCGCCGAGAGCATGCTCGCGCCCCCGGATCTTGAGCGCTTCGAGAAGCTCCTCGAGGTCGCCCTGGATCACCGAGTCGAGCTTGTAGAGGGTGAGGTTGATGCGGTGGTCAGTGAGGCGGTTCTGCGGAAAGTTGTAGGTACGGATGCGCTCTGAGCGGTCGCCGGTTCCGATCTGGTTTCGGCGCGCCTCCGATCGCTCCTTCTGCTTCTTCGCCTCCTCCATCTCGAAGAGGCGCGCGCGCAGCACCCGCATGGCCTTCGCGCGGTTCTTGATCTGCGACTTTTCGTCCTGGCACATCACGACGAGCCCGCTCGGAAGGTGGGTGATGCGGACCGCCGAATCGGTCGTGTTGACGCTCTGTCCCCCCGGCCCGCCGGAACGGAAAACATCAACGCGGATCTCCTCGGACCGGATCTCGATCTCGGTCTCTTCGATCTCGGGGAGGACCGCCACCGTGACTGCCGAGGTGTGAATCCGGCCGGCTCCTTCCGTTTCCGGCACGCGCTGCACCCGATGGACCCCGCTCTCGTAGCGGAGATTTTCGTAGACGTGGCTTCCGCTCACCGAGAAGACTATTTCCTTGAAGCCTCCGAGCTCGATCGGGCTCATCGACATGATCTCGATCTTCCAGCCCTTGCCTTCGGCATAGCGCGAGTACATCCGGTAGAGGTCGGCGGCGAAGAGGGCGGCTTCATCGCCGCCGGTTCCGGCGCGAATCTCCATGATGATGTTCTTGAGGTCGAGCGGATCGCGCGGGATGAGCAGCTCCTTCAGCCGGGCGGTGATCGCCTCCTCACGCTCTTTGAGCGCCGAAAGCTCCTCGCGGGCCATCTCGCGCAGCTCGGGGTTGCGCTCGCCCTCGACGATGGCGCGCGCGCCCGCGATCTCCTCGTCGACCTTCTGGTAACGCTGGTACTCCTCGACGATGCCGGAAAGCTGGGCGTGCTCGCGCGCGAGCTCCCGGTAGCGAGCGAGGTCCTTGACGACATCCGGGTCGGACAAAAGCTGCTCCACCTCGCGAAAGCGCTCGGCGATCCTATCGAGCTTGTCGATCATGGATTACGCTTGTTCCTTGAATTGGCCGCAGGAGTAGATGACGATTTCCATGTGCTCGGACGGGTGAATTTCGGCGATTGCCTCGGTGAGCCGCCGCTGGAGAAGGCAGTGGCCGCTCTTGCTGCAAAGGGGACAGGCGCCGTTCCCGCGTGGATTCAGCTTCAGAGTCATAGCCTAAGAATACCAGAAACGGGGCGCAGCTTCAACGAGCGCCGGTGGACGGGTGTCAACACGCTCGGCGAAGCCGGCCCGCGGGCCCTACGGCGAAGGGATCTGTTTCGTCGCTCCGGCGCGTCCTCCGGCAGGAAGGAGGAAGCCGAAGAGACCGCCGCACAGCCCGCCGATAATGTGCGCCATCTCGGAGATGTTCTTTGACCCGAGCGAGGGAATGATCTGCTCCACGAGGTAGACGATGAGCACGAGAAAAAAGGTGAGGGGGACCTCGCCTGACTTGATGTTCGTGAAGGAGATGAGGAGGATCATCATGAAGGCGATTCCGCTTGCGCCGAGCAGCCCGGTCGGGAAGAAGATCACGTTGATGAGCCCGGTGATAAACGCCGTGACGAGCATCAGGAGCAGAAGCTGGAGCGAGCCGTGTTTCTCCTCGAGGATGGGACCGAGGAGAAGGATGAACGAGAAGTTGCCGATCAGGTGGGGCCAGCTCGCATGGCCGAGCGTGTAGCTGAAGAGCCTGAAGTAGGAGAACACATTGCCCCAATTGAACTGGCCGGCTCCCGGAAGGGTGAAGTAATTGGCGATGAGGTGCGCCCCGAAGATCGAGTCGATAGCGAGGAGGGCGGTAGCCGCGAGCGCAAAGGTGAGGGTGACGGGGGCATTGTAGCGAATCCGCATGTATCTCTCCTTCCCTTGAAAGGGTAGCGTGGGGCGTTCTCTTCGTCAATCGGGAGCCGGCTGCCGGAAGCGGCGGTCGGGGAGATCGACGAGTCTGCCGGCGCTCCGGTTTTTCTTGCCCCATGGAAGTAGACTTGGTGGTGATGAGCTTCTACCCTCCCAACGCGTTCCACGGATGTCGCGATGGAGGCGCGGGCCCGCCTCGACGTCCGACGTGGCTGCCTCTGGTCGTCGTAATCGCCCTTTCCCTCGCTCTGTTTGCCGTTCTCGCGCGCAGCGTCCTCGATCGATCGGTCCTCCCCTGGGACGCCGCTATCACCCATGCTGTCGACTCCCTGGCTTCCCCCGCCGTCACTCCGGTCATGCGGGTCGTCTCGTTCATGGGGAAACGCGGTCTCGTCGTTCTGACGGTCGTGATCGCCGTGTGGCTCTGGCTTCGAAGACGTCGCCTCGATTCCATGACGATCTTCGTCGGCGTGGTTGGCGCAGTCGGGCTCAACGACCTCCTCAAGCTGCTCTTCGCACGGCAGCCACCCGGGCTTTCTTCCTTCTTCGGCGCCGAGGGCTTGTACAGCTTTCCGAGCGGACACGTCACTGCGGCGACAGCGTTCTACGGGCTTATCGGCTTGAGGCTCTGGCAGTCGGGCCACCGAGCTTGGGGAGGGGTGTTCTTTCTCTGGATCCTTGCGGTGGCCGTAAGCCGGATCTACCTTGGCACGCATTACCCGAGCGATACCGCCGGATCGCTTTTGGTCGGGATTCCGTGGGTGTTGGCCGTCGCGCTTGCGCACAGAGGGCTTTCCCAGCGCGGATAGTCGCCCCACGGTGGTGCAAATCGCAATATGCTGTGGTAGGATGATCGAGCCTGGCGTTTCAGACGAAGGCGGAGGAAAGCTGTGCTTGCGCGGGCGATCATCGAAGGTATTGTCATTGTCTTAAGCGCCGGTATCGTCGCCGTTCATATGACCCTCTATGTCGGTGTTGCGCGGGTCGCGCTCTGGAAGCGGAGGGCGCGGGAAAGGCTCGCCTCGCCGCAATCCGGCCGGGTGAGCCTCGTGACCGCTGCGTCATCTGAACGAACGCGGCCGGAGGGTGACCTCCCCGTTTCGCCCTCCATCACGGTCGTCGTCGCCGCGCGGAACGAGGAGGCGAATCTGCCCCGCCTTTTCGCGTCGCTTGAGCGCCAATCGCACTCGGACTTTGGAATGGTCTTCGTGGACGATCGGTCGACCGATCGCACCCCCGCGCTCCTCGCCGAGTTTGCCGCGCTCCACCCCGGCCGCGTTCGCCTGGTGAGGATCGACGAGCCGCCCCACGGAGGGAACCCAAAGCAGCGCGCCCTTGCCGCCGGATGCGCCGAGGTCGAAAACGAGGTGATCCTCTTTACCGACGCGGACTGCCTTGTGCCTGACTGCTGGGTAAAGGAGACCTCCCGCTGCTACCTCGACCCTCGCGTGGGGCTCGTGATCGGTGCCATCACCACGCGGCAGGATCGGGGTGCGGTTTCCCGCTTTCACGCCTTCGATCACCTGTTCAAATACGGCTACACCGCCGGAACGGTGGGAATCGGGATGCCCACCGGAGGCTTCGGCAACAACCTCTCGATTCGCGCGGCTGCGCTTCGCGAGGTAGGCGGTTTCAAGTCGCTCGGGTTTTCCACCACCGAGGACGCCGCTCTTATCGCTGCGATTCGCACGCGGACGAATTGGAAGGTGTGCGCCCTTTTCGACCGGGCGACGCTCGTGGTGACCGAGCCCCAGCCGAGCCTCGCCGAGGTTGCGGCCCAGGAGGTGCGCTGGCACGTCGGAGGGCTCTTCTCCGACGACCCGTCGACACGCTTCTCCTACGGCTACCTCATGCTCTACCTCACGGCAAGCGTCGCGGCAGTTCCTTTCATCCCGCTCTATCCGCTCCTCGGCCTGCTCACCGCGACCTCTTTCGTCACGATGGGGATCATGGCCTTCCTTTCGGGCCTGCGCACGCGGCAGGGCTTCCGCCGCTACTGGCTCTGCTTCGTCCCGAACCTCCTGTTTACGATGGTCTTCAACTCCTACCTGACCGTGCGCGCTCTCGTGAGCCGCCGGGTCACCTGGAAGGGCAGTAGGTTGTAGCGCGCACCTCCGCTTAGACGCCTATGCGGTAGCGAAGGAAGACGGCGCCGCCCGTGAAACGGTGCTCCTCCAGGAGCTCGAGCCTCACGAAGAGCCCGTCGGGAAGCGAGCGCCTGCCCCCGCCGACAAGGACCGGCGCGAGGAAGAGGTGGCACTCGTCGACCAGACCCGCCCGAAACGCCTGGGCGGCGAGCTCGGAACCGCCGACGGTGATGTCGCTTGACGCGCCCGCCTTCATCCGCCGAACCGCCTCGGGGTCGAAATCATGCTCGATCCGCGTTCTCGCGCTGGACGCCGCTTTCAGCGTCCTGGAGTACACGATCTTATCGGCGGCGCGCCACATCTCGGCGAACTCCCGGACAATCGGCGGTTGGCCGGCGAGAGCGGACGCTGTCTCCCAGAAGAGCATCGTCTCATACATTCGGCGCCCGTAAAGGTAGGCTCCGATCGGGTGCAGAAGGTCGTTGACGAAGGCATGCACCTCCTCATCCGGGGCTGCCCAGTCGAAGGCACCCTCTTCGTCCGCGACGTATCCGTCGAGCGAGCTAATCGCCATGTATATGAGCTTTGCCACGTCCCTACCTTCGAGGCGCACCGAGCAGGCCCCATTTCTCGCAGAAGCGAATCGTGTCGAGCCGAGGGAATCACGCAGGTGGGCCGCAGCGGCGATCGCCTGCTCGCGGCGCGGCAGCCTCTTCTCTCGGGCCGTCCCGAAGCCGCCCTGCCGCTTGAACGCGCTGATTGTCGGTAGCGGCGCGCCTTCTTGCCAAGGGAAACCTCTCGGCTGTCACCAAGGCGAAGAGCGTGGCTTCCGGCAAGGCTGCCTCCCGTCGGCCCGCGCGGTTGACGGCTACGCGAGCTCTGACTTCCAGGCGCCGAGGATCTGCCTCCCCATCACGAGCTCGCCAAGATGATAGGCGGTATGGTCGATGACGATGAGGGCGCACCTAAGGACGCTGCGGTTGTTCAAGCGCTTCACGGGCGCGAGGAGATTCGTCGTGGGGTCAGCTACCAGTTCGACAAAGGTCTTGCGGTCGGCAAGGTATTTTCGAATTGTCGTGTCCCAGCCCTTGCGGTCGGTCCTCGCGCTCTGGTCCGGCCAGTAGTCCTTGGGCCATACGGGGGCCACGTAGCTCGGGTCCCGGATGTAGCGCAGCATATCCTCCTGTGTTCTCCTGATGTGCTCCAACTGGTGCCAGAACGTGTAGGGAACGTGAGACGGCTTTTCGTTCATGAGATTCTCCGGGAAATCGCGAACCGCATCCTCGAAGGAAAGATGTGCGCCCTTGTTCTCCAAGCCATCGATCAATCGTACCCGCGCTTCCTCATTCATCTGGTCAACCGTGATACCGGCTTTCTCGGCCATCCTTCTCGCCTCCCTGACTCGGGTCTTTCGGCGTTATTGTACTACATTTACCTGCGCAACCGGCGCGCGGTCTCCAGATGGAACCCGCGCTACCGCATGGACAGGATCCGGTCCCGAAGCCGGTCCGGCAGCTTCGCAAGGATGCTGGCGCCGAGCTTTCCGTCCGGACCGACCGCGTAGCGAGTTCGGGGCCGGGGTGCCACGAGGGCCCGCTCGACGACCGCGGCGACCCGCTCCGGAGGGATTCCGAGCTTTGCCGAGCGCTCAGCCTCTGATCTTTTTCGCGAGATAGAAACCCCATAGTATTCACGGGCGCGTTCGGGTATCAACGAGGTGAGGTGATCTGCGACCCGAAGGCTGGTTTCCCAGATCGGCGTCGCCACCGCACCCGGCTCGATGCTCACGACCTGGATGCGCCAAGGGGCGAGCTCCTGGCGGAGCGTGTCGGTGAGCGCCTCCATCGCGAACTTGGAGGCGTGGTAGGCGCCGAGCATCGGCCCCGCAATCCTTCCTCCGACGGAGGTGATGTTGATGACGCGCCCCCTCGCCGACCGAACGAGCTCAAGCAACGCCTGCGTCACCGCGAGCTGGCCGACGAGATTGACTTCGATCTGGCGGCGGAACTCGTCGATAGGCAAGAACTCGAGCGGAGCCGGCACCGCGATACCGGCGTTGTTGATAAGACCGTCGAGGCCGGCGGAACCGACCGCCGCTGCAATCGCTTTGGCCGCCGATAGGATGTGGTCGCGGATGGTGATATCGAGCATGATCGGCCGAAGACGCTCCGAGGCGACCTGTCGCAGGCTTTCTTCATCACTCTCGCTGCGAACCCCCGCAAAGACGGTATATCCCTTTCGATCCAGGCGCAGGGCGGTCGCCCGCCCTATCCCCTTCGATGCGCCGGTGACGACAACGGTTGCCATTCAACCTCCTCCAACTGTGGGGCGATGATAGCCCCGATTCGACGCTGCGAGAATACGGACGGCGGCTGCGCCGCGGAATCGGTCGAAGGAGCGCGCATGCGGCCCCGCGCAGGCGCTCAGGCCCGCGATCCTGGCGCAAACGGCGTCTCGTCGGACCCGAGCGAATTCAGTTGCCGCCGGAGGCACAGCCTTCTACCTTCAATCGTGGGCACGCGGCCGTGTTCTTGAACTAACTTATCGGGAGATTCTTGGGTGAGATTCTCTGACTCACGTGACGAAGCCTCGCGGAAGAGGCTTCTTCTCGTGCTTTTTCTCGGAGTTCTGATGGGAGCGCTGGACATCGCGATAGTCGGTCCCGCCCTCCCTGCGATCCGCGGCGGCTTCGCGATCAGCGACCGTGCGATCGGCTGGGTCTTTTCAATCTATGTGCTCTTCAATCTCACTGGAACGCTCTTCATGTCCAAGCTGAGCGACCGGATGGGCCGCCGGCCGGTTTACCTCCTCGATGTAGTCTCTTTTGCCGTCGGCTCGCTCGTGGTGGCCCTTGCCCCCGACTTCTCGCTCGTGCTGGTCGGACGCGCGATCCAGGGCTTCAGCGCGGGCGGGCTCTGGCCGGTCGCAAGCGCCGTCATCGGCGAAACCTTTCCCGTTGAGAAGCGCGGAAGGTCGCTCGGGCTCATCGGCGCGGTATGGGGCGTTGCGTTTCTTCTCGGCCCGCCGATCGGTGGGCTGCTCTTGATGCTGAGCTGGCGCTGGCTGTTTATCGTCAACATCCCCTTTGCAATAATCGTCTTCATCCTGAGCGCACGAGCCCTACCCAGCACGAAGCCCGCCGAGCCGCGCCCGTTCGACCTCCCGGGAATGATCACCCTCGCGCTCATGCTCGCGGCGCTCGCCTTCGGGATCAATCACATCGAGTCGAGCGACTTTCCGCGGACCCTGATCTCGGAGCGGGTTTTTCCGTTCCTCCTCGCGGCGATCTCGGGCGTTCCGGTGCTGATCCTCTTCGAGCGCCGAGCCGCCGATCCCGTCCTCCATCCCGAGCTCTTTCGGAACCGCCAGATAGTTCTCGCAAGCCTCCTCTCCCTTGCCGCAGGTTTCTCGGAAGGCTCCCTGGTCTTCGTACCGGCCCTCACGGTTGCGGTATTCGCGGTGAGCGCCAGCACGGCGAGCTTTCTCCTCCTGGCTCCGGTCATCGCAGTCGCGATCTTTTCCCCCCTGTGGGGGAGGCTTCTCGACCACGCGGGCTCCCGCTTGGTGATCGCTCTCGGTGTCCTTTTTTCGATCCTCGGACTCCTCGTTGCCGGGTATCTCGGAAGGAGCTTCGCCGCCTATGTAGGCGGCGGTGTCGCGATAGGTCTTGGAATCTCGGCCCTCCTTGGCGCTCCGATCCGCTACGTCATGCTCCACGAGGCCCCGAAGGAGTTCCGCACGGTAGCACAAGGGCTCATCACGGTTTTCACGAGCATCGGACAGATAACAAGCGGGGCGCTCGTCGGCGCGCTCGCGGCGAGCTTCGGCGGGGGGGCGGCCGGCTACCTCTCCTCCTACCGGATCGTCGGCTACTTCTTCATCCTCTTTTTGTTCGTGGCCGCGGGTCTCAAATCCCGGCGCGCAGAAGCGGCGAGCGTGATGGCGGCCGTGATGAGGTCCGCCGAGCGCGATTGACCCCAGCGGGAAGCTCATTGCTTCTTTGACATATCTGACTATGATAATCATGGTTAGTCCGAAGGGGGATTGAGAAAATGGCGACGGATTATCATGAGCTCGTCGAGAGGGCAAAGTCCGTCCTCGCGGCAAACTGGCTCGGAGCGTCCACCAAGCCTGCTCCGCAGCTGTATCCTCACCAGTGGAGCTGGGATTCCGCCTTCATCGCCATCGGCAACGCTCACTATGATCAGCAAAGGGCGGAGCAGGAGCTTACTACGCTTTTTCGGGGCCAATGGGACAACGGGCTCTTGCCCCACATCGTCTTCAACCCGAAGGCTCAGGACTACTTTCCGGGTCCCGATTTCTGGCAGACCGGGCGATCGCCTCACGCGAGTCGCGATCCTCGGACTTCCGGCATCGTGCAGCCGCCGATTCACGCATCGGCCGTCTTTCGCGTCTACCATCACGCCACGGACAAAAAGCGTGCGGCGGCCTTCCTGGAGGAGATGTATCCCCGCCTGGTCGCCTGGCACGAATACCTCTATCGAGAGCGCGATCCGGACAGGGAAGGGCTGGTCTACATCCGCCATCCGTGGGAATCCGGCGAGGACAATTCGCCGGTTTGGGACCGCGCCCTCAAGCGCATCAAGCTCACGAAGGAGATGATTCCCGCCTACAAGCGAGCCGATACCTCAGTCGTCTCGAGCAAGGACCGCCCGAGCGACGACGACTACGATCGGTACGCCTACCTCGTAAAGGTCTTCTACGACTGCGACTACGACGAGGAGCGCATTCGCGGGGTTTGTCCCTTCCTCATACAGGATGTTCTTTTCAATTCAATTCTTGCCCAGGCAAACCACGATCTCGCATCCATCGCGCGGCTGATCGGCAAGGATCCGACGGAACACCACGATGCCGCCCGCCGCACGACCGAGGCGATGAACGCGAAGCTGTGGAATGAAGACGAGGGGATCTACTTCGATTTCGACCTCGCCGAGGGAAGGCAGATCGAAAGCCATGTCGCCTCGGGATTTTCGCCCCTTTTTGCGATGGCCCCGACCGCCGTCAGGGCGGAAGGGATCATGCACCTTCTCGATTCGCGCCACTTTTCGCGCCTCGACGAGCATTCATGGACGGTACCCAGCTACGACCGGGAGGCTCCGGGCTATTCCCCTAACCGCTATTGGCGCGGTCCGATCTGGATCAACATCAACTGGCTGCTGTTCCACGGCCTTCGGCGCTACGGCTATCATGACTACGCCCGTCGCATCCGCCAGTCGATCATCGAGCTTCCGAAGACCTACGGTTTCTACGAGTACTTCGATCCAGAGGCCGGAAAGGGCCACGGCTCCGACAATTTCTCGTGGACGGCCGCGCTCCTCCTCGACGTGCTGTTGGAGGATGTGCTGTAGCTCCTCTGGTCATTTGACAACCCTTGCGGCCGGCCGGTAAGATGGGGAATCCCGCATCGCGCGCAAGAAAGGGGGTACGCATGGCAAAGGAACGCAGGCGGGGAGGGCGCTTCGCCATCGAGCAGATGGTCGAGCTCTCCTATGGGCGCGAGTCCTTCGTCCACGCCTCCGGTATCAACCTCAGCAGGACCGGCCTCCTCTGCAAGACGGCCACCTTCCTCGAGCCCTACACCCAGGTCTCGATCGTTCTGAACCTCCCCGTGGCCGGCGAGACCTATCGCATCGAATGCGGCGGGATTGTCATTCGGTCGGCCGAGGAGAACGATCACTTCAACACGGGCATCAGCCTCTCCGCGCTCAGCAATGCGGACGTTCAGGCGCTCACCTCCTACCTCAAGGCTCAGGCGCCCCCGGTCGAGTCGGACTGACCCGGCTTTCGGCGGGAGACCGCCTACGAGATAGCCCGTGCGCCGCCGAGGATGCCGCAGGTTCCGCCGGCGCCAACGTGCACGGGCGTCGTTGCTCTCGCGCGAAAGGAGGTCGAGAGTGGTCGATTACCTTGTTCACTATTACCGCCGCGGTGGCGAGCCCTTCCAGTCCCTCTCGGACCTTCCCGATGCCGACGCTATTCGACTCATGCAAGAGCTCTACGTGGAGGGCTCGGTCTTCTGGGAGCGCTTCAAGGATCCTCGAGAGTATTTGGACGCGCGGAGAGGGGTCGAGGCCTGGCTGTACCGCGAGTTCGTCGCACAAGGGGGAGCGCCGTGTACGCCGCGACCTATCTACCTGGTGCTCGGGCACTCCCGGTGGGCGGAGAGCATGGTGGATCCGGCAACCCTTGCGTCGACGGCGGAAATCGAGGTTCCGCTCTCCATTTTCCGAGAATCCGAGGTGAGCTTCACCTATCCTGACAGCATGGTGTCGATGATGGTCGCGGCGGCGAAAGAACCCGCCCACTTCCAGGAAGGCTACCACGGCGAGCTCTTCACCCTCGCTCGGATTCGCGAGGTCGTCGAGCGAAAGGGTATGCCCGAAGAGGGCTGGCAGACGAACGTTCCCCGCTCGCTCGCTCACTACATCGAAGCGCAGGTCTGGAACCGCGACCTGTTGTGGGAATGGTACCGCGCTCGCTGTTGAGGCAGCGCGCCACGGCTCGTCAGACAGATTCCCGCGTGCTGTCGTCTACCCGAAGAGCTTTTGGTCATTGCTCGACAATCAGGTCATCGAGCTCGTCGGTATCGTCCCTCTTGCGGGGGAAGTGCTCGGCAAGGAGCTTTCCACAGTAGACGATTGCCTCGCAGACCGCTTCTGCGGGTCGTCCGTTCTTGAACCCACTGACGATCAGCTCAACGGCCCGCTTCCAGCTCTCCTCGCCCACCTTCGCGTGGATGCCCTCGTCGGCGATCACGTGAACCTTGCGCTCGAAGATAGAGATGAAGATGAGAACTCCGGTCCGGTCCCGGGTGTGAGCGAGCCCGTGCCGGTAGAAGGCGGCGAAGGCGGCCTCAGCAACCTCGGACAGAGAATCCGCGTCGTGAATGAAGGGCCGCTTCAGGGACGGGAAGAGGTGCTCGAGCGCAAGGACCGCGAAGAATACCAAGCCGAACACCGCCGGAAAGAGCCAGATGTCCAGGGGCTGGAAGCCCCGCCATAGGCGGGCAAAGCCAAGCGCAACGTCGGCGAGGAAGGCAACCGCAAACCCCGCGACCATCGCTCCCAGGGCCCCCGCGCCGGGATAGTGGCTGCTCGCGGGAACGATCATCGGAACCAGCTCGCCCGAAGTAGTCTTCTCGATCTCCCGGACGCAGCCGCGAATGCGCTCCTGATCCGCTTCCGAGAAGAACCTGCGCACCGGATTTGTCATCGCTACCACCCTCCCGAGGCGCCGCCTCCGCTGAAACCGCCGCCCCCGCCGGAGAAACCGCCGCCTCCGCTGAAGCTGCCCCCGCCGAAGCCGCCGCCGAGCCCTCCGCCCGTTCCCCCGAAGCCGCCTCCCCAAAAACCTCCGCCCCAGAAGCCGCCGCCCATCGGACGTCCCATAGGGAAGAAGAGCGACCACGGGATAAGGAAGCCGAAGAGAAATCCGACCGGTATCAGGAACAGGCTCAGAATCAACCCCGGTGAGAAAAAGAGCAGGGCGAGGAGCGGCAGGGTAACCGCCCCGCCGATCCCGCCCATGAAGCGCCGCCGCGCGCCCAGGAAGGCGACAACCAGGATGGCGATGATGATCGGGAAGAGGAAGTTGCCTGCTTTGGCGGGGGCAGCCTTTTCACCGGGCAAAGCGCCGCTCCCCTTGTATTCGCCCTTCACCACCGAAACAATCGCCGCGGTGCCCTTGAGAAAGCCCTCGTCGAAGTTTCCGGCCTTGAACTGCGGAAGGATGACGTTGTCGACGATGCGCCCGGCGATGAGGTCCGTGAGCGTGCCCTCGAGGCCGCGGCCTACCTCGATGCGCACCTTCCGGTCGTTCTTCGACACGAGCAGGAGCACGCCGTTGTCCTTGTTCTTCTGCCCGAGCGCCCATGTATCGACCACATTGATGGAAAACTCCTCGAGGCTCTCTCCTTCGAGCGACGGAATCGTGAGGATCGCGACCTGGGTCGAGTCGGACTGTTCAAGCGCCGCAAGCTCGTTCACAAGGTAGGAACGGGTCTGAGGCGAGATCATGTCGGCGTAGTCGTTGACCCTTCCCTCGAGGGGAGGTACCGGAAGCGCCCATGCGATCGCGGCGACAAGGAGGAAAACCATCACGAAGACCGAGATTGCAGCCCGGGGACGGAAAGGGCTCGCGCTCACTTGAACTGGACCTTTGGCGCCTCAGTAGCACCCGCCTCCGCTTGAAAGTACTGCTTCGGCTGGAGGTGCAGCAGGACGCCGTTGGTGACGGAGTTGGGAAAGGCCCGGATCGAATAGTTGAAGCGCTCGACCGCGGCGTTGTAGCGCTGGCGCGCGACGCTTATCCGGTTCTCGGTTCCCTCAAGCTGGTTCTGCAGATCCAGGAAGCTCTGATCGGCCTTGAGGTTCGGGTAGTTCTCCGTCACGACAAGCAGCCGCGAGAGCGCTTGCGACAGCCCGTCTTGCGCCGCCGCGTAGGCCGCAAGCTTCTGCGGATCGTTCACGATATCGCTTGAAACCTGGATCGATCCGACCCGTGCGCGGGCGTCCACGACGGCCTGGAGGGTCTCCTTCTCGTGCGCTGCGTAGCCCTTCACAGTGGCCACGAGGTTCGGGATGAGATCCGCTCGCCGCTGGAGCTGAGCCTGCAGATCGCCCCACGCGCGGTTGACTCCCTCTTCGTTCGCCTGCATGGCGTTGTAGCCGCAGCTCGACAGCACCAGCGCTGCGGCGACAACCGCCGCCCCGACCAGAAAGCGTCTCGTTTGCATAGCCTCCCTTTTTCCCTGCGCGGCACGCGAAGCGACCGCCGAAGCTCGCGAACGAACGAAGCTAAGCGTCTGCGGCGCAGCCCCCCCCGCCGCAGGCACAGGCTCCGCCGCACGCGCATGCAGACTGCTCGCCGGAAGGGGCGCTGCCTGCAATCGGGAAGCGCGAACGGCTCTCACCGACCGAGAAGGGCGACAGCAGCTTGACCAGGTCCGTGCAGCCGCATTCGGTGCAGGCCACTTCCGGCCGTTCGGCGGTGACACCCACCAGGATATCGCTCACGGTGCCGCAGCTCTTGCATTTGTATTCGAAAACAGGCATTGCTCACTCCTCAATAGGGACTACCGGTTTGGGTATTGACTCAATTCATAGCGCGAAGTGCCGGCTCTGTAAAGGGTCTCGCCCGAGAGCTTGCCGGCGAGACTGCCTCATGGTAGGCTGAAGGCGTAATCTGCATGCGTCGGCGCGATCTCAAAGACGAACCCGATGAGAGAGGCGATCGCCGCCCACCCCCATCCGACCAGCGCGCCCGGCCGAGGCAAGGGGGCGGATCGGTCTTTGTCGCCTATTCCTTTGTCGACTGGGTAACGCAGGGCTACATCGTCCTGGTAGGCCTTCTCGTACTGGCCCTCCACGGGAGCTCCGTGCCTCACTGGGAGCTTCTGGTCGCCATCCATGCCATCGCGCTCGCCGTCCTCCCGCTCCTCATCCGCTCGGCGAGGCTTCGGCCGCAGAGCCGGGTGCTCGACTTTCTCCGCAACTTCTACCCGGTGCTCCTCTACCTCGGATTCTACTCGGAGATCGGATCGATCAATCACATGCTTTTCTCCGGATTCCTCGATCCGTTCTTCATTCGGCTCGATGCGCGCATCTTCGGTGTTCAACCAAGTCTGTTCCTCATGAGCGCGCTCCCCTATCGCCCCTTAAGCGAGCTCCTGTATGCCGCTTACTTTTCCTACTACGTGATGATCGCAGGGATTGGCCTGGCGCTCTATCTCCGCGATCGCCGCCAATTCCTCCACTACCTGTCGGTTGTTACCTTCACCTTTTGCTGCTGCTACCTCCTCTTCGACCTCTTTCCCGTGATGGGTCCGCGCATCTTCTATGGGCCGGTCCCGGGCTACAGCCTGCCCGCATCCCTTATCCCGCGGGCCGTCCCGGCGGTGCCCGAAGCGGTTGCCGGCGGCCCCTTCTTTCTCCTTATGGGATGGATCTACCGTACCTTCGAGACCGGGGGCGCCGCCTTTCCGAGCGCACATGTCGCGATCGCGCTCACCACGCTCTGGTTTTCCTTTCGCTACCTGCGCTCCATCCGGTGGCCCCACCTGATCGTGGTGATCCTCCTGTGCTTCTCGACGGTCTACTGCCGCTACCACTACGCGGTGGATGTCGCAGGCGGGATTCTCGTGGCTGCGCTTTTCGTGCCGTTCGGAAGCCGGCTCTTCGAGCTCGGTTCAGGGCCGGGCGAGGATGATGAGAAGGTGCGCGAGGCGCGCACGCGGGATCGGCCGCGGCCATAGCGCCTTAAGGGCGCCGCGAGCTCATTTGCTCCGTGGGAGGCGGGGCGTCAGGCCGCGCCGCCCGGTCGAGGCCGCTCGCGCTCTCCCTTGCCGCGTCTTTCCGCAACCTCCTCCCTCTTCACGCTGTCGATATCAACAACGCTGCCCGTACTCCGTTCGTCATCGACCGCTCCTGCGGCTTCGGGGCGTGCGCGCCCGGCGGCGCGCTGTTTGGCTCGCGTTCCGGACCCGGCAGCCAAGGAGGCAGCATGAGACGGATCGTTTTCGTGGAGCCCGAGTCGCCGAACCTGCACATCTTCTCGCGCTTCGCGCTTCCGAGGCTCGGCAGCATCATCCTCGCGACCATGATGCGCGATCGGGGGTGGGAGGCATCGGTGGTCGCCGAGGAGCTGGCTAAGCTCGATCTCGATGCCCTTCGCTCGGCGGACCTCATCGGCATCTCGACCATCACCTCGACCGCGCCGCGAGCCTACGCGATAGCCGACGCCTTGCGTGAGCGCAACCTCACGGTGATCATGGGGGGGCCTCACGTCACCGAGCTGCCCGAAGAGGCGCTCGAGCACGCCGACTTCGTGATTCGCGGCGAAGGCGAGGAGGCGCTCATGCGCTTCGTGGATGAGTGGGAGGGAGAGCGCTTCTTTGCGCGCGTTCCCAATCTCTCCTACCTCCGCGAGGGGATTGCTGTGCACAACTCCATCGGGCTCCCCCCCACGCGGCTGGACGACCTGCCCTTTCCCGATTTCAGCCTTCTCGAGGGAGGGCTACGATCGGTTGCGGGAATGCGGACTATTCCCATACAGACCTCGAGGGGCTGTCCGTTCGACTGCTCTTTTTGCTCGGTGACCGGGATGTTCGGGCGAAGCTACCGCCACCGCTCGACGGCGAACGTGATCCAGGAGCTGTCGCGATACGACAAGCCGGGCAACTTCATCTTCTTCTACGACGACAACTTCAGCGCAAGCCCGCCTCGCGCCAAGGAGCTGCTGGCGGCGATGATTGCCGAGGGGTTCACCTTCCGGTGGTCGACTCAGGTACGCTCCGACGTGGCGCGCGACGAGGAGCTGGTGGAGCTCATGCGGCGGGCCGGCTGCCACACGGTTTTCATCGGCTTCGAATCCGTCAATCCCGAAAGTCTTGCGGAGATGAATAAGCGCCAGAGCGTGGAGGACATCGGCAAGGCGATTCGCGTGCTACGCCGTCACAAGATCAACATCCACGGGATGTTCGTGCACGGCTTCGACATGGATGATTGGCCGGCGGTCGAGCGGAGCGTTCGCTTCGCGAAACGGGCCCGGCTCACCTCCTGCCAGTTCCTCATCCTCACGCCGCTCCCCGGAACGCGCTTCTACCGCGAGATGGTCGAGGCGGGACGTCTCCGCGATCGGGACTGGTCGCGTTACGACAGCCACCATGTGGTCTTCGCACCGAAGCGCTTGAGCGCGCCCGAGCTCCAGTGGGCCCAGATCTACAGCCATAAGCGGCTCTATTCGGTGTCCGCCACGGTGGGGCGTCTCTTTCAAGGCAGATTCATCAGCTTCGCGCTCTCGATCTACGCCCGCCGACTGAACAGAGCCTGGCAGCGCAGGAACGCGCCCTATCTTGTGGCCATTGGACTCATCATGTCGAGCGTGCGGGAGCTCCTTCGGAGCGACCTCCGCGGGCGGATCAGGCGGCGGCTTTCGGGATCGGCTCCGGAGGCCGCACCGTCGGGTGGCTGACCGCGATCGGCCGGGAGCTGGAGATTGCGGCAGCGACCCGGGGCTGACGCCTCGAAGTGGCTCCCGACTATCGCCTCGGCTATCCGCGGTCAAGCGAGGCGAGCTCCGCGTCCAGCTCCTCCCATCGCTTCATCGCGGCGGCCTGCTCGCGCTCGTTCTCCTCGAGCCGCTCCTTGATCGAACGCACTTTCGCGCCGTCACGATAAATTTCCGGCGAGGCGATCTCCTCGGAGAGCTCGCGCTTCCGCCGCTCGAGGCCGTCGATCTTCGCGAGGAGGCTCTCCTGCTCGCGCTCGAGCTTGCGCTGGGCCGCCGGGATTCGATGGGTCCCGTGAAGAGGGGCGGGGGGGCGCCCGGCACCCGGGCCGGAGTCGGGAGCTGGCGTCCGCGCGGGCGGAAGGTCCGCTCCCGCGGCAGCCTGCCTCGATCCGCCGGCGCCCGCCTGAGGGTTGGCGCCGGATGTCGGGGCGGGGTCCTGCGCGCGGCCGGCGCCGCGATCCGCAGCGCGCGACGATCCAGCTGGGTTCTTTGACTTCCAGACATAGTACTCGTAGTCGCCGGGAAAAAGGCGGGCGATCGAGGGTCCGCCGGCCTCATCCGCCGTGAGCTCGAGCACCGTCGTCGCGAGCCGGTCGATGAAGGCGCGGTCGTGAGAGACAAAGACGAGGGTTCCCGTGTAGGCGACGAGCGCCTCGAGGAGGACATCCTTCGATTGGAGATCGAGGTGATTGGTCGGCTCGTCGAGGATGAGAAGGTTCGCGGGAACGAGCAGGAGCTTCAGGAGCGCGACCCTGCTCTTTTCGCCGCCGCTAAGAACCGAAACCGTCTTGTAGACGTCATCGCCGCGGAAGAGAAAGGCGCCGAGGAGATCGCGCACCCGGGGGATCAGAGCGGTCGGGGCGGCGGCGGAGATCTCTTCGATCACCTGTTTTGACGGATCGAGCTGCCCCTCGATGTCCTGAGAGAAGTAGCCGGCCGTCACCCCGGTTCCGTACTTGAGGCTTCCGCGGAAGTCGCGGTCGATCCCGGCGATGAGGCGCATGAGCGTCGACTTGCCGGCCCCGTTGCGCCCGACGATGACGAGCTTATCGCCGCGTTTTAGGGAGAGGGAGAATCGGTCGAGCACCGTCCGGTCTCCGTAGCTCTTGCCGACCTCCTCAAGGGTGAGCACCTGCCTTCCGGAGTGCGGCGGCTCGGGAAAGGTGAAGTGCATCCGCTTCATGCTCTCGGGAATCTCGATGCGCTCCATGCGGTCGAGCTGCTTTACGCGGCTCTGGACCATCTGCGCCTTGGAGGCGTTGTAGCGGAAACGGTTGATGAACTCCTCGGTGCGTGCGATTTCCTCGGCCTGCGCCTGGTAGCGCACGAGCAGCTCGGCGAGCTCCTCACCGCGGCGCTTCTCGTAGGCCGAGTAGTTGCCGCGGTAGACCTTGAGGCGACCGTTCCACAGCTCGGCCACGGCGGTGCACGTAACGTCCAGGAAGTAGCGGTCGTGGGAAACGATGAGGTAGCCGCCGGCAAGCGAGCCGAGGTACCCTTCGAGCCAAGTGCGCGCCTCGAGGTCGAGGTAATTGGTCGGCTCGTCGAGGAGCAGGATGTCGGGCCGCTCGAGAAGGACCTTGGCGAGGGCGATCCGCATCTGCCAGCCGCCGGAGAACTCCGCGGTGTCGCGGGCGAAGTCCTCCTTGGCGAATCCGAGCCCCTCGAGCACCTGAGCGATGAGCTCCGCGCGGTTGTAGTAGCCGCTGACGAGAAGGCGCTCCTGGAGCTCGTGGTGTCGCAGGAGGAGCCCCTCGGTGTCGTCGCTTTCCTCGGTGACCAGGCCAAGACGCTCCTCGAGCTCTTCTTTCTGGCTCACGAGGTCGTGGAGATGATCGAAGGCCCGCTCGACCTCGCCGAGAAGGATCTCACCCTCGTGGACGATGCCCGACTGCGGGAGGTAGGCAACCCGGCTGCCCCGCTCGACCGCCACCTCTCCCGAGTCCGCCGCGATGAGGCCGGCGGCGATTTTCATGAGGGTGGACTTCCCGCTCCCGTTTGCCCCCGCGAGAGCGGTGCGCGTTGCGGAATCGATTCCGAAGTTGATCCCCGCTAGGACATCCCGGTCCCCGTAGGCGAGCGCCACTCCCGTGAGCTGAACGAATGCCAATGAGCGCTCCTACCGACTGTACGAAAAGTAGATGATGATCGGGCTCGACGCCACCTGGTTGACGACGTTGTCAGTGACCGTCGAGGGCGGGATATAGGTGAGGCGGAGTCCCCCGTTGCGAAAGGCATAGAGGAAGCTCACCGGCGAATCGCCGCTCGCGCCGTGGAAGCGGAAGGTTATAGCGCCGTCGTAGCTGCCGGCGAGGGTATCATCGAGGAAGAGGGGAAAGTCCACCGTCCCCTCGCCGGCCAGTCCTGGCGGGATGACGTCGGGCGTGAGGCGCGAAAAGCCGCTCCACACGAAGGTCAGGTTCGGAGAAAAGGCGATCGTGCCGTAGTAGTCGCTGCGGAAACTGCCCTTGTCGAGGAAGGATTCGTAGAGCTGCAGCCGCCGGTTCTGCTCCTTTTCGACCTCGAGCTTGACCTCGTCGTCGCTCATGGCAAAATACTCTCCGCTCACCTGTTTCCCATCCACTCCGACGTACTGAAGCTGGACTCGGTTCGGCGACAGGATTGAGATCTGCACCGGCGTACCGGTAAAGGAGTACTGGCCGTCGCTTAGCTTCTTGATGGCGGAATAGCGGTAGCTCACGCTCGCTTTGGGAGTCACAACGCGCAGGGTGTGCGTCGCGAGATCCGGGAAGAAGCCGTACTGCGTCGCGAACTTCGTGAGGTCGATGCGGCCCGCGTCGATCATCTCCTGAAAAGATGCGGGGCGATAGGTCTGATGCAAGGCAGCGTCGATCGAGGTGCCCTTCGGGCCCTCCGCCGTCCCCTGTCCGATGGTGAGATCGCTCTCCTGGCAGTAGCCGAGCGCCCCATCACCGGTCAGCACCTTATACCACGTCGTACTTTGCCCGCCTTCTTTTGCCGGAACGATCGTTTGCGAGATCACCTTGACCTCCTGATTTGGGCGCATGCGGTAAACGCGCTGAGAGGTGAGGGAGGGGTCCTGGTAGAGCACGACGCCGGTGCTGCTCGCTGTCGCAGTCTCGGTCACGAAGGGGGAGTAGGAAGCGGCGAAGTTTATGGCGTCCTGTTCCCGTTTGAACGCGGACACCCGCCAGCTTGCGATCTCGACGTTTGCGTTTCCGTGGAGGGTCGTAATGAGATAGGTTCCCGAAAGCTGCGACAGCGACCGGATTCTGACGATGTCGCCGGTCTTGACGGCCGACTCGTTCTTCGACCAGAGGACCACTCCGTAGCTCGGCCGCGACGAGCAGGAGACGACGAAAAGCGAAAGCACAAGGACGCCCAGTCCACAGAAGACGAGATTCCGCCACAAGCGGTTCGAAGAGAAGGTTCTCACGTTCATGTTCCTCTACCTCAAGGCCCCTATGGTGCGGGGGTGACGGTCACGGGAGGGAGGTCCGCGATGATGAGGATCTTCCCCTCCGTGATGAGGTTGATATTGTCCGGGCTCGCGAGGAGCTCCCGCGCAGCCTCATTCGAGATGATCACGTCGGTGTCGTACTTGCCGAAGATCCCGGTCGCCACCGTCTGAAAGGGGACCGAGCCGATCCGCGCGGTGAAGGCCCCCAGCGAGGTTGAGTCGCTGTAGGCCGCCACCCCGCCCTCCCGGAGGACCGAAGGGTCGACCGTCTTCGCCGACGCCACCAGATCCATGTTCTCGTCCCAAATCCGCGGGAAAAGGCAGGGAGCGAGACGGGCGCTCCGGCTCTCTCCGTGAACCGGCAGCTCTCCCTTCGCATAGATCACGATCCCGCTGAATCTCGTCGTCGGGACAAAGCCGAGCGGAGGAAGCGGCGGATTTGCCTGCGTCTGGTGGACGAAGATCGAGCCGAGGTCGGGAAAGAGAGGGATCTGATAGCGGACCACGAGACTCTTCAGGTTGCGCGAGAGGACGGAGTATTGCTTGTCGCCGGGAGTGAGAATCCCCATCACCGCCGACATCGTCGCCGGATCGGATAGCGAGAGGCTCCCGACGGTCTGGTAGGAGTCAACCGGTATCGGAAAGAGCGCATCTTCGAGCATCTCCGAAGCCGAGTGGGCAATGATCTGCTCGCCCTGGGAGCGGGCGCTCGGCAGCACCTGCGAGAAGCCCGTGAGGTCGATCCTCGCATCAATCGACACCACTCCCTTCTGCCAATCGACGCTGCTCACGTAGCTTGGCACAGGAAGGGAAGCCGCCGCGGTCTCGTCCTGAGCGGAAAGCGCGGCGGGCGCGAGGAATGCGCCGGCCAGGGCGATGAGGAGCATTCCTGTCTTCACGGCATGCTCGCTTCGAGAAGTCCGCTCGTTTGGGGAACGTGAAGGGTGGTCCCGATCGCGAGGATACCGGTGACTGCAATGCCGTTCGCTCGCGCGAGCGCTTCGGGAGTGGTGCTGTAGCGCTGGGCGATGCTCCAGAGGGTGTCGCCGGTCTCAACGCGGTAGGTCCCGGTGAAGGGTCCGATCGGGCCGGTGGGCTGGACCGCGGCCGTCTGGGCTACGGCCGGGCGCCGGTAGGGGGGCACCTCTTTGATGCCGGGAATGACGAGACGCGTGCCTATCTGGAGGAAACGAGGCTGCACGCTCGGATTATACTGCAGAATCATCGAGACCGGAACACCGTAGTAGCGCGAAAGATCGTAAAGGGTGTCGCCCGAGCCGACCGTATAGATGTAGAACCGCATCAGCTTGAACTGCTGATCCTTCAGCGTGGCGGTGATGGCCGACACATCTTGCTTCGGCACCTTGAGATAGAAGGGGAGTCCACCCGGCGGGGGCGTGATGTCGTAGCGCAGCTCTGCGTTCCCCTCGAGCAGAGCCTGGAGATCGACCCCCGCGTCGCGTGCGAGGATGCGAAGATCGACAGCCTGATCGAGCCTGATGCGCTCCCACTGAACCGGGGGGTCCCAGTCGAGAGGTATGCCGTGTCGTCCGGCATAGCTCGCGACGGCGGCTATGGCGAGGAACTTCGGGACGTACTGCTTGGTCTCGTAGGGGAGATAGCCGTCTGCGGCCAAGGTCCAGAAGTCGTGAATCCCCGTCTTTTGCACTAGATAGATGATAGTCCCGAGCCCGCTGTTGTATGCGGCGAGAGCGAGGAGCCAATCACCGAGGACCTGGTAGTTGTATTCGAGCTTCTGTAGCGATGCATCGGTGGCCTTCCAGAAATCGAATCGATCGTCCTCCCATTCGTTTATCCGCATCGTCGACGGGTCGATGCTGTTCGTCATAAGCTGCCACAGCCCCGCCGCGCCGCTGTAGGAAACGGCGTACGGATTGAAGGTCGATTCTACGATGGGAAGGTAGGCCAGCTCCGGCGGCATGTGGTAGTGCTGGATGCGCTGCGCGATGAAATCGAGAAAGGGCCGCGCGCGCTGGAGCACGTAGCCGAGCCACTGGATCCCCTCGGGCGAGGTGTAATAGGAAAGGTAGTAGGAGAGCAGCCCGTTCATCGGCATGTCGATGGAAAACACTTCCGGTCCTTCGTGGGTCTGCCGGGGCGGGAGGGCCGGACCCTCCGGAAAAGTAACGAAGGATGAAGGGCCAGCGTCCGAGAGAGCGGCACTATCGGTTCGTGCCGCGCTTCCGGCGACCGCGTCCGCGGAGGGGGTGTAGCTTGCGAGCTCGTAGCCGGTTGCGGCGACAGGCTGCTCGACGCTTCCGGACGACCGGGCCTCGTCGCCGAGGGCCATCGGAGGACGGGTCCTTTCGTTTCGGTCGCGACCTTCCGGAAGGGCCTGGGAAAAGACGGGGGCTGCGGCAATGAGAAACACGAGAGCTCCCGCCACCAGCCGTGACAATCGGTCGCTTGCAGTCATCATCAATGTTGGTCACCACGCGCACTCCAGGTGCGCCGATCAATGATTCGATTGCGGGCCCGAAAACGGCTTATCTCCGAAATAGATGCCCGCCCACTCCCACTGACCCTGGACATTCGGATCGGCGGGGAAGTTGACTCTGCGAAAATAGAGATACCAGGTTTCGATGCGATAGGTCCAACCGCCGGTGCGGAGATACGCCTCCTGGGAGTTCGCGTCGAGGGTATCGGAGACCCACACCGAAGGATTCATGAAGACACCGAAGTCCGTGAGGAACTCCGGATCGTCGGGAGTGGGGGTGTCCCCCGATTCCCAAGAGCGGACGAAGAAGCCAACCTTCGCCTGATAATGGAGGAGAAGCGAGACGTTCTGGTTGTTGATCGCGGAACGTATCGCGTTTACGAGATCGGAAAGGCTTGGCATGACCCAGTTCTTCTTCGGATAGTCGTAGAAGCTCACGAAGTAGGTAACCTCATTGCGGGCGTCAGGATGATCGGGGATCGGCACATCGGGGTAGCTCAGGTAGTTCTTGAAGGCCTGCAGCTCGAGGTCCCATTCGTGCAGCTCGCCGTAGGTCTCACCGAGGAAATAGTAGGTTGGTCCCATTTGAATCTTGTCGGCGAAGCGCGCAATGAGATCCTTGTAGTAGCCGACACGCGCCTGCGGGTCTTTGGTGATCTTGATGAGCCGCGTGAGGCAGAGATAGTGCAATGACTTGCCGCGGACAAGAAGGTCCGGATAGTTCTCGACTATGCGGTCGTAGTAGGCCGCGGCGAAAGGAGAGGCACCCGCCGCGTCATAGTCCTGCGCGACGACGTACAGATAGTAGGCGTCATAGGGATCCTTCGGGTGCTTGCGAACATAGTCGGTAAGGAAGAGATTGAGCCGGTCGGCGTCTCCATGGGAGCGCAGGGTCGTCGTGATCTGCTCGACATAGACGAACCGAGTCTCATAGGAGGTGTGGCCGTCATCGACGCCGGCGAGCATCTGGGAGAGCTCCTGGCGCTGTACATGACCGCCGACCACGAAGTACGACCTGGAAAAACTGCAGCTCGCGAAGAGCACAACGGCCATGGAAAGCGTGAGGAGAGCACAAACAGCCGTTTTCATACGCCGACGGATACTACCACGGAGCCCCTTGGTTGGCAACACCGGCTCACAATCGACTTTGGTGGAGGCACGTGCGCGTTTTGCACCATGGTAGGCCGTTGTGCTCACACTCTCGACACCCCCTTGCGGTTCAAAACGCGATGTGCTTGGTTGGCAAGGCTGGGTCTTTTCGTTAGAATTGTCGTCTGAAAGTGCGCCAAGGAGTAGCAATTCATGGAAAGTCTCATCACAAAGTCGGGCAACCGGATCGTCGTTCCCGATGATCCGGTCATTCCGTTCATCGAGGGGGACGGCACCGGCCCGGACATCTGGGCGGCTGCGGTGCGGGTATTCGATGTTGCCGTTCGGAAGGCCTACGGTGGAAAGCGGAAGATAGTCTGGAAGGAGGCGCTTGCAGGGGAGAAAGCGTTCAGCAAGACCGGAGAATGGCTGCCGAACGAGACGCTCGAAATGTTCAAGCACTATCTTGTCGGCATCAAGGGTCCGCTCACGACTCCGGTCGGAGGCGGCATCCGCAGCCTCAACGTGACCCTCCGGCAGAAGCTTGACCTTTTCGTGTGCCAGCGCCCGGTTCGTCACTATCCGGGTATCCCGTCGCCGGTACGTGAGCCCTCGCTCGTTGACATGATCATCTTCCGCGAGAACACCGAGGACGTGTATGCCGGCTACGAGACGAAGGAGGGCGACCCCAAGACCGCCAAGCTCATCAAATTCCTGAAGGACGAGATGGGCTGGGAGGTTCGCCCTGACTCGGGGGTGGGAATCAAGCCGATAAGCCGTACCGGCACCGAGCGGCTTGTGCGCGCGGCGATCGAGTACGCGCGCGACCACGGGCGAAAGAGCGTTACCTTCGTGCACAAGGGCAACATCATGAAGTTCACCGAGGGCGCCTTCCGCGAGTGGGGCTATGCGCTCGCGAAGAGGGAGTTCGGGGCGATCACGGTGACCCAGGAGGAGCTTGTGGGCGGCAAGGTCCCGGCCGGCAAGATCCTCGTCAAAGACGTCATAGCCGACGCCTTCCTCCAGCAGATTCTCACCCGGCCGGCCGAGTACGACATCATTGCGACGATGAACCTGAACGGCGATTACATCTCCGACGCGCTCGCCGCGCAGGTGGGCGGGATCGGGATCGCTCCCGGAGCGAACATCAACTACGAAAACGGCGTGGCGGTCTTCGAGGCGACCCACGGCACCGCGCCGAAATACGCAGGGCTCGATAAGGTTAACCCGGGATCGCTCATCCTTTCCGGGCGGATGATGTTCGAGTACCTTGGATGGGATGAGGCGGCGAAGCTCATCGACAAGGGGATAACCGGGGCGATAAGCAGCAAGAACGTCACCTACGATTTCGCACGGCTCATGGAAGGGGCGCACGAGGTGCGCACGAGCGAATACGCCGACCGGATGATCGAAAGCATGTAGTGAAGGCAGGAGATGGAAAGCGAGAAGCGGCGGTTTCCGAATGTGCTCCTGGTCACGGGGGTGCTCCTCTTCGTGGTCGGCGGCTGCCTCCTTCTGCTCACCTCCGGCGTCTTGCCGGGGCTCACCGCGCTGTGGCCAGTGCTCTTCATCGTAGGAGGGTTCGTGCTGCTCTACCTTGCCTTCGTGCGGAGAGTCACCGAGTTCTACGTCTTCCCGGGAATGTTCATGGGGCTCGGCGGGCTCTACTTCGTCCTTGGCGAGGGATTCCTTGCCTGGCGCGAGCTGCTTAAGGTATGGCCGGTGTTCATGGCGATTACCGGGGCATCGATCATCCCCTACGGCCTCCTGAAGCGGGGCAACGCCCGCGTCGCGCTCGTGATCCCCGGGATCGCGATCCTCCTCCTCGCGCTCATTTTCCTGCCGTTCAGCCTCGGGGTCATCAGGCTCTCCTTCGCGAAGGTTGCCGTCCTCTGGTGGCCGGTGCTGCTCGTCGCCCTCGGGCTGATCTTTCTAGCAAGCCACTTCCTGCGCCGGCGAAGGGAGAAGACGTAGGTTTCGATGAAGCGCCTTCGCATTCCACTTCTTCTCCTCATCGGCATGGGCATAGCCTCCTGCGCGACCACGCCGCGGGGGACCCCCATCAGCGCGGCGGCCCCCACGACAACCGCGAGCCAGACGGTGATCCAGGAGGCGATTCGCAACATCGGCATAGCCTCGCCCGAATCGCTCACGCGCGCGGAGAGCTCTTTGAGCCAATCCATCGAGGGGTACTCCGACCGGGGTCTCGAGCTTTCCTACGTTGCCTATAAGATGATTCAGATTCTCTATCCCCTCTACCTCAAGGAGGAGTATGCCATCCTGCCGCCGGTCGCGAGCATCTACCCCCCGATATTTCGTTCGATCGAGTCGGGTCGGTGGGCCCCGGTTCTCCAAAAGGACGCCTCCTTCATCACTTTGATTCTTCCGCCGCTAGCAGTGCTCTACACTCAGAATAAGGGGGTCGTCGAGCAGGCCCGGGAGGCCCTCGATCACGCGGCAGCCCTCAACTCCTTTTCGGTCCTCCCCGCCTACCTTTCGGGCTTCCTCGCCGAGCGCAGCGGCAACGATGCGGATGCGATTGCGAGCTACGATCGGGCTCTCGCGATTGCCCCCTCCTGCTATCCCGCGGCGGTGGGAAAGGCGCGCATCCTAGTGCGCGAGAAGGCGTTCGCGCAGGCGGAGGTCATCCTCGCGCAGCTCTACACCGGGCTCCCGCCCGATGCTGAGATCGCGCGGCTCTACGCTCGGACCCTCCTTGCGCAAGGAAGGCTCACCGAAGCCGGAAACGCCGAAGGTCGAGCGCTCCTCGCCAGCCCGAAGAGCGTTGACACCCTGGTCCTGGCCGCGCAGATCTCGGACGCCGAGGGTGATTTCGGGAAGGCGCTCGATCAGATCGCCGCGGCTGAAAAGCTCGGGGCGCCGGATCCTCCGCTCATTCTTCTCAAGGCGAAGCTTCTGCGGGAGCAGGGAAGCCTGCTGCAGTCCCTCGATGTTCTCCAGGCCGGGGTCAAGCTCTTTCCCAACAACCAGGAGATCGGAGATCAGTATGGCAAGGCTCTCATCGAGGCCGGGCGAACAACCGAAGGAAGCCGCTACATCGTGCAGACGCTGAAGGACAATCCCGGCAGCGTCGACAGCCTCGAGCTGCTCATCGACGACGCCATAAAGAACAAGGACTGGACCAAGGCCTCCCAGTATCTCGCCAAGCTTCTCCCGCTGTCGAGCTCCGATCTCGCACTCGAGCAGGCCTACCTGGTCTCCGCGAACCTCGGCGATACGAAGGGCGCGCTCACCTACGCGCAGCGGCTCTACGCGCGACATCCCAAAGAGGCCGAGTTCCTCCTGCCCTACATCGAAGCGCTCACAGATGCCGGCAAGCGAAGTGAGGCCCGCGCCGCAGTCGAAGCGGGCTTGAAGGTGATCGCAACCCCGAGCGCCCGCAGCGACCTCTACTATCTTCGAAGCACCCTCGAAGGCGACCCACGCGCAAGGCTCGCCGACCTGCAGAGATCACTCCTGGAGAACCTCGGCAACGTCTACTCCCTTCTTGCCATCGCCCGCCTTTATCGCCAAATGGGCGACGCCGACTCCGCCTCCCGCTACCTGCAGCAGGCAGCCGCAATTGCCCCCGACGACCCGCAGGTCAAGGCGGCGCTTGCGGCCGAGAAGGGATAACGCGCAGGGTGGACGCTCCGCACGTCTGCCCTGTGCCGAAGCGCACTCTGCGGAAGGGTCAGCTCCCTGAGCGCCGGCTACAGCGCGCCATCGGCAAACCACCTTCGAACCTGCCGGGCCCGCAGGTGATGCCGGCCCACTGGCTCGCTCACGGCGGAATCCAGCCCCTTCTGATTGACATCTCCGCATCGATGGCTTCCGCGAGCGCCGCAGCGAGGCCCAACATTCCTCAAGATTTTCCCGCCTTCCCACTTGACTTATTGTAATAGTACATTTATAATTGACCTATTAGAATAGTACAATCGAAGATTTATCTTCGCTCAGCGAGGGAGCGCATGATGGATGGAGAAACGCGCGAAGGACTGGACCAGATGCCGCGATCCTTCCGGGAGCTGGGAATCGGCTTTCGGCTCGACACCGAAAGCGGAGTCCCGTTCTACCGGCAGATCGTCCAAATCGTCGAGCGCAACGTGGGGGCCGGCAGGCTCAAGCCCGGAGACAAGCTCCCGACGATCCGAGCCCTTGCGATTGCGCTGAAGATAAACCCCAACACCATTGCCAAAGCCTATACGGAGCTGGAGATTCGGGGGTTGGTGAAGACCCAGGTGGGAAGCGGCACCTATGTCAACGACAGCCAGCCCGACGTGGCAGGGGAGGCCGAGCGAACTAGAAAGCGAATCGAAGAGCTCTGCCAGGATCTGCTGCGGCAGGCGCAGGCGCTTGGGGTGGACCGTGAGGAGATCATCTCCGTGCTGAAAGAACTGAAGGACGTCTGAGAGAAAGGAGGGGAAGCGATGGCAACCCTTGAAAAGAAATGGAGCGACCTGGTGAGGAATCTCGAAGAACGATCGCCGGTGAAGGGCTTCGCCTGGAACACGGTGAGTCTTGTGTGGTTCATCGCCTTCCTGGCCGGAGGGATCGCGCTTTCCGTAACCCTGGGAGGGGTCTCTCCGCTCGGCTCCGGTGCGGCGCTTCTCCTTCTCTCCCCGCTTCTCGTACCCCTGGTCACCGCCTTCGTGGCGAGGTGGGAAGCCGCCCTCATTATGGTTGTCGCCACCTCGCTCGCGGCTGGATCGGCGCTGGGGAGCGCCGCCTGGCTCTACCTCGTTCCCTATTGGATAGGAGCGGGCTCGGCCCTCTGTTTTCAGATCGCCAAGGAATGGGACAGGGCCATCGTGCTGCGGCTTGGCAGGTTCGCGGGGGTCAAGGGCCCGGGCC
Organism: Spirochaetales bacterium; assembly: GCA_027306915.1. Next base: position 17,708 of record DAHUYW010000002.1, on the reverse strand, counting down.
TCTTTCGCATCCTTCCCTTCGTCGACACGATCGCGAAGAGGGTCGACCTGCGCATCCGTGTTACCGACTTCGCGGCCGAGACCACCCTGACCCTCGATTCGGTGCCGGTCACGGTCGACGCCCTCTGCTTCTGGCTGGTGTGGGACGCGGAGAAGGCGGTGCTCGAGGTCGCGGACTACGTCCAGGCGGTCATCTTGAGCTCGCAGACCGCGCTGCGGGCGGCGGTTTCCAACAACGACCTCACCACGCTTCTTGCCAACGGCGAGAAGATCAAGGAGGACGTGCGCAAGGAGGTCGATCGCAAGACCACCGAGTGGGGAATCACGATCCAGCACATCGAGATCACGGAGATCCACATTCCGGCCGAGCTCGAGGAGGCGATGAGCCACATCGCCCAGGCCGAGAGGGAGAAGCGGGCGCACATCCTCTTGAGCGAGGCCGAGAGGGAGGTTGCGCTCAGGCACGAGGAGGCCGCGCAGGTCTACAAGAATTGCCCCATTGCGCTGACCCTGAAGAGGCTGAGCGTCCTTCATGAGGGGTTCCAGCACGGCAATTCGATGGTGGTCGTTCCCTCGAGGCTGCCTGAGGAATTGAGCGAGGACGAGGTGTTCGGGCTGAAGGCCTTGAGCGAGCTCCGCACCACGAAGGGAGCCGCCGGGAGCCCCAAGCAGCCCGAGGGAGGAGGGTAACGGCCGTGACCATCCAGATCAACGCCCTCTACAAAGACTACGGGGTGAACGGCATAACGGTGAACGCCCTGCAGGGAATCGATGTCGCATTCGACGAGGGAGAGTTCACCGCCATCGCGGGACCCTCCGGAAGCGGAAAGTCGACCCTCCTTCACCTCATCGGATGCCTCGACACCGCGACCCGGGGAGAGATCTTCATCGACGGCGAGGAGGTGTCGACCTTGAGCTACACCGAGCTGTCGTACCTCCGGCGGGAGAAGATCGGCTTCATCTTCCAGGCCTACAATCTCATCCCCGTGCTCACTGCCCTGGAGAACGTCTCGTTTCCGCTCACCCTTCTCGGCGAGAGCCCTCGAAGGACGAGGGACAAGGCCCTTGAGGCGCTGCGCGCGGTGAACCTGGATGGGCTCCACAACCGCAAGCCCAATGAGCTTTCCGGCGGACAGCAGCAGCGCGTGGCGATCGCGAGGGCGCTCGTGAAGGCGCCGCGCATCATCCTCGCCGATGAGCCGACGGCCAACCTGGATTCCCGCACCGGAAGCGAGATCCTCTCGCTCATGCTCAACCTGAACCGGGAGGCGAAGACCACCTTCATCTTTTCGACCCACGACCGGATGGTGATGGATTTTGCGCGGAGGCTCATCCAGCTTCGCGACGGAAGAATCGTCGAGGAGGAGCGGCGATGACCTTTGTGCGAAGGAGGGAGTCGATCGCGCTGCTCGCGCGGCTCGCCTTTCGAAACCTGGGAAGGCACAAGGTGAAGACGGTGATCACGACTGCCGCGGTCGCGCTCGGTATACTCTCCTATCTCTTCATGGACGCCTTCCTGCTCGGGGCGAACACCGAGTCGCGGCGCAACATCGTGAACTTCGAGACGGGAGCCGCGAAGATTTACTCGCGCGCCTACTGGGAAAAGCGCGACGAGCTCCCCCTCTACGAGGGATACGCCGGCTACGCGCCGATCGTCGAGCGGCTGCGAAGCGCCGGCTTCGAGGCGGCCCCGCGCGCGACCTTTGTGGGAACCCTCCTGAGCCGGGAGGAGGAGCTGCCCTTCGTCTTCGCGGGGATCGACCCCGAGGCGGAGCGCCGGATCTTCCGCTACCACGCGTACATCGACCGCAGCGAGGGCGGGCACCTGCCGCGGGACGGGGTCTTCGAGGTGCTGCTTGGGGTCAAGGGAGCCAAGGATCTCGGAGCACGGACCGGGGACAGCGTGCGCCTTTCCACGGTCATCGACAAGCGAGATGAGGCGGGAGTGCTTCGCCATATCAACCAGGTGATCGACCTCGTGGTCGCCGGGATCGTGAACTGCCCCGACCCAATCGTGAACGCCTACACCGCTTACCTGCCGCTCACAATCCTCCAGGACGAGAGTGGGATTCTCCTCGAGGGGCAGGTCACAGAGATCGCAATCCGCAAGGCGGGCGCCCGGGAGGACGAGCTTCCCGGAAGGCTCGAGTCGGCGGAGGCAATCGCCTTGAGGCTCGGCGGCGCCCTGCCGGAATCGCTCCTCGTGGTCGGCTGGAAGGAGATCGCGACCGACTACCTAGCCGCCTCTGCCTCCGACAACGTGAGCACGATCGTCTTTCTCGGCTTCTTCTTCGTGATCGTGCTTATGGTGATCGCCAACACCGTGCTGATGGCGGTCCTGGAAAGGACGAAGGAAATCGGTATGCTGCGCGCCCTCGGCATGACGGACGCCGCCGTTGTGAAACTCTTTTCAATCGAGACCGGCCTCATCGGGCTCATCGGCGCCGCGGTCGGGCTGTTCCTCTTTCTTCCCCTCAACTCCTGGATGGTGAACCACGGAATCGATTACTCCCCTTGGATGGAGGAGGCCGGCCTGGAGAACCTCGGCTACCGGGTAACGGGGATCTTCAAGTCCGCCTGGAACTTCACCTCGATGGGCCTGAGCGTCGTCGCCGCATCGCTCCTTTCGGCGGTTACCGCGCTTTTTCCCTCGCTGCGCGCGGTCCGGATGACCATCACGGACGCCTTTCGGTCGGAGTGAAGGAGGGAGCCATACATGGAAAGGAAGGGAAGGCTCGGAGGCCTCGCGCAGCTCGCGACGATCGCCTATCGGAACATCTATCGCAACCGGAGACGCTCGACCTTCTGCGTTCTCGCCGTCGCGATCTCGGTCTTTTTCATCGTCGCTATGGCGGCGGTGATGGAGGGGATGATGGACAATTTCCGCAGAAAGGTGATCACCTACGAGACCGGCCACGTCCTCATCACCTCCAACGACTACGAGCGAAAGAGCGCTTTTCTACCCGTGCAGTATCCCGTGGAGCCGGAGAACCGGGATCTCGGCGCCCTCCTGCGGGAGCTAAAGGGGCTGCCGGGGGTCGAGGTGGTCTTCCCTCGGATTCGCACCCGGGTGAGCCTCCTGAACAGCGTGGCGAAGAGCGCCCTGCTCTGGGGCATCGACATGGAGCAAGAGCTCCCACACAACCTCTTCAACTACAAGACGCGGAACGCGAATCGCTGTCTTGTGGAGGGGCGTTATCCCGCAGAGGAGGCGAACGAGTGCGCGATCGGCTTCCGGCTGGCGCGTAAGATGGGGGTCGGCGTCGGGGACAAAGTGCAGCTCCGCATCGTCTCGAGCGAGCTCTCTACCAAGTACTATTTCCCCGTGGTCACGGGAATCGTGGACCTCAATCTCGCAGAGATGGACAAGAACGTCGTCATCATTCCCTTCGAGCGGGCGCAAAGGTTAACCGCTCTGCAGGGAAGAACGCAGACCCTCCAGCTCTTCGCCCGATCCGAAGGGGAGGCGGCCTCGGTCCTCGATGCGGTGAAGGCGGAGCTTCGCGGGCGCGAGGATCTCTCGATCAAGCCCTACACCCTCCATCCCTTTCTCACAATCTTGAAGGTGTCGGAGATCATGATGAGCATCGTCTACATCATCTTCATGATCGTTGCCTCCTTTCTCATCATGAACACCGTGATCATGGTGATCCACGAGCGAATGAAGGAGATCGGGATGATGGCGGCGCTCGGAATGACGCGCGCCGAGATCGTGCTGGTCTTCTTCGTAGAGTCCCTTGTCCTGAGCGGCCTGGGATCGGCTCTCGGCTGTCTCGCGAGCGGGGCGGCGACCCTGATCCTCTCGTACGTGCCGATCGACCTGAGCTCCATGATGGAGGAGATGCTCCCCGTGAACAACACGGTCTTCGTGAAGTTCTCTCCCTCGATCATCGGCACCGGGCTTCTTTACGGGCTAGGTATTTCGGCCGCGTGCACGATCCTCCCGTCGCTGAAGTCCGCGTTCATAAAACCCGTGGATGCGCTCCGAAGGTGAGCGAGGAGCACACAATGAAGCGAATGATCTTTCTGATCGTGATCGCCTGTCTGGGCCTCGGGGCCACTCATACGGCCGGCGCGCAGGACGTCGCGGCTATCATCAAGAAGCTCGACTCCAACGAGGTCTACACAACCATCAAGTCCGAAGCCGAGTTCCTCATCCAGTTCGCAGGGAAGAGGATCGTGAAGCGCTTCGTGCTCTACGCCAAGGGGGACAAGAACAGCTTCGTCGAGTTCACCAACCCCGAGGACGCGGGGACGAAGTTCCTCAAGAAGAACGGGAACCTCTTCCTCTACTCCCCCGACGCTGAGGAGATAGTGCCCATCACCGGGCACATGCTCAAGGAGTCGATGATGGGGTCCGACCTCAGCTACGAGGACACGGTAGCGAACGACACCCTCGAAAGCCTCTACAACGGGACCATCATCGGGGAGCCCGAATACCAGGGGATGCGCTGCTGGCTCCTGGAGCTTGTCGGGAAGAAGAAGACGATCTCCTACCCCAAGCTTCGCATGTGGGTCGACCGGCAGTCCTACCTTCCGCTGAAAACGGAGCGCTACGCCCTTTCCGGAGCGCTTCTGAAGGAGGAGCTGGTGCTCGAGACCGAGAGGATCGGTGGCCGGCTCTTTCCCGTCAAGGTGGAGGTGCGTGACCTCTTGCGCAAGGACTCGCGAACCGTCTTCACGATGATCGACCCGGTGCTCGACGGACCGATCCCTGACAGCGTCTTCAGCATGAGGAACCTGCAGAGGTGATTGACGATGGCTTCCATCAAACGGATTGTGAGCTTCCTCGCGGGAGCGCTCTTCCTTGCCTCTTCCGCGGGGGTCGAGGCCGAGGGGAGGTCCGCCTCCCCGTTTAGCGGGAGCTATCTCTCCGCCTTCGACCTCCAGAACGAGAGGCTCTTCCCCGAAGGGAAAGGTTCCTTGAGCCAGGGATGGACCAACTTCGCCGCCCTGCGTTTCCGATCCGTCGGGAGCGAGAATCTTTCCTTTTTTCTTTCGGTAACCGTCGAGACTGCCACCGGTTTCTATGCGCGGGGAGACGCGGCGGAAGTGGAGCTGGTGCTCGAACGCCTCTACTTCAAGGCGGGAAACGAGTGGCTGGACGTGGAGACCGGCCTCATAAGGATCGCTCGGGGATACGGCTACCTCTTTAGTCCCCTCGATCTCTTCAATCCGCGCGATGTCGCGAACAGCATCGACCCCCAGGCGAGGCCGCCGGGCAAATGGGGGGTTCACGCCACCTTCTATCCGCAGGAGATGTGGAAGGTGGAGCTCTTCGGCCTCGCCTCTGACAATCCCCTTGAGAGGGGATTCTGGGGGAGCAGGTTCGGGGCGGCCACCACCTTCTCGCTCGGCAAGACGAGCGTAGATATCCTCTACTCCCTGTTTCTGCCGGAGATCGAGCAGGGTCTGGATCCCGCAAGCCTCTCCCTTCCCCCGTATACGAACAACGATTTCAGCCAGGTAGCGGGGTTTGCGCTGAAGACCGACATCGAGATCGGGCTCTTCGTCGAGGCCGTCTATCGGCTCGACCACCGGCTGCTTCGGGAGCCGACCGCAGGCGATGGGCTGTTCACCGGTTACGAAGGGCTTCAGGCCGCCATGGGTGTCGACTATACCTTCGCCCGGGCCGACCTTTATCTCCTGGGCGAGTACCTCTTCTACGGCGGCGGGCACGTCGACTGGGCGTGCGCCGGGCTGGATTCGCTGTACACCTCGCCGGATTGGAAGGAGCTGGCCCCGGCGGAGCGGATGGCCTTTTTCGACGCGACGAAGAGACCCTTGCCCTTCGCCCGCCATGATTACCTTTTCCTTCTCGGACGTCTCACGCCTCGGCAGGACCTCGGCCTGGGCGCCTCCGCCCTCTGCGGTCTCGACGACCTTTCCGCGCTGTGCACCCTCTTCGCGGAATATGAGGTGATCCAGGGTTTGACACTCGAGCTAAGCCTCCTGGTGCCGCTGGACCGGACCACCTTCGGCCTCTCTGCGGAAGCCGGGGAATGGGGGAGCATCTCGCTCGGATTTCATCAGATGCTCCGCGTCGCGGCCAAGGTCAAGTTCTAGCAGGTTGTAATTGCGGATGTATTTGTCGATCGCGGCCGCAGAGTGCTTGACCCCTCGAATTCCTTCATTCCGTGGCCTCGCGTTTGAATGTCTTGACGGCACGGCAGGCGTCGTTCGCGAGGTCATGGACGATCCATCTGCGGGTAGCCGGCTTTTTCTCTTGAGCAGGGAGAGGAAGAATGGCCCTGCGGGCATATATCGCCGGAATTTCCTGGAGGCTCGAGCAGAACTTCGACCTGCTTGTAGAGATGGATGCGGACCTACCGCATGACCCGAAATACCTTCCCAACCGTCCTCGCCGACCGGTTCGGCTGGAACGGCCTGACCCGGACCGTGGAGAAGGTCTATGCCGCACTGCCGCCCGAGCAGCAGGCGCAAGCCTGTGTGCTGACCGGCAATTACGGTGAGGCCGGTGCCTTGAGCCTGCTTGCCGCGCCCGGCCGCCTTGCGCCAACCCGACTCGGCGGGTAGAATCGAGCCCTCATGATCGCACTTCTTTTGGTTCTACTTCTTGGGAGCGTCGCGGTGCCGGCGCACGCGCAGCAGCTTCCGCCGTCGAACGGCCAGGGGACGCCGCCTGCGGGACAGGCGGCCTCGGGCGGCTCGGGACCGGCCGGGAGCCCGACGGCAATCTCACCGGGCGCCTCCGCCGAGGACCCCCAGACCGGGACGCCCTACGGCGCGGAAGTCTCGCCCGGCGCGACGGCGACCAGCGCTGCGGCCTCGGCAACGAAGCCCTTTCCGGGGAGCAAGGATCTTCCCGATCTCCTCGGGCTTACCCTAAGGGAGGTCTTTACCGGATTTGGGGTTCCGGAGGAGATCTTCCCCCTCCGCGGGACGGCGGCCTGGCAGGATGACGTGGTTTTCTACTATCCGGACCACTCTTACCTCTTCTGGTACCAGGACCGCGTTTGGCAGGTTCGCGTCGACCGTCGCTTCACGCAGGCGGTGCTCGGCGGAGTGACGATGGGCTCCTCGATCGCCGAGGTGGAGGGGATTCTCGGCACCCCCTTTCATACCGGCGCGAACTCGCTTATCTTCATCCTCCCCGATCGCGGCTACCCAGTGCGGGCGCGTCTGTTCTTCGACGACGACAAGCTCGTCGACCTCTACGTCTATCGCGGGGACTTCTAGCACGGAGGAATGATGAGCTCCCGACTTCTTGCGGGGAGAAACGCCCTCACGGGCGAGGCGGTCGAAATCGAGGTGGTCGCGGGCCGCATCGAGTCGGTGCGGCCGTTTGGGTCGAGGCCAGCGCCGGGAGCGGCAAGGCCATCTTCGGGCCGGACGCAACAGTCCCCCCGCGCCGCTTCCGGCTCCTCCGGCGAGGCTGACGCCGCAGCGGGAGTCGCCGGCGCCGCCTATGCCGCACGCGCCGTCTCCGAGGCCGACGATCTCCCCTGGATCTCTCCCGGTCTCGTCGACATCCAGGTGAACGGCTACGCGGGGCATGACTACTCAAGTGAGCGACTCGCCCCGGAGGAGATCGGCTCGATAGTCCGCGCCCTCGCCGCATCGGGAACGACCCAGCACACACCCACCATCGTGACCGCCCCAGGCGAGCGGATCGTGCGCAACCTGCGCCTGATTGCGGAGGCCGCGGCCGCCGACCCGGTGCTTGACGCGGCCATAGCAGGCATCCACGTGGAGGGGCCCTTCATTTCAGCGGAGGATGGGCCGCGGGGAGCGCACCCGCGCGCCTTTGTCCGGCCGCCGGACTTCGCTGAGTACCTCGCCTGGGAGGAGGCTTCACGCGGCCGGCTTGCCTACATTACCGTCGCCCCGGAGCTTCCGGGCGCGATCGATCTCATCGAGCGGGTCGTCCGGCGGGGGGTTCGGGTTGCGATCGGCCACACCGCCGCCCTGCCGGAGGAGATCGCGCGAGCGGCGGAGGCAGGGGCCACCCTCTCGACCCACCTCGGAAACGGAAGCCATACGATGATGCACCGCCACCGGAGCTCCTTCTGGGAGCAGCTGGCCTCGGACCGCCTATCTGCGGGCATCATCTGTGACGGCTTCCATCTGCCCGCCTCGCTCATCAAGATCATTGCCCGAGCGAAACCGGCAGGGAAGCTCTTCCTCGTGAGCGACGCGGCTCCCCTTGGGGGGCTGCCTGCGGGGAGCTACGAGTGGCTCGGCAGCCGGGTCGAGGTCGGCAGCGACGGGCGTTTGAGTCTGAGCGGGGGGGAGATTCTCGCGGGAGCGGGCCATCTCCTTGATCGGGGGGTCGTCCGCTTCATGTCAGCGACCGGCCTTTCCCTTGCGCAGGCGCTTCCCCTCGTGACGAGCATCCCCGCGGCCCTCGTCGGCGTGGAACGGCGCGTCGGGCGTCTCGAGCCGGGCATGGAGGCGGACCTCACTCTTTTTCGCACCAGGGAGGGGGTGGAGCGGCTTGTGATCGAGGAAACGCTTCTCAGAGGCGAGACGCTCTTTCGGAAGTCGCCGAACGCGCCGGTTGATGAAGGGAGGATGCGATGAAGCAGGCAACGAAGATCTGCCTTGCGCTGACCGAGAAGAGCCTCTCCGAGGATCTCGCCCTGCTTGAGGCGAACCGAAGGCACATCGATCTCGTGGAGCTGAGGGCGGACTTTCTCGACCCCCTGGAGATGGCTCGCATGGCGGGCTTTCCGCGCCTCGCGGGGATCCCTGCGATCCTCGCGATCCGGCGGCGCTCGGACGGCGGGCGCTTCGCGGGGTCCGAAGGCGAGCGCATCGCCCTGCTCGAGAAGGCGATCGCGGGCGGCTGGTCCTTCGTCGACCTCGAGGAGGACCTCATCGCCCCCTCGCTCGAAGCCGCGGCGGCCCGCTTCGAAGTGCGGGTGATCCGCTCCTTTCATGACTTCACCGGCGTGCCTGCGGGTCTCGTGGCCAGAACTCGGCGTCTTGCCCGCAATCCGGGCGAGCTTCCGAAGGCTACAGTGATGCCGCGCTCGACGGGGGAGCTCCTCGCGCTTCTCGATGCCTGCGCCGAGCTCTCGGGAATCGAAAAGATCGTCCTCGGCATGGGCGACTGGGGATTCCCGACGCGCGTCCTCGCGGGAAGGCTCGGTAGCTACCTCACCTACAGCACCGCAGGCAGGGAGCAGGCGGCGCCCGGCCATGTCGATCCGCGCGCCCTCGAGGAGCTCTACCGCGTCCGCTCGATCTCGGATCAAACGCGCCTTTTCTGCATCATCGGAAATCCGGTGATGCACACCCGCTCGCCGCTAATCCACAACACCGGCTACAAGGTAGCCGGCCTTGACGCGTGCTACCTGCCGATTCAGGTCGACGATCCCGCGCTCTTCTTTGCCGTTGCCGATCGACTCGGGATAGCGGGCGCCTCGGTAACGATCCCGCACAAGGAGAGCGTTCTCCCAATGCTCGCCGAGCGCGACCCCTTCGTGGCGCGGATCGGCTCCTGCAATACGCTGGTTCGGCTGACAGCCGGGGGCTCCGCTACCGAAGCACCGACCGGTGGCGCTTCCGGCGCTGCGGCGGCGGTCCCCCGCCGGGGCGGGATCGGCCGTCCCACCTCCGATGCCACGGCCGCTTCCGGCAGGTGGCGCGGCGCCAACACCGACGCCCCCGGCTTTCTCGCGCCGCTTGCGCGCGTCGCGGGACGGCGGCTTTCCGGCAAGCAGGCGCTCGTCGTAGGGGCCGGAGGCGCTGCGCGAGCGGTCGTCGCCGCTCTCGTCGATGCCGGCTGTGCGGTCGCCATCGTGAACCGCACCGTCGAGCGCGCGAGGCGCCTTGCGGCCGAATTTGGCTGCCGGGCAGAGGAGCTCTCAGCCGAGGGGCTCGCGCGGGCCGCCGCGGCCATCGGCGCCTCCGCGTCAACTGCTCCCTTCGATCTCATCATCCAGACCACGAGCGCCGGGATGCACCCCAATGAGGGGGAGGACCCGATCGCGTTCTACGAGCTACGCGGAAGCGAGATCGTCTACGACCTCGTCTACGCGCCGAGAGAGACTCTCCTGCTTGCTCGAGCGGTGAAGGCGGGCTGCCGGACAATCGGCGGGTTCGAGATGCTCCTCGAGCAGGCCTACCTGCAGTTCAAGCTCTTTACCGGGCTTGACTTTCCGGAAGGGGCGAAGCGGGCGCTCACGGGATAGACGTGTCAGACATTGGCGGCGCGAATGAGGGCGGGTTAGGTTCGGCGCGGGAAGCTTTCGATCGATGAATCGCTACGAACCCTGCCGAGCGAGCTCGAACGCTTCGGAACGCAAACCGAGGCCGATCGGCGCTACGCCTCTCCGATGCTGACCGCCCAGTAATCCCGAACTTGTCCGAGAGCCAGCCGTCTTGTGAGCCCCAGGGGTGCTTGGAAAGCGGCATCTTGACGGTGCCGCTTTCGGATAGACCCGCCAAGAGCTTGGAGAGCTGGGTTTCGTCGGCACCCCGCAGCGCGACACCCACGTTCTGCCCGACTTTGGCAGGGTAGTTGGGACTTCCGTCCGAGGCAATGATCAGAACTCCCTCGGCCGCAAGGCGCGCATGCATGATGCGATCCCCGGGGCCGGCCGTTTTGGGAGCCTCCTGTTTGTCCACGGTGTGCAGCTCGAGGCTGCCGGCGCGCACCTTGCGACAAGACTCCATGACTCCGCGGGCACTGCCTTGAAAGTCGATAGAGGGGCCTACCTGTTGCTTGCTCATCTTGAACTCCTTGTCACACCGACTGACTACCGTTCGTCACTCATATGACGGAACGCGACGTAGGAATGCGACCGAGGCTGAGGATGCCGTCCAGGAGTCCTCGCTGCGGCTCAGTCGCATCGGTACAACCGGAATCCATAACCTGACCGGCTGGCTCACGACGGTCGTCGCCCGGGTGCGCTTGGACCTGCTGGGCTCGACGCCCGCTCTACTTCAGCGTCGGAAAGGGGTTACGCTCGGCGAAGCCCCGCTGGTGCCAGTAGGGGTAGGGCAGGGTCGTCTCAGTCGCGGCATCGAGGCGTGCGACCTGCTCCGAGGTGAGGCTCCAGCCGACCGCGCCGAGATTCTGCCGCAGCTGCTCCTCGTTGCGCGCCCCGATGATGACGGTCGAGACGGTCGGGCGCTGGAGGAGCCAGTTGATCGCAATCTGCGGGACCGTCTTTCCGGTCTCCTTGGCGATCTCGTCGATCGCGTCGACCACCTTGAAGAGGTGCTCGTCCGACACCGGCGGGGCGGCGTCGATGGTTGCCGGCAGGCGGCTCACCGACGGCCGCGGCTGTCCGCGGCGGAGCTTTCCGGTCAGGCGCCCCCAGCCGAGCGGGCTCCACACGACAGCCCCCACGCCCTGATCGAGGGCAAGGGGCATGAGCTCCCACTCGTAGTCGCGCCCGATGAGCGAGTAGTAGGCCTGGTGGGCGACGTAGCGGGCGAGGCCGTAGCGCTCCGAGGCCGCGAGGGATTTCATGAGGTGCCAGCCCGAGAAGTTCGAGCAGCCGATGTAGCGGATCTTCCCCGCGCGCACGAGGTCGTCAAGGGCCATGAGGGTCTCCTCGACCGGGGTCATCGCATCGTATCCGTGAAGCTGGAGGAGGTCGATGTAATCGGTGCCGAGGCGCCGGAGGCTTCCCTCGACCGACTCGACAAGGTGATAGCGCGATGAGCCCACGTCGTTCGGCCCCTCGCCCTTGCGAAAGGTGGTCTTTGTCGAAATGATCACGCGCTCGCGTCTTCCGGCAACCGCCCTGCCGAGGACCTCCTCGGAGAGGCCGTCGGAGTAGATGTCGGCCGAATCGAACATCGTGATCCCCGCCTCGAGGCAGATGTCGACGAGGTGCTTCGCTTCCGCGACGTCGGTCGCCCCCCAGGCCTTGAAGAAGTCGGTCCGTCCGCCGAAGGTGCCGGTCCCGAAGCTCAAGGCCGGGACCTTGAAGCCCGAGCGGCCGAGTTGTCGATATTCCATGATTCACTTTCTCCTTGCGCGGCCCGGACGAGCCGCCCTGTTTGGTGTTCCGGACGACGGAACTATAGGATTTCCGGCGAGCTAGAGGCAAGGGGCGCCAGCAGCGACTCCGCTAAGTTCGGCATCACCGACGATGCCGCTGGCAAGGCGTCGGCTAACCCGAGGTGGTGCCGCGCTGTTCAGACGTCCATCCCCGCGCCGTTCCTTCGGGGCCCAGTAGGCGACGCGGCGGCGGATCCAGGAGAGACCGCGGCCTATATAAGTAGTCGCGGAAGGCCGCTCTTGCCGCCTCCTCGCCCTGCTCCACAAAGTCTCGGCGCAGAGTGAAGCGGCCGTTTCGCAAGTTGAGAGCTTCCTCCTGGTCGCTAACCAAAAACAGGCGGTAGGAGCGGCCCAGGTACGGGAAGCCCTCGCCGTTCTTTAACTCGCGCAGCACCCGGGTTGCGTTGAGGTCCCGCCACTCGGCGAGATTGCGGAAGATGTGGTGCTTCCGGGGTGCGACGATCTCTTCGATTTTTCGATCGTCGGTCCACTCCGGGGCGCGCACCAGGACGCTGCCGTCGCGCTCGACGATGATATCGACCGTGGAGCGGCGGCTCCGGACCACCTCGTAGGTCAGGCGGTCGCCTCGTGCATCCTTCATTCGAGGAGCTCTCCGTGCCGCTTCTCGGCGAGCTTCACGATCTCGACCGCGATCCGCTCGTGTCGCGCTTCCAGCGCCGCAACGCCGGCGAGGAGGATCTCGGTGTCGATGCCGGCGCGAAGACGCTTCACCTCGGTGGGCTTCCTCCAGAAGTCGAGCACGTCGATGGTTCCGCGGAGGATCGCGACGATCCGCACGACGAGTCTCTCGAGCGACTCGTCCTCCTCGGCGGAGGGCTCGCTCCCGTCGTACGCCAGCGGGCGGACATGCTCATAGAAGACCGTCGCCTCCCTCCCGAGGCCGCGCACGCTCTCGGTTCGTCCTTCGATCGACTCTTTTCGCAGCTGCTCGTAGCCTTCGGCAAGGAGCTCCCAGTTGTCGTGGTGCTCGCGGATCAGGCGCTCAAGCGTTTGTGGAAGGCGGGATCCTCGTCGAAGTGGATCGTGCAGTGCTTGCGGATTGCGTGCTCCATCTCGCTCGCCTTGGCCTTGGCGTCGCCCTACGAGTGTTCGAGGACTTGGGCAAGGAAGTCGTCGGACAGGAGCTCGACCGGCGGGATCTTCGGATCGATGCCGAGGCTGATGAGATGTTCGTTGATGAGGGCCTTCACCTTCTCACCGGCATCGGCGATGTCGAGGGAGTCATCCTTGTAGCGCTCCTTCGCCATCCGAAGGAGATAGCCGAAGCGCCTCGCGGTGCCTCGGTAGGGCTGGCCCGCCGCATTCGGGAGAATGAGATTCAGGCTCTCCAGGAACTTCTTGAGATAGACCTCGAAGTCCGCCCTCGCCTTGATCTCCTCGAGCGCATCCACCGCGACGTGGACCACGGCAACCTCCGCCTCCGGACCGGGTAGCCTTCCTTTGACGAGCTCCTCGATCTGGCTGACCCCGGCCGAGCGAAAGTGGTGGAGAAGGCGCTGGTAGCGCTCCTCAAGGATCGGCACCTCGCTTAAGATGTTCTTCAACCCCTCCCGGATATCGTCGGCATCCTCCTCGGCGTAGATTGAGAGGGCGTGGCTGAGGTGGTTGGCAAGCCCGATGTAGTGGACGATGAAGCCGCGATGCTTGCCACCTGCGACCCGATTCACCCGGGCGATGGCCTGGAGCAGATTGTGCTCGCGGAGCTTCTTGTCGATGTACATGACCTGCTCAACCGGCGCGTCGAAACCGGTGAGGAGCATGTCGCGCATGACAAGGAAGGCGATGCCGGTAAGCGTCTTGTCGCGGTCGTCGAAGTCGAAGGGCTTGCAGAAGCTCTCCACCGCATTCCATCGCTTCGCCTCCCGACGCGCCTCAGTGACGGCTGCCGGCTCGTTTGCGACGTCGGCGGAGATCACGACGGCTACTTTCAAGAATTCGAGGCGTCGAACGAAGTCGAGATCGGCGTTGGGCATCGCCCGTTCGCGGTCAATCCGTTCGCCCAGGGCGGCTCGAATGGCCTTCTGGTAGCGGATCGCCGCAAGCTTCGAGTGGCAGACGACCTGTGCCTTGAACCCGTCGGGCAGGATGTTGCCGATGTAGGGGCCGACGAGATCCTTCGCGATGGCCCCGATTCGATTCTCCGCCTCGAGGATGTCGCCCGTGGCGCCGTACTTCTTCTTGATAGGGAGAAGCTCCTCCTCGCTCCGCTCTCTGAAGAGGTCCTCGAACGTGACATCGAAGCCGTGCTTGTCCGCGAGGGCGGTGTCCGCGGTGCGCCCCTCGTACAGGATCTGAAGCGTGGTGCCGTCGTGCACCGCATCCATCAGCTTGTAGGTGTCGATGTACTCGCCGAAGCGTTTGACGGTTCTCTTATCCGCGTGCTGCTCCGTGATGAGCGGGGTTCCGGTGAAGGCGATGCGGGCGGCGTTCGGGAAGGCCTCGAAGAGGTTGTCGCCCAGGTCGGAGCCCTGAGTACGGTGCGCCTCATCCACCATGAGGAGGATGCGCTCCGAAGTATTCACGACGCCGAAGCTCGTGCCCGAGGGGATCGCCCGGTAGAGGGTGATTCCTTCGGCCGCGGCCAGCGCGCCGCCTCTCCCCTTCGCAACCTCCTTCTTGCGAGCCGCAAGGGCCCGGGCGAGCGACCGCGGAAGCTCCTTGCTCCGCTCGGCGAACTTGTGGACCATGACGAGGTTGACGTCGGAGACCTCCGTGGCGAGATGCTCCCGAAGCTCGGCGGTGCTCTCAATGACGTTCACCGTGCCGCCGATGAGCTTGGCCGTGCGCGTGAGCTGCCGCTCGAGATGGAGGCGATCGTTCACGAGCAGGATCTTGAAGTCCTCGAGATCGGGGGAGGATCGGATCATTCGGGCGACGAAGACCATGGTCAAGGATTTGCCCGAGCCTTGGGTGTGCCAGATGACCCCGGAGCGCTCCTCGGGCGTGGCGCCGCTTCGGAGGCGCTCGACGATCTTGCGCGCCGCCCGATACTGCTGGTAGTGGCAGACCACCTTGATGCGCCGCTTCCCGTCGGTGTCCATGAAGACCGTGGAGGTGCGAAGCACGTCGAGAAGGGTCGCCGGTTCAAGAAGCCCCTGAACGAGCATCTCCTGCTCACGCTCGACGCCGAGCGGGCGCGAGTAGCTCTTTCGCTCGGCGGGCCTGATCTCCTTCCATGCCGAGAAGTGTTCGTGGCCGGAGGTGATGGTGCCGATCTCGGCCCTCTCGCCGCAGGTGCGCATGAGGAGGAGGTTCGTGTAGAAGAGGCGAGGCTCCCCCTCCCGCAGGTCCGCCCTGACGGTTTCGGGCCGGGCGTTTCGGCAGCGGAGGAGCTGCTCGTAGGCGGCGTGCATAGGGTTCGCGGTGTTGGCATCGCCGATCTTCGCCTCGATCACGACGAGAGGCAGCCCGTTCACGAAAAGGACAATGTCGGGGATGATGCAGCTTTTGACGCATCCCGGAGTGTCGATGCGGAGCTGGTTGATGGCGTGGAACTGGTTGCGCTCGGGGTTGGCGAAGTCGATGAGCTTCACCACGGGATCCGGCTCGCCCGTGAGCTCGTTCCGGTCGACCTGCGCCTTCAGGAGAAGGGCGTGCACGGTCTCGTTGGCCTCGAGGAGGCTTCGATTCGGCTGACGGAGTAGCTGCTCGCGCAGCTCCTCGATCTGCCGCTCGGTGAGCCACTCCTGACGGCCGCGGTCCGATTGATCGACCTGACGGCGTTCTGGAAGACCCCCGGCAGGATGCACTCCCGAACGCTGCCGCGCAGGCTCTTCGCGGGATCCGAAGGAACCATCCCCTGGCCCTGGTTCACCACGCTCCAGCCGAGCACGGCGAGCTGGTCGAGGAAGGGCTTTTCGACGTGAAGGTACTCGCTCATGCGTCGATGCTCTCGAACAACGAACCCCTCCCTCCGAGCGTCGCGAGGGGGACGGCCTCGACTCGCTCCGCGATCGGATAACGCTTCGCCCCGGGATAGAGCACGACTACCCTTTCAAGCCCGAGATCGTCGAGGGCGATCCTGATCGACGGGGTCATGCGCGGCGCGTCGGAGAGCTTGCACTCCACTCCGAGGAGGGCGGTGCCGCGGCGGAGGATCAAGTCAATCTCAGCGCCCTGATGCGTCGCCCAAAAGAGGGCCTCGTCGTGCGGCTCTCCCATCACCACCTGTTCGATTATATACCCTTCCCACGAGGCCCCGACCTTGGGATGGCCCAAGAGCTCCTTGCGGCTGCCGATGCCGAGGAGCTGGTGTAGGAGCCCGCTGTCGCGCACGTAGATCTTCGGAGCCTTCACCTGGCGCTTGCGCAGGTTTGCATGGTGAGGTGGCAGCTGGCGGACGACGAAGGCGTCCGTCAGTAGGTCGAGGTAACGCCGCGCGGTGGATTCGCTCACGCCGAGCGAGCGCGCCGGCTCGGCTGCGTTCCAGGTCTGGCCGGAATAGTGCGCGAGCATGGTCCAGAAGCGCTGCAGGGCGATAGCGGGAACACGCACGCCCCACTGCGGGAGATCGCGCTCTAGGAGGGTCTGAATGAAGCTCTTCCGCCACAGCGCGCTGTCGGCGTCGCTGCCTGCGAGGTAGGAAAGGGGAAGGCTTCCGCGCAGCCACAGGGTTTGCTCGGCCTCCGCGCCCAGCTCCCGCAGCGAAAAGCCGCCCATCACGACTCGCTCCATTCTCCCGGCGAGGCTCTCGGAGGTCTGGCGAAGGAGGTCGCCCGAGGCGCTGCCGAGAATGAGAAAACGGGCAGGGTTGCCGCGGCGATCCGTCAAGACCCGCAGGACGGGAAAGAGCTCGGGCCGCCGCTGCACCTCGTCGATCACCACCAGGCCGCGGAGCTTTCCGAGGGCGGTCATCGGCTCCTCGAGGCGGGCAAGGGACGCGGGATCTTCCAGGTCGAAGTAGTTGACCGACTCCTCGCTCAGGAGCTGCCGCGCCAACGTGGTCTTCCCGCACTGGCGCGGCCCGGTCAGCACGACCACGCGGCTCCGCGAGAGGGCTTGCTTGACGGTGCTTAAGAGAACCGGCCGCTCTACCATGATGAGAGCATACCATGAAAATCCCTCATTGGAAGACGGAATTTCATGGTCGACGTCCCCTCCCGACAAGCGACGCGCTCAGGCGCCTCGGACGGATTAGCCGGACTGCGCTTGGTCAGGCCTCGGTTGCACCCGTCGCGGTCTCCGGGACGGGGACCCGCACCCGACCGGTCAGCAGGTCGTGCATGAGGCCGAGTTTGAGTAGTCGGAGTTTTGCCAGATCGCGCTCCGTCCGCTGCAATGCGCGGCCTATTGCGGATAGACGTTCTGCAATCTCTTTCTGCTCTTCGAGGTTCTTCGGCAGGGACAGCCCGATACGCACGAGATCTCGTGCGTAGAGCCTGAGGCGATCGTCGACGATTCCATAGGACAATTTCTTGAAGCTGTTTATTGACGCAGGCCAGGAAAGAAGACAGTGT